>NZ_FOFJ01000047.1 GCF_900110885.1 Azotobacter beijerinckii | reverse complement strand
GTGAAAATCGCGCTCAGGGTGTCGTTGTCGACCTCGCCCTTGTGGGAACTGCCGGAGCCCCAGTAGCCGCTGCTTCGGTAACCTTCGGCACGGCCGCTGGAACTGCCGTTCGCACCGTCGGAGTTGCTGGTCCAGTAGCGCAGGTCGCTCTTCAGCGCGCCGACCGGCAGCGCCCAGTTGTGCACCAGGCCGAAGAAGTGCTGCTCGTAGAAGTCGTCCAGGTTGCTGTAGTAGTACTGCAGCGTCAGTGCCTTGGTGGCCTTGTAGTCGACGCCGCCGTAGTAGAACTCGTTGCTGCGCTGATTGTTTGCCGCGCCGCTGATGAACAGGGCCTGGCTGTCGGTGGAGTTACGCTCGGTGGAGTGCTCGAGCCGGCCGCCGACGAGGGTCAGGTTGCTGAACTCGTTGGAGGTGACCTGTGCCCCGTGGAAGAGCTGCGGCAGCAGGCGACCGTCGTTGCTCTTGAGGATCGGCAGGGTGGGACGCAGCACGCCGACCTCGGCGATGGTCTTGGAGATGCGCATCTTGCCGGTCGCGTTGAGACGACCGTAATCTTCCTGGGACTTGCCGTTGGATTTCAGCGGGAACATGCTGCCCGCGCCGGGGGCGCGCTCGGCACCCGCCTTGCCGGCGCGACCGCCGCCGTCCAGGCGAACGCCCTCCTGGGCGATCACGTCCAGGCCGAAACCGACGAAGCCCTCGGTGAAACCGGACTTGAACTCGAAGAGGAAGGCCTGGCCCGTCTCGTCGATCCGGGGACGATCCGAGTTGCGGTCGTCCTGGTTCATGTAGAAGGTCCTGAAGCCCAACGTAGCCTTGCTGTCCTCGATGAAGCCGGCGGCATCGACCTGGCCAAGCGGTAAAAGGCTCAGGCAAGAAAGCGTCAAACCGCCGCTGAGGCGTTTGTTCATGGGTAACCACCTTTTATTGTTGTGTGGGTGTGTCATGCGGGAGTGTGGGGGCCGCAGTTTGGCTCCCGGCTCCCATGCCCGGCGTGCCAGGTGGCACGCCGGCCGGGAGCGAACGGCTGTCGCGGAGCGCACGTTCGGACGGCGCTCCTTGCCGTGGCGAACGTCCGGTCCGTTACTTGATGAAGCGGACCTGGCTGTTGATCTTCTCGACGATCGCGCTCTTCTTGTCGTTGAAGCGGGCCTTGTTCTGCTCGAACAGGTTGTTGCCCTTGGTATCGATGGAGATGATCAGCGGACCGAACTCGCGGACCCGGTTGACCCACAGAGTTTCCGGCATGCCCAGATCCTGCCACTCGGCGCGTTCGATCTCCTCCACCTTGGTGGCGGCGAGCACCGCGCAGCCGCCGGGGAACACCGCATGGACCGCCTTGTTCTCCAGGCAGCCGGTGGTGGTTTCCGGCCCCATGCCGCCCTTGCCGACGATCAGCTTGACGCCGGTTTCCTCGATGAACTGCTTCTCGAACTTCTCCATCCGCATGCTGGTGGTCGGGCCGATGGAGACCATCTCGAAGCTGCCGTCGTCCTTCTTGCGGACGATCGGGCCGGCGTGGAAGATCGCCCCGCCGCGCAGGTCGACCGGCAGTTCGCGCTTCAGTTCGATCAGCCGGCGGTGGGCCACGTCGCGGCAGGTCACCAGCTGGCCGGTCAGATAGACCACGTCGCCGACGTTCAGGCTCGCGAGATCTTCGTCCTTGATCGGGGTGGTGAGGATCTTTTTCACAGTACTACTCCTTCATGGGAGAGGATGTCGTAGGACAGGTCGGCGTTGATGCGGATCTTGCCGCGGCGGTGCGCCCAGCAGCCGGTGGAGACGGCCACGCCGATGGTCGACGGGTGGCGTGCGGAGGATTCGATGTTCACCCCCATCACGCTGCTGTTGCCGGTCAGCCCCTGCGGACCGATGCCGATCTCGTTGAGGCCCTCCTCGAGGAGCTTTTCCATCAACGCGGCGTTCTCGTTGGGATGCTGGGAGTCCACCGGGCGCAGGATCGCCCGCTTGGACAGGCGCGCCGCGGTCTCCACCGAGGTCGACACGCCGACCCCGACCAAGAGGGGCGGGCAGGCGTTCACGCCGCGCGAGGTGATCACGTCGAAGACGAACTCGGTGACGCCTTCGTAGCCCTGGCCCGGCATCAGCACCTTGGCCGAGCCGGGCAGGGTGCAGCCGCCGCCGGCCATGTAGACGTCGATCAGCGCGTAGTCGGCGTCGGGAACGATTTCCCAGTCCAGCCACGGGATCTTCGAGCCGGTGTTGGTCCCGGTGTTCTTCTCGTCGAAGGTCTCGACGGCGTTGTGGCGCAGCGGCCCCTTCTTGGTCGCTTCCAGGGTCGCGTTCAGCAGGATCTCTTCCAGTTCGCCCAGCAGCGGGAACTTGGCGCCGGCGGCAATGAAGTACTGGATGACCCCGGTGTCCTGACAGCTCGGGCGGTCCAACTTATCCGCGGCGTCCTGGTTCTCGGCCATCGAATCGTAGATCGCAATGGCCAGCGGATTGGTTTCGGCGGCCCGCAACTTTGCCGTCTTGGCTTTGACGTCGGTTGGCAAACGCTTGCCGATATAGGCGGTGAACTTGGCCATGACATCGGTAAGTGACTGCACTGCTGATTCTTTATCCACGTTTATTCTCCTGGCTACATCAACAAGGCTCGGTTCGTTGTTATCTGGTCGGGTGTCTGAAACTTCAGACGACGCCGACTTGAACTCCCGGTTTTTCAGTCTTTTTTAGCGACAGAACTTCCTGCTCCCGGTCTGTCTCGGGCAGCGCATCGCCATTCAGCACTTGCTCCATTCGGGCCTGATCGAGAGAGCCGACCCATTTGGCGATCGCCATGGTGGCGACGGCGTTGCCGATGGTGTTGGTGATGGAGCGCGCCTCCGACATGAAGCGGTCGACCCCGAGCAGCAGCACCATGCCGGCGACCGGAATGGTGCCCAGCGAAGCCAGGGTTGCCGCCAGGGTGATAAAGCCGGAACCGGTGACTCCCGCCGATCCCTTCGAGGTCAGCAGCAGCACCCCGAGCACGATCAACTGGTCGGTCAGCGTCAGCGGCGTATTGGTCGCCTGGGCGATGAAGATGGCCGCCATCGTGTAGTAGATGCACTGGCCGTCGGGGTTGAAGGTCAGTCCGGAGGGGATCACCAGTCCCACCACGGGCTTGGAGACACCGACGTTCTCCAGCTTGTTCATCAGCTGCGGAACGACCGATTCGGAAGAACTGGTGCCCAGCACGGTGAAGAGCTCGTCCTTGAGGTACTTCAGGAACTTCCACAGGCTGAAGCCGGACATGCGGCAGATGCTACCGAGGACGATCGCCACGAAGAGGAAGCAGGTCAGGTACATGGTGGCCATCAGCTTGCCGAGGGACACGATCGACCCCAGGCCGTACTTGCCGACCGTGAAGGCCATCGCGCCGCAGGCGGCGATGGGAGCCACCCGCATGACCATGCCGACGATGAGGAACATGCCGTTGGAAAACGCTTCCAGCACATCGACCACCGGCTTGGCACGGGAGCCCATGCGGGACAGCGCGATGCCGAACAGGGTCGAGAACAGCAGGATCTGCAGGATCTCGTTCTTGGCGAACGAGTCGACGACGCTGGCGGGGATGATATGGAGCAGGAAGTCGGTGAAGCTTCCCGAGCCGCTCGTCGCGGCAGCCGTGTAAGTGGCAATGCTCTTGGTATCGAGCGTGGCCGGATCGATGTTCATCCCTTGGCCGGGCTGGACGAGATTGACGACCACCAGACCCAGAGCGAGAGCGAAGGTCGACAGGATCTCGAAGTAGATCAGCGCGCGCGAGCCGACCCGCCCGAGTTCCTTCATGCTTTCCATCTTGGCGATGCCAAGTACCACGGTGGCAAAGATGATGGGCGCGAAGACCATCTTGATCAGCTTGATGAAGGCATCGCCGAGCGGCTTCATGTCGGTGCCGAATGCCGGCAAGTAAACACCGAGCAATACCCCGATGGTTACGCCGATCAACACCTGAACATATAGTTTTCCTATAAGTCGCTTGATCATTAGCTCCTCCGAATTATTTTTGTGAGTCGGATTGTGTTGTTGGCAACCTTGAAACTGTGCCAGTTGCCAATAGAGTCGACTTACTGTGAATGGGAAATGACCCCCTGTTTCTCAGGGAGTAATTCACAGGGATCAGGGTACTGATTTTTTGAGTGATATAATCTAATGAAAGTTAATACATTATTTTCTTAGAGTTAATGATGAACCAGGTATCCGAACTGGCTTTTTTCACCTTGCTGGTCAAGCTGGGAAGCCTCGCGGCAACCGCGCGCGAACTGAATCTGACGCCGCCGGCAGTCTCCAAGCGCCTGGCGCAACTGGAGCAGCGGCTCGGGGTGCGCCTGCTCAACAGGACCACGCGAAGCATCAGTCTCACCGGCGAAGGCGAGGTCTACCTGCTCAACGCCCAGCGGATACTGGGCGAAATCGAGGAAATGGAGCGCCAGGTGTCGAGCAGCCGGGCCGCGCCGAAGGGACTGCTGCGGGTCAATGCGCCCCTCGGCTTCGGCCGCACCCATGTCGGTCCGGCGATCTCCTCGTTCGTCAAGCGCTATCCGGATGTCGAGGTGCAGCTGCAACTGACGGATCGCCCGATCAACCTGCCGGACGACGCGATCGATGTCGCCATTCGCTTCGGCGAGCTGCCGGACTCCCGCCTGATCGCCCGCAAGATCGCCTCGAACCGCCGCCGGCTGTGCGCCTCCCCGCTCTACCTGCGGGCCTTCGGACGCCCCGAGGTGCCCAAGGACCTGATGCGCCACAACTGCATCGTGCTGAGGCAGAACGATGCGGCCTTCGGCGTCTGGCGACTGACCCGGGGCAAGCAGACCGAATCGGTCAAGGTGCGGGGCAGCCTCAGCACCAACGAGGGAGAGGTCGCGCTGAACTGGGCGCTGGATGGCCACGGCATCCTCATGCGGGCCGAATGGAACCTCGCCAAGTACCTGCGCAGCGGGCGGCTGGAGGAAGTGCTCGCGGAGTACGAAACCCCGCCGGCGGACATCTACGCCGTCTATCTCGAACGCCTCAACCTTTCCGCCAAGGTTTCCTACTTCGTCGAGCACCTGCGCGACTTCTTCCAGCGCAACGCCGACGGGCCGAGCGACAGCCGGGCGCCGTGGCAATGACCGGAGGCTCGAGGAGGCATTGATTGTCATTGTTGTTGTCCTGGTAGCGCCGCGTCTGGCGGCGGATAAAAGACTCCCGTAGTGCGTGGACTCGTGGTCACGCACTGGATAAGCGCTATCGGGGAGGGCGCCGGCTTCAGAGCAGGAAGGCGAGCACTTCTTCGAGCAGCAGTTCGGGGATTTCCTCGGCCAGGTAATGGCCGGCGGGCAGCGGCTTGCCGCGTACATCACTGGCCACCTTGCGCCATTCGGCCAGCGGGTCGAAACATTTGCCCACCGTGCCGTCGCCGCCCCACAACGCCAGCAGCGGCGTGTCCATCAAGTGCCCTGCCTCAAGGTCTGCGTGGTCGTGCTCCAAATCGATGCCGGCGCTGGCCCGGTAGTCGCCGCAAATGCCGCGCGCTGTGCCGGGCAGCTTCAGGCAGCGCAGGTATTCGGCGAAGGCTTCGTCGGTGAACGGGCGCATGCCGGCGCTGCGACTGCCCATCACGCTGCGCAGATAGAGTTCCGGATCGGCTTCGATCAGGGTTTCCGGCAGGGGGGCCGGCCGGATCAGGAAGAACCAGTGCCAGTAGGCGCGTGCAAAGGCTTCCGTGGTTTGCCTGTACATCGCCAGAGTTGGCGCTATGTCCAGCAGGATCAGGCGGCGCACCGCGGCCGGATGGTCCAGGGCCAGCCGGTGGGCAACCCGTGCGCCGCGGTCATGGGCCAAAAGGTCGAACCGGGCGACCCCCAAGGAGGCCATCAACTCGACCATGTCGCGGGCCATCTCGCGCTTGCTATAGGCGACCGGATCGGCATCGGCCTCGGGCTTCTCGCTGTCGCCATAGCCGCGCAGGTCGGCGGCGACCACCGTGAAGTGCTGTGCCAGATACGGCGCGACCTTGTGCCAGATGGCATGGGTCTGCGGGTGGCCATGGAGCAACAGCAGACCCGGTCCGCTGCCCCCTATGCGGTAGGCGATCTGCACGCCATTGACCTGGCGTGTGTCTTTCTGGAAATCGGTGAACATGGCAGTCGCTCCTCATTGATTGCGCTCTCCATCCTAGGTTTTTGCAGCCAACCATCAATGGTCGAACTGTGACCTTACTGTTCATGAGGTGTGTATTGATCTGCCGAATAGCAGCATTATTGATGACAGAAACATGCAGTGGCGGAGGCTTGAAGCACTGCTTCGAGAGCCGTCGGTCGGGATGGGAAACAGAGTCAGGCCCGGCTGACGGCGTGTTATCTTCCGCCTTTCGTGCGAAAACCGACCAGGTAGGTGTCCTGTGAGCACAGTCCGTGATCAATTGCCCCTGCCCGAAGACCTGCGCGTCTTCCTCACCGTGATCCGCAAGCAGGGCTTTGCCGCAGCGGCGGAAGAGCTGGGGTTGTCGCCGGCCTATGTCAGCAAGCGCATCCAGATCCTCGAGTCGACCCTCAAGGCGCGCCTGCTGCATCGCACCACCCGGCGCATCGCCCTGACCGAGGACGGCGAGCGCGCCCAGCGCTGGGCGGTGCGCATCCTGGGCGACCTCGACGACCTGTTCGACGAGCTGTCCCAGGTCCGGCAGACGCCGCGCGGGCTGCTGCACATCAGCAGCACCTTCGGCTTCGGCCGCAACCATGTGGCGCCGGCCATCTCGCTGCTCGCCGAACGCTATCCGGAGCTGGAGATCCGCCTGGAGGTGTTCGACCGGGTAGTGGACATCGTCGGCGAGGGCTTCGACCTGGAGATCCGGGTCGGCGACGACCTGCCGAGCCAGCACATCTGCAAGCGGCTGGTAACCAACAAGCGGGTGCTCTGCGCCACGCCGGACTACCTGGCAAGACGCGGCACGCCGACCAGCCTGGACGACCTGCAACGCCACGATTGCCTAGTACTCAAGGAGCGCAACAACTCCTTCGGCGTCTGGCATCTCTCGTGCGATGGCAAGCCCGCCAGCGTGCGCGTCAGCGGGCCGCTGTCGTCGAACAACGGGGAGATCGTGCTGGAGTGGGCGCTGCACGGACGAGGCATCCTGCTGCGCTCGCTGTGGGACGTGAAGCCGCTGCTGGAGCAGGGGCGACTGGTGCAGGTGCTGCACGACTATAACCAGAGCGCCAATGTCTGGGCGGTCTATCCGACGCGCTTGGCCAACTCGGCGAAACTGCGGGTCTGCGTCGAATTCCTCGAGCAGCATTTCAAGGGCATTTCGCTGTAGGCGGCGCTACAAACCGCGGCGCCGAGGGACGGCGCGCGGTTCATGGGGCGGGGGTCAGGCGAGCCAGGGGTTTTCCTGCAGGTGCCGGCGCTCGAAGGCGCGGATCTGCTCGGCGCGCCGCAGGGTGCTGCCGATGGCATCCAGGCCCTGGACCAAGGCCTCCTTGCGCAGCGCATCGATCCGGAAGCCGATGGCCCGGCCGTCCTGCAAGCGGATCTGCTGGGCCGGTAGATCGACGGAAATCCGGTTGCTTTCCGGCTGGCCGACCAGCCGGCCCAGTTCGCGCAGCTCGTCCTCTTCCAGCTGGATGGTGAGCACGCCGTTGCGCTGGCAGTTGTCATAGAAGATGCCGGCGAAGCGGGTGCCGATCAGCGCGCGGATACCCAACTGCTTGAGTCCCCAGACCGCATGCTCGCGGCTCGAGCCGCAGCCGAAGTTGGGGCCGACGACCAGAAACTTCGCGCCTTGCCAGGCGCTCCGATTGAGGATGAATTCCGGGTTCGGCGCGCCGGACTCGAGAAAGCGCAGGGCGAAGAACAGCCCGCGGTCCAGGCCGCTGCGGTCGATGCCCTTGAGGAACTGCTTGGGCATGATCACGTCGGTATCGACGTTGGCGGCGAGAAAGGGCGCGGCCTTGCCGCTGACGGTGAGGAAGGGTTCCATGCTTCAGGCCTCCAAGGACAGTGAGCGGACATCGGTCAGACGACCGGCGAGGGCAGCGGCGGCGACCATCGCCGGGCTCATCAAATGCGTGCGTGCACCGGCGCCCTGGCGCCCTTCGAAGTTGCGATTGGTGCTGGAGGCGCAGCGGTCGCCGACGTCCAGCACATCGTCGTTCATCGCCAGGCACATCGAGCAGCCCGACTGGCGCCACTCGAAGCCGGCGGCGAGAAAGATCTCCGCCAGCCCCTCCGATTCAGCCTGGGCACGTACTGCGGTGGAGCCGGGCACGATCATCGCCCGCACGCCGGCGGCCACCCGACGGTCCCTGACCACCTCGGCCACCTGGCGCAGGTCCTCGATGCGGGCATTGGTGCAGGAGCCGATGAAGGCATGGCTGATGGCGATCCCGTCGAGCCGCTGGCCGGGCTCCAGACCCATGTAGTCCAGGGCGCGTTGCAGGTCGCGGCGACGAATCGGGTCCGCTTCGCCGGCCGGATCGGGCACCCGGGCACCGATGGGGGCGGCCTGGTCCGGGCTGGTGCCCCAGGTGACCATCGGCTGGATGGCCGTGGCAACGATGGCCACCTCGCAGTCGAACACCGCGCCTTCGTCGCTCTTCAGCTCGCGCCATTTGGCCACGGCCTGCTCCCACTGCTCGCCCTTCGGCGCACGGAGCTTGTCTTTCACGTAGGCGAAGACCTTGTCGTCCGGGGCCATGAAGGCCCCACGGGCGCCGGCCTCGACCGCCATGTTGCAGATGGTCATGCGAGCCTCGACGCTCAGTGCGTCGATGGTCGAGCCGGCGAATTCGATGGCATAGCCCGTGGCGCCAGAGGCGCCGATCTTTTCGATCAGCGCCATGATGATGTCCTTCGATGCCACGCCCAGTCCGAGCCTTCCCTCCACGGTCACGCGCATGGTCTTCAGGCGCTTGTAAACCAGGGTCTGCGAGGCCAGTAGGTGCTCGATCTCCGAGGTGCCGATACCGAAGCCGAAGGCGCCCAGGGCACCGTAGGTGGTGGTGTGGCTGTCGCCGGCGGCAACCACCATGCCGGGCAGAATGAAGCCCTGTTCCGGGGCGACCACGTGCTCGATGCCCTGGCGCTTGTCGAGCACATCGAACAGTTCGATACCGAAGTCGCGGCAGTTCTCGGCCAGGTAGGACACTTGGCGGGCGCCGCCCTCGTCGGGCATGGCGGCAATGCGCTGCGGTGCGGTCGGATTGACGTGATCGACCACGGCGAGCGCGGTTTCCGGACGCCAGACGGTGCGTCCGGCCTCGCGCAGACCGCTGAAGGCTTGCGGGCTGGTGTATTCGTTGAGAACTTGGCGGTCGATGTAGAGCAGTACGTGGCCGTCGTCGTCGAGCGGACACAGGGTGTGCGAGTCAATGTGCTTGTCGTAGAGCGTTCGTGGTGTGTTCATTCGATAGGGCTCGCTGTCTTATGGTCATGCGAGACTCCCGGGCCTTGCAGTGCAAAGCGCAGAAGACTTCCCCTCTAAGGATATTGAGCACTTTTTTGCCATCAATGGTGCATTCGTGATCTGTTTGTTCGCATTTCATGTTCAATTGCCCCCGTTTTTTCTCGCAGGCCAAGCCCACTGGCAAGCCGGCCTGGGTTTCCGGGGCGCGCGAACCGCTCCGGGTCCCTTGGCGCCGTCGTCGCTCCAAGGCCAACGCCGCTCTCGCGGCGCCAAGTTTTTCGCTCCATGGCGCGATGACTCCCCCGGCCCGCTGCAAGGGGCGTTCGGCGCTGTCCGGTCGTCCCTGCATCGCGTGCAACAGCCGCCCGCAGGGGGCGGCCACCCGGTTTTGCCGGGCGAGGTTCGTGCCGAAGTCATGGGACCATACTGAATCGGCCAGCATGCAGTGGCTTCGTTGATTGCGGGAGATGGCGTGGACAAGTTGCTCGCTCTGAGGATGTTCGTTGCCACGGTGGACGCCAAAGGGTTTTCCGCGGCCGCCCGCCGGCTGGAGGTCGCGACCTCCACGGTCACCCGGATGGTCGATGCGCTGGAGCAGGAGCTCGGCAGCGTCCTGCTCAACCGCTCGACCCGCCAGGTCACGGTCTCCGAGGCCGGAGCCGCCTACTACCTGAGCGCACGGCGCATCCTGGAGGAACTGGAGGAGGCCGACGCCTCGATCCGCGACCGCGGCGACGAGCCGGCCGGTCCCCTGCGCGTCTCGCTGCCGATGGCCTTCGGGCGTGCGCGCATCTGCCCGCACCTGGGGGATCTGCTGCGCCAGTATCCCCGGCTGGAACTGGACATTTCCCTGACCGACGACATCGTCGATCTGCTGGCCGAGCGGGTGGACCTGTCGATCCGGCTCGGCGCGGCGGCGCCGATGGACGGCGTGATCAGTCGCCCGCTCGGGCGGTTCCGGCGGCGCGTGGTGGCCAGTCCGGACTACCTGCGGGAAAGGGGCGTGCCGGAGCAGCCGATGGATCTGCTCGCGCACGATTGCCTGCGTTTCAATTACGGCAGCGCCCGGCAAGTGTGGACTTTCCAGGCGCAGGACGAAGTCATCCGCGTGCCGGTCCACGGGCGGTTCAGGAGCGACAATGTCGAAGCCCTGCATGCGGTGGCGCGCGCCGGCCTCGGCGTGGCGCTTTTGCCGGACTGGATCGTCGACCAGGACCTGACGGGCGGCCGGCTGACCAGCCTGTTCGACACCTTCTCGGTCGATCCCGACAACACCCGTCCGCTGATCAGCGCGCGCTATCTGCCCAACCATCGCGGCTCGATGCGGATCGAGGCCTTCCTGGCGTTCATGGCGCGAATCCTCTGACGTGCGCCATTGCACCGGGCGCAACGCCGCATTGCGCCGCCGCAGGATTCTCCCGGTTGCCGGCAGCGCCTAAGGTGGCGACCAGACAACCTACCGTGGAGAACCGCCATGCCCCAGCCATTCCTTCTCGCCATCCCGCTGGTCCCTTTCCCACGCGAGCCGCGCCTCGCCGGGGCGCCGCTCGCCCGGACCCTTGCAGAGGAGTCACGCCCATGAGCCGCCCGGCAACGACCGCACCGGCGCACAGTGCCGCAACCCTGAGCAAGGGCCTGGTCCTGCTGTTCGCCTTCTGCTGCGGCGTCATCGTGGCGAACATCTACTACGCCCAGCCGATCATCGAACTGATCGCCCCCGACATCGGCCTTTCCGCCGGCGGCGCGAGCCTCATCGTCTCGCTGACCCAGGTCGGCTATGCGCTGGGGCTGTTCTTCCTGGTGCCGCTCGCCGACCTGCTCGAGAATCGCCGGCTGATGCTGGCCACCCTCGCGGTCACTGTCGTCAGCCTGATCGGCGCGGGGCTGAGCGAAGGGCCGGGCGTCCTGCTGGCGACTTCGCTGCTGATCGGTTTCGGCTCGGTGTCGGTGCAGATACTGATTCCCCTCGCCGCGCACCTGGCGCCCGAGGAAACCCGTGGCCGGGTGGTCGGCGCGATCATGGGCGGCTTGTTGCTGGGCATCCTGCTGGCCCGCCCGGTCTCCAGCCTGATCGCCGACCACTTCCACTGGCGGGTGGTGTTCTTCGGCGCGGCGGCGGCGATGCTGCTCATCGCCCTGGTCGTCGCCACCACGCTGCCCGGCCGCCGCCCCGACCACCGGGCGAGCTATGCCCAGTTGCTCCGCTCGCTCGGGCAGCTGTTCCGGCGCGAGCCGGTGCTGCGCCAGCGCGCCCTCTACCAGGGGCTGATGTTCGCCGCGTTCAGCCTGTTCTGGACGGCGGCTCCGCTGGCGCTGTCGCGCGAGTACGGCCTGTCCCAGTCGCAGATCGCGCTCTTCGCCCTGGCCGGCGCGGTCGGTGCGGTCGCCGCGCCCATCGCCGGGCGGCTGGCGGACGCCGGCCATACCCGGTCGATGTCCGGGCTGGCGATGGCGCTCGGTATCCTCAGTTTCCTGCCGGGCGTCGTCCCGTTGCCGCTCGGGGTCGTCGGGCTGGCGATCACCGGGGTCGTCCTCGACTTCGCCGTGCAGATGAACATGGTGCTCGGCCAGCGCGCGGTCTACAGCCTCGACCCGGCCAGCCGCGGGCGCCTCAACGCGCTGTACATGACCAGCATCTTCGTCGGCGGCGCCACGGGCTCCTCGGTGGCCAGCGCGCTCTACGCGCACACGGGTTGGCTGGGCGTCGCGGCACTCGGCAGCGGTCTTTCGCTGGTCGCGCTGATCGCCTTCGCTTGGGCGCAGGCCGCGCCGGGCGAGAAGCGCGGACTGTGCCGGGCCGATTAGCTGGGAGACGTGCGCCCTGGGCCAGCGGCTTTCATGTGGCCTGCCATGCCTTGCGCAGGGCGCGCTTCACTCGCGCTGCGACAGGATCGCCTCGAGCAAACCCGGGAAGCGCGCGTTCATCTCCTCGCTGCGCAGCGAGTTGATGTGGGTGGTCCCGGCGCTGCGGGTGCAGACCAGGCCTGCATCGCGCAGCACCCGGAAATGGTGGGAGACGCTCGACTTCGGCCGGCCGCCGTCGAGCTCGCTGCAACTGGCCTCGCCCAGCGCGGCGAGGCGCCGGACGATCTCTAGGCGCACCGGATCGCTCAGGGCGTAGAGAACGCGCTCGAGGACGAATTCGCTGGCGGCGGGGTGCTTGAAGGGGCGCATGGCGGAATCATACCGGAGGGATTGTCCGCCGGCTATTGTTCGAATATCATCGAACTACAGAATTCAATCTCACCGCACGAGGAAGCTCCATGTCCGCTCTGTTCCAGCCATACACGCTGAAGGATGTCACCCTGCGCAACCGTATCGCCGTTCCGCCCATGTGCGTGTACATGGCCAACGACGGTCTGATCAACGAGTGGCATAAAGTGCATTACGCCAGCATCGCCAGGGGGGGGCGGGGCTGGTGATCGTCGAGGCCACCGCCGTCTCGCCGGAGGGCCGCATCTCCCCCGGCTGCCCCGGGATCTGGAACGACCAACTGGCCCAGGCCTTCGTGCCGGTGGTCCAGGCCATCAAGGCCGAGGGGGCCGTGCCCGGCATCCAGATCGCCCACGCCGGCCGCAAGGCCAGCGCCAACCGTCCCTGGGAGGGCGACGACCACATCGCCGAGGGCGATCCGCGCGGCTGGCAGACCATCGCCCCCTCGGCCATTCCCTTCGGCCGCCACCTGCCGAACGTGCCCAGGGCCATGACCCTGGAGGACATCGCCCGGGTGCGGGACGATTTCGTCGCCGCGGCGTGCCGGGCGCGCGATGCCGGGTTCGAGTGGCTGGAGCTGCATTTCGCCCACGGCTACCTGGCGCAGAGCTTCTTCTCCGAACATTCCAACCAGCGCACCGATGCCTACGGCGGCAGCTTCGACAAGCGCTGCCGCTTCCTGCTGGAGACCCTGGCGGCAGTCCGCGAGGTATGGCCGGAACATCTGCCGCTGACCGCCCGCTTCGGGGTGATCGAGTTCGATGGCCGGGACGAACAGACCTTCGCCGAATCCATCGAACTGGCCCGTCGCTTCAAGCAGACTGGCCTGGACCTGCTGAGCGTCAGCATCGGCTTCACCATCGCGGACACCACTATTCCCTGGGCACCCGGCTTCATGGGGCCGATCGCCGAGCGGGTACGCCGCGAGGTGGGCATCCCGGTGGCATCGGCCTGGGGCTTCGGCACCCCGCAGGTCGCCGAGCGGGCCGTCAAGGAAGGCCAGCTGGACCTCGCCATGATCGGCCGCGCCCACCTGGCCGACCCGCACTGGCCGTATGCCGCGGCCCAAGAGCTGGGTATCGAGCGCCCGTCCTGGACGCTGCCGGCGCCCTATGCCCACTGGCTGGGGCGTTACCACACGTGGAATCGGAGCACGAACGACTCTCAGCGTTGAGGTTACGCAGCAAGATGGAATCGGCCTCTGGGGTCTGTCGACGTGTTGGCACAGCCCGCGCCACAGCGCGGGCTGTGCCGGGCCGCTTGGCCGGGGGAAACCCATTCGCCCGACGGGCGGGCTCGCAGAGGTCATGAAAGTTGCGGGAGCGTCCCGGCAAGGGGCGCTCCCGCATGGTTGTCCGGCCTGCCCAGGGGCAGGCGGCGACTCAGAGGTTGTGAAAAAATCGAATAGCGCCGCGAGAACCTCTCCAACCACCTTCAGAACGGCGTGCTACGTGAAATGCAGGAGAGTTTGCGGACCAAATAGTCTCACTTTTCACGTAGCGCAACGTTTTAGCGGGGGTTTTGAAGGGGGCTCAGCAGCAGCTTGAATTTTTCACAGCCTCTCAGGGCTGCAATGCCTCGGCGAAGGACCCGTCGATCACCTCATCCACCTTGAAAGCCTTGGGCAGGGCGCCGGTTTCCTTGAGGAAGTCGGCGGTTTCCTGGTAGTCGCGGGCGGCCTGTGCGTCCACCGGGGCGACGCTCATGCCGGCCTGGCCGATCCAGTGGCGGGACACCGCCGGGTCGAGGTTGGCCTTCTGCGCCCAGAGCTCGGCGTACTCGCTCTTGTGCGCTTCGACCCAGGCGCGTGCCCGCTTGAGGCGGCCGAGGAAGTCGGCGATGGCGGCGCGCTTGGGTTCGAGGGAGGCGGCGTTGGCGGCGATGCTGGACAGCCCCGGCATCAGGCCCTTGGCGGTGAGCAGCGGGCGGGCGCCGGAGAAGAGGGTCTGCTGGGAAATGTACGGCTCCCACACCGGGAAGGCGTCGATGCTGCCTTGCGGCAGCGCGGCGGCGGCGTCGATCGGCATCAGCTTGACGAACTCGACGTAGTCGCCGGGCAGGCCGGCCTTCTGCAGGGCGCGCAAAGTCAACTGTTGACTCCAGGCACCGGGCCAGTAGGCGACCTTCTTGCCCTTGAGGTCCTCGATGGTCTTGGCCGGCGAGGCCTTGGGCACCAGCAGGGCGATGGTGTCCGGGTTCTGCCGGGAAACGCCGATCAGCCTGACCGGCGCACCCTTGGCGGCGAGGAAGATGAACCCCGAGTCGCCGAGAAAGCCGAGGTCCAGCGCCCCGGCGTCCAGGCCTTCGGCCAGCGGCGCGGCGGACTGGAAGTGTTTCCACTCGACCCGATAGGGCGCGCCCTCCAGCGTGCCGGAGGCCTCCAGCGAGGCGCGCACGTTGTAGTAGTTCTGATCGCCGATGCGCAGCACGCTGTCGGCGGCCTGGCTCAGGGGCGCGGCCAGCAGCAGGCTGGCCAGGCCGTTACGCAGAAAACGCGAAAGCTTCATGGGTAATCCTTGGTGTTCAGGGCCTGGCCGGCGGCGGGGTCAGGCTCGCCGCCTGCGCGGGCGGGCCGATCCGGAAGCCGTGGTCGAAGGTCGGCGCCACGTCCAGGCGCTGCGGCAGCAGGGCGTGGGCTTGGTAGAAGTCGGCGGTCGCCTGTTGCTGGGCGACGGTCGCCGCGTCCACCGCCTGCCAGCGCAGTTCGCGACGGGCGAAGGACAGGCGGGCCGCGTCCTCGGGAAAGCCGATGATCCGCGCCAGGGTTTTGGCGTAGTCGTCGACATGACCGTAGGCCCAGTGCTGGGCGCCGTTCAGGCGCTGCAGATAATCCTGCAGCGCCTCGCGGCGGGCCGGATCGGCCAGCGCCTTATCGGTGGCGGCGAGGTAGCTGTTGCCGGCCCACAGGCCGCGGCCGTCGACCAGCACCCGGCCCTGGCCGCTGCTTTCGGCCAGGGCGGTGTAGGGTTCCCAGGTCGCCCAGGCGTCCACCGAGCCGTTGGCCAGGGCAATCTTCGCGTCCACCGGGCCGAGGAAGCGGAACTCCACGTCCTGCTCGGCGAGCCCGGCCTTTTCCAGCGCCTTGAGGGCGACGAAATGGCCGATCGAGCCGCGCCCGGTGGCGATGCGCTTGCCCTTGAGGTCGGCGGCGGTTTTCAGTGGACTGTCCCCGGCCACCAGCAGTGCGGTGCCGTAGGGGTTGGACTTGTTCACCGCGATGGCCTTGACCTGGGCGCCGGCGGCCAGGCTGAACAGCAGCGGCGCGTCGCCGATGATCCCGGCGTCCACCGCGCCGGCGTTGAGGGCTTCGGCCAGCGGCGCGGCGGCGGGGAATTCCGACCACTGGATGACGTAGGGCAGATCCTTCAGCGCATCGGCCGCCTCCAGCTGGGCGCGCATGTTGCCCTTCTGGTCGGCGATGCGCAGGGTCAGCGGTTCGGCGGCCTGGGCCGGGAAGGCATGCAGGAAGAGGGTGGCGGCCAGCGCGGCCAGGGCGGTGCTTTTCATCGCAAGCCTCCTTGCGCTCAGCGGGCGAAGCCCGGATCGTCGCGCTCGAGCTGGCGCAGGTAGGCGTCCCAGTGGGAGTGGTGACGGCCCTGGACGACGGCGTCCTCGAAGGCCCGCGCGGCCTTTTCCGCCACCGCTTCGGGCAGGATGTGCAGCGCCGCGCCGCCGGACTGCGCGGCGAGCTGGGCGGCGCAGGCGCGCTCCAGGTAATAGAGGTTGTAGAAAGCCTCCTCGATGTTCCGGCCGCTGGTGAGCAGGCCGTGGTTGCGCAGGATCAGCGCATCGTGCTCACCGATGTCGGCGACCAGCCGCTGCTGCTCGTCCAGGTCCAGGGCGATGCCTTCGTAGTCATGGTAGGCCAGGCGCTTGTGGAAGCGCGTGGCGTGCTGGGAAATCATCAGCAGGCCGTCGCGCTGCGCCGATACGCCGATGCCGGCGGTGGTGTGGGTGTGCAGCACCGCATGGGTGTGCTCGCGGGCGCCGTGGATGGCGCTGTGGATCACGTAGCCGGCGCGGTTGATGCCGAGGCCGGTGGGGTCGTCGAGCAGGGTGCCGTCGATGTCCACCTTGACCAGGCTGGAGGCGGTGATCTCGTCGAAGGCCAGGCCGTAGGGGTTGATCAGGAAGTGCCGGTCCGGCCCCGGCACCCGCACCGAGAAGTGGGTGTAGATGTGGTCGGTCCAGCGCAGCCGGGCGGCCAGGCGATAGGTGGCGGCCAGCTTGACGCGGGCCTCCCATTCGGCGGCGCCGACGCGCTCCTTGACCGAGTCGATCCGGGTGATGGCGTTCATGAGGGGGAATCTCCTTAACGGGCCGCCTGGGCGGGCGGCGATGGCAGGTAACGGTTGAAAGAGGCGTCGAACAGGCTGGCGGCCGGATAGTTCTTGATCAGGCCGATCCGGCTGAAGAAGTCCACGGTCTGCTGGGCCTCGGCGACCGCCTGGTCGTCGATCGGCCGCACGCGGATAGCCGCGCCGGAGAACCAGCGGCGGGCGATGTCGCGTTCGGCGCGGGTCAGTTCGGCCCAGGTGTCGGCATATTTCTCGCTATTGGCCGGATTCTGGCGGACCCACTCGCGGGCCTGCTGCAGACGGCGGAGGAAGTCGCCGAGCAGTTCGCGCTTGTCGGCGATGGCCTTGTCGGTGGCGACGACGAAGCTCTGCGCCGGGATCAGGCCCTCGGCGGTGGTCAGGACGCGCGCGCCGTTGCGCAGCTGCTGGCTGACGTAGGGCTCCCAGGTGGCGATCACGTCCACCGCGCCGCCCTCTAGGGCGTGGGAGGCGTCCAGGGCGCCGAGGTAGCGCAGCTGCAGCTCGTCGGGGGAAACCCCGGCCCGTTCCAGGGCGGTGAACAACAACTGCTGGCTCCAGGAGCCCTTCCAGATCGCCGCGTTCCTGCCGCGCAGGTCCGCCAGGCTGTGGATCGGCGAATCCTTGCGGACCAGCACGGCCACCCCGTCGAGGTTCTGGGTGCTGACGCCGATCACCTTGATCGGCGCGCCCAGCGCGCCGAGGAACAGCGGCGGCGCGTCGCCCAGCAGGCCCACGTCGAGGCTGCCGGTGTTCAGCGCCTCGGCCACCGGCGAGCCGGCGGTGAACTGCTTCCACTCCAGGGCGTAGGGCAGGTCGGCGAGCACCCCGGCGGCCTCCATGACCGTGCGGTTGTTGAAGCTCTGATCGCCGACCACCAGGGTGGCGGCGAGGGCCTGGGCGCCAGCGAGCAGGGAGCTGCCGAGCAGCGCGGCGCCGAGCAGGCGTTTGAAGCGTTTTCCGGGCATGGCGTGTCCTCAGGTGTAGGCCCGCACCGGCGGGTACCGGCCGTTCAGGGCGTACTCGCCGACTTCCAGCAGCTTGTGGGCGAGCGGGTCGTGCAGGCTGTGGGTGCGCGTGTCGCGCCAGAAGCGGTCGAAGGCGTAGCGGTTGTGGGTGGCGCGTGCGCCCATCACCTCGAACACCCGGCTGGTGACGTCCAGCGCGGTGCGCGCGGCGAGCACCTTGGCGGCGGCCACCTCGATGGCGGCCTCGCCGCGCAGCTCGGCGGTGAAGGCTTCGTCCGCGGCGAGCAGCTCGTCGACCTTGAGCGCGGCGCGGTCGGCCAGGGCGATGGCGCCCTGCAGGGCGATCCACAGCTCGCCGAACTGGCTGACCAGCAGCGGGTCCTGATGGGCCTTGTCGACGCCGGCGTGCAGCCAGGCGCGGCCTTCGCGGTGCACGTAGGCGCGCGCCGCGCGCAGCGCGCCGAGGGCGCTGCCGAGGTAGAACTGGGTGAAGGCGGACTGGTTGACCGGGGTGCGGATCACCGCGGAGAAGTCGTCGCCGTCCTCCAGGTCGTTGGCGATGACTTCGCCGGGTTCGGCGCGCACTTCGCTGAGGACGAAGCTGCCGCTGTCGCTGCGCTCCACGCCGAAGTGGTCCCAGTCGTCGGCGTAGTGCAGGCCGGGACGGTCGGCGGGGATCAGCGCCATCAGCCGCCGGCTGTCGCGGGCATGCCGCGCGCTGACGCTGAGCAGGTCGGCGAAGGCCGCGCCGCTGCAGAAGCCCTTGCGGCCGTCGAGGCGGAAACCCTCGCCGTCCGGCGTGGCGATGATGTCGTCGTCGCGCGGGTTGACCACCCCGGCCAGCCACAGCCGGCGTTCGGCGATTTCCGCCAGCAGGTGGTCGCGGCGCGGCTGCGGCTCGCGGCGCAGGTTGACCACGTTGAGCTGGTGGTAGCCGTAGAGCATGCCGACCGAGCCGTCGCCGGCGGCCAGTTCGCGGATGGTGCGGACGATCAGCGACCAGCGCTGGCCGGCGCCGCCCAGCTCGCGGGGGATCGCCAGGTTGGTCAGGCCGCTGTCCTTGAGGCGCCGCAGCTGGGCGTCGGGGCGTTCGCGGGTGCGGGTGCGGCGGGCGATGTCGCGGGTGAATTCCTCGCCGATCTCGTGGGCCAGCGCCAGCCAGTCCTCGGCGGTCGTGGGGGTGCCCATTCAGGCCTCCAGGGGGCCGAGGCCCAGGTGTTCGCGCAGGGTCGTGCCCTCGTAGGCGCGGCGGTAGAGACCCAGGCGCTGCAGGTGCGGCACCACGCTCTCGGCGAATTCGGCGAAGGAGCCCGGCAGGTAGCCGGGGGAGATCACGAAGCCGTCGCAGCCGCCGGCGTTGAAGATCTCCGCCAGCTGCTCGGCGATCTGCACGCCGCTGCCCACCAGCTGCGGCACGCGCACGCTGCTGGCGAAGCTTTGCGCGAGTTCGCCGAGGCTCAGCGAGGCGCCCAGCGAGCGCAGTTTCTCGGCCACCGCCGGCGGCGTGCCGGGCTGTGCGGCGATCGCTTCCAGGCGGGTGTCCAGGGGGAAGGCGGAGAAGTCGAAGTTGAGCTGCGCGGCGAGGGTCGCCAGGCCGATCTCCGGGCGCGCCAGGGCGTTGTGGCGGTCGCGCTTGGCGCGCGCCTCGGCCTCGCTGCCGCCGATGAAGGGCATCACCGCGGTGAGCACCTTGCACTGGTCCGCCGCCCGGCCCTGGGCGATCACCTGCCGGCGCACGTCGTCGCGGAAGGCGCGCATGGCCGGCAGGTTGCCGTGGATGCTGAAGATCGCCTCGGCCCAGCGCGCGCCGAAACGCCGGCCGCGGCCGCTGGAGCCGGCCTGGATCAGCAGCGGGCGGCCCTGCGGGCTGCGCGGGATGTTCAGCGGGCCTTCGACCTTGAACCACTCGCCGTGGTGGGCGACGTCGCGGACCCCGGCCGGGTCGGCGAGGATGCCCCGTTCGCGGTCGAGCTTGAGCGCGTCCGGCGCCCAGCTGCTCCACAGCTTCAGGGCGACCTCGACGAACTCGTCGGCGCGGTCGTAGCGCAGGTCGTGTTCCAGATGGCGGTCCTTGCCGAACAGCCGGCCCTCGCTGTCGTTCATCGAGGTGACGATGTTCCAGGCGGCGCGCCCGCGCGACAGGTGGTCGAGGGTGGCCAGCGAGCGGGCCACGTGGGCCGGCTCGTAATAGGTGGTGGAGCGGGTGACGCCGAGGCCGAGCCGGCGCGTCTGGCCGACCAGGTAGGAGAGGATCGGCAGCGGGTCGAGGCGGGTGGCGTCCTGGGCGCCGTAGCGCAGCGCCAGTTCGCGGGAGCCGCCCAGCTGGTCGCCGATGGCGAAGCGGTCGGCGAAGAACAGCAGGTCGAACAGGCCTTCCTCCAGCACCCGGGCGCTGCGCGCGTAGTACTCGGGATCGAGGTAGTCGCCGAGGGTGTCCGGGTGGCGCCAGACGGCATGGCTGTGGACGACGGGGCCGGCGAGCAGGAAGCCGGCCAGGTGGATCTGGCGGCTCATCGGTCGGTCTCGCGGTCGGGCAGGGGAAGGAGGCTCGCCGGGGCGAGCAGCGGGTTGGTCATGAAGCGGTCTCCACGAAAGGCTGTGGAGCGCTCCGCTGGTGCGGTCGCGCCGGGTTCTGCGGCGGGGAGGGGGCTCAGGCGCGGCGGGCGCTGCTCTGCAGGTCGCGTTCGGCCGCCTTGGCGCGGATCAGCGGGATCAGCTCGCGGCCGTAGTCGACGGCGTCGTTGAGCGGGTCGAAGCCGCGGATCAGGATGTTGCGGATGCCCAGGTCGTAGTAGTCGATCAGGGCGTCGGCGACCTGTTCGGGGGTGCCGACCAGCGCGGTGGAGTTGTGGCCGCCGCCGACCAGTCCGGCGATGCCGGTCCACAGGCGCTTGTCGACCCGCTCGCCCTGGGCCACGGTGGCGCGCAGGCGCTGGGCGCCGATGCTTTCCGGCTTGAGGGAGAGTTCCGGACGGGCCACTTCCTGGCGCGAACGGGCGCGGCTCAGGATGACCTCGGCCTTGGCCCAGGCGGCGTCCTCGGTGGCGGCGACGATCGGCCGGAAGGACACGCTGAACTCGATGTGGCGGCCATGTTTGGCCGCCTCGGCGCGCACCCGCTCGACCAGTTCGCGGGTCTGCTGCAGGGATTCGCCCCACAGCATGTAGACGTCGGCGTGCTTGCCGGCGACGCGGATCGCCGCGTCCGAGGCGCCGCTGAAATACACCGGCAGGTGCGGCTTCTGCTCGCTCTTGACCGCCGAGAAGGCCTGCTCGACCCGATAGAACTCGCCCTGGTGGTCGAACGGCTGCTCGGCGGTCCAGGTCTTGCGCACCACCTCGAGGAACTCGTCGGTGCGCGCATAGCGCCGGTCGTGGTCGAGGAAATCGCCGTCCTTGCGCTGCTCGGTGTCGCTGCCGCCGCTGATCACGTTCAGCGCCAGGCGGCCGTCGAGCAGCTGGTCGAGGGTGGCCAGCTTGCGCGCGGCCAGGGTCGGCGCGACGAAGCCCGGGCGGTGCGCGAGCAAGAGGCCGATGCGGCTGGTGGACAGGCCGGCCAGGGCGGTGACCAGGAAGCCGTCGGGCTGGTCGGACCAGTAGCCGACCAGAATGCGGTCGAAGCCGGCGTTCTCGTGCGCCTGGGCGAAGTTGCGGATGTAGTGCTTGTCGAACACCGGACCCACCGGGGCGATGGTTTCCGAGGAAAGTCGATGGCCGATCATGCCGAGAATCTGAACGCTCATGTGCCGGGCTCCTGCCTGTGCGAGGGTTGGAAAGGACAAGGGCCTGTTCGTTTCTTATAAGAAAAGGATCTTGTCCGGCTGGTTGCTTAGAAGGCTACAGAGGCAGGCAGAATGATGGAAATTCATTTTTTGCATATTCTAATATGTAAAAAATGAATGTAGTGGTGTGGGGTGTCGGTTGTGGTAGCGGGGGAAGAGCGGGGAAGGGGGATGCCACTTTCGACACCTACCGCTGGAGTGTGGCCTGGCTTTGGCGGGTGCCGGCCTGTTTTCTGGGATTATGACGAAGCGCTTTCCTCGGCTCCACCGACAGGTTTCGCCTTGCACGGCGAGTCACTTTCTCTTTGCTCGCGCGAAAGAGAAAGTAACCAAAGAGAAAGCGCGCCCGACATCCGGCCCTGCGCTGCGCTCCGGGTTCCCTCGCTCCGGCACTGCTCCGGGGGCACGTCACGAAGGGACGTCCTTGTCCCTTCGTGACTCGCTCGGCGTCCTGCCTCGCGTCCCCCTGCGCAGTGCCTACGCTCGGCCTCCTGACGGGACCGGGGAGTGGGCTGAAAGTTGGGCAGAAAGCTGGAAGCAAGTTTGGCTGTAATCATGTGACTTTGCTTTTGCATCTTGATGCAGAGCTTGTCAGGCAGCGCCGAGCGCCCCTTGCAGGAGGCCGAGCGGAGTCGTTGCGCAAGGGGTTGAGCCGCATGGATGCGGCGAAAGGCCCGATGGCCATGGATGGCCTTTCGGGCCGGACTCCTGGAGCGACGACGGAGGGAGGGAACCCGGAGCGCAGCGCAGGGCCGATGGAGGGGCAAGCGGTTTTGGTTACTTTTGCCGCGACTGGCAAAAGTGACCCGCCGTGCAAGGCGGAACCTGTCGGTATGGCCGAGGAAAGCGCCTCGTCATGACGCTCTGGAGGTGGGCAAGCACCCACCCGAAACCAGCATCGCGATGCTCACACCATAAACGGGACCCCGCCAACCAGGCGCGTGCTGGAGGCCGCGTCTTTTGTCCCGGTCTTGGCCGCTTTCGGCTCCGGCGCCGGAACGAGGCTGCCGGCCAGCACCATCGCCACGAACACGGCAATGCATCCCCAGACCAGCACCGACAGGCGTTTGGGTACTTGTCCGGTCTTTCGGTTCCTGAACAGCGACGGCGCGATCACGCCGACGATCGTGGCCGCCGCCAGTACCAGCGCGAGAACGCTGAGAATCCCAGCCAGTAAAGGCATCTATTTCTATCTCCCACTGCGAAGGAGTGAGCGCCTTTGGCGCGCGGGCGGAGCGGATAGATCGCCCGGGGCCGACGCTGCACGGGGTCCGGCCAGGGTGGCCGTCGTATCCCGGGCGACTGTATCGCCATCCGCCCGGACTGTCTTCACCGCGTGCGGGTCTCCACGCCAGGGCAAACGTCGCCCTTCAGCCCCGCGCCAGTTGCCAGAGCCGGGCGATGTCGGCGGCGCGCCGGCGCAGCAGGAGTGGGGCGTCGGCGAGGGCGGTGGCCAGGCTGATCGGGCCGGGAACCAGGCTGAAGGCGGCGTCGATGCCGTGGCCATAGAGGCGCTCGTAGCCCTCGCCGAGCATCCCGGCCAGGGCGACGACCGGCACACCGTGGCGCTTGGCGATGGTCGCCACGCCCATCGGGGTCTTGCCGTACAGGGTCTGCTCGTCGATCCGGCCCTCGCCGGTGATCACCAGGTCGGCACCCACCATGGCCTGTTCCAGGTTGCTGACCTGCGCGACCAGCTCGATGCCGGGGCGGAAGGTCGCGCCGAGGAAGGTCCGCGCCGCGAAGCCGATCCCGCCGGCCGCACCGCAGCCGGGGCTGTCCCGCGCGTCGCGGCCCAGCGCCGCCGCGCAGACGTCGGCAAAGCGGCCGAGGGCGGCGTCGAGCTGGCGCACCTGCTCCGGCGTCGCGCCTTTCTGCGGACCGAACACGTGCGAGGCGCCGCGCGGCCCGCACAGCGGGTTGTCGACGTCGCAGGCGACCTCGAAGTCCACCGTCGCCAGGCGCGGATCGAGGCCGCTCAGGTCGATCCGCTGCAACTGCGCCAGCGCCGCGCCGCCGGGCGGCAGCGGGCGCCCCTCGGCGTCCTCGAAGCGCGCGCCGAGGGCGCGCAGCATGCCGCTGCCGGCGTCGTTGGTGGCGCTGCCGCCGAAGCCGAGGACGATCCGCTCGGCGCCGGCTTCCAGCGCCGCGAGGATCAGCTCGCCGGTGCCGTAGGTGCAGCTGCGCAAGGCATCGCGGCGGTCCGCCGGCACCAGGTGCAGGCCGCTGGCCGCGGCCATCTCGATCACCGCGCTGCGGCTCCCGGCGACCCAGCCCCAGTGCGCCGCCACCGGCTCGCCGAGCGGGCCGCGCACCAGGCTTTCGCGCCGCTCGCCGCCGACCGCAGCGATCACCGCGTCCACCGTGCCCTCGCCGCCGTCGGCCATCGGCCGGCAGAGCAGCTCGGCCTGCGGCCAGACTTCGCCGAGCCCGGCGGCGATGGCCGCGGCCACGTCGGTGGCCGACAGGCTTTCCTTGAACGAATCGGGAGCGATGACGATTTTCATGGCGGATCTTCTCTTGTGGGTATGGGATGCGCACAGGCGCAGGCTTCATTCTGCTGGGCAATCGCCCGGCGCGCGTCGACGGAACGACCAAGAGCGGCACGCCATTTCTGTGCAAAAGCACAAAGCCTCAGGCGGCCGGTTCGTCCCACGGCAGCAGCTGCATGCCCAGGTAGAGGGTCAGCAGGCCATCCAGGCGCAGCGCGTCGACCCCGCTCAGCTCGGCGATCCGTTCCAGGCGGTAGCGCAGGCTGTTGCGGTGCACGCCGAGGGCATCGGCGCAGGCCTGGCTGTGCCCGCGGTGCTCGCACCAGCTGCGCAGGGTGCCGAGCAACTGGCCGCCGGCGTCGCGGGCACGCAGCCGCTGCAGCGGCCGCAGCAGTTCCTCGACCGCCTCGTCGTCGCGGTAGTGCCAGAGCAGCGCCGGCAGGCGGTAACGCGACAGGCCGAGCAGCCGCTGGCGGGGGAGGATCGCCCGGCCGTAGGCGAGCAGATCGCGTACCCGGCGGTAACCGTGGCGCATGCCCTCGACGCCCTCGGCCAACTCGCCGACGGCGACGCGCAGGATCTGCCAGCCCTGCGCCGCGAGCCGTTCCAGCAGCTGTGTCTGGGCCTGCTCGTCGAGGCTGGCTCCTGGCTGGCACCAGAGCAGCGAGCCGGCCGCCGGCGATACGCACCAGCTGTCCGGATGGCGCCCCAGCAGCCAGTCGCCCAGTCGCTCGGCAGATTGTCCCTCGGCCAGCTCGAACAGCCAGGGGGTGCGCGCCAACTGCGGCTTGAGGCCGAGCAAGCGGGCTTCGTCGAGCAGCCGGGGAGCATCGCCGCCGTCCTCCAGGAGCAGCGCCATCAGGTCGTCGCTGCGCTGACGGCGCCACTGGTGCTCGGCCTGCTGGTGGCGCTGGGCGACCAGCATTTCGGCGGTCATGCGCAGCAGCTCGCCGTAGAGGCGCACCTGCTCCGGGTCGCCGGTGATGCCCAGCACGCCGATCAGCCGCCGGTCGAAGAACAGCGGCAGGTTGATCCCCGGCTGTACGCCCTTCAGGCAGGACGCCGCCTGGCTGTCGATCGCCACCACCCGGGCGTTGGACAGCACCAGTTGCGCGCCTTCGTGCCGGGTATCGATCCGGCTGGGCTCGCCGCTGGCGAGGATCAGCCCCTGGCTGTCCATCACGTTGACGTTGTACGGCAGGATCGCCATCGCCCGCGTGACGATGTCCTGCGCCAGCTCATGGTCCAGTTCGAACATGCAAGTCCACTCCCGTGGCGAAACCTGTCCAGCCCTCTCGGAAGGGCCTCTCCAATTGTGTACGCCAGTCCCGCGCCGGTGTCCCGCATCCCGATGGGGCGCCCAGCATCGGCTCGTCCCCCGGCCGGGGCATTGTTCATCTGCACAACCTGGCAGGCCGGCCATCGTGCAGATCGCCGAAGACGATGGCCAGTCGATGATTGAGACTCCGCAGCCAAGGAGCCCGTGGTGGATCGCGGCTCCGAACGACAACCACAAGAGAGATAAGAAATGTCCGTCCCCAACAGCACCGCAGCCTGCTCCGTCGCTGCCCAGGACGAACGGAACGCGCTGTACCGCAAGATCACCTGGCGGATCATCCCCTTCATCTTCGTCTGCTACCTGTTCAACTACATCGACCGCGTCAACGTCGGCTTCGCCAAGCTGCAGATGCTCAAGGACCTGTCGTTCAGCGAAACCATCTACGGCCTCGGTGCCGGGATCTTCTTCATCGGCTATGTGCTGTGCGGCGTGCCCAGCAACCTGGCGCTGACCCGCTTCGGCCCGCGCCGCTGGATCGCCGTGATGATGATCGCCTGGGGCCTGCTCTCGACCGCCCTGCTGCTGGTCAAGACGCCCGAGCAGTTCTACATCCTGCGCCTGTTCACCGGCGCCGCCGAGGCCGGCTTCTTCCCGGGCATGGTGCTCTACCTCTCCCAGTGGTTCCCGGCCAATCGCCGCGGTCGCATCATGGCCCTGTTCATGGCGGCGATCCCGGTGTCCGGCCTGGTGGGCGGGCCCTTCTCCGGGTGGATTCTCAACCACTTCGCGCTCGGCCAGGGCGGACTCGCCGGCTGGCAGTGGATGTTCCTGATCCAGGGCCTGCCGACCGTGCTGCTCGGCGTGCTGGCGATCTTCATGCTCAGCGACGGCTTCGCCAAGGCCCGCTGGCTGAGCGACGACGAACGCCGCCTGCTCGAAGCCGACCTGAGCGCCGACGAAGCGAGCAAGGTACGGGGAGTATCCGACTCGGTGTCCGCGGTGCTGCGCAATCCCACCGTGTGGGCCTTCGGCCTGGTCTACTTCTGCATCCAGAGCGGGGTCTACGCGATCAACTTCTGGCTGCCGTCGATCATCAAGTCCCTGGGCTTCAGCGATGCCCTGGTGATCGGCTGGATCAGCGCGATTCCCTACCTGCTGGCCGGCCTCTTCATGCAACTGGTCGGCCACCTGTCCGACCTGGGCGGCGAACGCCGCTGGTACCTGGTGGTGCCGATGTGGATGGGCGCCGCCGGGCTGATCGTCGCGGTGAGCTTCGCCGGCAACCCGGTCATGGCCATTTTCGGCCTGAGCATCGCGACCATGGGCGCGCTCACCGGCCTGCCGATGTTCTGGCCGCTGCCGACCGCCTTCCTCAGTACCGCCGCGGCCGCCGCCGGTCTGGCCCTGATCAACTCCATGGGGCAGATCGCCGGCTTCGTCAGCCCCTATCTGGTCGGCTGGATCAAGGACATGACCGGCACCACCGACGTCGCCCTGTACCTGCTGGCCGGGATGACCGTGCTCGGCAGCCTGGTCGCCCTGAGCGTCAGCCGCCGCTGAGCGGCACCGGGACGGCAGCGCTTGCGCGCGGCCGTCCCGCCTGGCAGGACCGGGGCCGCCAATCGCCCGGCTCCGCCAGTCGTTTCACCCGAGCCTCCACAAGAACGTTTCCAGAGGAATGAACGCCATGCTGCGAAGAACCAAGATCGTCGCCACCCTCGGCCCGGCCACCGAAACCCCCGAAGTCCTCGAAGGACTGATCCTCGCCGGGGTCGACGTGGTGCGCCTGAACTTCTCCCACGGCAAGGCCGAGGAACATAGGGCCCGCGCCGCGCTGGTGCGCGAGATGGCCGCCAAGCACGGGCGCTTCGTCGCCATCCTCGCCGACCTGCAGGGCCCGAAGATCCGCATCTCGCGCTTCGCCGAGGGCAAGGTGACGCTGCACAAGGGCCAGCGCTTCGTCCTCGACGCCGCCCTGGACAAGAACGCCGGCGACGCGACCCGCGTCGGCATCGACTACGAGGCGCTGATCACCGACAGCAAGCCCGGCGACGTCCTGCTGCTCGACGACGGCCGCGTGGTGCTCAAGACCCTCGAGGTCAAGGCCA
>NZ_FOFJ01000015.1 GCF_900110885.1 Azotobacter beijerinckii | reverse complement strand
CGTGGAACAGGCACATCGCGAACGGCTTCCCGAGGGCTGGGAGGCGTCCCCCTACCACCTGGCGGTGCAGGTCAGAAGCCGTTACGAGGGGATGCTCGTCGCGCTGGCGGTGGAGCACTGGCCCGCCTGGGCCGACGATTCGGCCAGCACACTGGCACAGCGCCTGTTGGCATTGGCACGACAGATCAAGCCCAGCCAGGTGGCGACCAGTAAGCGCGGCCCCAAGGTGGAAAAGCCCAAGGCCTGGGTCGATGCCGCGACGGCTCGCGCCCATGTCTCCACCGACCGCCTCATCAAGGCCTCGAAAAGTAAAAGACCTTGAAAGGGGTGCCTGTATGACCCGGACACGGAGACGGTCAGCGACAGCCAGAGCCGGATCGCCGCACTGCGCCATGCCCGCGCCACGGATGCCGATATCGTCGTGCTCGAACTGCTCGACGGCCGAAGGGTGACGCTGGCCATCGCCGACGCCCCGGACGCGGCGCAGGCGCACCAGGCCGTGGTCGACGGCCAGCCGCTCGCCTGGAGCGGCCATGTCGGACGCTTCGACGAGTCGACAGCCGGGGAGATGGCCTCGGGACGGCATCGGTAACGACCATCGGACAGCGGTCCCCTCCTGGAGCACCCGGCACGCTGTTCGCACCACCCTCGCCCACTGCGCTCACCGCGCCCGGCACGGCCGGTGGGGCGACTCCGGCCGTGCCGATGCCCCATCAAAGGGCCCCAGCCGGGTATCGGCACAGCCGGCGCAACGATGTTCCGTGCCAGCCATGGTCGACGCACCGGAACGATGCACAGTAAGTACCGAACGTCATCAAACCGGTGCAGAAAAGCCCGAAAAAACTCGGAAACATTTTTTACGGAAAAACCTCCGGCCAGTTGGCAAGCCCTGTGCTTATCTCAAAAAAGCTTCACCGGCCCCCTTCCAGACCAGCGCGAAACACGCGCATCGAAACCTCAAGGACAGACGCGTCATGCTCAAGAAAACGACCCTCGCCCTCACCACCGTCGGTGCCGTGGCCGGCAGTTGCATCGCCGTGGCGGGGCTGGCAGTGGACACGCCCCTGGGCGAGTTCAGCATCACTGCCAACGCCACCCTGGCCTCCGAGTACATCTTCCGCGGCATCTCGCAGACCAAGGGCGACCCGGCCATCCAGGGCGGACTGGACATCGTCCACCAGAGCGGACTGTACGTCGGCACCTGGATCTCCAACGTCGACTACGAAACCTCGAACGCGAACACGGAGCGCGACTACTACTTCGGCTACACCAACAAGCTCACCGAGGAGCTGAGCTTCGACGTGGGCTGGCTCAAGTACGACTATCCGGGCGACGACCTCGGCAATGCCGACCTGAACTACAGCGAGTACTACGGCAGCCTTTCCGCCTACGGCTTCAAGGTCGGCATCAACTATTCCGACGACTACAGCCACGACAACACCGCCGTCTATTCCTACGTCGGCTACAAGCGCGACCTGCCCTACGGGGTGGGCCTGTCACTGCGCGCCGGCAAGTACGACTTCAAGGACGACTCCTTCTACAAGGACGGCGCGACCCAGGGCGAAGACTCCTACTACGACTGGTACGTCGGGGTGAGCAAGGAGTTCGTCGGCCTGCAGTTCGGCCTGACCTATACCCAGACCGACCTGAAGGACGAGGAGTGCGAGAACTACACCGGCAACGAGACCTACTGCGACGCCAACTTCGTCGCCTCGATCTCCAAGGTCTTCTGACCGCCAGCGCGCGCCCTCAGTAGCCGCCGCCGCTTCCGGCAGGGCCCGCGTCGTTCCCCTTGAAGCGGCCGGCCAGGCTCCTCATGGCGCGCATCAGCAGGCTGGTGTCGACGCCCACGGCGACGAAGGCGCAGCCCAGCTCCAGGTAGCGGCGCGCCCGCGCCTCGTCCGTGGAAAGAATGCCGGCCGCCTTGCCGGCCCGGCGGATGCGCGCGATGCCGTCCTCGATGGCCGCCACCACCGCCGGATGCCCCGGCGCGCCGCGATGGCCCATGGACGCCGAGAGATCCGCTGGGCCGATGAACACCCCGTCCACCCCCTCGACCGCGGCGATGGCGTCGAGATTCTCCAGTCCCCTGACGCTCTCCACCTGGACCAGCAGGCACATCTGCGCGTCGGCCTCGTCCAGGTAGTCGGGAATGCTGTTCCAGCGCGAGGCACGGGCCAGCGCGGCGCCGACCCCGCGGATGCCGCGCGGCGGGTAGTGCATGGCGGCGACCAGCTCGCGGGCCTGCTCGGCGGTTTCCACCATGGGCACCAGCAGGGTCTGCGCACCGATGTCGAGCAGTTGCTTGATCAGCACCGGATCGCCGACCGGCGGACGGACCACCGCCTGGCAGGCATAGGGCGCCACCGCCTGGAGCTGGCCGAGCAGCGAGCGCAGGTCGTTGGGCGCGTGCTCGCCGTCGAGCAGCAGCCAGTCGAAGCCGGCATTGGCCGCCAGCTCGGCGCAGTAGGGATCGGCCAGGCCGACCCAGACGCCGATCTGCGCCTCCTGGCTCAGGCGCTGCTTGAAGGTGTTGACGGGCATCTGCATGGTTCGCTCCTTGGCAGACGAAGGAAAAGGAAGGCCGGGGCCGGTATCATGCCGGCCTGCCGGTAACCGCCTGCTCCTCGCAGGTTAAGCCCGCCGCCGTCCCGGGAGAAGCCCGGCCCGGCCATGCCCCCTCGGAGACACGCCCATGGAGATCCGCCCCGCCACGCCCGCCGACATCCCGGCGCTGTGCCGCCTGCTCGACCAGCTGTTCGCCCAGGAAGCCGAATTCAGCCCCGACCGCGCCGCGCAGCAGCGTGGTCTGGCGGCGATCATCGAGCAGCCGGCGGTCGGCGAGATCCTCCTCGCCGAGGAGGACGGGCGGGCCTTCGGCATGGTCAACCTGCTCTACACCGTCTCTACCGCATTGGGCGCGCCGGTGGCGCTGCTCGAGGACATGGTGGTGGATGCCGCGGCCCGCGGCCATGGCCTCGGCACGCAGCTCCTGGAGGCGGCCATCGCCACCGCGCACCGCCGCGGCTGCCGGCGCATCACCCTCCTGACCGACGCCGACAACCTCGACGCCCAGCGCTTCTACGCCCGCCAAGGCTTCGCCCGCTCGCCGATGATCCCCCTACGCCGGGCGCTCGATCCGCAGCCGTAGGGCGGGTGAAACCCGCCGAACATGGCGCGGGACCGCACCGAAATCGGCGGGTTTCACCCGCCCTACGATCCACCCGGCCCCGTCGCCGCCTTCAGGCCTTGCCCTGCTCGGCCAGGGCCACGGCGCGGAACATCGCGCGGCGCTTGTTCAGGGTTTCCTCCCACTCCAGCGCCGGCACCGAGTCGGCGACGATGCCGGCGCCGGCCTGCACGTGCAGCTCGCCGTCCTTGATCACCGCGGTGCGGATGGCGATCGCGGTGTCCATGTTGCCGTTCCACGCCAGATAGCCGACCGCGCCGCCGTAGACGCCGCGCTTGACCGGCTCCAGCTCGTCGACGATCTCCATGGCGCGGATCTTCGGCGCACCGGAGAGGGTGCCGGCCGGCAGGATGGCGCGCAGCGCGTCCATCGCCGTCAGCCCGTCCTTCAGGTGGCCGGTGACGTTGGAGACGATGTGCATGACGTTGGAGTAGCGCTCGATGACCATCTTCTCGGTGAGCTTCACCGAACCGGTGTCGGCGACCCGGCCGACGTCGTTGCGGCCCAGATCGATCAGCATCAGGTGCTCGGCCAGCTCCTTGGCGTCGGAGAGCAGGTCCTTTTCCAGCGCCAGGTCGGCTTCCTCGCTGGCGCCGCGCGGACGGGTGCCGGCGATCGGGCGCACCGTGACCAGGCCGTCCTCGACGCGCACCAGCACTTCCGGCGAGCTGCCGACCACGTGGAAGTCGCCGAAGTTGAAGAAGTACATGTAGGGGGTCGGATTGAAGCAGCGCAGCGCCCGGTACAGGTCGATGGGCGCGGCGGCGAAGGGGATCGACATGCGCTGGGAGATCACCACCTGCATGCAGTCGCCGGCGAGGATGTAGTCCTTGATGCGCGTCACCGCCCGCTCGAAGTCCTCGCGGCCGAAGCTCGAGCGGAATTCGGGCTCGGCGCCGGCCGGCGCGCCGAGTTCGATGCCCTGGCGCGACGCCAGCGGCTGGCGCAGCGTTTCCAGCAGAGCCCGCAGGCGCGCCTGACCACGCTCGAAGGCGTCCGCCTCGGCCGGGTCGGCGAGGACGATCAGATGCATCTTGCCGGCCAGGTTGTCGAACACCACCACCGCATCGGAGACCATCAGCAGGATGTCCGGGGTGCCCAGCGGATCGGGGTTCGGGCAACGGGCGAGCTTCTTCTCGACGTAACGCACGCTGTCGTAGCCGAAGTAGCCGACCAGCCCGCCGTTGAAGCGCGGCAGGCCCGGCAGGGTCGGCACCCGGTAGCGCGCCTTGAACGCTTCGACGAAGGCCAGCGGGTCTTCGCAGTCGTGGCGCTCCACCTCGACATCGTCGACGCTGATCGAGACGCGGTGGCCGTGGACGCGCAGCACGGTGCGCGCCGGCAGGCCGATGATCGAGTAGCGGCCCCACTTCTCGCCGCCCTGCACCGACTCCAGCAGATAGGAATGGGGAGCGTCGGCGAGCTTCAGGTAGATCGACAGCGGGGTGTCGAAGTCGGCGAGGGTTTCGCAGGCGAGCGGAATGCGGTTGTAGCCTTCGGCGGCCAGGCGCAGGAATTCTTCGCGGATCATGAATCAGTCTCGTGGCGGGCGGGAATACGGGAAAGGGGCAAACGCGCCGGCGAGCCGGCAGGGGATGTCGTCAGGCGCGCCAGCGCCAGCGGGCCAGGGCCTTGATGACCTTCATCCAGAGTTTGCGGGAGACCACCACGATTGCGTTTCCCTCGGCGGGATGGGCAAGAAGAGCGGTCACACTAGCGCAGCCGCGGGTGTCGAATCAACCAGCCCGGACAGCACGTCGAGCACCAGCGCCGGTCCCTCCTCGGCGATCGGCCGGCCGTGGTTGTAGCCGTAGGAGAGCGCCACGCAGGCGACCCCCGCCGCCTTGGCGGCCAGCACGTCGTTGCGCGAGTCGCCGACGAACAGCGCCTCCCCGGCGGCCACGCCGGCCCGCTCCATCACCCAGAACAGCGCCGCCGGGTCGGGCTTCTGCTGCGGCAGGGTGTCGCCGCCGACGATCCAGCGGAAATAGCCGTCCAGACCCTTGTCGGCCAGCAGCTCGGGCAGGAAGCGCGCCGGCTTGTTGGTGATCAGGGCAAGGGCCACCTCGCGCTCGCGCAACCAGTCGAGGGTTTCCACCACGCCGGGATAGACGCGGGTCAGCCCGTGGCTGTCGGCGTAGGCCCGCATGAACAGCGCCAGCGCCGCCTCGGCCTCGGCCGCGTCCACGCCGTCGTGGCAGAGGTCGCCGGCCAGCGCGCGACGCACCAGCACCGGCGCGCCGTTGCCGATCCACAGGCGCACCCGCTCGACGCCGGCCGGCGCCCGGCCGAGCTGGACCAGCATGCGGTCCACCGCGGCGGCCAGGTCCGGCACCGAGTCCACCAGGGTGCCGTCGAGGTCGAACATCGCCAGCTTCGGCAGCTCCCCGCCGAACAGGCCGTGCAGCGGCGTCGTCACGGGCGCACCCGGGCCAGCTCGGCGCGCATGGCGTCGATCACCGCCTTGTAGTCGGGCTGGCCGAAGATCGCCGAGCCGGCGACGAAGGTGTCGGCACCGGCGGCGGCGATCTCGGCGATGTTCTTCACGTTGAGCCCGCCGTCGATCTCCAGGCGGATGGCGTGGCCGCTGGCGTCGATCAGCGCGCGCGCCTCGCGCAGCTTGTCGAGGGTGCGGGGGATGAACTTCTGGCCGCCGAAGCCGGGGTTGACGCTCATCAGGAGCACCATGTCGAGCTTGTCCATCACGTACTTCAGGCAATCCAGCGGGGTGCCCGGGTTGAACACCAGGCCGGCCTTGGCGCCGCCGTCCTTGATCAGTTGCAGGGAGCGGTCGATGTGCTCGCTGGCCTCCGGATGGAAGGTGATGTAGCTGGCGCCGGCGTCGAGGAAGTCGCCGATGATGCGGTCGACCGGCTTGACCATCAGGTGCACGTCGATGGGCGCGGTGATGCCGTACTTGCGCAGCGCCGTGCAGACCATCGGGCCGATGGTCAGGTTGGGCACGTAGTGGTTGTCCATCACGTCGAAGTGGACGATGTCGGCGCCGGCGGCGAGGACCTTGTCCACCTCTTCGCCCAGGCGGGCGAAGTCGGCGGAAAGAATCGACGGGGCGATGGCGAAGGGCTGCATGGGTACCTCGGGACGGCTTGCGGCAAAGGCGTGCAGTTTCCCGCTTCGCCGCCGGTGCGGCAAGGGCGGCGCTCCGCCCTGCCCCGGCTCAGTCCAGCTCGTCGAAGCACTCGGCGAGGATCGCCAGGCCGCGGTCGAGCAGTTCGTCCGGCACGGTCAGCGGCATCAGAAAGCGCAGCACGTTGCCGTAGGTGCCGCAGGACAGCAGGATCAGGCCCTTGTCGCGGGCCCGGGCGACGATCTGCCCGGTCAGCGCGCTGGCCGGCTTCTCGACATCGCCGCCCTCGCACAGCTCCACCGCGACCATGGCGCCGAGGCCGCGCACCTCGGCGATCGACGGGTGGCGGGCCTGGAGCGCCCAGAGCCCCTCGGTCAGCCGCGTGCCGATCGCGCGGGCGCGCTCGAGCAGGCGCTCCTCCTCGAACACCTCAAGCACCGCCAGCGCCGCGGCGCAGGCCAGCGGACTGCCGGCATAGGTGCCTCCGAGGCCGCCGGGGGCGATGGCGTCCATGTATTCGGCCTTGCCGCACACCCCGGCCAGCGGGAAGCCGCCGGCGATGGACTTGGCGAAGGCGGTGAGGTCGGCGGCCACGCCCATCTGCTCCATGGCGAAGAAAGTCCCGGTGCGCCCGGCGCCGGTCTGCACCTCGTCGGCGATCAGCAGGATGCCGTGGCGGTCGCAGATCGAGCGCAGGCCGCGCATGAACTCCGGCGGGGCGACGTTGAAGCCGCCCTCGCCCTGCACCGGCTCGACGACGATCGCGGCGATGTCGCGCGGCTCGGCGTCGTTCTTGAAGATCCGCTCGACGCTGGCCAGCGCCTCGGCCACCTCGACGCCGTGCAGCGCGCTCGGGTAGCGGGCGCGGAACACCCCGCCCGGCAGCAGGCCCATGCCGGCGGCGTAGGGGACCTTCTTGCCGGTCAGCGCCAGGGTCATCAGGGTCCGCCCGTGGTAGGCGCTGGTGAAGGCGATCACCCCGGTGCGCCCGGTGGCGGCGCGGGCGATCTTCACCGCGTTCTCCACCGCTTCCGAGCCGGTGGTGACCAGCAGGGTCTTCTTCGCGAAGTCGCCCGGCACGCGCGCGTTGAGCTGCTCGCAGAGTTCGACGTAGGGCTCGTAGGCGAGCACCTGGAAGCAGGTGTGCGACAGCTTGTGCAGCTGCGCCTCCACCGCCGCGACGATCTTCGGATGCAGGTGGCCGGTGTTGAGCACGGCGATGCCGCCGGCGAAGTCTATGTACTCGCGCCCTTCCACGTCGACCACGCTGCAGTTGCGCGCCTGCTCGGCGAAGATCGGGTGGATCTGCCCGACGCCGCGCGGCACCGCGGCGATCCGGCGTTGCATCAGGGATTCGTTGGTCCTGCTCATGGGGTCCTCTCTGGCCGCGCGGCGGCGCTTCGCTCAAGGAGAATCGGGCGCCGGCGGCAGGCGCGGGCGCCCGGTCGGCCTTCCTTTTGCCACTCTAGGGCCTGCCACCGATTGTTTCCACGACTGCGTTGCCGCCTTGCCCGGGCAGAAGGCCATCGCGGCGGCGCCCCCGGAGCCAGGGAACGACAGGGCCGGTATCACAGGGGCCGGTCGGGAAAGAGTTCCTGCAACAGGCCGAACACGGTGTTCTTGATGGGCGTGTCCAGCTCCGTCCAGGCCAGGCCGATTGCCGCCCGATGGCCACCCAGCTCGAGCGGTCTGGCCACGACCTTCGGCGGCAGCGCCAGCGCCGCCTCGGAGGGCAGCAGTCCCACCCCGAGGCCCGCCGAGACCAGCGCCAGCATGGTGGTGAACTCGCCGAGTTCGGCGGCGATCTGCAAGGCCACCGCGTGCCGGTCCAGCGCCGCGACGAGTTCGTTGTAGAAACCGGGCGCATAGCGCCGGGCCAGGAGAAACAGCGGAGCCTCCGCCAGGTCGGCCGGCTGCAGCGCGGCACGCGCCGCCAGCGCATGATCGGCCGGCAGGGCGACCACGAAGGACTCGCGCAGGACGACCTGCGTCCTGATCCCGGCGCCGAGGATCGGCAGGCGGACCAGGCCGAAGTCGAACAGCCCGTTGCGCAGTCCCGCCAACTGGTCGGGAGTGGGCAAGTCCTTGAGTTCGAACTCGATTCGGGGAAAGCGGACATGCAGGGTGCGAATCAGCGTCGGCAGCACGTTGGGCAGCACGGAGGAGACGAAGGCGATCCGTATCCGGCCGATTTCACCTCGCCCCGAGGCCTTGGCGATATCCACCGCACGCGCCGACTGATGCAGCGCCGCCCGCGCTTCCGGGAGAAAGATCCGCCCCACCTCGCTGAGCGCGACGGCATGCCGGTCCCGGTCGAACAGCCGCACCCCCAACTCCTCCTCCAGTGCCTTGATCTGCATGCTGAGCGCCGGCTGCACGATCGACAGGCGCTGCGCCGCCCGGCCGAAGTGAAGCTCCTCCGCGAGCACGATGAAGGCACGCAAATGCTTGAGTTCCATGGGTTTTCTTTTCCTGCGAAGCGGCTGTTGGTGCTGATCATGAATCCTGATAACAGCATCAGCAACGACAATTGGACGCGCCGTGCAAGCTGCGGTGAAGTGGTACGCAACGCAGAGAACACTCCCAACGAGCCGCCTTTCACCAGGAGCTATCCATGATAAATCGAGATGATCGATTTCGCCTCGACGGCCGGCAAGCCCTGATAACCGGCTCCTGCCGGGGGATCGGCCTGGAACTGGCGCGCGGCCTGGCACAGGCCGGCGCGGCGGTGGTGCTCAACGGGCGAGCGGTCGAACGGAGCCGGGCGGCCTGCCAGGCGTTGCGCGAGGAGGGTTTCGCGGCGGAATTCGCGGTCTTCGACGTCACCGACGGCGCGCAGGTCCGGACCGCCATCGCCGACCTGGAGGAGCGCCTCGGCCCCATCGACATCCTGGTCAACAACGCTGGCATCCAGCACCGCGCGCCGCTGGAGGAATTCGGCTCCGAGCAGTGGCACGACCTCGTGCGCACCAATCTCGACGGCGTCTTCCACGTCTCCCAGGCCGTCGCCCGCCGCATGATCGAGCGGCGGCGCGGCAAGATCATCAACATCGGTTCCGTGCAGTGCGAGCTGGCCCGGCCCTCGATCGCCCCCTACGCCGCCACCAAGGGCGCGCTGCGCATGCTCACCCGCGGCATGTGCGCGGACTGGGCCCGCTACGGCATCCAGGCCAACGGGCTGGCCCCGGGGTACTTCCAGACCGAACTCAACCGCGCGCTGCTCGACGATGAGGACTTCTCCGCGTGGCTATGCCAGCGCACGCCGGCCGGCCGCTGGGGAAAGCCGGAGGAGCTGTGCGGAGCCGCGGTGTTCCTCGCCTCGGCGGCCTCGGACTTCGTCAACGGCCAGATGCTCTATGTGGACGGCGGACTGACCAGCGTCGTCTAGAGCCCCCGACAACGGCACGCCCCCACCAGGACAGGCTCGCCAGGCCGGTCGGCGAACAGGGCCGGCCGCGGGCGCCCTTCACCCCTCGACAAACCGGCTCCATCACCAAAGGAAAGCACCATGCCCCGCTCCATTCCCACCCTGTGCGGCTCGATCATGGGAGAACCCTTCTCACTGGGCGAGAAGATCCACAACGCCGCCTACCGGGCACTCGGCCTCGACTACACCTTCGTGTGTTTCGGCGTCGAGGACCCGCGCAACGCCGTCCAGGCGATACGGACCCTGGGCGTGCGCGGGATGAACGTCTCCATGCCGTACAAATCGGCAGTGATGCCCTACCTCGACGCCATCGACGCGTCGGCCCGGGCGATCGGTGCGGTCAACACGATCGACAACCGGGACGGCGTGCTGACCGGCTACAACACCGACTACCTGGGTGCGGTACGGGCCTTGCGGGAAGCGATCCATCCGGCCGGCAAGCGCGTCGCGGTCATCGGTGCCGGCGGCGCGGCGAAGGCGGTCGTCTACGGCTGCCGGCAGGCCGGCGCCCGGGTAAAGGTCTTCAATCGCAGCGCGGAACGCGGCAAGGCGCTCGCCGACGCGCTGGGCGTCGATTTCGGCGGGTCGCTCGACGACTTCGAGGCCCAGGCCTTCGACATCGTCATCAACGCGACCTCGGCCGGCTTCAAGCAGCCCGACGTGAACCCCTTGGACGGCCGGCTGGCCCCCCACCTGATCGTGATGGACGTGGCGTTCCTTCCGGTCGAAACGGCGCTCCTGCGACAGGCCCGGCAGTTGGGCTGCGCGACCGTCGCCGGCACCCGCATGCTCGTGCACCAGGCCTGCCGGCAAATCGAGCTTTACACCGGCCACGACGCGCCCATCGACGTGATGGAGCGCGCGATGCTGCACGAGATCGAGCGCCTGCACCTGTAAGCCCACAACAAGATCCGCCAAGGCACCCCGAGGAAACACCATGACGACTACAACTCCAACAACAGTCAATCCGCTAGCGCTCGACGACGAGCGACCGGCCACGGACGGCGCGGCACACCACGGCGACGCGATCCCGGCACGGGACCTGCGGCGCGCCGCCTGGGCCTGCTCGCTCGGCAGCGCCCTCGAATACTACGACTTCGCGCTGTATACCCTGGCCTCGGCACTCATCTTCGGTCCGCTGTTCTTTCCCGAGCAAACCCCGGAGATGCGCCTGATCGCGAGCTTCGGCACCTACTTCCTGGGATTTGCCATACGGCCGCTCGGCGGCATCCTGTTCGGCCTGCTCGGCGACCGCCTGGGACGCAAGTTCGTGCTCTCCGCCACCGTCCTGCTGATGGGCGTGTCGAGCGCGCTGATCGGCGCCCTGCCGACCTTCCAGACGGCGGGCTATCTGGCGCCGGTACTGCTCGTCGTGCTGCGGCTGCTCCAGGGGCTCGGCGCCGGGGCCGAACAGGCCGGCGCCGCCGTCATGATGACCGAGTACGCGCCAGCGGGTCGGCGGGGCTTCTACGCGGCCCTGCCGTTCCTGGGCATCCAGATCGGCACGCTGCTCGCCGCGGCGGTTTACCTCTTGATGGTCAGCGACCCGGCCCGCATCACGGAGACCTGGCTCTGGCGGGTGCCGTTCCTCCTCAGCGTCATCATCATTGGCGTCGGCCTCTACATGCGCCTGCGGCTGAAAGAGTCGCCGACCTTCATCAGGATGCAGGCGCACAAGCGGACCTCCGACAACCCGCTGAAAAGCGTCCTCAAGGACTCCAGGCGCACGCTGCTCATCGGCGTCGGACTGCGGCTCGCGGAAAATGGCGGCTCCTCCATCTACCAGGCGCTCGCCGTCAGCTTCATCGTCGGGGTCATCGGCCTCAAGGGACCGGTCGGCGTGATCACCCTGATCTGTGCGGCCCTCGTCGGCGCCTGCACCGTACCGATCGCCGGAAAGTTGAGCGACGCGTTCGGGCGCGTCGTCGTGTACCGCGGTTTCGCGATCCTCCAGCTGCTGCTGGCGTTTCCGGTCTGGTGGATCCTGAGCCTGGGCAACGTCGTCGCCAGCGTGATCGCCATCGCCATCGCGCTCGGGATCGGCACCTGGGGGATGTTCGGCACGCAGGCCGCGCTCATGCCGGAACTGTTCGGCGCCCGCCATCGCTACATGGGGGTATCTCTCGCCCGGGAAGCCTCCGCCGCCATTGCCGGCGGCATCGCGCCCATGGTCGGGGCGGCGATCATCGCGGTGGTCGTCTCGATGAACCCCGACGACCCGCAGGCCGCCGTCGGCGCCTGGTTTCCGATTGCCTGCTACCTGGCGCTGCTGACCCTGGCGACGATCTACACGACCTTCAAGATGCCGGAAACGCGCAACCGCGACCTGGACGACCCGCAGGATGCGACACACGCGAGGGCGGTGCCGTTCTGAGCAAAAGCCCGCACGTTCCGAACGCCTCGCCGTGGGATGCCCCACGGCGACGGCCACCGACCATTTCATTTACACCGAGGTTCGATTGTGAAGCGTTCCGATAGCCACACCACGAATGGCAACTCCCGTTACCTGCGCCAGGTCGGCACGGTTACCCTGCCGCTGGCCATGCAGGCCTTACAGGCGGCGCTGGACAAGGCTGCCGAACTGTCGGTCCGGGTCAGCGTCTCCGTGGTCGATGCGGCAGGCCACCTGATTCACCTGGCGCACATGGACGGCGCGACGCTGCAGAGCCGCGACATCGCCTTGAACAAGGCCCTGACGGCGGTCGGTTTCGGCTTCTCCACCAGCGCCTGGGAGGCTCGCCTGGAAAGCCGCTCGGCGGCGGTCCGCCAGGGACTGCCGCTCCAGCCGCGCATCGCCCTGTTCGGCGGTGGAGAACCGTTCCTGCAGCACGGCGTGACCGTGGGGGCTATCGGCGTGTCGGGAGCCTCCGAGCAGGAGGACGTGCTCTGCGCCCGGGCGGCGGTCCATGCCGTGGAAAGCCTGCTGGGCGAGCCAGTCCAGCAATAATGATGCGCCCGCGCTGGTCGCACGGCGCGGCCGTCCCGCAGTGGGCCCGCCGGGGCCGGCAGGACTATCCCCTAGCGGAATCCGTGGCGGTCGCGGACCAGCCGATAGGCCTCGTGCAGCTCGCGGGTCCGCGCGGTGGCGGCATGCAGCCGCGCCGGGCTCGCCCCGGCGCCGGCCAGCTTGTCCGGGTGGTGCCGGCTGAGCAGCCGGCGGTAGGCGCGCTTGATGGTCGCCGGGTCGCTGTCGGCGTGGATGCCGAGCAGACGCAGAGCCTCTCGGTAGTCGTCGGCGGCGGGCGGTGCCGGCAGGGGCGCGCAATCGCGGCCGAGCGCCTCGACCTGGGCGCTGCTGCGCCCCAGCCAGCGTCCCCAGAGCAGCATCAGCTCGCGCTCGGCAGGCGTCACCCGGCCGTCGGCCCAGGCCATCCGCCAGCAGGCGCGCAGCAGGCGCTCGACGCGCTCGGCCTGGCCGCTCAGGCGCTGCAGCGAACGGCGCAGCCCGTCGACGCCGAGCATGCCGTGGGCGAAGATCCGGCTGGCGGCCTGCCGCGCGCGGGCGTCCAGGCCGAGTTCGCCCATCTCGCGACAGGCCTGGCGCAGATGGGTTTCCTGCACCGGCCCCTCGCGCCGGGCCAGACGACCGAGCAGGTGGAAGAGCAGCTCGTGGTCGTCCGGTGCCCGACGCAACCCCAGGCGCTCGGCCAACTGCCGCCAGGAACGCAGCTTCAGCCGACGGTCGAGCAGCAGGCCGAGCAGGCCACCGAGCGCGGCACCGCTCAAGCCGGCCAGCAACAGGCCGGCCAGGGCGCCCAGCAGGGCGAACGGCCAGACCATCCTCAGCGCGGCTCCGCCAGCAACCGCTCGACCTCGGCGAGGCGTTCGTGGGTGCCGACGTCCACCCAGTGCCCGCGAAAGTGCTCGCCGCCGACCCGTCCCTCGGCCATCGCGGCGAGCAGCAGCGGCGCCAGCTTGAAGGCTCCCGGCCGGCAGCCGGCAAACAGCGCCGGGTCGAGCACGGCGATGCCGCTGTAGGTCAGTCCGGGCCGTTCGCCGCGGGCGCTGACCCAGCCGTCCCGCAGGCAGAAGTCGCCCTGCGGGTGGTGCGCCGGGTTGTCCACCAGCACCAGATGGGCCAGGGACGCGGGGACACGGCGCAGGCCGGCGAAGGCGTAGTCGGTCCAGATGTCGCCGTTGACCAGCAGGAAGGGCGCCTCGCCGAGCAGCGGCAGGGCGCGGTGGATGCCGCCGCCGGTCTCCAGCGGCTCGCCCTCGGCCGAATAGGCGATGCTCGCGCCGAAGCGCGCGCCATCGCCCAAGTAGGCCTCGATCTGCGTGCCGAGCCAGGCGTGGTTGATCACCAGCTCGCGAAACCCCGCGGCGACCAGCGCGCGCACGTGGTATTCGATCAGCGGCACGCCGCCGGCGCGCACCAGCGGCTTGGGAGTGTGCAGGGTCAGGGGGCGCAGGCGCTCGCCCTTGCCAGCCGCGAGGATCATCGCCTTCATGGCGCGCGCTCCCCGGGCAGGCCGGCGAGCAGCGTGCCGAGTTCGGCCAGTTCCGGCCGGCGCGCCAGCACCGTCTCGATGTAGCCGAAGAAGCGCGGCACGTCGGTCAGGTACTTGGGCTTGCCGTCGCGGTGACAGATCCGCGCGAAGATGCCGATCACCTTGAGGTGGCGCTGCACGCCCATCAGGTCGCTGGCGCGCAGGAAGTCCTCGAACCCGGCCTGCACCGGGATGCCGGCCTCCCCGGCCATCCGCCAGTAGCGCTCCAGCCAGGCGTCGACACGCGCCGGCGGCCAGCTGAGGAAGGCATCCTTGAACAGACAGGTGACGTCGTAGGTGACCGGGCCGTAGACCGCGTCCTGGAAGTCCAGCACGCCCGGGTTGGGCTCGCTGAGCATCAGGTTGCGCGGCATGTAGTCGCGGTGCACCAGCACCTTGGGCTGCGCCAGGGCGCTGTCCACCAGCAGGTCGCAGACTCGCTGCCAGGCGGCCAGTTGCGCGCCTTCGAGCGCTATGCCGAGATGGCGCTGCAGGTACCAGTCGGGAAACAGCTGCAGCTCGCGGCGCAGCAGGGCGTCGTCGTAGCTCGGCAGGCCACCGTCCAGCGGCAACTGCTGGAAGGCCAGCAGGGCCTTGAGGGCGTCCTCGAAGAGGGCGTCGGCGTTGTTTTCGTCGATCACCTCCAGATAGGTCTGCCGACCGAGGTCGGTCAGCAGCAGGAAGCCCTGCTCGAGATCGGCGGCCAGAATTTCCGGCACGTTCACGCCGGCGGCGGCGAGCAGCTCGGCGACCTTGACGAACGGCCGGCAGTTCTCCTGGGGCGGCGGCGCATCCATCGCGATCAGGCTGCGCTCGCCATCCTGCCAGCGAAAATAGCGCCGGAAACTGGCGTCGCTGCTCGCCGGCGTCAGGCTCGCCGGCCCCGGCACTCCCCAGCCGCGCTCGGTAAACAGCGCCGGCAGACAGCGCTCCAGCCAGCGCTCGAGGTTTTCCAATCGACCATCCACAGACATCTACTACCCCCTACTCCTACGGACCTAGCCGTTGCCAGACGCATTGCTTTATTATGGCCGATCTTACTCCAGCCTATCGAAGGCCGTGCCGCACCGGCGGTTGGCGCACAGGAAGCCCGGACATAAACTCAGATGGCCCTCACTCCTCCCCGCTCGTTGTTCCGCCGAAAGTTTCCCCTTCTGGTCACCGGCAGCCTGTTGGTCCTGGGTTCGGCCCGCCTGCTCGCCGCCGACCAGTTCGACTGCCAGGCCTCGGCCACCGGCGGCTGGAACTGCGCGCCGAAGAGCGCTGCCAAACCCCGGCCACCGCGCCCGCACGAGGCCGCCGCCATGGCCGGCGGACAGGCCGCTTCCGCCCAGGAGGCCCAGGAAGGAGCCGCGGCGACCCTGGTCACCAAGAGCGAAGGCTTTGCCCTGGCCTCGCGCAGCAGCGACTACAGCCACCTGGACTGGGTGCCGCGGGAGAAGCTCACCCCGGCACAACTGGCGGAAACCGGCCCCTACTGCGCCGGCGCCTACGTCGAGCCGCCCCGCGTGGGGATGGACGACAAGACGCCGATGCGCGAAGCGCCGACCTACGTCTCCGCCAAGGCCTCGCGCTACGACCAGGACAAGCAGGTCGCGGCGATCGCCGGCGACGTGGTCCTGCGCCGGGGCGGCATGCAGGTGGAGTCCGACGAGGCGCGCCTCTATCAGCTGGAGAACAAGGGCGAGGTGTCCGGCAACGTCAGGCTGCGTGACGAGGGCGTACTGGTCGTCGGCGACCGCGCCGAGATCCTGCTGGACAACGGCGAGGCGCAGGTGGACAACGCCGAGTACGTCATGCATCGCGGCCACGTCCGCGGCAGCGCGCTCACCGCCAAGCGCGAGGAAACCGCGATCATCCGCCTCAAGGACGGCACCTACACCACCTGCGAGCCGGGCAGCAACACCTGGACCCTGAAGGGCAAGAACATCACGCTGGACCCGGCCACCGGGGTCGGCAACGCCACCCACGTGACGCTACGGATGCGCGACCTGCCGGTCTTCTACACCCCGTACATCCGCTTCCCGATCGACGATCGCCGCCAGTCCGGCTTCCTGATGCCGAGCTTCGGCAGCTCGGGCAGCGGCCTTGCCCTGCAGACGCCCTACTACTTCAACCTGGCGCCGAACTACGACGCGACCCTCTACCCGACCTACATGGCCGACCGCGGCCTGTTGATGGAGGGCGAAGTGCGCTACCTGACCAAGACCAGCGAGGGCCAGGTCGGCGGAGGCTACCTGGACGACAGCGACAACGAGCGCAAGCAGCAGTCGGAGTACCAGAAGCAGCGCTGGATGTACAACTGGCAGCACACCGGCGGGCTGAATTCGCGCCTGCTGACCGAGGTCGACTACACCGACATCAGCGACCCCTACTATTTCCAGGACATGCAGACAAGCCTGGGCATCCGCCAGCCGGACTTCCTCAACCAGCGCGGCACCCTGACCTGGCGTGGCGACACCTTCACCGCGCGCCTCAACGTCCAGGCCCTCGAACGCAGCACGATCAGCGACACCACGCCCTACGACCGCCTGCCGCAGGTCAGTCTCGACGGCTTCCTGCCGTATCAGCCGCAAGGCCTGCACTTCACCTACGGCACCGAGTACGTCAAGTTCGAGCGCAGCCTGCGCCGCGGCAACTTCATCAACCAGAGCGGCAACCCGCAGCCCTGGTATGACGAGAACATCACCGGCCTGGACCGCGCCGACGGCGACCGCATCCATCTGGAGCCCGGCGTCAGCCTGCCGCTGGAGTGGACCTGGGGCTATCTCAAGCCCTCGGTCAAGGTCGCCCACACCCGCTACGACCTGAGCCTGGACAGCAAGGGCAAGCAGGAGATGGCCGCTGCCGGCGAGCACTACGACGACACCCCGGACCGCACCGTGCCGATCGCCAGCCTGGACGGCAGCCTCTACTTCGACCGCAACGTCAACTGGTTCGGCAAGGGTTTCCGCCAGACCCTGGAACCGCGGATGTACTACCTCTATGTGCCGTACCGCAACCAGAAGGACATCCCGGTGTTCGACACCGGCGAGCACGTCTTCAGCTATGCCTCGCTGTGGCGCGACAACCGCTTCACCGGCAAGGACCGCATCGGCGACGCCAACCAGCTGTCGCTCGGCGTGACCAGCAGCCTGATCGAGAACAACGGCTTCGAGCGCCAGCGCGTCAGTTTCGGCCAGACCATCTACTTCAAGGATCGCCGGGTGCAGATGCCGCGCGTGGACTACAAGACGCGCGACGACTCCAAGTCCGGGATTTCGCCCTACGCCCTGGAGTACCTGTACCGCTTCAACCACGACTGGCGCCTGACCTCCGCGTTCAACTGGGACCCGGACGCCCACGAAACCCGCTCGGGCAACGCGATGTTCCACTACCAGCCGGCCGACAATCCGAGCAAGATCGTCAACCTGGGCTATCGCTATCGCAAGGACGTGATGCGCTACAACCAGGCCAACGGCACCTGGGACTACAGCACCGACTTCGGCAAACCGGGCGACCCCAACTACATCAAGGACTACTACAAGATCAAGCAGCACGACTTCTCGACCATCTGGCCGCTCGTTCCGCAGTGGAGCGCCATCGCCCGCTGGCAGTACGACTACAGCCGCAGCCGCACCCTGGATGCCTTTGGCGGCTTCGAGTACGACAGCTGCTGCTGGAAATTGCGCGTGATCGAGCGTTACTGGATCGGCTACAACGAGGACAACCTCAACCCGAACAAGAACGACCAGGCCGACCAGGGCATCTTCTTCCAGGTCGTGTTCAAAGGCCTCGGCGGCGTGGCCGGCAGCAAGGTGGACGCGTTCCTCAGCCAAGGCATCGAAGGGTACACCGAACGTGAAGAGTACCAAAAAGATAACTAAGCACCTGCGCCCGCTGCTGCTGTCCACCCTGCTGCTCGGCAGCGCGGTGCATGCCGAGGTGCGGCCGCTGGACCGCGTCGTCGCCATCGTCGACAACGACGTGATCATGCAGAGCCAGCTCGACCAGCGCCTGCACGAGGTCGAGCAGACCATCTCCAAGCGTGGCGCCCAGTTGCCGCCGCGGGAGCAGCTCAACGCGCAGGTGATGGAGCGCCTGATCCTGGAAAACATCCAGCTGCAGATGGGCGAGCGCGCCGGCATCCGCATCGGCGACGAAGAACTCAGCCAGGCGATGTCGACCATCGCCCAGCGCAACGGCTTGACCCTCGAGCAGTTCAAGGCCGCCCTGGCCCGCGACGGCCTGTCCTTCGACGATGCCCGCGAGCAGGTGCGCCGCGAGATGATCATCAGCCGCGTCCGCCAGCGCGTGGTGGCCGACCGTATCCAGATCAGCGACCACGAGGTGCAGAACTTCCTCGCCTCGGACCTCGGCAAGCTGCAGCTGTCGGAAGAGTTTCGCCTGGCCAACATCACCATTCCGCTGCCCGACGGCGCCTCACCCGAGATGATCCAGGCCGCCGAGCGGGATGTACTGGAGATCTACCGGCAGCTGCGCGCCGGCACCGACTTCGCCCAGTTGGCGATCGCCCGCTCGGCCGGCGAAACCGCGCTGGAAGGCGGCGAGATCGGCTGGCGCAAGGCGGCCCAGCTGCCGCCGCCGTTCGACGGTCTGGTCAGCCGGCTGTCGGTCGGCGGGGTGACCGAACCGGTGCGTACCCCGGGCGGCTATATCATCATCAAGCTGCTCGAAAAGCGCGGCGGCAGCGCTCACCAGGTCCGCGACGAGGTCCACGTTCGCCACATCCTGATCAAGCCGAGCGAGATCCGCAGCGAAGCCGAGGTCCGGGCGCTGATCGAGCGTATCTACGAACGCATCCAGAACGGCGAGGACTTCGCCGAGCTGGCGAAGAGCTTCTCGGAAGATCCGGGTTCGGCGCTGAACGGCGGGGACCTCAACTGGATCGATCCGAACGCCCTGGTTCCGGAGTTCCGCGAGGTGATGGCCAACACCCCTGCCGGGCAGCTGTCGCGGCCGTTCAAGACCCCGTTCGGCTGGCACGTGCTGGAAGTACTCGGCCGCCGCGCCACCGACAGCAGCACCCAGGTCCGCGAACAGCAGGCGCTCAACATGCTGCGCAACCGCAAGTACGACGAGGAGCTGCAGTCCTGGCTGCGCCAGATCCGCGACGAGGCTTACGTGGAAACCAAGCTGTGAGCCCGCGCCGCTTCGCCCTCACCCCTGGCGAGCCGGCCGGCATCGGTCCCGACCTGTGCCTGCTGCTGGCCCGCCAGGCCCAGCCCCAAGTGCTGGTCGCCGTCGCCAGCCGCGCGCTGCTCGCGGAGCGCGCCAGCCAGTTGGGCCTGCACATCGAGCTCCTCCCCGTCACGCCGGACGCCTGGCCGAGCACCCCCGCCGCGGCCGGTCGCCTGTACGTCTGGGACACTCCGCTGCGCGCCGCGGTGCAGACCGGACGGCTCGATCCGGCGAACGCCGCCTATGTCCTGGAGACCCTGAACCGCGCCGGCCAGGGCTGCCTCGCCGGCGACTTCGCCGGCATGATCACCGCGCCGGTGCACAAGGGCGTGATCAACGAAGCCGGCATCCCCTTTTCCGGCCATACCGAATTCCTCGCCGAACTGACCGGCACCGAACAGGTGGTGATGATGCTCGCCACCGCCGGCCTGCGCGTGGCCCTGGTCACCACCCACCTGCCGCTGCGCGCGGTGGCCGACGCCATCACCGCCGAGCGTCTGGAGCGGGTGACGCGCATCTTGCACGACGACCTGGTCGGCAAGTTCGGCATCGCCCGCCCGCGCATCTTGGTCTGCGGCCTGAATCCGCACGCCGGCGAGGGCGGCCACCTGGGCCGCGAGGAACTCGAGGTGATCGAGCCCACCCTGAAGCGTCTGCGCAGCGAAGGCCTGCAGTTGGTCGGCCCGCTGCCGGCCGATACCCTGTTCACCCCCAAACACCTCGAGCACTGCGACGCGGTGCTGGCGATGTACCACGACCAAGGACTGCCGGTGCTCAAGTACAAGGGCTTCGGCGCCGCGGTCAACGTCACCCTCGGTCTGCCGATCGTGCGCACCTCGGTCGATCACGGCACCGCGCTGGAGCTGGCCGGCAGCGGCCGGGTCGATACCGGCAGCCTGCAGGTGGCGCTGGAAACCGCCTACCAGATGGCCGCCGGCCGCCCGCAGGTCGGCTGAAGCGAGAGGCGCCGCAGCCTTTCGGGCTTTTCCTGCCGCGTACGGCTTGAAGCGTGCGGCCACCTCACTGCTAAACTGCATCTTTTTGCATTCGCTTTGAGCTTGTGGCTTGAAGCTTGGAGCCGTCCCATGTCCGAGCTGTACCAGCACCGCGCGCGCAAGCGCTTCGGCCAGAACTTCCTGCACGATGCCGGGGTGATCCACCGCATCCTGCGCGCCATCCATCCCCGCGCCGGCGAGCATCTGGTCGAAATCGGCCCGGGCCAGGGTGCGCTGACCGAGGGGCTGCTCGGCAGTGGTGCGCGCCTCGACGTCGTCGAGCTCGACCTCGACCTGATCCCCCTGCTCAAGATGAAGTTCGGCCTCGACCCATGCTTCCACCTGCACCAGGGCGATGCCATGAAGTTCGATTTCGCCCAGTTGTGCAGCAAACCGCACAGTCTGCGCATCGTCGGCAACCTCCCCTACAACATCTCCACCCCGTTGATCTTCCACCTGCTCGAACATGCCGGACTGATCCACGACATGCACTTCATGCTGCAGAAGGAGGTGGTCGAACGCCTGGCCGCCGAGCCGGGCGGCGGCGACTGGGGACGGCTGTCGATCATGGTCCAGTACCACTGCCGGGTGGAGCACCTGTTCAACGTCGGCCCCGGCGCCTTCAACCCGCCGCCGAAGGTCGACTCGGCGATCGTCCGCCTGGTCCCCCACGCCACCCTGCCGCACCCGGCGCAGGACCCGGCGCAGCTCGAGCGGATCGTCCGCGAGGCCTTCAACCAGCGCCGCAAGACCCTGCGCAACACCCTCAAGGGCCTGCTCGACGCCGCGGACATCGAGGCCGCCGGTGTCGACGGCAGCCTGCGCCCCGAGCAGCTGGACCTGGCCGCCTTCGTCCGTCTGGCCGACCGCCTGCATGAACGGGAGAAGGAACACCGCCCGCTCACGTAAGCTCAAACCCCGTTCAGCCATCCGCCAACAGAGCCAACGCATGTCAGATCCCCGCTATCAGATCGACGTCAGCGTCGAGACCCGTTACCTGCCGGAGCAGTCGCAGCCGGAAGAGAACCGCTATGCCTTCGCCTACAGCGTGACCATCCGCAACAACGGCACGCTGCCGGCCCAGTTGCTCTCGCGTCACTGGCTGATCACCGACGGCGACGGCCATGTCCAGGAGGTCCGCGGTCCCGGCGTGATCGGCATGCAACCGCTGCTCGGCCCGGGGCAAAGCCACAACTACGACAGCGGCACGCTGCTCGCCACCCAGGTCGGCACCATGCAGGGCAGCTACCAGATGCTCGCCGAGGACGGGCACCATTTCGATGCGTCGATCCAGCCGTTCCGCCTGGCCGTGCCCGGAGCCCTGCACTGATGGCGTTGTATGCGACCGGAGACCTGCAGGGCTGCCTGGAACCTCTCAAGTGCCTGCTCGAGCGGGTCGCCTTCGATCCGGCCCGGGATCGCCTGTGGCTGACCGGCGACCTGGTCAACCGCGGCCCGCAGTCGCTGGAGAGCCTGCGCTTTCTCTATGCCATGCGCGACGCGGTGACCTGTGTGCTGGGCAACCACGACCTGCACCTGCTGGCCGTGGCGCACGACATCGAACGCCTGAAGAAGAGCGACACACTGCGGGAAATCCTCGAGGCCCCCGATCGCGACGTGCTGCTCGACTGGCTGCGCCAGCAGAAGCTGCTGCACCACGATGGCGAGCGGGGCATCGCCCTGGTGCATGCCGGCATCCCGCCGCAGTGGTCGCTGAAGAAAGCGCTGCGCCTGGCCGGGGAAGTCGAGGAAGCCCTCCAGGACGACGCCCGGCTACCGCAATTTCTCGACGGCATGTACGGCAACGAACCGCTGCGCTGGAACGGCCGGCTGCGCGGCGTGGCGCGCCTGCGGACAATCACCAACTACTTCACGCGGATGCGTTTCTGCACCCCCGACGGCACCCTCGACCTGAAGAGCAAGGAAGGCCTGGGCACCGCACCGGCGGGCTTCGCCCCCTGGTTCAGCCACCCCGGACGCAAGACCCGCGGGCAGAAGATCCTCTTCGGCCACTGGGCCGCCCTGGAAGGCCGCTGCGACACGCCCGGGGTGATCGCCCTGGACACCGGCTGCGTCTGGGGCGGGACCCTGACCCTGCTCAACGTGGACACCGACGAGCGTCACCGCTGCGCCTGCAACAGTGCCAAAGGTGCTCCTATCTAGTGGGACGGCCACGGATCGGGTAGTTTCTCAGCATTGACGAGCGACCCGCTCCAGCCATCGAGGTGCATCCATGAGCGAATTCCGTCGTATCCCGCCCCAAGAGGCCCAGCTCCTGCGTACCCAGGGTGCGGTGGTGGTGGACATCCGCGACCCGCAGAGCTATGCCCTGAGCCATATCGCCGGCGCATACCATTTGGACAACCACTCCCTCGCCGACTTCATGGCCCAAGCGGATTTCGAGCAACCGCTGATCGTCGCCTGCTACCACGGCAACTCCAGCCAGGGCGCTGCGGCCTACCTGGCCGAGCAGGGCTTCGCCGAGGTCTACAGCCTGGATGGCGGCTTCGAGCTGTGGCGCGCCACCTTCCCCGACGAGGTCGCGCAAGGCGAGACGGACCAGCCCTGAGCCCCGCCTGAGCTAGACCGAGCCGGCTTTCTCGGCCCGCCAGACGGGTCGGGCGGTGCTCTTTTGCGCCGTAAATCAGCCACTTTTCCGCTCCGCCAGACCGTCCTCCGCAGTGTCCCGGCAACCGCAACTCCCCCTCTTGTCATCTCCCCGCGCAACCGTGCTACTGTCGATACCGAACTACTCTTGTTCTTACGCCATCCACATCTGGGCAAAGCCGGCACACGGCTTGCTACTACACTTCAAGGCAACGACCTTCGGGCATGGGGGATTCATCGGCTGACCCGCGTCAGCGAACCGCCAACACCCAAGTGCTAAAACCAAAGCCGGCTCCGGGCATCGAACGAGGTGACGACATGAGTATCTTCAGCCACTTTCAACAACGCTATGAGACGACGCGTCAGGAAGAGTACTCCCTCCAGGAGTACCTCGAACTGTGCAAGCAGGACCGCAGCACCTATGCCACCGCAGCCGAACGGATGCTGATGGCGATCGGCGAGCCGGAGTTGCTGGACACCTCCGTCGACCCGCGGCTGTCGCGGATCTTCTCCAACAAGGTCATCCGCCGCTACCCCGCCTTCGCCGACTTCCACGGCATGGAAGACTGCATCGAGCAGATCGTCTCCTACTTCCGCCATGCGGCCCAGGGCCTGGAAGAGAAGAAGCAGATCCTCTACCTCCTGGGTCCGGTCGGCGGCGGCAAATCCTCCCTGGCGGAGAAGCTCAAACAGTTGATCGAAAGGGTGCCCTTCTACGCGATCAAGGGCTCCCCGGTGTTCGAATCCCCCCTGGGGCTGTTCAATGCCGCCGAGGACGGCGAGATCCTCGAAGAGGATTTCGGCATTCCGCGCCGCTACCTCTCCACCATCATGTCGCCCTGGGCAACCAAGCGGCTCAACGAGTTCGGCGGCGACATCAGCCAGTTCCGGGTGGTCAAGCTGTATCCCTCGATCCTCAACCTGGTCGGGGTGGCCAAGACCGAGCCGGGCGACGAGAACAACCAGGACATCTCCGCGCTGGTCGGCAAGGTCGACATCCGCAAGCTGGAGGAATTCCCGCAGAACGACGCCGACGCCTACAGCTATTCCGGCGCGCTGTGCCGTGCCAACCAGGGTCTGATGGAGTTCGTCGAGATGTTCAAGGCACCTATCAAGGTGCTGCATCCGCTGCTGACCGCCACCCAGGAAGGCAACTACAACAGCACCGAAGGCCTCGGCGCGATTCCCTACACCGGCATCATCCTCGCCCACTCCAACGAGTCCGAGTGGCACAGCTTCCGCAACAACAAGAACAACGAGGCCTTCATCGACCGTATCTACATCGTCAAGGTGCCCTACTGCCTGCGCGTTGCCGACGAGATCAAGATCTACGACAAGCTGCTGACCCACAGCTCGCTGGCCAAGGCCCACTGCGCGCCGGACACCCTGAAGATGCTGGCCCAGTTCTCCGTGCTCTCGCGTCTGAAGGAGCCGGAAAACTCGAACATCTACTCGAAGATGCGCGTCTATGACGGCGAAAATCTCAAGGACACCGATCCCAAGGCCAAGTCGATCCAGGAGTACCGCGACAACGCCGGGGTGGACGAGGGCATGAACGGCCTGTCGACCCGCTTCGCCTTCAAGATCCTCTCCAAGGTGTTCAACTTCGACCCCAACGAAATCGCCGCCAACCCGGTGCACCTGCTCTACGTGCTGGAGCAGCAGATCGAGCAGGAACAGTTCCCGCCGGAGGTGCGCGAGCGCTACCTGCGCTACCTCAAGGAATACCTGGCGCCGCGCTACATCGACTTTATCGGCAAGGAGATTCAGACCGCCTACCTCGAGTCCTATAGCGAGTACGGGCAGAACATCTTTGACCGCTACGTGCTGTACGCCGACTTCTGGATCCAGGACCAGGAATACCGCGACCCGGAAACCGGCGAGATCCTCAACCGCATGGCCCTCAACGAGGAGCTGGAGAAGATCGAGAAGCCGGCCGGCATCAGCAACCCGAAGGACTTCCGCAACGAGATCGTCAACTTCGTGCTGCGCGCCCGCGCCAACAACAACGGCAAGAACCCGAGCTGGCTGAGCTACGAGAAGCTGCGCGTGGTGATCGAGAAGAAGATGTTCTCCAACACCGAGGACCTGCTGCCGGTCATCAGCTTCAACGCCAAGGCGAGCAAGGAAGACCAGCAGAAGCACAACGACTTCGTCACACGCATGGTCGAACGCGGCTACACCGAGAAGCAGGTCAGGCTGCTCTCCGAGTGGTACCTGCGGGTCCGGAAATCGCAGTAATCCAGCCGCAAGCCACACGCTTCAAGCTGCAAGCGGAAGCAAGCCCCTGAGCTCGGCTCCGCTTGCAGCTTGCGGCTCGGGGCTGGCAGCTCCCCGGAGGGGCCTATGAGTTATGTGATCGACCGACGCCTGAACGGCAAGAACAAGAGCACGGTGAACCGCCAGCGCTTTCTGCGGCGTTACCGTGATCACATCAAGAAGGCGGTGGAGGAGGCCGTCAGCCGCCGCTCCATCACCGACATGGAGCACGGCGAACAGATCAGCATTCCCGGCCGCGACATCGACGAGCCCGTGCTGCACCACGGGCGCGGCGGCAAGCAGACCATCATCCATCCGGGCAACAAGGAATTCACCACCGGCGAGCGCATTCCGCGCCCGTCCGGCGGCGGGGGCGGCGGCAGCGGTGCCGGCAAGCCCAGCAACAGCGGCGACGGCATGGACGACTTCGTCTTCCAGATCACCCAGGAAGAGTTCCTCGACTTCATGTTCGAGGATCTCGAGCTGCCCAACCTGGTCAAGCGCCACATCACCGGCGCCGACACCTTCAAGTCGGTCCGCGCCGGGATCAGCAGTGAGGGCAACCCCTCACGGATCAACATCGTCCGCACCCTGCGCTCGGCCCATGCCCGGCGCATCGCCCTGTCCGGCAACAGCCGCGCCAAGCTGCGCGAGGCCAGGGCCGAACTGGAGCGGCTGAAGATCGAGGAGCCGGACAACTTCGGCGACATCCAGAAACTGGAGGCGGAAATCTCCCGCCTGCGTATGCGTATCGAGCGGGTGCCTTTCCTCGACACCTTCGACCTCAAGTACAACCTGCTGGTCAAGCAGCCCAACCCCAGCTCCAAGGCAGTGATGTTCTGCCTGATGGACGTCTCCGGCTCCATGACCCAGGCGACCAAGGACATTGCCAAGCGCTTCTTCATCCTGCTCTACCTGTTCCTCAAGCGCAGCTACGACAAGATCGACGTGGTGTTCATCCGTCACCACACCAGCGCCAAGGAAGTGGACGAGGAGGAATTCTTCTATTCCCGGGAAACCGGCGGCACCATCGTCTCCAGCGCCCTCAAGCTGATGCAGGAGGTGATGGCCGAGCGCTACCCGGTCAACGAGTGGAACATCTACGCCGCCCAAGCCTCGGACGGCGACAACTGGAACGACGATTCGCCGGTCTGCCGGGATATCCTGATCAAGCAGATCATGCCCTTCGTGCAGTACTACAGCTACGTCGAGATCACCCCGCGGGAACACCAGGCGCTGTGGTACGAATACGAGAACGTCCGCGAGGCGTTCCCCGACTCCTTCGCCCAGCAGCAGATAGTGTCGGCCGCCGATATCTATCCGGTGTTCCGCGAACTCTTCCAGCGGAGGCTAGTGTCATGACCCCCAGAGAGAGAAAGGGCCAGCCGATTTCCACCGGCTCGGAGTGGAGCTTCGAACTGGTCCAAGCCTACGACAAGGAAATCGGCCGCATCGCCGAACGCTACGCGCTCGACACCTATCCCAACCAGATCGAGGTGATCACCGCCGAGCAGATGATGGATGCCTACGCCTCGGTGGGCATGCCGATCGGCTATCACCACTGGTCGTACGGCAAGCATTTCCTCGCCACCGAGAAAGGCTACAAGCGCGGGCAGATGGGCCTAGCCTACGAGATCGTGATCAACTCCGATCCGTGCATCGCCTATCTGATGGAAGAGAACACCATGTGCATGCAGGCACTGGTGATCGCCCACGCCTGCTATGGGCACAACAGCTTCTTCAAGGGCAACTACCTGTTCCGTACCTGGACCGATGCCAGCTCGATCGTCGACTACCTGGTGTTCGCCAAGCAGTACATCATGCAGTGCGAGGAGCGCCACGGCATCGACGCGGTGGAGGAGTTGCTGGACTCCTGCCACGCCCTGATGAACTACGGCGTCGACCGCTACAAGCGCCCCTATCCGATCTCCGCCGAGGAGGAACGGCGCCGCCAGAAGGATCGAGAGGAGCACCTGCAGCGGCAGATCAACGACCTCTGGCGGACCATTCCCAAGGCCTCCGGGAAAGGCGGCGAACAGGATCGCTCGCGCTGGCCCGCCGAACCCCAGGAGAACATCCTCTACTTCATCGAGAAGCACGCGCCGCTGCTCGAACCCTGGCAGCGCGAGGTCGTGCGCATCGTCCGCAAGATCGCCCAGTACTTCTATCCGCAGCGCCAGACCCAGGTGATGAACGAGGGCTGGGCGACCTTCTGGCACTACACCCTGCTCAACGACCTCTACGACGAGGGGCTGGTCACCGACGGCTTCATGATGGAGTTCCTCCAGTCGCACACCAGCGTGGTCTACCAGCCGCCGTTCGACAGCCCCTACTACAGCGGCATCAACCCCTATGCGCTGGGTTTCGCCATGTACCGCGACATCCGGCGGATCTGCGAAAACCCGACCGAGGAGGACAAGCGCTGGTTCCCCGACATCGCCGGCAGCGACTGGCTGAGCACCCTGAAGTTCGCCATGCAGAGCTTCAAGGACGAGAGCTTCATCCTGCAGTTCCTCTCGCCCAAGGTGATCCGCGATCTCAAGCTGTTCAGCATCGTCGACGACGACCAGAAGGACGAACTGCTGGTTTCCGCCATCCACGACGACAACGGCTACCGCACCGTGCGCGAACTGCTCGCCGCCCAGTACAACCTGGGCAACCGCGAACCGAACGTGCAGATCTGGAACGTCGACCGCCGCGGCGACCGCTCGCTGACCCTGCGCCACCAGCAGCACGACCGCAAACCGCTCAGCGACTCCACCGAGGACGTTCTCAAGCACCTGCACCGGCTGTGGGGCTTCGACATCCACCTCGAGTCGATGCAGGGCGAACGGATCGCCAACAGCTACCACATGCCGCCCAGAGGCGACGGTGACAGCGAAGAGAACTATCCCCGCCTGGACTTGGCCATCCCACCGATCTGACCCTCCGCCCGCCATCGCGACGATGGCGGCGCCACTCCCGCAGCAGTCGGCCTGCCGTCGCTGGACGGCACCTGCTGTTGCCGGGAATGGTCGCCTCTCTTCCGTTCCCCCCGCCCTGCCCACCCGTTATGCTCTGTCCAGGAGGTGGACATGCAAATCTATAAAGTGGGTGGTGCGGTACGCGATCGTCTGCTCGGGCGAGCGATCAGCGAGGTCGACTGGGTAGTGGTCGGTGCCAGCGCCGAAGCGCTGCAGGCCAAGGGCTTTCGCCCGGTCGGCGCGGACTTTCCGGTATTCCTGCACCCCGAAACCGGCGAGGAATACGCCCTTGCCCGCACCGAGCGGAAAAGCGGCCACGGCTACGGCGGCTTCACCTTCTATGCCAGTCCCGAGGTGACCCTGGAAGAGGACCTGCTGCGCCGCGATCTGACCATCAACGCCATGGCCGAGGACGCCGAAGGCCGGCTGATCGATCCCTACGGGGGCCGGCGCGACCTTGAGGCGCGGCTGTTGCGACACGTCTCCCCGGCCTTCGCCGAAGATCCGCTGCGCGTCCTGCGCGTGGCGCGCTTCGCCGCCCGCTATGCGCCGCTGGGCTTTCGGATCGCCCCGGAAACCCTGGCGCTGATGCGCCGACTCGCCGAATCCGGGGAGCTGCAGGCGCTCACCGCCGAGCGCAGCTGGAAGGAAATCTCCCGCGCCCTGATGGAGCCGCGCCCGGATATGTTCATCCAGGTGCTGCGCGACTGCGGTGCCCTGCGCGAGCTGCTCCCGGAGGTTGACGCCCTGTTCGGCGTGCCGCAGCCGGCCGCCCACCACCCGGAAATCGACACCGGCGAGCATGTGCTCGCCGTGCTGCGCCAGTGTGCCGAGCACGAACAGCCGCTGACCGTGCGCTGGGCCTGTCTCCTGCACGATCTGGGCAAGGGGCTGACGCCTCCCGGCGAGTGGCCGCGGCACATCGCCCACGAACAGAAGGGCCTGAAGCCGATCCGCGCAGTCAACGCCCGCTGCAAGGCGCCCCGCGACTGCCAGGAACTCGCCCTGCTGGTCGGCGAATACCACACCCATGGCCATCGCGCCCAGGAGTTGCGCCCCGCCACCCTGCTCGAGCTGCTCCAGCACTTCGACGTCTACCGCCGTCCGCAACGTTTCGAGGAGTTCATCGCCGCCTGCGAGATGGACGCCCGCGGCCGGCTCGACCTGGAGGGGCGCGATTATCCGCAGGCCGCCTACTTGCGTGGCGCCGCCGCGGCCGCCCGGGCGGTGGATGTCAAACCGCTGCTGGAAAGGGGGCTCCAAGGCGCCGCGCTCGGCGAGGCGCTCAAGCACGAGCGGCAGCGGGCACTGAAGACCTACAAGGCCGGTCCTGCGCAGCAGGTCGACGAGGAAGACTGAAAGCGGCGCAACTACCGCTCCGTCGGCAGCGGAAAGGCCCGACGCAGCTCCACCGGTGTCAGCTCTGCCCCGCGCCATGGGAAGGAAACCGGCCACAGGCTCTGCTCGATCCGCGCCTCGCGCCACAGCTCGGCGAAGGCGCAGCCCGCACCGGGATGGCGCTGCTCCGGCACCAACAGCGCCAACGGCCAGAGCACGAAGGCGTTCTTCAATATTTCCGGGCGCGGCAGCACCAACCCGTCGAAATTGCCGACCCGTTCGCCGTACATCAGTACGTCGATATCCAGCGGCAGCCCTTTGCGGTCGGGCGCATAGCGGCCATTGTCCGCCTCGATGAATTTCAGCCGGCGATCCAGCTCGAGCAACGGCAAATCGGTACTGGCGGCCACCACCAGATTATAGAAAGGCCCGCTCCTGATCCCCACCGGCAAGCTCTCGAACACCGGCGAGCAGCGCAGATCCTGCAGAAAGCCGGCCAACGCCTCGAGACCGGCGGTGAGATGGGCGACACGCTCGATATTGCTGCCGAGCCCGAGCAGCACGGGAGTCAGCGACATCCGCGCTCGATCTCCACACCCACCCCGGCGGCGGCCGGAACGGCGCCCGGCTTGGTCAGCCGCAGGCGCAGCCAAGGCATGCCGAACTCCGCCATCAGCACGCCGGCCAGGCGTTCGGCGAAGGTTTCCACCAGCAGGAAGTGCGCCTCGCCGGCGAAAGCCTGGATGCGCACCGTCATCGCCGCATAATCGAGCGCGCAGGCCAGCGCGTCCCCGGCAGCCGGCGCCCGGACATCCCAGCCGCACTCCAGATCCAGCCGAAGGCACTGGCGAATGCCGCGCTCCCAGTCGTACACGCCGATGACGGTGTCGACCTCCAGGCCCTCGATAAACACTTTGTCCAAATTCATCTCCACGAAGGGCGCTGCGCCCCGCTAGAATCGGGTGCTCTCACCCCGGAATGGATCCCATGTTCTGGCTGCTGGCGATCCTCGCCTACCTGCTCGGTTCGCTGTCCTTCGCCATCCTGCTCAGCCGCCTGAGCGGCGGACCGGACCCGCGTGCCTGCGGCTCGGGCAACCCTGGCACCACCAACATGCTGCGCATCGCCGGCAAGCGACTGGCGGCGCTCACCCTGCTCGGCGACCTGTGCAAGGGCCTGCTGCCGGTGCTGATCGCCCAGCATGCCGGCCTCGGCGTCCAGCAGCAGGCCTGGATCGGCCTGGCCGCGGTGCTCGGCCATCTGTATCCCCTGTACTTCCACTTCCACGGTGGCAAGGGCGTGGCCACCGCCGCCGGACTACTGCTCGGCGTCTATCCGCCTGCCGCGCTGCCGGCCGTCGCTGCCTGGCTGCTGATCTTCGCCCTCACCCGCACCAGCTCCCTCGCCGCCCTGGCCGCCATCCCGCTCTGCCTGCCGCTGCTGGCCTGGAAGCAACCCGAGGCCCTGTTGCCGACGCTGCTGCTCTACGGGGTGATCGTCTGGCGCCATCGCGGCAACCTGCATGACCTCTTCGCCGGCCGGGAGCGGCATTTCTAGCCCCGCGCGTCCGACCTCAAACCGCCGGCAAGGTCTCCATCGGCCAGCGCGCGTGGACCTGGATCGACGGCCCGTCCTGCTGGCCGGCCAGCAGACGCTGGCAGCCGGCATAGGCGATCATCGCACCGTTGTCGGTGCAAAAGCGCGGCCGTGCATAGAACACCCGGCCATGCAGCTCGCCGAGCATCTTCTCCAGGGCCGTGCGCAAGGCCTGGTTGGCGCTCACCCCGCCGGCGATCACCAGGCGCGCGAGGCCGGTCTGTTTCAGCGCTCGCCGGCATTTGATGGTCAGCGTCTCCACCACCGCCTGCTGGAAGGCCAGGGCAATGTCGCGGCGCGACTGCTCGCCGTCGTCGCCGCTCGCCTGGCAGTGCTGCCAGGTATTCAGAGCGAAGGTCTTGAGGCCACTGAAGCTGAAATCCAGTCCCGGCCGGTCGGTCATCGGCCGCGGGAAGACGAAGCGTCCCGGCCGGCCGTCCTGCGCCAGCCGGGCGATCTCCGGCCCGCCGGGATAGCCGAGGCCGAGCAGCTTGGCGGTCTTGTCGAAGGCTTCGCCGGCGGCGTCGTCCAGCGACTCGCCGAGCGCCTGGTAGCGGCCGATGCCGTCGACCCGCACCAGTTGGGTGTGCCCGCCGGAAACCAGCAGGGCGACGAACGGGAACTGCGGCGGCTGCTCTTCCAACATCGGCGCCAGCAGATGGCCCTCCATGTGGTGCACGCCGAGCGCCGGAATCCCCCAGGCCAGCGCCAGCGCCTGGGCGCAGGAGGCGCCGACCAGCAGCGCGCCGACCAGGCCAGGTCCTGCGGTATAGGCGATGCCGTCGATGTCCTCCGGCGTGCAGCCAGACTCGTCGAGCACTTGGCGCAGCAGCGGCAGCATGCGTTTGACGTGATCCCGCGAGGCCAGCTCGGGCACTACTCCGCCATAGACGCAGTGCAGATCGATCTGGCTGAATAGCGCATCGGCCAGCAGGCCGCGTTCGCTGTCGTAAAGCGCGACGCCGGTTTCGTCGCAGGAAGTTTCCAGCCCCAGAACGAGCATGGGTTCGACCTTTTAGCCTGACAAATCAAGGGGCGCATGATAATCGCCGACCACCCCGCAGACCAGCGCTTTTCGCGCCGTGGGCTTTGCATTGCCTCGGGCAAATGAGGTAACATCCGCAGCCCTTGAGAATCGACGTTCTCCCGAGCCGAGTCCGGAGAGGGCGTTCACCACCGGTCAATAGTTAAGGTAGCCCTGGATGCCCGCCGTCAAAGTTAAAGAGAACGAACCCTTCGACGTAGCCCTGCGTCGCTTCAAGCGCTCCTGCGAAAAAGCCGGCGTTCTGGCCGAAGTTCGCAGCCGCGAGTTCTACGAGAAGCCCACTTCCGAGCGCAAGCGCAAGGCCGCCGCCGCCGTCAAGCGCCACGCCAAGAAAGTGCAGCGCGAGCAGCGCCGCCGCGAGCGCCTGTACTAAGCTGCAGCAAGGCTTCGCCGCTCCTGGAAAGCCCGGCCGAAACCGGGCTTTTTGCGTTTCTGGAGCCACCCGGCACCCGCCCGAACCGGAAACCCCATGGCCGGACTGATCCCCCAAGGCTTCATCGACGACCTGCTGAACCGCACCGACCTCGTCGAGGTGGTCGGCTCGCGCGTCCAGCTGAAGAAGACCGGCAAGAACTACAGCGCTTGCTGCCCCTTCCACCAGGAAAAGACCCCCTCCTTCACCGTCAGTCCGGACAAACAGTTCTACTACTGCTTCGGTTGTGGCGCCGGCGGCAACGCGCTGGGCTTTCTCATGGACCACGACCACCTGGAGTTCCCCCAGGCGGTCGAGGAGCTGGCCAAGCGCGCCGGCCTGGAAGTCCCGCGCGAGGACGGCGGGCGCAGCCACAAGCCGCACCAGAGCGTCGACTCGCCGCTCTATCCGCTGCTGACCGCCGCCGCCGAGTTCTACCGCCAGGCCCTGAAGAGCCATCCGGCGCGCCAGGCCGCCGTCGACTACCTGAAGGGACGCGGCCTGTCCGGCACCATCGCCCGCGACTTCGCCCTCGGCTTCGCCCCGCCCGGCTGGGACAACCTGCTCAAGCATCTGGGCGGCGACGCCCTGCAGCAGAAGGCGATGATCGATGCAGGCCTCCTGATCGAGAACGCCGAGACCGGCAAGCGCTACGACCGCTTTCGCGACCGGGTGATCTTCCCGATCCGCGACAGCCGCGGCCGGGTTATCGCCTTCGGCGGCCGGGTGCTCGGCGACGACAAGCCGAAGTACCTGAACTCCCCGGAAACCCCGGTATTCCACAAGGGCCAGGAGCTTTACGGCCTCTTCGAGGCACGCCGGCACGACCGCGACCTCGACGAGGTCATCGTGGTCGAGGGCTACATGGACGTCATCGCCCTGGCCCAGCAGGGCCTGCGCAATGCGGTGGCCACCCTCGGCACCGCCACCAGCGAGGAGCACCTCAAACGCCTGTTCCGCCTGGTGCCCAGCGTGCTGTTCTGCTTCGACGGCGACCAGGCCGGCCGCAAGGCCGCCTGGCGCGCCCTCGAGGCCACCCTGCCGAGCCTGCAGGACGGCCGCCGCGCGCGCTTTCTGTTCCTTCCCGAAGGGGAGGACCCGGACAGCCTGGTACGCGCCGAAGGCCGCGAGGCCTTCCTAGCCCGCCTGGAGCAACAGGCCCGACCGCTGGCCGACTACTTCTTCCAACAACTGACCGCGGAGGCCGACCCGCGCACCCTGGAAGGCAAGGCGCACCTGGCGACCCTCGCCGCCCCGCTGATCGAGAAAATTCCCGGCGCCAACCTGCGCACCCTGATGCGCCAGCGCCTCGGCGAAATCACCGGACTGCCCGGCGGCACCCCGCCCACGCCCGGTCACAACCAGCCATCCCACGCGGAAGACGCCTACTACCAGGCCGAACCCAGCCACGCAGGCTACCCCGACTTCGCCGAGCCCGGACCGCCTGCACCCTTCGAGCGCCCCGCCTACGGCAAGGGCCAGTGGAGGGGGCAAGACCGCAACGGCTATCGGAAGGGCCGCAGCGACTTCCCGCCGCGACTACGCACCGCAATCAGCGTCGAACCGCCCAACCTGAGCGCGCTGCGCACCCTGCTCCACCACCCACAACTGTCCCAGAAGGTCGCCGACGCCAGTCATTTCGCCAGCGAGGACGACACCTACGCCCAGTTGCTGGTCGCCCTGCTGGAGGCGCTGCAAAAGAACCCGCACAGTAGCACCCTGCAACTGATCGCCCGCTGGCACGGCACCGAACAGGGCCGCCTGCTGCGCGCCCTGGCGGAAAAGGAATGGCTGATTTCGACAGACAACCTTGAACAACAATTTTTCGACACTATAAATAAATTAGCGGCCCGTCAGCGCGAGCGTGGTATCGAACAGCTACTTCGCAAAGCTCGCCAAGGCGAACTGAGTGCAGAAGAGAAGGCTCGACTGCGCGATCTGCTCAGCCGCAACGCATCCCCCGCCTCCCCGACCTCAACTGGCGCGTGAGGTCAAGCATCAGCTATAATATTTAGCTTTTCAGCCCGCCAGAACATTCAGTGGATAGGGTGTTATGTCCGTAAAAGCTCAACAGCAGTCTCGCATCAAAGAGTTGATCGCTCGCGGCCGCGAACAGGGTTACCTGACCTACGCCGAGGTCAACGACCACCTGCCGGAGGATATTTCCGATCCGGAACAGGTGGAAGACATCATCCGCATGATCAACGACATGGGGATCAACGTATTCGAGAGCGCTCCGGATACGGATGCCCTGTTGTTGGCTGAGGCCGACACCGACGAAGCTGCCGCCGAAGAAGCCGCCGCCGCCCTGGCCGCGGTGGAGACCGACATCGGCCGGACCACCGACCCGGTGCGCATGTACATGCGCGAAATGGGCACCGTGGAGCTGCTCACCCGCGAAGGCGAGATCGAGATCGCCAAGCGCATCGAGGAAGGCATCCGCGAGGTGATGGGCGCCATCGCCCACTTCCCCGGCACCGTGGACAGCATCCTCGACGAATACCAGCGCGTCACCAGCGAAGGCGGCCGCCTCTCCGACATCCTCAGCGGCTACATCGATCCCGACGACGACTCGGCGGTTCCCGCCGAAGCCGAGGTTCCCGTCGACCTCAAGAGCAAGAGCGCCGCGGCCCCCGCAGCGTCGGACGAAGAGGACGAGGAAGAGGGCGAAGAGGACGAGGAGGAAGAAGGCGACGGCGGTCCCGACCCGGAAGTCGCCCGTTTGCGCTTCGGTGCCGTCGCCGACCAGATGGAGAGGGCTCGCCAGGTCCTCCAGCAGCATGGCCGCGGCAGCGCCCAGGCCATGGAAGAGCTTCAGGCGCTGGCGCACCTGTTCATGCCGATCAAGCTGGTGCCCAAGCAGTACGACACCTTGGTCGACCGGGTGCGCGACTCCCTGGCCCGCGTGCGCGCCCAGGAACGCGCGATCATGCAACTGTGCGTACGCGATGCGCGCATGCCGCGCGCCGACTTCCTCCGCCAGTTCCCCGGCAACGAGGTCGACCGGGACTGGATCGATTTCCTCGCCAAGGGCAAGGCCAAGTACGCCGAAGCCCTCGGCAAGCTGGCCGACGACGTCAAGCAGTGCCAGCAGAAGCTGATCGACCTCGAGCAGGAAGTCGGCCTGAGCATCACCGAGATCAAGGACATCAACCGCCAGATGTCCATCGGCGAAGCCAAGGCCCGCCGCGCCAAGAAGGAAATGGTCGAGGCCAACCTGCGCCTGGTGATCTCCATCGCCAAGAAGTACACCAACCGCGGCCTGCAGTTCCTCGACCTGATCCAGGAAGGCAACATCGGCCTGATGAAGGCGGTGGACAAGTTCGAATACCGTCGCGGCTACAAGTTCTCGACCTACGCCACCTGGTGGATCCGCCAGGCGATCACCCGCTCGATCGCCGATCAGGCGCGCACCATCCGCATTCCGGTGCACATGATCGAAACGATCAACAAGCTCAACCGCATCTCCCGCCAGATGTTGCAGGAGATGGGCCGCGAGCCGACCCCGGAAGAACTCGGCGAGCGCATGGAGATGCCCGAGGACAAGATCCGCAAGGTCCTGAAGATCGCCAAGGAACCGATCTCCATGGAAACCCCGATTGGCGACGACGAAGACTCGCACTTGGGCGACTTCATCGAGGACTCCACCATGCAGTCGCCGATCGATGTGGCGACCGTAGAAAGCCTCAAGGAAGCCACCCGCGAAGTCCTCGCCGGCCTCACCGCCCGGGAAGCCAAGGTGCTGCGCATGCGCTTCGGCATCGACATGAACACCGACCACACCCTCGAAGAGGTCGGCAAGCAGTTCGACGTGACCCGCGAACGCATTCGCCAGATCGAGGCCAAGGCCCTGCGCAAGCTGCGCCACCCCTCGCGAAGCGAGCACCTGCGCTCCTTCCTCGACGAGTGAAGACAAGACCCCCGGCTCGCCGGGGGTCTTGCTTTCCGCCTGCCGACCGAGCAGCGAAACGACCCCGTGCGGCACTGCCCTTCCCCGACGACAGACACCATGAACGGTCCCGATCCCAGCAACCTGCTCGAACGCCTGGACGCGCTCACCCAGGCCGCACTGCTGCAGGGCTTTCACCAGCGCCAGCTGGTCGAAGACGAACTGCTCGGCAGCCCGAGCGGCGAGCGCGACAGCGTGTTCATCGTGCGCAGCGGGCGCATCCGGGTATTCCTCGCCCTCGAGGATAAGGAATACACCCTCACTTTCCTCGAGGCCGGAGACATCTACAGCACACACAGCCAGGCCTACGTCCAGACCGTGCGCCCGAGCGAGGTGCTGATGGGCGACACCGCCCGGATGATGGCCACGCTCCGCTCGCTGCCGAGCGCCGTGCCGGCGATCATCCGCGTGCTCGGCGCAACCCTAGCCAACTGCATGGGCATCATCGAAGATCTGGCCTTTCGCGACGTCGAGGGCCGCCTAGCGCGCTTTCTCGATGGCATGCTGGCGCGCAGGGGCCGCCCCCACCAGGGCAGTCTGCGCCTGGAGCTGGACCTCAACACCGAGGACATCGCCCGGCTGCTCGGCACCACCCGCCAGACCGTCTCCTCCCTGATCAACCGGATGGCCCGCGAAGGCATCCTCAGCCGCGCCGGCAACGGCATCTTCGATATCCACGATGCCGAGCGCCTACGCGCCCGCAGCCAGCAGCCCGGCAAGGTGTCGGCGGGCTGACAGACACTCCGGCGCGGCTGCCACCCGACAGCCGCCAGCCATCAGGTTGCCGGAAAAGCAACCATGCTCTTGCTGCGCTGCATCGGAGGACAACTGCTGCCGAAAACACCTCGTGCGGAAGAAGAGGTCTGCCGATTTTGCGGCAGATAGCGGCCTTTGCTGCTCCTGTCGCTTGGCGCAGGCAGAAAACCGCCGCTATAATCCGCCCGCCTTCTGGGGGCCTGTAGCTCAGTCGGTTAGAGCAGAGGACTCATAATCCTTTGGTCCTGGGTTCGAGTCCCAGCGGGCCCACCAATCAAATCAAGGAATTACGTCTGTAGCCCTTCCCCTCCTAAACCTGCTGTCAATTACTACTGGAACTTCGAGCGACTGCTCGACGTCCATTTCAACGGTCAGGTGACCGCCGGTAGCTGACAACCCCTCGCAGGATCCACATACTGCCCTCGGATTCGCATAAGGTTGTCGGTCTGCAGTTTGATTCGGGAGCTTCGATTCTGCTCTGTGGGTTTGCTCTTTTCTCTTCTTCAAAGCTCTTGATTAGAAACGTCAACAGCCCCTAGACGTACCCACAAGCATCAACAAGATAGTAGCATTGCCGAAGCCTCATCAAAGGAATGGCTTTATGCATGGCACGGAAGCAGTACCCATTCAGTGGCATAGCTCTCCATGGCAATCAGCTTCTCAGCGGAGCTGAATTATGCCAGCGAGCATGAGCTTTTATTTTTTGAAAGTACCGCCCCAGAGTGTCGCATTAGACGTCGGGATATCCATTTACCGCTACGTCTCCGGCATATTCGCGCCCCGAAACAGCAGCCTCAGCCAGTTTCCCCAAGCCCCCACCGGCAAAGGGGTAGTCGACCTTTCCCCGGCCAGCGGGATCGCCCGATCCCCCTTTACAGCGCCAGTGTGCATCAAAGGGGCGCAGGCCGGCGCGCCGATCACCGAATACCACCCCGAAGGCGGAAGCGCCGAGATCCAATTCCGGATCGATCAGATCCCCTCCGCCACCCCCAAACCTGTCACGCCACCGAAAGCTAGTTCCCTGCAACCCGTACAGTTCAAGCTGCACGGTCATATCGGAACCCCGACGATATCGTCGCCAAGAATGGTTGGCTTGGGACGCCAAACTCACCACGACGACTCGAAGGCCCTCCGTCGAGCGGCCCCGGGCGAAACCCGCCATGCCCCCATGTCCGCTGCCTTCGCACTCACCGGGCAACGCGCCACCCATTACGAATTCGGGGCAGACAGTTTTCGGGGAGCACTCCCCGTTGGCCTCCGCCCTCGACAAAAAACAGAACTATCAAATCCGAACGGGACCGAACAACTGGTCGCACAGCGACTGGTCATTATCCCCAAAGCCGTCCAGCATATCCTCCCGCTCCCCCCGGAGCGACACAGCAACTATGCATATCTTCCGTAACACAGTTAGGTAACGGCTCGATCGATTTTCCGAAACAGTGATGAGTAATTCAAAGGGAGAACACTAGAATGGCATCTAACACCACTCTGACCGGCGGACTCGGCAACGACATCCTGACCACCGGCGACGGCAACGACTCGGTCACCGGCGGCTTCGGTAACGACCTCGTCTCGACCGGCGCAGGCAACGACACCATCCATGCCGGCCTCGGCCACGACACCGTCGACGGTGGCGAAGGCTTCGATCTCGTGCAGATCAACGGCAACCGCGACAATTTCGATTTCGAGGTCGTGAATGGCCGGCTGGTGGCACGCAGCTCACTGCTTCCCGCCTACTCGTCGACCAGCGTCACCAACGTCGAAATCTTCAGTTTCACCAGCCAGTTGGCCGGAACCAAGCAGGTAGTGGTCGCCGCCAACGAAGACCAGGCCAGCGCAATGCGTCTGTACCAGGCCTTGTTCGATCGCACCCCCGACGTGGGCGGCGCCGAATACTGGCTCGGCCAGCTCGACCAGGGGGTGCCGCTGCCCGATATCGCCAATGCCTTCCTGAACTCGACGGAGTTCCAGAGCAACGGCGAGCTGAGCGACGATGCCTTCGTCGATCTGCTCTACCAGAACGCCCTGGGCCGCTCGTCGGACGAAGCCGGCAAGACCTTCTGGCTCGAGCAGCTCCAGAACGGCGTCAGCCGCGCCGAGGTGGCCCTCGATATCGTCGGCTCGCCGGAGGCGGCGGACACCATCGACAGCGTCCTGCTACCTACCGGAGTGGCCACCTCCGGCGACGACACCATCGATCTCACCGTAGGCCAGGACACCATCGACGCCGGCAAGGGCTTCGACGTCGTGCAGGTGAAGCTCGCCTCCGAACTCTCCTCTTCCGACTACAGCTTCTCGGTCGATGACGACAGCCTGGTGGCGACCCACAACAGCGACAGCTCCCTGTCCTTCACCCTGAAGAACACGGAAGTCCTGAGCTTCGGCACGGAGGACAACGTCGTCATCGTCGACAACGAGGACAATGCCGAAGCGATGCGCCTGTACGAAGCGCTCTTCGACCGCTCCGCCGACGTGGACGGTGCCAAATACTGGCTCGACCAGCTCGACCAAGACGCAGTATCGCCGACCGACGTCGCCAATGCCTTCCTGAACTCGACGGAGTTCCAGGACGCCAATAGTTCGCTGGATAACGACGCGTTCGTCGAACTGCTCTACCAGAACACCTTTGGCCGCGCGGCCGACACAGATGGCAAAGCGTTCTGGCTCGACGCGCTCAACAGCGACCACGCTACCCAGGCCGAGGTGGCCATCGCCATCGTCGGCTCGCCGGAAGCGGCGGACACCATCGACAATGTCCAGATCATCCCGGCTAACCAGGCCTAAATCGGCTTCCATCAGCTAGCCAGTAAATACTCCGGTCGAAAGGCCGGGGTATTTCTCGGCGGACTTTTCGGCCGTCGAGAGATCCGCCGAGAAATACCCGTACTTTCTGTACCCATGCCGTCTTCAGTCTCCTTGCCCTGCGGAGTCCCGAAGGTCGGCAAGTGATGATCCCAGCGCCTACGCAACCGACCCGTCGCTACGGGCTGGACGCTGTCGATTCGCACACGGGAAAACCATCGTCATCGCTCGACGCCCCAAGCGTCGTCGCAAGGTTGCCGAACTGCTGCAAGCCTTGCTGGACTTCCAGTTGCTTAATGATGAGCGTGCCCACTCGGGAGCGCCGGCGCCTGGCAACCATCAAATAATCAGGCCAGCCACCGCCCCCGTCATCAGGGTTGCCAGTGTTCCGGCGTAGAGGGCTCGCAGCCCGAGCGCCACAATTTCGCCACGACGCTCAGGCGCCAGCACACCCAGGCCGCCGATCAGGATGCCCAGGCTGCCGATGTTGGAAAATCCGCACAGCGAATAGGTCATGATCAGGCGGCTGCGTTCGCTCAGCGCACCTTCCGGCAAGCCGGCGAGTTGAAGGTAGGCGATGAACTCGTTCAATACCGTCTTGACGCCCATCAGCGCCCCGGCGGTCATGGACTCGGCCCAGGGAATGCCAGTCAACCAGACGATGGGGGCCATCGCCCAGCCCAGCAGGCGCTCCAGCGTCAGCGGCGCTCCGTCGACCTCCGGCATCCCTGCCAGCCCCAGATTGACCAGATGCACCAGGGCAACCAGAACCAGCAGCATGGCGATGATGTTGAGCCAGAGTTGCAGGCCATCCAGGGTGCCCCGGGTTACGGCATCCATGGCACCGTGATAACGGATCGGGTCTGCGGGTGGCAGGGGGGATGCCTGCTGTTCTGCCGGGTCCTGCCCGGGAGGAATCATCACATGGGCAATCAACAGGGCCGCTGGCGCACTGATCAGCGACGCGATCAGCAGATGCCGGAGCGGATCGGGAATGGTGCCTTCCAGAAGGATGGCGTAAAGCACCATCACGGTTCCTGCGATGGTGGCCATGCCGGTGACCATGACGGCAAACAGCTCGCTGCGCGACATGCTCGACAGATAGGGACGAATCAGCAAGGGGGCCTCGGTCATGCCCACGAAGACATTGGCGGCACTGGCAAATCCCACGGGCCCGCCAATGCCGAAGGTTTTCTGGAGTAGCCAGGAAAATCCCCTGACGACCAACGGCAGGATTCGCCAGTGAAACAGCAGCGCCGACAGGGCACTGATCACCAGCACTAAGGGCAAGGCCTGGAACGCCAACACAAAACCGTTGGACGGGCTGGTGACGGTATAAGGCGCCGCGCCGCCGCCGATGAAGCCGAAGACGAAGGCGCTACCGGCGGCGGTGGCTTGTTGCAGGGCCTGCACCAGAGCGGTGAGAGGCTCGAACACCTGGCTGGTGCCGGGAAACTTCAGCAACACGGCCGCCAGTCCAAGCTGGCACAAGAGCCCGGCGACGATCACCCTGGGACGCACCAGCGAACGCCGTTCGCTGAGTATCCAGGCCAGCAAAATCAGAACGGCCAGCCCCAAAAGCCCCTGAAATACGCTGAACATACCGTCGCTCTCCCAGTGATGATCCCCGTTTGTCTGTGGGGGAGCGCCAGTGTACCCGTCGTACGGGGCTTGCTGTTCAGCCGACGGGCCCCTCGCGCTGCGCTTGGCGCGCCCCCGGACCGGCTCATCCGGGCTCGGTGGCAGAGCGTACGGGGCCGATGGAAGCGTTTCAGGCGTCCCGCCTGTTCTTCGACGAACGCTCCAACCAGCCAAGCCCCGGCGAACCCATTCCGGGGCTGATCAGCCTTTCCCAAATGCAGGACAATACAGCGCCCAGGCTGAACGGCCGGCAGCCTCACGACAACGGAGATTCCCATGAAGCAACACAACCAGGCATCCGTCCCGAACGCGGTATGGGTGCAGATATGCCAGGCCGCCGGGCTGGACCCGGAGCGGCGTCTGGCGGCACGGCAGGCGATCCTGCGCAGCGAGGCGGCGCAGGAGTGCACGGTCTATCGGCCGGACGAGCACGACCCGGACGCCGAGGAAGAAGATCTGGGCGATGCCAAAATCCTCTTCGGCGGGCCGTTCCAGGCGCCGGAGGAGTGGGACGAGGAGGCACGCGCCGCGTTTTTCGACGAAGCCGATCCGGAGCTGTTCGTCACCGCCTTCATCGAATGCGAGGCCGCGCCGGCGTCGCGCCGCTTCTTCGCGGTCGAGGTCGGCGATTACGTGGCGGCCACGCTGGATACGGGGGAAGTGGTGATGTTCTACGTGCACGACTGCCGCGAGGACGAGCACGGCCGGCGCTGCGTGCTGATCCGCGACGACGAGCCGCTGGTCTGAGCGGCTCGCCGGGCAAGGCCGAAACCGGCCAGTCGCTGGGCCGGTCCTGAAGCGCGGCCGGCCAGGCTCAGCGAAAGTCCTTGTAGTTCAGGGTGTGCCGGGCCATGCGCAGGCCGAGGATGCGTCGGGTCAGGCCTAGGTGGGTGGCGGCTTCGGTCATGTTGCCCTTATGCAGTCTGAGGGCCTCGACGATCAGGTCGTACTCGGCCTGGCCGAGACGCACGTCGAGGATGCCGCCGGCGGTGCTCTCGGATGCCGCGGGGATCTGCAGGGACGGCGGCAGATGCCGCTCGTCGATGGTCCCGCCCTCGGAGAGGATCACCGCCCGCTCGATGACGTTCTCCAGTTCGCGCACGTTGCCCGGCCAGTGGTAGCACATCAGCATGCTCAGCGCCGGCGTGGCGATCCGCTCCACGTCGATGCCCATCTCGCTGGAAAAACGCGCGACGAAATGCTCCGCCAGGGTGGCGATGTCGGCGCCGCGCTCGCGCAGCGGCGGCACGGTGATCGGGAAGACGTTGAGCCGGTAGTAGAGGTCCTCGCGAAAACGCCCCTGCTCGACCATGGCCCGCAGGTCGCGGTTGGTGGCGGCGAGGATGCGCAGGTCGACCTGATGGGTGAGGTTGCCGCCGACCCGCTCGAAGCTCTTTTCCTGGAGCACCCGCAGCAGCTTGGCCTGCATGGCCAGGGACAGCTCGCCGACCTCGTCGAGGAAGATGGTGCCGCCGTCCGCCGCCTCGAAGCGCCCGCGCCGCTGGCTCGCCGCGCCGGTGAAAGCGCCGCGCTCGTGGCCGAACAGCTCGCTCTCGATGACGCTCTCCGGCAGGGCAGCGCAGTTGAACTTGACGAAAGGGCCGTCGGCGTTGCTGCTGTTGTAGTGGATGGCGCTGGCCACCAGCTCCTTGCCGACGCCGTTCTCGCCGAGGATCAGCACCGTGGTCCGCGAGCGGGTGACCTTCTCGATCAGCGCGTAGACCTCCTGCAGGGGCCGCGAGTTGCCGATGATGTTGCTGGGCTTGAAGCGGTTCTGCAGGGCCGAGCGCAGGCGGCGGTTCTCGTCCTCCAGGGCCGCCTTGCGGACGTGCTCCTGGAGGTGCAGTTCCACCGCCTGGGCGGTGGTGGCGGCGAGGATGGCGAGGATCTCCGCATCCAGTTCGAGCATCTGCCGGTTGGCGTAATACCGTTCGGCGACGATGGCGCCGAGCACCTTGCGGTCGCGGCGGATCGGCACGCAGAGAAAGGACTGCCCGCCCGCCTCCCCGGGCACCACCACCGCCCGGCCGCTGTCCACCACCTGGGCGACGATGCCCTCGCCGCGGGCGAGGCTGCCCGAGGCCTGTTCCTCTTCCGTCAGACCGCAGCCCTGCTGGATGAAGATCCGCCCGGACTCGGGATCGCGCAGGCTGACCAGGCCCCGCGTCACCTTCAGATGGCGCTGCATCAGCTCCACCAGGACCTGCAGGATGCCGGCCAGATCGCCGCCCTCGGTAGCGATACGGCCCAGCTCGCCGAGCAACGGCAGCAGCTCGGTGCGACACTCCCCCATGTCCCACTCGCAGGGTTTGTCCTGCATCGCAACCTCCACGCCGGCGAGCACGGCCGGCAACGTCTGGGAACGGCGGTTCACGAGCGCGCTCCGGCCTGCCCGCGCGGACGCCGCCAGGAAAGCACCTGGCCCCGCGCGGCGGGCGCCGCCCCGGACTCGCCGGCAGCCTCCAGCCCGCGGGCGTGCAGGCGGGCCTGGAGGATCTCCTCCATCCAGTGGCGGACCCGGTCGACATCGGCGTCCACCGCGGGAATGAAGGCCTGTGCCGCGTAGGCGTCGAGGGCCCTCGGCTCGCGCAGCTCGACGAAGGCCTGGCGCAGGGCTTCGCGCAACTCGGCGGGCAGTCCCTCGCGGAAGGTCCAGAGGTATTCGGGGATCGGCGGCGACTCGGCGAGGATGCGCACGGCACGGCCGTCCAGCCGCCCTTCGGCGAGCAGGCGGCGGAGGATCGTCAGGGACAGCCCTCCGGCCGTCGTCCGGCCGGCCGCCACCGCCGCGGCCACCTGGTCGTGGGCGCCGAGGCTGCGCCGCACATAGTCCTGGTCGGCGGAAAGGCCCGCCGCCAGCAGCATGTGCCGGGGCACCCAGGCGCCGGAGGTGGAGGCCAGGTCGCCCATCGCGATCTCGCCGCCGCGCAGCTGTTCGAGGCGCTCCACCCGGCTGTCGGCGGGCACGATGATCGCCGCCTGGAAAGTGGGTCCCCGGCTGCCCCCGTGGGTCGGCCGGGCGAAGGGCTCCAGGCCGGCGTGGCGGCTCTGCAGGATGTAGGTCACCGGCCCCAGGTAGGCCAGATCGAGCTGCCCCCGGCGCAGCGCCTCGCCGGTGGCCACGTAGCTGCCGCCGACCAGCAGCTTCACCGGCCGGCCCAGGCAGCGCTCCAGGTAGACCCGCAGGGGTTCGTTGAGTCGTTCCACCACCGCCCGGGATTCGCCGGGCAGCAGTCCGCATCTGATGGCTTTCATGACGGGCAGAAGAGTGTCTCCGGGCATTCGTCGCGCCGCCGGCAGGGCGGCACCCGAACGGAGATACAGCAAGCTCCGTTCCATGCAGCCCGACGCCCGGAAATACCGACTCCGCCGGCGCCAGGCGCACGATCGCGTACTAAATCGCCGGGGCCGGTGCACATTTCCGTACGCCCGTGCGGCGTTCGCGCACCGGTGGCGCCTCCCCGCCTGCCTCGGCAGGCAGCGTCGCACGGGCCCGCCCGCTTCGCGGGGAACGGCTGGCGCCGATCTTGCGAGGGGCGCTCCATCCCTCTGCCCGGAAGAACCCCGCCATGCCCGAATCCACCCCGCACTCCGAACGACCACCGGCCGGCGCCCGCATCTACCGCCTGGAGCCCCATCACGCCAGCCACCTGCCGCCGGACACCCACGCCAAGCTCAAGGACGTCTTCGCCCACTGGAACGAGTCGGAGAAGGCCGAGACGCTGGTCCGGGACATCATCGACCAGGCCCCCGACACCCTGGGCGTACGCATCGTCGCCTACCGCTTCTATTTCTACCGGCGGCGCTCCCTGGAAGCCGCCCACTGGGCGCTGGCCTGCATCGAGTGGCTGTCGCTGCGTCTCGGCCTGCCGGCGGACTGGCGCGAGGTCCGCGCCGAGATGGCCGACTTCGCTCACTGGCACGTCTTCACCCGCCTCTGGCTGCAATCCCTCACCGCCTACGCCTACAACCTGGCCCGCCTGGGCCGCGAGGCCGAATCCCTGGAGGCGCTGGACAAGGTGGAGGAACTCGACCCCAGCGGCAAACTGGGTGCGCCGCGTCTGCGCCAAGTCTTCAACGGGCCGCGCGGCGACGCCGGCATGGTCTTTCCCAAGGAGTTCGAGAACTGGCGCTTCGCCCAGGACGCGCCGCGGCAGAGCGAGGGCTGATCCATCGGGCGGCCGCTACAGGAGCGTCCAGCCGCCGGCCCCGCCCTGCCCGGACAGGTGGTACTCGAAGCGGCTGAAACGACCCGCAGCGGCAAGCCGCTGCGTCAGAACGGCAAGCCGCTCTTCGCCGCCCTGATTGATCCACACCCGGCTGTCTTCCCGAAACGGGATACCGGCAGTGATCAGGCTGGCGGGGCACGCCTCGCTGGCCGAAAGCAGCAAGGCGCGCAGGTACTGGCCGTTCGGCGGCGCCCCGTCGACCAGCCGCACCCCGCAGGATTCGGCGCGCTCGGCGATCAGTTCGATCCCCAGGTGCGCACCGTTGCGGCCCTGCCTGACCCAGCGAACCACACCCACCGCCCAGCCCTGCCCGGAGGCCGGCAGCACGCCGATCAGTTCGCCGGCCTGCAGTAGGCTGGCCGGGGCATCCGGCCAGAGCAGGCCGTAGCCGCCCGGACTCCGGTCGACGATGGACAGGGCGAAAACCGGGTAAGGCTCCTCTCCCGCCGGCTCGCCCGAGGATGCAGGCCGCCCCGTCGCCGGGCGCTCGAAGCGGATCGCCTCGAGGTCCGGTGCCCTCTCCTGCCGGGCCAGCGAGCGGACCCCGACAGCCCGGTTCCAGACATCCTCCAGATCGCCCCGGTTCGCCTGGAAACGAACCTGGCAGGAGTCCCGCGGACGCTGGAGCACTTCGTCGAACGGCCGCCGGTCCGCCAGGTGGTAGTGGACGGCCCCCAGGCCGAGGACCACCGCCAGCCGGCCATCGCCCAGCGCGCGCGGACCGGCGCGCTGGGCAAGATCGCCCCAGGCACGGTAGAGGTGTTCGAGCAGCTCCATGCCGAGGCCGCCCGGTGGCGGCGGCAGGGAATGCCGGGCATCCTTCTCCTCCTGCAGATAGATCTCCAGAACGCCGAGCAGCGCGCCGGGATCGATGCCGAGCGGCACGCGCATTGCGTCGGGGTCGCACAGGCGTCGGTAACGCGGCGGGCGGTCCCGGGCCAGGTCGACCAGCAGCGGGCAGGCGCCGGCCTCCTCCTGCAGGCGAACCAGGGCACTCCAGGACTCCAGCGCCCTGGACAGCCGGGTGATATCCAGCCGGCTCATCTGGTTGCAGCGGGCAGTGCCCAGCAGCAGGCTCGCCGCATAGCTCCGCTCGATCGTCGCCGGGACAGGGTGGGCCGTCGGCCGGTCATCCACCGGCAGGCGCAGGAGCTCCCGATCCCGGGCGGTCCGGTACAGGCTGTGCATTTCCAGCCACAGCCCCGGACGCGGCGGACGATGGAGCCGCTTGGTGCGGATCAGCATGTCGTGGAGGGCCTGCAGCGCCCGCTGAATGGCCGTTGCCTGCACCTGTCGGGCGGCCTGCTCCGCCGGGTCCGGCGCCGCCAAAGCGACGACCTGCTGGTAACCGATGGCCAATTGATAGTTCAGCGCCTGACAGAGGTTCGCCACCTTGCCCAACCGCTCGTCGGGAACGCTGCCCGGGTGGAGAAAGCGCCGCTCCAGATGCTTGCAGACGAAACGGACCTCCGGGCGCAGCAGTTCGAGCAGGTGCAGGCGATTTTCCGCCGAGGTCTGCAGCCTGACGAGTTCGAGCAGCCCCTGGTAGAGGCGCTGTGCGCAGGCCCCCAGATTGGCCTTGGGCAACTCGGCGATCCAGCGCTCCAGCGCCCACGGAGTGGCCTGGCAGAAGCTCAGCCCGGGATGGTCGGGACAGGGTACGCGCAGCAGCGCTCGAGAACGCTCTCTGTTCATTCGGAACGGCCTGAAAGGAAGAGGGATCACACACCCTCGGCGTCGACGACGGCGGTTTCGAGACCAGCATCCGTCCCCAAACCAGAGCCTTCGACGTCGCCCGGAGCAATGGCGCTACGCTCGTCCCCTCGCCGGCGACAGGCGGACGAGGTCGCCGACCGGAGCAGCCACGCCCGCCCTGCGCGGATCAGGAGCCGGCAGCAGTGCCGGTGCCGACGGTGGTGGCCGGAACGGAGCCGCTGCCAGTTCCGACGCCACTGCCACTGGCGGTGCCGGGTACGACAGCGGAGCCGCCCACGCCCCAGACGCCGGCCAGGCTCTGCATCAGCGGACCGGCCACCCCCTGGTTGCCGAGGAACTGCAGCAGGATCGGCGCGAACTGGCCGGTCAGGCTGGCGTCCATGCCCAGGGAGGAGAAGGCCTGGTTGACGTCCTGCATGTTCTGGACATTACCCAGCAGCTCGCCGGTCTGCTCCAGTGCGGCGGACTGCTCGGCCGTCGGCTGGGCGGACTTGCCGAGCAGGCCCCCCAGACCACCGCCGAGTCCGCCGAGACTACCACCCAGCGCACCCAAGCCGCCGAGGGTGCCAAGCTGGTCCAGCGCATTGTTGCCGGTGAGGTGTTCGATGCCGGGAACCGACTCGGCCAGCTGCGCATAGTCGCTGCCCTTGAGCTGGCTTTGCGCCAGCCCCAGCAGGGCCCCGGTGCCGCCCAGCATCTGCAGCGGGGTGACGGGCAGCGCGCTCAGGGCCTGTACCAGCCCGAGGACCTGCGCACTCTTGTCGTTGGCAGCCACCGCGCCGGTCTGCTCGCCCTTGAGGGTGGAAACCGCCTGGGCGGCGGCGTTCAGGTCGAAGGCAAAGGCCGGGACGCTCGCCAGACTCAGCAGGGCGACCAGGGCAATGGAAGGGGACGCTTTCATCGGGTGAAACCTCTCGACTCGGGATGCCGGCGCCGCCCGGCGACACAAGGGCCGGACGGGTAGCCGGAATGGGCAGGATGATCGCGGGCCGGGCATGGGCGGCGCCGCGCCCAGTCGCTCGCGCGACGGTCCGCCGCCTCTGCGGCGGCATTTTCGTGACACCCCACTCGGACATGGCCTCCGGGATGGGATAGGGATAGATGGCGGCCCTATGGTCGGTCATCGCCTTGCCGCCTGCAATAGCGCCCCCATCAAGCAAGACGCACCGGCCGATTCAGCTTGGTTTAAGTCGCCCAGGCTAGGGTGACGCCCATCGAAAGCCGACGACTCCCTGGAGAGCCACGATGAAAACCCTCACCGCCCTGTTCGCCAGCGCCCTGCTCACCGCCAGCCTGGCCCAGGCCCACGACCTCGGCCCGGACCAAGCCGTGCAGTTGCTCAAGGCCGGTACCATCCAGCCGTTCGAGACGCTCAACGCCACGGCACAAGCCAAGCACCCCGGCGCGACCGTCCGGGAAACCGAGCTGGAAGAGGAATACGGCCGCTACATCTACCAGGTCGAGCTGCGCGACGCCCAAGGCGCGAAGTGGGACGTGCATCTGGATGCCGCCAGCGGTCAGGTCCTCAAGGACAAGCGGGACGACTGAACGGCCGGATGAGTACCTGAAACCCTGTCCGCGCCTGCCGGACCAGTTCGATCCGCCAGGCCTGGCCCCGCGCTTCGCCCAGGCAGGCCTGGCAGTGGCGGGCACGGGTTGCTTCATCGGGCCGGCTTGCCTGCCTTGGCTCACCCTGTGGCAGGGTATCGCTTAACGAGGTGTCCACCATCAGGGCATACCGCCGGGCTCTGCCAGTGAATCGACGCCTGCCGTAACAAGTGATCACATAACAATAATCCCAACAGGGACACTCCCGTCGCAGAAAACATAATAATATCTAAATAAATCATTTACTTAATACAAATGCCTTCTCGCTGATTCCAATATTACGGGTTGACTTCAACGCCACACACCGAAGTGATAGTATGTCTTACCTCATAATGAGGAATGGCTCCGAGTCCGTTTTCCAACCCGTGAATGAAGGCCCCAAGATGATAAAAAGAATAATGCTGTTGGTCGCTACCTTCTGTTCGGTGGCACTTGTAATCCCCGCCAGTGCCGCCGACGAAATCGCCGCCATCGACGCGGCAGCGGAGCAGTTGCGCGTGGTGATGGTCGACCCGGACAAAGAGCGGCTGGAGGCGCTGATCGCTCCGCAGCTGAGCTATGGCCACTCCAGCGGCAAGGTCGATACCAAGGAAAGCCTGATCGATAACCTGATGACCGGCGCTTCCAACTTCTCGTCCATCGCCATCAGCGACCAGAGCGTGCAGGTGGTGGGCGACGACATCGCCATCGTTCGCCATACGTTCGTGGCCGACACGCACGGCAAGGGCAAGGACCCGGCCAGGGTCAACCTGAAAGTCCTGCAGATCTGGAAGAAAAAGGGCAGCGAATGGCAATTGCTGGCCCGTCAGGCAGTGGCCGCCAGCGCTTAACACGTCAATGGGGGCCCCCCTGGAAAGCCGATCCGGGGGTTCTCCTTGGGCCTGCCATCGCCCAGGCCTTCACGCTCGCGCAGCGGAACGCCCGCATGTCGGCCTGGCTGGCCCCGCCCCAGGGCCGACGCGGGTCCTACGCCGGCTTTTGAGTCTCCACAACCGCGTCGATGCTCCCATCTTCGAGTATGTACCAGTCCTCTCCGAGCATCTCGGCCGGGTGCATCGTCCGGTCGGCGCCATTTCCGCAGGCCAGGGAAGTCGCCGGACAGTACCGGTCGCATCCCCAGCAGATTCGCTCGGGATGCTTGGGGTTCAAGGGAAATTTCTTGGCCATTCTCGCCGCCTGGTGGTGTGAGTCGAAAGTTTGCAAGCTGCTTCGATGGGCAATCTAACGTTTTTCCCCAAGAATTTCGCGACGAGCTGGCGAGTCGCCCCGCTATCGGGCGGTAACCGGCAGGGCAGGACGAAGCGTGCCCGCGGATGAAAAGCGCCGGTACCTGGGGTATACCTGCAGATTCCCGCAGAACCCGAGGAGCCCGCCCATGCAGGTCGAAGACGCCATCCGTTCGCGCAAGTCGGTACGCCGTTTCCGTCCCGATCCCGTTCCCCGCGCCCAGGTCGAGCGCATCCTGGCGCTGGCGGCGCAGGCGCCGAGCGGCGCCAACACCCAGCCGTGGAGGGTCCGCGCGGTGGCCGGCCCGGTCCGGGACGCGCTGTGCCGGGCGGTGGTCGCAGCGGCCGAGCACGAGCCGCAGCGACACCACGCCGAGTACGGCTACTACCCCGAGCAGTGGTTCGAACCCTATCTGGAGCGCCGGCGGACCATGGGTTTCGGCCTCTACGACACGCTTGGCATCGCGCGTGGCGACCGGGCGGCGCGGGAGCGGCAGGCGCTGCGCAACTTCCAGTTCTTCGATGCGCCGGTCGGCCTGCTGATCGCCCTGGACCGGCGGATGAACACCGGCAGCTTCCTCGACCTGGGCATGTTCATCCAGAACCTGATGCTCGCGGCCCGCGGCGAAGGGCTGCACAGCTGTCCCCAGGGGGTCTTCGCCGACTACCACCAGGTGGTGCGCGAGCAGGGGCTGCTCGATGCCGGGGAGATCCTGGTGTGCGCCGTGGCCCTCGGCTTCGAGGCGCCCGAGGCGCCGGAAAACGGCCTGGTCACCGAGCGGGTGCCGGTGGCGGAGTTCGCCGCCTTCCACGGCTTCGAGGAGCCGGCCGGCGGCTGAGGGCCGCCGGCACGGTACGTCCCGAAGGCGCCCCGGGCGGGCGCCTCCCGGCTCACTCGCGGTAGTCGTCCACCGGTACGCAGGCGCAGAACAGGTTGCGGTCGCCGTAGACGTTGTCCACCCGGTTCACCGTCGGCCAGTACTTGTGGGCGCGGGTGTGGGCGCTCGGCGTCACCGCCTCGTCGCGAGCGTAGGCGCGCTGCCAGTCGCCGAGCACGTCGGCCAGGGTGTGCGGGGCGTGCTTGAGCGGGTTGTCCTCGGCCGGCCATTCGCCGGCCTGGACCTTGGCGATCTCCGCACGGATGCTCAGCATGGCCTCGACGAAGCGATCCAGCTCGTGCAGGGACTCGCTTTCGGTGGGCTCGATCATCAGCGTGCCGGGCACCGGGAAGGACATGGTCGGGGCGTGGAAGCCGTAGTCCATCAGGCGCTTGGCGACGTCCTCCTCGCTGATCCCGGTTTCCGCCTTGAGCGGGCGCAGGTCGAGGATGCACTCGTGGGCGACCCGGCCGTTGCGGCCGCTGTAGAGCACCGGGAAGGCGCCGCCCAGGCGGTGGGCCAGGTAGTTGGCGTTGAGGATCGCCACCTCGGTGGCATCCTTGAGCTGCGGCCCCATCATGGCGATGTACATCCAACTGATCGGCAGGATGCTCGCGCTGCCCCAGGGCGCCGCGCTGACCGCGCCGTTGCCCGGGTTGGGGCCGTCCAGCGGCACCACCGAGTGGTTGGCGACGAAGGGCGCGAGGTGCGCCTTGACGCCGATCGGCCCCATGCCCGGGCCGCCGCCGCCGTGGGGAATGCAGAAGGTCTTGTGCAGGTTCATGTGCGAGACGTCGGCGCCGATGTCCGCCGGACGCGCCAGGCCGACCTGGGCGTTGAGGTTGGCGCCGTCCATGTAGACCTGGCCGCCGTGAGCGTGGATCACCTCGCAGATCTCCCGCACGCCTTCCTCGTAGACGCCGTGGGTCGAGGGATAGGTGAGCATCAGGCAGGACAGCGCGTCGCCGGCCGCCTCGGCCTTGCGCTGGAGGTCGGCAAGATCGACGTTGCCGGACTTGTCGCAGTCGACGATGCGCACCTGCATGCCGACCATCTGCGCCGAGGCCGGGTTGGTGCCGTGGGCCGAGGACGGGATCAGGCAGACGTTGCGCCGGCCCTCACCGCGGCTCAGGTGGTAGCTGCGGATCGCCAGCAGGCCGGCGTACTCGCCCTGGGCGCCGGAGTTGGGCTGCATGCAGATGGCGTCGAAGCCGGTGATCGCGCACAGCCAGGCTTCCAGCTCGTCGATCATCCGGCGGTAGCCCTCGGCCTGCTCGCGCGGCACGAAGGGGTGCAGGTTGGCGAACTCCGGCCAGGTGATGGGCATCATCTGGCTGGTGGCGTTGAGCTTCATGGTGCAGGAGCCGAGCGGGATCATCGCCTGGTTGAGCGCCAGGTCCTTGTTCTCCAGCTGCTTGAGGTAGCGCAGCATCTCGGTTTCGCTGTGGTGGCTGTTGAACACCGGGTGCTGCAGGTAGGCCGAGCTGCGCTGCAGGGCGGCGGGGATGCCCGAGACGGCGGCCTCGTCCAGCGCGGCGAGGTCGAGGCCGTGGTCGGCACCGAGAAAGATCGCCAGCAGCCGCTCGACGGTTTCCGCGCTGCAGGTCTCGTCCAGGCTGACACCGAGCCGGCCGCGACCGAGGATGCGCAGGTTGATCCGCGCCTCCTGGGCGCTCTCGATGATCGCCGTCTGGGCGCCACCGACCTCCAGGGTCAGGGTGTCGAAGAAGTGCTCGTTGAGGCGCTGGATGCCCTTCTGCGCCAGGCCTTCGGCAAGGATCGCGGTCAGCCGGTGGACGCGCCGGGCGATGCGCTTGAGGCCTTCGGGCCCGTGGTAGACGGCGTAGAAGCCGGCGATGTTGGCCAGCAGCACCTGCGAGGTGCAGATGTTCGAGTTGGCCTTCTCGCGGCGGATGTGCTGCTCGCGGGTCTGCAGGGCCATGCGCAGCGCGGTGTTGCCGCGGGCGTCCTTGGACACGCCGATGATCCGTCCGGGCATGGCGCGCTTGTACTCGTCGCGGGTGGCGAAGTAGGCCGCGTGCGGGCCACCGTAGCCCATCGGCACGCCGAAGCGCTGCGCCGAGCCGAGCACCACGTCGGCGCCCAGTTCCCCCGGCGGGGTCAGCACCAGCAGGGCGAGCAGGTCGGCGGCGACGCAGGCGAGCGCCTGCTGGGCGTGCAGCTGCTCGATCGGCTGGCGCAGGTCGCGGATCTCGCCGTGGGTGTCGGGGTACTGCAGGAGGGCGCCGAACACCTCGTGGGCGGCGAGGTTCTCCACGGCATCCACCACCACCTCGAAACCGAAGCCCTCGGCGCGGGTGCGCACCACCGAGAGGGTCTGCGGGTGGCAGTTCTCGTCGACGAAGAAGCGGTTGCTCTTGCTCTTCGCCACGCGGCGGGCCATGGCCATGGCCTCGGCGGCGGCGGTGCCCTCGTCGAGCAGCGAGGCGCTGGCCAGGTCGAGACCGGTGAGGTCGATGGTCAGCTGCTGGAAGTTCAGCAGCGCCTCCAGGCGGCCCTGGGCGATTTCCGGCTGGTAGGGGGTGTAGGCGGTGTACCAGCCGGGATTTTCCAGCACGTTGCGCAGGACCACCGGCGGCGTGACGGTGCCGTGGTAGCCCATGCCGATCAGGCTGGTCCACAGTTCGTTGCGTTCGGCATGGCCCTTGAGCCTGGCCAGGGCGGCCTGCTCGTCCAGCGCCGCCGGCAGCTCCAGGGCGCGGTTCAGGCGGATCGCCGGCGGTACCGTCTGCTCGATCAACTGGTCGCGGCTGGCGAGGCCGAGGCTGGCGAGCATGGTCCGTTGTTCGGCCTCGTCAGGGCCGAGGTGGCGCCGCAGGAAGGCGTCGGGTTGCTGGAGGTGGGCGAGACTGGGGGTCTGGGACATGGCGGTTCTCGGGTAAAAAGACGAAGCCCCGACCAGGGCGAGGCTTCAGGCGTAGAAAGGTTTCCGGCGCCAAGCGCCGGGAGCCCCGACGATCAGGCGTCGGCGGCGCAGGCGGCGGCGTAGCCGGCCGCGTCGAGCAGTTTGTCCAGATCGCCGGCGTTGCTGGGCTTGAGCTTGAAGAACCAGCTGCCGTAGGGATCGCTATTGACCAGCTCGGGGCTGTCGGTCAGTTCTTCGTTGACCGCGATCACCTCGCCGGCGATCGGCGCATAGATGTCCGAGGCGGCCTTCACCGATTCCACCACCCCGGCTTCCTGCTCGGCGGCCAGTTGCTTGCCGATCTCCGGCAGCTCGACGAACACCACGTCGCCCAGGGCGATCTGGGCGTGGTCGGAAATGCCCACGGTGACGGTGCCGTCCGCTTCCAGTCGGGCCCATTCGTGGCTGGCGGCGTAGCGCAGATCGGCGGGAATGTTGCTCATGTCGTGTCCTCGAGTTGGGGGCGAAAGGGCTCGCCCGAAAAATCTAGATCAAAGCCTTGCCGTGGCGGACGAAGTTCGGCCGGACGACGCGGACAGGAAGCCAGCGGCCGCGGATTTCCACCTCGGCGCGCTCGCCGGTGGCCGCCGGCACCCGGGCCAGGGCGATGGACTTGCCGAGCGTCGGCGAGAAGCTGCCGCTGGTGATTTGGCCCTCGCCGATCCCCTCCACCCGCACCACCTGGTGGGCGCGCAGCACGCCGCGCTCCTCCAGCAACAATCCCACCAGTTTAGGCTGGCCACCGGCGCAGCGCTGCGCCTCCACCGCGGCGCGGCCGATGAAGTCGCGCCCGACGGGGTCCCAGGCGATGGTCCAGCCCATGTTCGCGGCCAGCGGCGAGACGCTCTCGTCCATGTCCTGGCCGTAGAGGTTCAGCCCCGCCTCCAGGCGCAGGGTGTCGCGGGCGCCGAGGCCGATGGGCGCGATGCCGGCGCCGACCAGTTCGCTGAAGAAGTCCGGGGCCTGCGCGGCGGGCAGCATGATCTCCAGGCCATCCTCGCCGGTGTAGCCGGTGCGGGCGACGAACCAGTCGCCCTCGGCCATCCCCTCGAACGGCCGGAGTTCGTGGATCAGCGCGGCGCGCGCGCTGGAGACCAGCTCGCCGGTGCGCGCCCGCGCGTGCGGCCCCTGGATAGCGAGCATCGCCAGGTCGCCGCGCTCGCGCAGCTCGACCGCGCAGCCGGCGGCCTGCTCCTGCATCCACGCCAGGTCGCGGGCGCGGGTGCCGGCGTTGAGCACCAGGCGGTAGCCGAAGCCAGTGAGGTAGACGATGAGGTCGTCGATCACCCCGCCGCGCTCGTTGAGCATCGCGCTGTAGAGGGCTTTGCCGGGGGTCTCCAGGTGCGCCACGTCGTTGGCCAGTAGGCGCTGCAGCCAGGCCAGGGCCTGCGGGCCGTGGACGTCCACCACGGTCATGTGGGAAACGTCGAAGACCCCGCAGTCGCGGCGAACCTGGTGATGCTCCTCGACTTGCGAGCCGTAATGCAGAGGCATGTCCCAGCCGCCGAAATCGACGATCTTGGCCCCCAGGGCAAGGTGCTGCCCATGGAGCGGTGTGCGCTGTCCCATCAGTGTTGCTCTCCTTCGGTGCCTGGCGCGATGCGGGTAGGGCGTGAACGCAAAAGGCCTGCGAAGCAGGCCTTTCAACGGTTACAGGGCCTGGAGCGGGCCACGGATGGCGCGCATTGTAGCCGCAAGGGCGAACCAGGTCACGGTGGCGGAAGGTGGGGGGGTCGGACGGCCTGCCCTTCAGCCGGGCTGGCGCGCCGAACGACGGATCAGGCCGATCACCGGCAGCAGCCCGACCAGCACCAGGGTCAGCGCCGGCAGCGCGGCACGGGCCCACTCCCCCTCGCTGGTCATCTCGAAGATGCGCACCGCCAGGGTGTCCCAGCCGAACGGACGCATCAGCAGGGTCGCCGGCATTTCCTTGAGCACGTCGACGAACACCAGCAGGGCGGCGCTCAGGGTGCCGGGCAGCAGCAGCGGCAGGTAGAGCCGCGAGAACAGCTGCGGCCCGCCGACCCCCAGGCTGCGCGCGGCCTCCGGCAGCGACGGGCGGATCCGCGCCAGGCTGCTTTCCAGGGGGCCGAAGGCCACCGCCAGAAAGCGTACCAGGTAGGCCAGCAGCAGGGCCGTCAGGCTGCCCAGCAGCAGCGGCTTGCCGGCCCCGCCGAGCCAGGCGGACAGCGGAATCACCAGCTCCCGGTCGAGATAGCTGAAGGCGAACATGAGGGACACCGCCAGCACCGAGCCCGGCAGGGCATAGCCGAGGTTGGCCAGGCCGACCGCCGCGCCCATCGTCCGGTCCGGCACCAGGCGCCGGGCGAAGGCCAGCAGCATGGCGCAAGCAACGGTGAGCAACGCGGCGCAACCGCCCAGCCAGAGGGTATGCAGGATCAGCCCGGTGTAGCGCTCGTCGAGGTCGAAACGGCCGCGCTGCCAGAACCACGCCAGCAGCTGCGCGAGCGGCACGACGAAGGCGCAGAGAAACACCAGTCCGCACCAGACGCTGGCCGCCGCCGCCTTGGCGCCGCGCAGCCGGTACAGCGCCCGGCCGCGCGGGCGCTCGGTGCTCGGCCGCGGCACGCCGCGGGCGCGACGCTCGCCGTAGACCACCAGCATCACCGCCAAGAGCAGCAGGCTGGCCAGCTGGGTGGCGGACGACAGGCTGTAGAAGCCGTACCAGGTCTTGTAGATGGCGGTGGTGAAGGTGTCGTAGTTGAACACCGAGACGGCGCCGAAGTCGGCCAGGGTCTCCATCGTCGCCAGCGCCAGGCCGGCGCCGATCGCCGGCCGCGCCATCGGCAGCGCGACGCGCCAGAAGGCCTGCCAGGGCGACTGGCCGAGGGCCCGCGCGGCCTCCATCAGACCCTTGCCCTGGGCCAGGAAGGCGCTGCGTGCGAGCAGGTAGACGTAGGGGTAGAAGACCAGCACCAGGACCAGGATCACCCCGCCGGTGGAGCGCACCCGCGGCAGGCGCAGGCCGCTGCCGAACCATTCGCGCAAGAGGCTCTGCACCGGCCCGGCGAAGTCCAGCAGGCCGACGAAGACGAAGGCCAGCACATAGGCGGGAATCGCGAAGGGCAGCATCAGCGCCCAGTCCAGCCAGCGCCGGCCGGGAAACTCGCAGAGGCTGGTCAGCCAGGCCAGGCTCACCCCGAGCAGGGTGACGCCAGTGCCGACGCCGAGCAGCAGGGTCAGGGTGTTGCCGAGCAGGCGCGGCATCTGGGTATCCCACAGATGCTTCCAGATTTCGCCGTCCACGCTGTGCCAGGAGAGCGCCAGCACGCCGAGGGGCAGCAGCACCAGAGCGGCGATGGCGAAGACGACGGGATACCAGCGGCGCTGGAGGGAATGGGACACGACGGCTCCCCGCAACACGGAAAATAAGACGGGCCGCCGGCGGAGCGCTCCGCCTGCGGCCCGGAGTCGGCAGCCTCGGAGCGCTCCGGTCAGTTCCAGCCGGCGCGGTCCATCAGGCGGATCGCCTCGGCCTGGCGCTTGCCGGCGACCTCGACCGGCACGCTGTCGGCCTTGAAGCTGCCCCATGCGGCGACTTCCGCGGACGGTGCCACCTGCGGGTTGGCGGGGTATTCCTGGTTGAGGTCGGCCAGCAGGCGCTGGGCCTTCTCGCCGGTCATCCATTCCAGGAGCCTCTGCGCGGCCTGCGAATGCGGGGCGTACTTGGTCACCCCGGCGCCGGAGAGGTTGACGTGCACGCCGCGATCGGCCTGGTTCGGCCAGAAGGGCTTCACCTTCAAACCCGGGTTCTGCTTGTGCAGGCGGCCGTAGTAGTAGGTGTTGGCGATGCCCACGTCGCACTGGCCGGCGTCGATGGCCTGTAGCAGGGCGGTGTCGTCGGCGAACACGTCGGTGGCCAGGTTGTTCACCCAGCCCTTGACGATCTGCTCGGCCTGCTTCTCGCCGTGGACCTCGATCAGGGTGGCGGTCAGCGACTGGTTGTAGACCTTCTTGCTGGTGCGCAGGCACAGCCGGCCTTCCCAGTGCTCGTCGGCCAGGGCCTCGTAGGTGGAGAGTTCTTCCGGCTTGACCCGCTCGGTGGAGTAGAAGATGGTCCGCGCGCGCAGCGACAGGCCGTTCCAGGCGCCGCCGGCGGAGCGGTATTGCGGCGGGATGTTGGCCTTGATCGTCGCGGAGTCCAGCGGGCGCAGCACGCCCTCCTGCTCGGCCTGCCAGAGGTTGCCGGCGTCCACGGTGATCAGCAGGTCGGCCGGGGTGTTCTTCCCTTCGGCCTTGAGGCGGGCCAGCAGCGGGGCTTCCTTGTCGGTGATGAACTTCACCTTGACCCCGGTTTCGGCGGTATAGGCATCGAAGACCGGCTTGATCAGCTCGTCGATCCGCGCCGAATAGACCACGACCTCGTCATCGGCGGCCGGTGCGGCGCCGGAGAACGCGCCCAGGACCAGAACGGCGAGAATGCGCTTGCTTGCCTGCATGGAACCCACCTCGTTCGGATTTGTCCTCGCGAATAGTAGTAACTAGCATTTAGCTTCACAACTCGCCAGATGTCGCGCGGTATGTCGCGGACAGGGTGGGCTCGGGTCTCAGGTCCGCGCCAGTTCGGGTAGGTCGCCGCTCAGCCCGAGGGCTTGGCGGACGAACAGCGCCTTGCCCGCGGGCAACTCGTCCATCCACTTCAGGCCGGCGTTGCGCAGCCAGCGCAGCGGCAGCGGATCGGCCTGGAACAGCCGCTCGAAGCCCTCCATCGCCGCCATCATCGCCAGATTGTGGGGCATCCGCCGGCGCTCGAAACGGCTCAGCACGCGCAGCTCGGCCAGCCGCTCGCCGCGCGCGTGGGCATGCCGCAGCACCTCGGCCAGGGTGGCGGCATCGAGAAAGCCGAGGTTGACGCCCTGTCCCGCCAGCGGATGGATGACGTGGGCGGCATCGCCGATCAGCGCCAGGCCGGGCTCGACGTAGCGCCGGGCATGGCGCTGGCGCAGCGGGATGCACAGCCGCGGGTCGACCTCCAGCACCGCGCCGAGCCGCCACTCGAAGGCCGCGCCCAAGGCCTTGGCGAAGTCCGCGTCGTCCAGCTTCATCAGCCGCTCGGCCTGCTCCGGGGTGGTCGACCAGACGATCGAGCACCAGTGGCGGTCGCCGTCCCGCTCCAGCGGCAGGAAGGCCAGCGGGCCGTCGTCGGTGAAGCGCTGCCAGGCGGTGCGGCGGTGCGCTTCGGCGCAGCGCACGCTGGTGACAATGGCGTGGTGCAGGTAGTCCCACTCGCGGGTGGCGCAGCCGGCCAAGTGGCGGATCGTCGAGTTGGCGCCGTCGGCGGCGACCAGCAGCGGCGCGCGCAGCTGGCGGCCGTCGCCGAGGCTGACCAGCCAGCCGTCGCCGGAGCGGCGCAGGCCGTCCAGGCGCACCGCCGGCAGCAGCCCGATCCCGCTGCCGGCCAGGCGTTCGAGCAGGGCGTCCTGCACCACGCGGTTCTCGACGATATGACCGAGCACCTCGGCATGCACGCTGGCCGCGGCAAAGTGGATCTGCCCGGTACCGGAGCCGTCCCACACGCGCATCTCGCCGTAGGGGCCGGCGCGCCGGGCGCGGATGCCCTCCCAGGCGCCGAGGCGCTCGAGAATCCGCTGGCTGGCGGCGGACAGCGCGCTGACCCGCGGCTCGAAGGGGGCGTCAGGGCGCCAGGGCGCCACCTCGAGCGGCCCGCGGTCGAGCAGGAGGATGTCCAGGCCGCTGTCCTGCAGGGCCAGCGCCAGGGCGCTGCCGACCATTCCGGCGCCGACGATGATCAGATCCGCGTGCATGCTTTCCTCAATTGGCAAGGGGCGTCCAACCCGGCCCGCCGTTCTTCGATGATCCCGGCCGGCCTCAGGCCTGCGCACGGGTGCCGAGCCCCATGGCCTGGCGGGCGAACCAGCGCTTGGCCGGCGGCAGCAGGTCGAGGCCGAGCAGGCCGAGACTGCGCCCGTCGGCGAGCAGCGGCGTGGCCGTGGCGAACAACCGGGTGACCCGGTCGGAGAAGCCCACGGTCAGTTGCTGGTCGAGCCGCTGGCGGGCCTGGTAACGCAGCAGGGTGGCGAAGTCGCCGGGCTCGGCCGGACTCTCCAGCAGCTCCTCGGCCAGGCACAGGGTGTCGCGCAGGGACAGGTTGTAGCCCTGGCCGGCGATCGGGTGCAGGCTGTGGGCGGCATTGCCGAGCAGGACCAGATGGGGCCGCACCTGCTCCTCGGCCTCGACCAGCGTCAGCGCGTAGGGATGGCGGGCGCCCAGTTGGCGGAAGGCGCCGAGCCGGTAGCCGAACTGCCGCTGCAGCTCGTCGAGGAACGACCGCTCGTCGAGCGCCAGGAGCCTCCCGGCATCGCCCGCCGGGCGGGTCCAGACCAGCGCGCAGCGGTTCTCCGCCAGCGGCAGCAGGGCCAGCGGGCCGTCCTGGGTGAAACGCTCGAAGGCCCGGCCGCGGTGCGGCTCGCTGGGCGTGAGGTTGGCGATCAGGGCGGTCTGCCCGTAGGGCTGGCGGTGGACATGGATGCCGAGCTGCTCGCGCAGGTCGGAGCGGCCGCCGTCGGCGAGCACCGCCAGGGCACAGTCGAGGTGGCTGTCGTCGTCCAGCTGCAGCCGGTAGCCGTCGGCCAGCGGGGTCATCCGCTGCACCTCGGCCGGGCAGCGCCAGACGACCACCTCGGGGTCCAGCGCCTGCCACAGGCACTCGCCGAGCCAGGCGTTCTCCACCACGTAGCCGAGCGCCGGCACACCCTCCTCCTCCGCCTGCAGACACGCGCTGCCGAAGCGGCCCCGCTCGGAGACCTGGATCTGCAGGATCGGTTCGGCCCGGCGGGCGATCGCCGGCCACAAACCGAGGCGCTCGTAGATCCGCCGGGTGCCGAAGGACAGCGCCGAGGAGCGCGCGTCGTAGCTCGGCTGATAGCCCTCGCCGGGGGCGTGGGGCTCGATCAGCACGATCCGCCAGCCGCGCGCCTTGGCGCCCTCCTGCAGGGCCAGGGCCAGGCTGGCGCCGACCAGGCCGCCGCCGACGATCGCCAGTTCCACCCGCGCCATGCTCAGGCCACCCGCCCGCGCGCAGCGACCATCAGCGCCTCGATCTCGGCGACGCTCTTGGGCACGCCGCCGGTGAGGATCTCGTAGCCGCCTTCGGTGACCACCACGTCGTCCTCGATGCGCACGCCGATACCGCGCCAGCGGCTGTCGACCTTGTCGTTGTCCGGAGCGATGTAGATGCCCGGCTCGACGGTCATCGCCATGCCCGGCTCAAGCAGCCGCCACTGGCCGTCGACCTTGTAGTCGCCGACGTCGTGCACGTCCATGCCCAGCCAGTGGCCGGCACGGTGCATGTAGAAGGGCTTGTAGGCTTCCTGCTTGATCAGCTCGTCGACGTTGCCCCGCAGCAGGCCCAGCTCCACCAGCCCGGCAACGATCACCCGCACCGTGGCCTCGTGGGCCTCGTTCCAGTACCGGCCGGGGGCGATGTGGTTGAAGGCCTCCAGGTTGGCGGCCAGCACCAGCTCGTAGATGGCCTTCTGCTCGGGCGAGAAGCGGCCGTTGGCCGGGAAGGTACGGGTGATGTCGCTGGCGTAGCAGTCGATCTCGCAGCCGGCGTCGATCAGCACCAGGTCGCCGTCGCGCAGCGGCCGGTCGTTCTCCCGGTAGTGCAGGATGCAGGCGTTGCGCCCGCCGGCGACGATCGAGCCGTAGGCCGGCATCTTCGCCCCGCCCTTGCGAAACTCGTAGTCCAGCTCGGCCTCCAGGTGGTATTCGCACAGCCCCGGACGGCTGGCCTGCATGGCGCGCACGTGGGCGCGGGCGGAGATGGCCGCGGCCTCGCGCATCACCGCCACTTCGGCAGCGCTCTTGTACAGGCGCATCTCGTGCAGCAGGTGGTCGAGGGCGACGAACTCGCTCGGCGGCTGCGCGCCCTGGCGGGCCTTGGAACGGATGGTCTTGATCCACTCCATCAGCCGGTGGTCGAACGCCTCGTTGCTGCCGATCGCGTAGTAGACGCGGCCGCGCCCCTCGATCAGGCCCGGCAGGATGTCGTCGATGTCGGCGATGGGGAAGGCGTCGTCCGCGCCGTAGTCGCGCACCGCCCCCTCCTGGCCGGCGCGCAGGCCGTCCCAGAGTTCGCGCTCGGGGTCGCGCTCGCGGCAGAAGAGCACATATTCGCCATGTTCGCGGCCGGGAATCAGGGCGATCACCGCCTCCGGCTCGGGGAAGCCCGAGAGGTACTGGAAGTCGCTGTCCTGGCGGTACTGGTGCTCCACATCGCGATTGCGGATATACACCGGCGCCGCCGGCAGGATGGCGATGCTGTTGGGCTCCATCTGCGCCATCAGCGCCTTGCGCCGGCAGGCGTACTCCGACTTCGGGATGCAGGTCATGTACAACTCCTCAGTTGACTGGCAAAGGGCCTCGGCGCTTCTAGTGCACGGACGGCTTGGGCGCCGGCGCGACCGGCCGGGCGCATTCGGCGAACAGCAGGAGCGGCGCGACCCGGAGGTATTCCATGACCTCCATGTAATCGCCCTCGCCCTCCTCGGATTCCTCCAGCGAGTCCTGCACCTGGGCGATGGCGGCGAGATCCTGCAGCACCTCCACGGCCTCCGCGCTCAGCGGAGTGTCGCGGGCGGTCAGGCCGAAACCGCCGAGAAAGCCCTGGCACCAATGCCCCAAGGCGACGGCACGCTCGGCCAGCGGCGCCTCGTCGGAGGGCAGCAGCAGGACCACCGCGACCTCGCCGCCGGCCAGCTCGCCCTTGACCATCTCCTGCAGGCCGACCAGCGCCTGGCGCACGTTGTCCGGGATCTGGCTGCCGAGCAGGTCGGCGGCATCGGTCAGCCAGGCGTCGACCTCGAAACCGGCGCCGGCGCAGCTGCGACCGAGCAGCAGGCCGTGCAGCTCCGCCGGAGAGACATCCCGACCGGTCGTGGCCAGCAGGGCGGAGAAAGCCGCATAGGGGGATTTATCGGTGGACATATCGGACTCGGTTTCCCCGTTCGCCCGGCCTGGCCGCGCCTTGCGAAAGCGGCGGCGGCTATAGGCGCCACGGGGAGCAAATGACTAGAATGTGATCGCGTATCCTAGCACCGGCGGATGCGCCAAGACCATCGAAGCGCGCTGCCGCGGCCTCGAGTTCCGCTCATTCGCAGAAGAACGAAGGTGCTATGGAAGAAGACGACCTGCAAGCCCTCGCCCGCCAGCTGGAACTGCTGATCCAACGTCTCGAGCAGATCAAGGCCCACAACCGGTTCCTCCTGGCGAATGAAAAGGCCTGGCGAGAAGAACGCGCCCACCTCATCGAAAAGAACGAAATCGCCAGGCGCAAGGTCGAATCGATGATTTCACGTCTGAAAGCCCTGGAGCAGGACTCATGAGCCAGCCGCACACCATCTCCGTCCATATCCTCGACAAGGACTACTGCATCGCCTGCCCACCGGAAGAGCGGGCCAACCTGGAAAGCGCCGCCCGCTATCTCGATGGTAAAATGCGGGAAATACGCTCCAGCGGCAAGGTTATCGGCGCCGATCGCGTGGCGGTGATGGCCGCGCTCAACATCACCCACGACCTGCTGCACAAGCAGGAACGCCTGGACCTGCAGGCCAGCTCGACCCGCGAACAGGTCCGCACCCTGCTCGAGCGGGTCGACCGCGCCCTGACCAACAATCCGGATGAGCTGACGACCTGATCCCCTTTCGCTTCGGGTATACTGGCGACCACTCCCTGGTGTGTACGCCAGTCGGCCACGTCCCTCTCCCGATACGCAAAACTTCGGAGGCTGTACGTGTGACCCGTGTGCATGTCCGCCTGACGGAAAGCCTTAAAGTCATCGTCAGTCGCCACCTTGAACTTTCGGGTTCAAGGGGCAAGCCGGCAGCGGCACTTCGGGGAGCCCGCTTTCTGCGCTTGCCGCACCGCAGCGAATCCTTCAGGATCGCTGCCCATCCATTCCCGACACCCGCCCATTCGGCATGATCGAAACCGCCGGCCTTTCTCGCGCCCAACTGCGCCGCCTGCTTCGCCAACGGCGTCGCGCACTCGCCCCCCACCGCCAGCGCCAGGCCGCTCGCCGGCTCTATCGCCAGCTGGCACAGCATCCGCTGTTCCGCCGCTGCCGCCATGTCGCGCTGTACCTGCCCAACGACGGCGAGATCGATCCCGGACTACTGCTCGAAGCCGCGCAGCGGCGCGGCAAGGCGACCTACCTGCCGGTGCTCAACGCCTGGCCGGCGACCCGCATGGTATTCCAGCGCGTCCGTCCCGGGGAGGCACTGCGCCTGAACCGCTTCCGCATCCGCGAACCCCGCCCGAACCGGGCCCGGCAACGCAAGGTCTGGACACTGGATCTGCTGCTGATGCCACTGGTCGGCTTCGACCCCGAGGGCGGGCGGCTGGGCATGGGCGGCGGGTTCTACGACCGCAGCCTGGCCTATCGGAGCCGCCACGAATACTGCCGCAAACCCGTGCTGCTGGGCCTGGCCCACGAATGTCAGAAGGTCGATCGACTGGCGCTGGCCAGCTGGGACGTGCCGCTGGAGGCTACGGTGACGGACCGGGCCTGGTATGCGGCCGACAAGCGGAGGATGACGAGACGGGAGCAGGAGCACCGCAGTCCCTGCGGTGCCTGCGAATAACTCAAAGACTCCGGAACAGGCTCGGCGACGAAGCGCCCTGCTGTTGTTCCCAGTGACTTTGCGCGTAGCCTGTGGTGACCACTCCCAATCCGAAGAGAATGACAAGAACCCACAGCAGATCTGGCTTGCGCTTCATCGATTGCCTCCCCCTTCAAGGCACTTCACGATGACGAACGGCGATTGGCAGCGACCGCGAACGGCCACCCTCCCCCAAGAAGCGGCGGCATTCTCCGCCAACTCGATCAGTCAATCAAACCCCTGCCCGTCAATGAAATCGACGCTTCTTCCGACGTTCCGATGACCGGCATTTCGAGATACGTCCCATGCCGTACTGGCTGATGAAATCCGAACCCGACGTGTTGTCCGCGGCTACCCTACAGCGCCTCCACCAGGCGCGTTGGGATGGAGTGCGCAATTATCAGGCGCGCAACTCCCTGCGCAGCATGCAGGCCGACGAGCTGTTTTTCTTCTATCACTCCAGCTGCTCGCGACCGGGAATCGCCGGAATCGGCCGGATCGTCCGGACGGCCTACCCGGACCCCAGCGCCCTCGACCCGCGCAGCCCCTACTTCGATGCCCGGGCCAGCACAGTGAAGAACCCGTGGAGCGCGGTCGATGTGGAATTCGTCGAAGCCTTCGCCGGGATCATCGACCTGGTGTGCCTGCGCAGCGCCCCGGGACTGGCGAAACTGCCGCTGCTGCAGAAGGGCAGCCGGCTCTCGGTGATGCCGGTGGACGCCGGCGAGTGAGTCGCCATGCTCGCACTGCGCTGAGCGGGCGCGGCCGAAGGCGTCAGGTCCGGGGAGCATAGGCGAAGACGTCGGCGCGCATCTGCCGGGCCTCCATGCCGCCCTCGACCAGCGCGTCCAAGGTAGCGTAGACCATCCCCGGCGAACCGCTGGCGTAGACCTGCAGCGCCCGAAGATCGGCGAAGTCTTCGCGCACCGCCTCGTGCAGCAGGCCGCAGCGCCCCTCCCAGCCGCACAGGTCGCTGACCACCCGATGCAGGTGCAGGTTGGGCAGGTGCTGCCACTCCTCCCCGTAAGGCAGCCGGTAGAAGTCCTCCGGCCGCCGCGCCCCCCAGTAGAGGTGGATCGGCTTGGCGAAGCCGTTCGCCCGGCAATGCTCCACCAGGCTCTGCATCTGCGCCATGCCGGTACCGGCGGCGATCAGCACCAGCGGCCCGTCCGGCAGCTCGCCCAGATGCGCCTCGCCGAACGGCAGGCGCACGCGGGCGAAGCCCTGGCGGCGGATGAATGCCAACAGCTCCTTGGCCGACGCCTCGCGCGCCAGAACGTGCAGCTCCAGTTCGCGCCCCATGTCGGGCGCCGAAGCCAGGGAAAAGGAAGAGAAGCTGCCGTCCTCGCGCTGCAACTGCAGGTACTGCCCAGCATGGTAGCGCGGCGGCTTGCCCGCCGGGGCGCGCAGACGCACGCGGAGCACGTCGCCGCCGAGCGCTTCACAGTCGATCAACTGGCAGCTCAACTCGCGCACAGGCAGCTCGCCCGGCGCCAGCACGCCGTCCCAGTGCAGCACACAGTCCGCCAGCGGCTCGGCCTGACAGGCCAGCAACTCGCCGTGATCGAGTACCTCGTCGCCCTGGCGCACCCGCCCCTCGACCAGGCGTGCCGCGCAGGCATGGCAGTTGCCATTGCGACAGCCTTGCGGACACTCGTAGCCGAGACGGAGTGCGGCATCGAGGATGGATTCGCCGATGCCTACTTCGAGTTCGGCGCCGGAGGGTTGCAGGGTCACTTTCATAATGCTCCGCCCCCTGGAGGGGTAAATCATGGGAGCGACCTTTGCCGCGAAAGGACACGCGGCAAAGGTCGCTCAGCGCCGGCCAGCGACCATCAGTCGATGCCCAGCAACGGCCAGAGTTCGTCGACGCGCTGCTTCACTGCCGGGTCCTGGCGGATCGCCCGTCCCCACTCGCGGCTGGTTTCGCCCGGCCACTTGTGGGTGGCGTCCAGCCCCATCTTCGAGCCCAGACCGGAAACTGGCGAGGCGAAATCGAGATAGTCGATCGGCGTATTGTCGATCAGCACGGTGTCGCGCTTGGGGTCCATGCGCGTAGTGATGGCCCAGATCACGTCGTTCCAGTCGCGGGCATTGATGTCGTCGTCGGTGACGATGACGAACTTGGTATACATGAACTGGCGCAGGAATGACCAGACCCCCAGCATCACCCGCTTGGCATGGCCGGGATACTGCTTCTTGATGGTCACCACCGCCATACGGTAGGAACAGCCCTCCGGCGGCAGGTAGAAGTCGACGATCTCCGGAAACTGCTTCTGCAGGATCGGCACGAACACCTCGTTCAACGCCACGCCGAGCACTGCCGGCTCGTCCGGCGGCCGGCCGGTGTAGGTGCTGTGGTAGATGGCGTCGCGACGCTTGGTGATGCGCTCGATGGTGAACACCGGGAAGCGGTCGACCTCGTTGTAGTAACCGGTGTGGTCGCCGTAGGGCCCCTCGTCGGCCATCTCGCCGGGATGGATGTGGCCCTCGAGGACGATCTCGGCGCTGGCCGGCACCTGCAGGTCGCTGCCGACGGCCTTGACCAGTTCGGTGCGCCGGCCACGCAGCAGGCCGGCGAAGGCGTATTCGGAAAGGGTGTCCGGCACCGGGGTGACCGCACCGAGAATGGTCGCCGGGTCCGCCCCCAGCGCCACCGCCACCGGGTAGGGGCGATCCGGATGCTTCTGGCACCACTCGCGATAGTCCAGTGCGCCACCACGGTGGCTGAGCCAGCGCATGATCACCTTGTTGCGGCCGATCACCTGCTGGCGGTAGATACCGAGGTTCTGCCGCTCCTTGTTCGGCCCGCGGGTGATGGTCAGGCCCCAGGTGATCAGCGGTGCAGCGTCACCCGGCCAGCAGTGCTGCACGGGCAGCTTGCCGAGATCGACCTCCTCGCCCTCGAGGATCACCTCCTGGCAGGGCGCGTCCTTCAGCACCCTGGGCGCCATGCTGACCACCTTCCGAAACAGCGGCAGCTTGCTCCAAGCATCCTTGAGCCCCTTGGGCGGTTCCGGCTCCTTGAGGAAGGCCAGCAGCCTGCCGATCTCGCGCAGTTCGGAGACCTCCTCGGCGCCCATGCCCAACGCCACGCGCTGCGGCGTGCCGAACAGGTTGCCGAGCACCGGCATGTCGAAGCCCACCGGTTTCTCGAACAGCAACGCAGGGCCACCGCGGCGCAGGGTACGGTCGCAGATTTCGGTCATTTCCAGCACGGGCGAGACCGGCGTCTGGATACGCTTGAGCTCGCCGCGCGCCTCCAGGACGCGCAGGAACTCGCGGAGATCGGAATATTTCATGGGAACTGCAGGCCTCTCGCTGCAAGCCCCAAGCCAGAGCGTCACGGCGCCAACCTGCACCCCTTGCGGCCCGAGGCTTGCGGCTTGTCGCCGCGGATTATTTCCGCTTCATCGACTGGAAGAATTCCTCGTTGGTCTTGGTGTCCTTCAGACGGTCGAGGAGGAATTCGATGGCGGCGATCTCGTCCATGGGATGCAGGATCTTGCGCAGGATCCACATGCGCTGCAGCTCTTCCTCACCGGTCAGGAGCTCTTCGCGGCGAGTGCCGGAACGGTTGATGTTGATCGCCGGGAACACGCGTTTCTCGGCGACGCGCCGGTCCAGCTGCAGCTCCAGGTTGCCGGTGCCCTTGAACTCCTCGTAGATCACCTCGTCCATCTTCGAACCGGTTTCCACCAGTGCGGTGGCGAGGATGGTCAGGCTGCCGCCCTCCTCGATGTTGCGCGCGGCGCCGAAGAAGCGCTTGGGCTTTTCCAGGGCGTGGGCGTCGACACCGCCGGTGAGCACCTTGCCGGAGCTGGGGATGACCGTGTTGTAGGCACGCGCCAGGCGGGTGATGGAGTCGAGCAGGATGACCACATCCTTCTTGTGCTCGACCAGGCGCTTGGCCTTCTCGATGACCATCTCGGCGACCTGCACGTGACGGGTCGGCGGCTCGTCGAAGGTGGAGGCGACCACTTCGCCGCGCACGGTGCGCTGCATCTCGGTCACTTCTTCCGGACGCTCGTCGATCAGCAGGACGATCAGATGCACGTCCGGGTTGTTGCGCGTGATGTTGCTGGCGATGTTCTGCAGCATGATCGTCTTGCCAGCCTTCGGCGGTGCGACGATCAGACCGCGCTGGCCCTTGCCGATCGGCGCGCAGAGATCGATCACGCGGCCGGTAAGGTCTTCGGTGGAGCCGTTGCCGGCTTCCATGGTCAGACGGGCATTGGGGAACAGCGGGGTGAGGTTTTCGAAGAGAATCTTGTTCTTCGCGTTTTCCGGCCGGTCGAAGTTGATCGAGTCGACCTTGAGCAGCGCGAAGTAGCGCTCGCCCTCCTTCGGCGGACGGATCTTGCCGACGATGGTGTCGCCGGTGCGCAGGTTGAAGCGGCGGATCTGGCTCGGCGAGACGTAGATGTCGTCCGGACCGGCCAGGTAGGAGGAGTCCGCCGAGCGCAGGAATCCGAAGCCGTCCTGAAGGATCTCCAGCACGCCATCACCGGAGATTTCCTCGCCGCTTTTCGCATGCTTCTTCAGCAGGGAGAAGATCACATCCTGCTTGCGCGAACGGGCCATGTTCTCCAGGCCCATCTGTTCGGCCATTTCCAGCAGTTCGGTAATAGGCTTTTGCTTGAGTTCGGTCAGATTCATAGAGGCGATAAGAGGGCAGGAAAGCGTTGAGCTTGGGAAAGCCGCGCCGCAGGGAAGGCGATCGGATCGCTGTACTTATTCTAAGGGATGCGTCGGCGACGACTGACGGAGGACAGCGGTAAACTCGCTGCGAGAACCGAATCTAACACCCCGAAAAAGGTGAGTCCAGCCTCGCACGACAAAAACCGCCCCTCCGAACCGGGCAAAAAGGCCGCTTTCGACCTTCATCTATCCGTATGCAGGTTGCCGGGCTCGAGACCACGGGCCCCACCCGCCCCTGGCATGCACGCTTTCGGCCGGCCCGGAAGCGGGAGACGCGCCTGGAAGGCAGACTCAGATATTGCTGTCGAGAAAGGCCGCCAGTTGCGACTTGGAGAGAGCGCCGACCTTGGTCGCCTCGACGTTGCCGCCCTTGAACAGCATCAGGGTCGGAATGCCACGCACGCCGTATTTCGCCGGAGTTCCCTGGTTCTCGTCGATGTTCAGCTTGCAGACCTTCAGCCTGCCCTCGTAGTCCTTGGCGATTTCGCTGAGCACCGGGGCGATCATCTTGCAGGGTCCGCACCATTCGGCCCAGTAGTCGACGAGCACCGGACCCTCGGCCTGGAGCACATCCTGCTCGAAGCTGGCGTCGCTGACGTTGGTGATGAGTTCGCTCATGGAAAATCTCCGTGGTCGGAAGCACAAATTTCCGGACATGATAGCCCGCATTGGCCGGCACAGGAAAGCGAGCACGCCGCCCTGCCCGCCCCCATCCATCAGCGGGCGGAAAACGCCGACCGGGCGCAAGTCGCCGGCCCGTCGCCCCGAACCCTCCCGGGAGACATTCGGGCGCATCGTCCCCACCGACACCCAGCTCTATAATAGATTGTTTATCGTTCAACCCGCTTTGGACCCTTCATTCGGAAACTGGTACAACTGCTCTCCCGTGGCCGGACGGCGCGGTTCTGCCATCGAGACACTTGACATGCCCAAAACCCAAGCCGAGAGCTTCCCCCTGATTGCCGCCATCGACCTTGGCTCCAACAGTTTCCACATGGTGCTGGCCAAACCCGAGCGGACCGAAATCCGCCCCCTCGAGCGCCTGGGCGAGAAAGTCCAGCTGGGTGCAGGACTCGACGACCAGCACCAACTCAGCGAAGAGGCCATGCAACGCGGACTCGACTGCCTGCGCCGCTTCGCCCAACTGATCAACGGCCTGCCCAAGGGAGCGGTGCGCATCGTCGCCACCAACGCCCTGCGCGAAGCGCGCAACCGCAACGAGTTCATCCGCCGCGCCAACGAGATACTCGGCCACCCGGTGGAGGTGATCTCCGGCCGCGAAGAGGCGCGCCTGATCTACCTCGGCGTCTCCCACACCCTCCCCACCGCGGCCGGCAAGCGCCTGGTCGTGGATATCGGCGGCGGCAGCACGGAATTCATCATCGGCGAGAATTTCGAACCGCTGCTGCGCGAAAGCCTGCAGATGGGCAGCGTCAGCTACACCCGCAACCATTTCGCCGACGGCAAGATCACCCCGGCCCGCCACGCCCAGGCCTATACCGCGGCGCGCCTGGAGCTGATGTCCATCGAGAATGCCCTGCAGCGCCAGGGCTGGCGGGAGGCGGTGGGCTCCTCGGGAACCATCCGCGCGGTCGGCCAGGCGATCCAGAGCGGCGGCTACAGCAACGGCGAAGTGACCGCCGAAGGCATCGCCTGGCTGAAACGCAAGCTGTTCAAGCTCGGCGACGTCGACAAGCTGGACATGGACGGCATCAAACCGGATCGCCGAGCCATCTTCCCCGCCGGCCTGGCGGTCCTGGAGGCGGTGTTCGACGCCCTGCAGCTGCAGACGATGACCTACTCGGATGGCGCCCTGCGCGAAGGCGTGCTCTACGACCTGCTCGGCCGCCACCACCACGAGGACGTCCGCGAGCGTACCCTCGGCTCGCTGATGGCGCGTTATCACGTCGACGTGGAACAGGCCACGCGGGTCGAGGCCAAGGCGCTCTCGGCACTCGACCAGGTCGCTGCGGCCTGGGGGCTGGAGGACGAGAGCCATCGCGAACTGCTGGGCTGGGCGGCACGAGTGCACGAGATCGGCCTGGACATCGCCCATTACCACTACCACAAGCACGGCGCCTACCTGATCGAGCACTCCGATCTGGCCGGCTTCTCCCGCAAGGACCAGCAGATGCTCGCCCTGCTGGTCCGCGGCCATCGGCGTAACCTGCCGCGCGACAAGTTCAACGAATTCGGCAGCGACGATGGCAACAAGCTGGTGCGGCTGTGCATCCTGCTGCGCGTCGCGATCCTCTTCCACCACATCCGCGGCACCCAGGAGATGCCCAAGGTGCAGTTCCGCGCCGACGAGCGCGAACTGGAGTTGACCTTCCCTGAGGGCTGGCTGAACGCCAACCCGCTGACCCAAGCCGACTTCGAACAGGAAGCCGAGTGGCTGGCGCGGGTCGGCTACAGCATCCGGGTGCGCTGAAGCCCTGACGGCGGCGAGGCCGCCATCGGCGGTCTCGCCTTGCCCTCAACGCGTACCGAGCAAGGGGCTGCTCAGTTTCTCCAGCAGCATCGCCTGGGCATTGCGCGGATTCTGGTTGCCGCTCGGGCTGTTGCGCAGGTAGCTGCCGTCGGGCTGCAACTGCCAGCTCTGGGTGTTGTCGCCGAGGTAGGCCTCCAGCTCCTTCTTCACCCGCAGCATCAGCTTCTTGCCCTCCACCGGGAAGCAGGTTTCGATCCGCCGGTCGAGATTGCGCTCCATCCAGTCGGCACTGGACAGGTAGAGCTTCTCCTCGCCGTCGTTGAGGAAGTAGAACACCCGCGTGTGCTCGAGAAAGCGGCCGATGATCGAGCGCACCTGGATGTTGTGCGAGACCCCCAGGATCCCCGGACGCAGGCAGCACATGCCGCGCACGATCAGATCGACCCGCACCCCGGTCTGGCTGGCCTTGTACAGCGCACGGATCATCTTCGCGTCGGTCAGCGCGTTGACCTTAACGATGATGTGCGCCGGCTTGCCCTCACTGGCATGCTGGGTCTCGCGGGCGATCATGTCGAGCAGGGCCTTCTTCAGGGTGAAGGGCGCATGCAGCAGCTTCTTCATGCGCAGGGTCTTGCCCATGCCGATCAGTTGATTGAACAGCTTGGAGACATCCTCGCAGAGCGCCAGGTCGGCGGTCAGCAGGCTGTAGTCGGTGTACAGGCGGGCGTTGGCGGTGTGGTAGTTGCCGGTGCCGAGGTGCGCGTAGCGGCGCAGCTCGCCGTTCTCGCGGCGCAGAACCAGCATCATCTTGGCGTGGGTCTTGAATCCGACCACGCCGTAGATGACCACCGCACCGGCCTGCTGCAGGCGGCTGGCCAGTTGCAGGTTGGACTCCTCGTCGAAGCGCGCGCGCAGCTCGACCACCGCGGTGACCTCCTTGCCGTTGCGCGCCGCCTCCACCAGGGCATCGACGATCTCCGAATTGGCCCCGGAGCGGTACAGCGTCTGCTTGATCGCCAGCACGTGGGGGTCCTTGGCTGCCTGGCGCAGCAGGTCGACCACCGGCGTGAAGGACTCGAAGGGATGCAGCAGCAGCATGTCCTGCTTGCCGATCATGCTGAACATGTTCTCGCTGTTCTGCAGCGCCTTGGGAATCACCGGGGTGAAGGGCGCGTGCTGCAGCTCCGGGTGGCTGTCCAGCCCGGTGATGCTGAACAGGCGAGTCAGGTTGACCGGCCCGTCGACCCGGTACATCTCCGCCTCGGATAGGCCGAACTGCTTGAGCAGGTAGCCGGTCAGGTGCTGCGGGCAGGTGTCCACCACCTCCAACCGCACCGCGTCGCCGAAGCGTCGGGAATACAGCTCGCCGCGCAGCGCGCGGGCCAGGTCCTCGACATCCTCGTCCACCGACAGGTCGGCGTTGCGGGTCAGACGAAACTGGTAACAGCCCTTGACCTTCATGCCCTGGAACAGGTCGTCGGCATGGGCGTGGATCATCGAGGAAAGGAAGACGAAGTTGTCGCCGGAACCGCCCACCTCCGCCGGAATGCGGATCACCCGCGGCAGCAGACGCGGCGCCGGCAGGATGGCCAGGCCGGAGTCGCGACCGAAGGCATCCAGCCCCTCCAGCTCGACGATGAAGTTCAGGCTCTTGTTCACCAGCAGCGGGAAGGGGTGCGTCGGATCGAGGCCGATCGGCGTGATGATCGGCGCGATTTCCTCGCGGAAATAGCGGCGCACCCAGGTCTTGACCTTGGGCGTCCAGCTCCGGCGGCGGATGAAGTTGATCTGGTGGCGGGCCAGTTCGGGCAGCAGCACCTCGTTGAGGATGGCGTACTGGCGAGCCACCAGCTCGTGCACCTGATCGCTGATCCAGGGCAGCGCCTGGTGCGGCTGCAGGCCGTCGGCGCCGGCCAGTTCGCGGGCGAAGGCGACCTGCTTCTTCAGGCCGGCGACGCGGATCTGGAAGAACTCGTCGAGGTTGCTGGAGAAGATCAGCAGGAACTTCAGCCGTTCGAGCAACGGATAGGATTCGTCCAGCGCCTGCTCCAGCACGCGGGCATTGAACTGCAGCTGGGACAGCTCGCGATGGATGTACAAGCCGGTGTCGTCCAGGCTCGGCACCGCTATGGCCGGCGCCTCCTGTGGCAGCTCGTTCCGGACGGGCTCCGCTTCCTGTTCGGGCTCCGCCTCCTGGAGTTCGGCGAGCGACTCGTCCGCCGGGTCGGCTTCGAGCAAGGCGTTGTCGTTGAGACCTTCGGTGTTCATCTGCGCTACCCGGAGAAGTTAATGGCCTTGTTTTAGCAGTTCTGCCGCACGCCTGGCGAAATAGGTGAGGATGCCATCGGCCCCGGCACGCTTGAACGCGACCAAGGACTCAAGGATCACCGCCTCGCCCAGCCAGCCGTTCTGGATCGCCGCCATGTGCATGGCGTACTCGCCGCTGACCTGATAGACAAAGGTCGGTACGCGGAATTCGTCCTTCACCCGGCGGAGCACATCCAGATAGGGCATGCCCGGCTTGACCATCACCATGTCGGCGCCTTCGGCCAGGTCGAGAGCTACCTCGTGCAAGGCCTCGTCACCGTTGGCCGGGTCCATCTGGTAGGTGTTCTTGCTGCCCTTGCCGAGGTTGGCAGCCGAGCCTACCGCATCGCGGAACGGGCCGTAGTAGGCGCTGGCGTACTTCGCCGAATAGGCCATGATCCGCACGTTGCCATGTCCGGCTAGCTCCAGCGCCTCGCGGATCGCCTGGATGCGCCCGTCCATCATGTCCGAGGGCGCCACCACCTGGGCACCGGCCGCAGCATGAGACAGCGCCTGCCGGACCAGTGCATCGACGGTCACGTCGTTCTGCACATAACCGCTCTCGTCGAGGATGCCGTCCTGGCCATGGGTGGTGAAGGGGTCGAGCGCCACGTCGGTGATGATGCCGAGTTCGGGGAAGCGCTCGCGCAGGGCACTCGTAGCGCGCTGGGCGATGCCCTCGGGATTCCACGCCTCGGCGGCGTCGAGGGACTTCTTCTCCGCCGGGGTCACCGGGAACAGCGCCAGCGCCGGAATCCCCAGCCCCACCAGCACCTCGGCCTCCTTGAGTAGCAGGTCGATCGACAGGCGCTCGACGCCGGGCATCGACGGGATCGGCTCGCGGCGATTCTCGCCGTCGAGCACGAACACCGGCAGGATCAGATCATTGGTGGTGAGCACGTTCTCGCGCACCAGACGGCGGGAAAACTCGTCACGGCGATTGCGGCGCAGGCGGGTGGCGGGAAACAGACGGTTGGCGGGGGTAAAGCTCACGGCGGACTCCAAGACCCGGGCAGGCGGGCGCAGTGTGACAGTTATAAGCCATCCAAATGACCGAAATATGACGTCCGGAGCGAGCGCCGACGGCGCGCCGCCCCAGCTCCCCATTGTCGCCAGCCTCACCGCCGAGGGCCAGCACTTTGCCCGGAGATACCCCGGAATGCCCGCCGTAGAGCATTCCGAAAAAGGCTTGAAGCCGTTCGGCCATACTGCTGTCATGTCGCTCCACACAGCGAACGGCTAGGATTGGCCGATGGCTCTTCGTCCGCCTCGGACTGGAGCGCTCCGCCCCCAGACCCGCCGGGAAGCCGCCGCTCGCGCAGGCCCCGGCCCATACCCAGGAGGTCCCATGCACAAGAACGTTGCCGTCATCCTCTCCGGCTGCGGCGTCTACGACGGTTCCGAAATCTACGAGAGCGTGCTCACCCTGCTGCGCCTCGACCAGCGCGGCGTCCATGTCCAGTGCTTCGCACCGAACATCCCGCAACTGCAGGTGATCGACCACTATCGCGGCGAGGAAATGCAGGAAAGCCGCAACGTGCTGGTGGAAGCGGCGCGCCTGGCCCGCGGCAACATCAAGGACGTCCGCGAAGGCCGGGTCGAGGACTTCGACGCACTGATCCTCCCCGGCGGCTTCGGCGCCGCGAAGAATCTCTCCGACTTCGCGGTGAGCGGCGCCCACTGCGCCGTGCAGCCCGACGTACTGGCCTTCGCCCAAGCCTTCGCCCAGGCCGGCAAGCCGGTGGGACTGATCTGCATCGCGCCGGCGCTGGCGGCGAAGATCTACGGCCCCGGCGTGCTCTGCACCATCGGCAACGATCCGGACACCGCCGCTGCCCTGACCCGGATGGGCGCCCAGCACGAAGTCTGCGCGGTGGACGAGATCGTCGTCGACACCCAGCGCAAGCTGGTCACCACCCCCGCCTACATGCTCGCCAAGTCGATCGGCGAAACCGCCAGCGGGATCAACAAGCTGGTCGATCGCGTCCTCGAACTGGCCTGAACGACTCAGCGGCTCAGACGCACCAGCAGGCGGTCCAGAGCGCAGGCGAAAGCCTGCCGCTCGCGCTCGCCGTAGGGTGGCTGACCGCCGCCCGCCTGGCCCTGGTCGCGCAGGTCGCTGAGCAGGTTACGCAGCGCCAGGCGCTCGCCCATGTTGCGCTCGTCGAACTCGCGCCCGCGCGAGTCCAGCGCGGCAACGCCCTTCTTGAACAGGCGGTCGGCCAGCGGGATGTCGCTGCAGATCACCAGCTCGCCCGGTGCGGCGTGCTCCACCAGGTAATCGTCGGCCGCGTCCGGACCGCTCGGCACCACGACCAGTCGCACGCAGGCGAAGGACGGCCTGACCTGGCTCTGGCCGGCCACCAGCAGCACCTCGAAATGGCGCTTCAAGGCGAACTTGATCACCAGATCCTTGGCCGCCCGCGGACAGGCGTCGGCATCGATCCACACACGCACGTCTCGGCTCCTGCGCATTAAAGAAAGCGCCAGTATGCCGCAAACGGTCGCTACCGCCGCGCACAACCAGGGCGGCCGGATAATCGGCGCCCAGAAATCCTGCGCGGGCCATGCCCTGGGGATCGGCCTGGGCGATCAGACGGCGCGGCGCACCAGTGCCAGCAGCCCGGCGGCGGCGACGAACAGGGCGGCGAAGGTGCGGTTGAGCAGACGCAGCTGGCGCGGCGAGCGCAGCAGCGGCAGGACCTTCGCCGCCAATCCGGTGTAGCCGGCCATGACCAGCAGATCGACGCCGATCATGGTCGCCGCCATCAGCAGGTACTGCGCCAGGAGCGGCCGGGCGGGATCGAGGAACTGCGGCAGCACGGCGAGGATGAAGACGATCGCCTTGGGGTTGCCGGCGTTGACCAGAAAGCCGCGCAGCACCAGGGCAAGCGGCCGCTCCAGGGGACGCGGGGCGCCCTCGGCGGCGGGCTCGTCGAGCGGCGCGCGCCACTGCTTCCAGCCCAGATACGCCAGATAGGCGACACCGAACCACTTGATCAGGCCGAAGGCCAGCTCCGAGGTCGCCAGCAGCGCGCCGAGCCCGGCAGCGACGATGGCGATCTGCACGGCCAGCGCCAGCTGCAGGCCGACGGCGTTCCAGTAGCCGCGGCGAAAGCCGTGGCTCAGCCCGCTGGACATCGAGGCGATAGCGCCGGCACCGGGCGACAGGCTGATCACCCAGCAGGCGGCGAAGTAGGCGAGCCAGGTTTCCGGGGCCATGGGCGGGTTCTCCGACAGGGAAAGATGGAGACGCCGCCGGCCCGTGACGGGCCGGCGGTACTGCGGTCGATCAAGCGGGGCAGCGAAACGCCACCGCCCCTCTTGCGACAAGCGGCCGGAGTCAGTCCGGCAGGTCCTTGTGCAGCTTCACCGGCTCGCTGAGCTTGCGCTTGAGGGCGGTACGCATGCGGATGTTGAGCGACTCGACCGCCAGGGAGAAGGCCATGGCGAAGTAGACGTAGCCTTTCGGCACATGCACGCCGAAAGCCTCGGCCACCAGCAGGGTGCCGACCACGATGAGGAACGACAGCGCGAGCATCTTCAGCGACGGGTGCTTCTCGATGAACTCGCTGATGGTGCCGGCGGCCAGCATCATCACCAGCACGGCGACGACGATCGCGGCGATCATCACCGGCACGTTCTGCACCAGACCGACCGCGGTGATCACCGAGTCCAGGGAGAAGATGATGTCGATCACCGCGATCTGCAGGATCACCCCGACGAAACCGGCCTTGGCGCCGCCCTCATGGCCCTCCTCCGCCTCGCCTTCGAGGCTGTGCCAGATTTCCATGGTGCTCTTGAAGAGCAGGAAAAGGCCGCCGAAAAACAGGATCAGGTCGCGCCCGGACACGCCCTGACCGAGCACCGTGAACAGGTCGCTGGTCAGGCGCATCACCCAGGCGATCGACAGCAGCAGCAGGATCCGCGTGCCCATGGCCAGCGCCAGGCCGAAGAAGCGTGCCTTGGGCTGCTGCTCTTTCGGCAGGCGACCGACCAGGATCGAGATGAAGATGATGTTGTCGATGCCGAGGACGATTTCCAGGGCGGTCAGGGTGAAGAAGGCGACCCAGACTTCCGGGTTGGTGAGCCACTCCATGTGAGGCTACCTCTCGCTGTGGGGATGATCGTGGAACGTCTCGTCCATACGCGACACGCGCTCAGGCGCCGGCCTCCAGCTGGGCCTGCAGGGTCTCGAGGGTTTCCAGGGCCTCCAGCCAGGCCTCCTCCAGTTCGCCCTCGCGACTCTTGAGCGCGGCTTGCTCGGCCAGCAGCTCGCGCAGCTCGTCCTTGCGCGCGGCCTCATAGAGTGTGCCATCGCCGAGCCGGGTTTCCAGCGCGGCGAGCTTTTCCTGCACCCGGCCCAGCTCCTGCTCCAGCTTGTCCGCCTGGCGCCGGTGTGGCGTCAGTTGCTGGCGCAGGGCGGCGGCGGCCTGGCGCTGGGCGCGCTTGTCGGTCCGCTCGGCCGCCGGCGCGTCCTCGCCGGCCGGCGCCTGGCGGGCGCGATAGTCCACCAGCCAGCGGGCGTAATCCTCGAGATCGCCGTCGAAACCCTGCACGCGGCCGTCGGCGACCAGCAGGAATTCGTCGGTGGTACTCTTCAGCAGATGGCGGTCGTGGGAGACCACCAGCACCGCGCCCTCGAAATCCTGCAGGGCCAGGGTCAGGGCCAGGCGCATCTCCAGGTCGAGGTGGTTGGTCGGCTCGTCGAGCAGCAAGAGATTGGGCTTGCCCCAGGCGATCAGCGCCAGGGCCAGACGGGCCTTCTCGCCGCCGGAAAAATTGCCCACCGGCTCGTCGCAGCGATTACCGCGAAAGTCGAAGCCGCCGAGAAAATCCCGCAGGGTCTGCTCGCGCTCGCCCGGGGCGATGCGCTGCAGATGCAGCAGCGGGCTGGCCTGGGCGTCCAGCGCATCCAGCTGGTGCTGGGCGAAGTAGCCGACCACCAGGTTCTCGCCGCGGGCGAGGCGCCCCCCGAGCGGCTGAAGCTCGCCGGCGAGGGTCTTGATCAGGGTCGACTTGCCGGCGCCGTTGGGGCCGAGCAGGCCGATCCGTGCGCCGGGCACCAGCTGCAGCTTGACCTTCTCCAGCACGACCTTGTCGCCGTAGCCGAGACGACCTTCGGCGAGGTCGAGCAGCGGACTGGAAACCTTGTCGGCCTCGCGGAAGCGGAAATCGAACGGCGAGTCCACATGCGCCGGGGCCAGCTCCTCCAGCCGCTCCAGCGCCTTGATGCGGCTCTGCGCCTGGCGCGCCTTGGTCGCCTGGGCCTTGAAGCGGCGGATGAAGCTCTCCATGTGGGCGCGCTGCGCCTGCTGCTTCTCGTAGGCCTGCTGCTGCTGCGCCAGACGTTCGGCGCGGGTGCGCTCGAAGGCCGAGTAGCCGCCGCGGTAGAGGGTCAGCTGGCGCTGCTCCAGGTGCGCGATGTGATCGACCACAGCATCGAGGAAGTCGCGGTCGTGGGAGATCAGCAGCAAGGTGCCGGGGTAGCCCTTCAGCCAGTCTTCCAGCCAGAGGATCGCGTCGAGGTCGAGGTGGTTGGTCGGCTCGTCCAGCAGCAGCAGGTCGGAGGGGCACATCAAGGCCTGCGCCAGGTTCAGGCGCATCCGCCAACCGCCGGAGAAGTCGCCGACCCGACGCTCCATCTGCTCGGCGAGAAACCCCAGTCCGGCCAGCAGCTTGCGCGCCCGAGCATCGGCGGTATAGCCGTCCGCGTTGTCCAGCTCGGTATGCAGGCGGGCGATGGCCACACCGTCGTGGGCCGCCTCCGCCGCGGCCAGCTCGCGCTGGATGCGCCGCAGGCTGCCGTCGCCGTCGAGCACGTAGTCCACCGCCCGGCGCTCGAGGTCGTCGACCTCCTGACGCATGTGGGCGATGCGCCAGTCCGGCGGCAGCCGGCAATCGCCGGCATCGGGCGAAAGCTCGCCGCGCAGCAGGGCGAACAGGGTGGATTTGCCGGCGCCGTTGGCACCGATGAGGCCGACCTTCTGGCCGGCGTGCAGGGTCAGCTCGGCGCCTTCGAGCAGGCGCTGCGGACCGCGTTGCAGGGTAAGATGCTGGATTCGGATCATGATGGCGGCGGAGTTTATCAGCTTCGCCGCGCGCCGCGGAGGGACACGGCATGCCGCTCGATCTACGGGCCTTCGCCCTGCAGCTGTACCGGCGCCCCGGCGTCGAGTCCGCCTGCCTGCGCCTGCAGGCGCAGGGCGCCGATGTCTGCCTGCTACTCTGCGGCGTCTGGCTGGAGGCGTGCGGCATAAGCTGCACGAGCAGACGGTGCGCTGCGCTGCGACAACTGGCGCAGCCCTGGCAGGCAGAGGTGGTCGCACCGTTGCGACGGCTGCGCCAGGACTGGCGAACGGCTGCCCGCGACGACACAGCGCTGAACGTGCTGCGGGAACGACTGAAGGCGCTGGAACTGGATGCCGAGTGGGAATTGCTGCGGCGCCTGGAAGCGGCCTGCCGCGACTGGCCGGCGGAGCCCGGTGCCGGAGACGCCTGGCTGGAGGGACTGCTGGAAACGACGGAGAACAGCTGCGACGCGCTCGAAACCCTGCGCGCCGCGACGCACGCGGAGCGGATTAGGAGGCGCTTGGCTCGCCCGCTGCGGGGGCGGACGGTGCGCTCGCCCCGACGGACTCGGCCTTGCCGGAGGCCGGCGCCGCGGAGCGGCTCCGGCGTGCCGCCGGCTTGCGGACAGCCGCCGGCTTGGCGGGCTGTTCGGCTGCTACCGACGGACGCGGCGCGCGCTTGGCCGGTGCCTCGCCGGCAGCCGCGGCAGCGGCAGCGGCCGGCCTGGCAGCGCGGGTCACCGCCGGCTTGCGAGCCGCCGCTTTCGGCGCAGGCTGGCTTTTCGGCTTGCCGGCCGAAACCGCAACCCTGGGAGCCGCCAGTGCCTGGGCGGCGGCCTCCCTCACCCGGGCGATCTCCTGTGCCAGCTCCAGAGCCTGCAGGGTGTCATGACGCAGCCGGGCGATGTAGTCGCGGGCCTCCGCCTGGCGCGCCTTGAGTTCGTCGAGCAGCAGCTCCAGTTCGTCGACCGTCTTCCGGCCCTTGGCCTGCGCCTTGGCCTTGCCGGCCAGTGCCGCATCCTGCAGTCTGGCGCGCGCCTCGTGCAGCTTTTCCTGGACCTTGCTGCGCTGCTTCTCCAGCTTGGCCAATGCCCTCTCGGCATCCTGCAGCGCCTCGGCACAGGCCTCTTCCAGATGGACGAGCAGATTCTGCGAAAGCTGCTGCAGCAGATGCAGCGGGGTTGTGACGGGAGGCTTCTTGGCCGGCATGGCATGCTCCTAGCGAAGGGAATCCGTTCATACTAACCGCCCACCCGGCAGCCGCCAATGAGGCGGCGCAGACGGGCGGTCTCCGTGGGAAACCGCACCCTCCGGCGACTGGCCATCGCGGCCCGCCGCCCGACGGAGGAATCAGGCGCTGGCGGCGATCTGCCGGTGCGCGTTATGCAGCACCTCGATCAGGCAGTCCTCCAGCTCGAAGCGTTCGCGCAGCAGGCTGCCAAGCGCCTCGATCTCGCGGCTCAGGGAGCCGTCCTGGCAATCGCCGTTGTCGCAGCGGTCGTTGAAGGCCAGTGCCGCCTGGGTGATCGCCTCGAGACGGGGATAGATCTGCCGGGCCAGGTCGAGCCCGCGCCGGTCGCCGAAAGCCTCGGCCTCGTCCATCAGCTGCTCGTACACCTCGAAATGGCCGGCGGAGACGTAATCGACCAGCAGCTCGCAGAAGACCTGCAGGGCCTCGGCATTGGCCACGGGGGCCGACTGCTTGTGATTGATGGACCCGAAGGCATCGACCAGCTCGCGGCGCTCGGCCAGCCAGCGATCGATCAGGAGATGGACGCCGCCCCAGCGTTCCTGGGCGTCTTGATGGAGTTCAGGCATTGTCTGGCTTCCCTACGTTGTTTTGTTTTCTAGCTCTGCGGGCTCGCTATCGGTGCGTCCGGCTTGGGAAGGTGTGTCGAACCGCAGGATCGACCACATGGCGGCAGAGTATGCCCGTCGCGCCGTGCCAGCAAGCCATGCGCCGACGAAAGTTCATACGCTTGTTCGAGGCGCCGGGCCGGCGCCCCGGGAGAGGGAGAGATCAGACGCGGCGCAGCAGCTGGAACAGAGCGAACAGGATCATCGCGACGAACGCCAGCAGACTCCACTCCGGCAGGCTCATGCCGAACAGCGTCCAGCCGACCTCGGCGCAGTCGGCTGTGCCGTGCAGGACCTGGCGGACGATTTCCTGGAACGGCAGCGCCTCCATCATGTATTCAAGGCTCGGCAGGCAGGACGGCAGCTGATCCGGCGGAATGTTCTGCAGCCAGACCTGCCGCCCGGCGGTGGCCGCACCGCCCGCCGCGGCGAGCAGGGCGAGGCCGGCATATACCCGCCGGCCGATCGGCGCCGGGCCGTGCAGCGCGGCTACCAGGCAGACCAGGCCGAAAAGGATGACGAAGATGCGCTGCACGATGCACAGCGGGCAAGGTTCCAGGCCGACCCCGTGCTCCAGGTAGAGCGCGCCGCCGAGCAGTGCGAGGCAACCGAGAAAGGCGAGAAGGAAGGGGGAACGTGGGCTGGCCAGGTTCATGGCTGCTCCGAGTCGAAGACAAGGGCGCTACGGTAGAGGAAAGCGCCCCGGGCTTTCAAGACGCGAAAGCTCTAGGGCGCTCGATTCGTGCGGGACATGACACTCGCCCGCACGACGACCCGCATCAGGGCGTAGCCGGCTCGGGTAGTGCAGGAAGCCGGTCGAGCTGCAGTCCTTCCTGGAACAGCCGGTTGCTGTGCTCGGTCTCGCCCAGCAGGGCCAACAGGCGCGCCAGCTCGGCACAGGTCTCGGCGCTGCGGCTGAGGGCCAGGCTGGCCTCCAGGTATTCCCGCGCCTTGCCGGACTGCTCGTTGACCAGGCACAGGCGCCCCAGGGTCAGCAGCAGCAGCGGATCGTTCGGCTGCTTCTCCAAGAGACTCTGGGCCAGATGCAGCTGCCGCGCCGGATCGCTGCTGCGCACCTGGCCGTAGAGATAGGCCAGGCGGTCCTCGTAGTGCTGCTTGAGCGCCGCGCGCAAGACTGCCTCGGCCTCGTCCTCGGCGCCCAGCTCGCGCAGACGCGTGGCATAGGCGTAGAGCAGGTCGGCATCGTGTTGCAGCGACGAAGGCATCTGGCTCCAGCAGCCGGTCACCAGACTGCGGGCGGTTTCGCCGTCCTTCAGCTCGCCCTTGCCGGCCCGCTCCAGGGCAGCGGCCCAGGCCAAGTGCTCCAGCTCGTCCAGCTTGTCGGCCGGCAGCACCTTGCGCTTGCGCAGCGTGGGCAGCAGCAGGCACAGCGCCGACCAGTCCTGCAGCTGGACGTAGAGCTTCTGCAACAGGCGCAGGACATAGGGATGCTGGGGATGATCCTCGTTCAGTTGCTGCAGGCCGGCCAGCGCCTGCCGGTATTCGCTGCGGTCGATCAGCAGACGGGCTTGGGTCAGGCCGATGGCGACCTCCGCCTTCGGGTCGCGCTCGCGGGCCTCGCGCAGCAGCTCGTCGCTCTGGGCATATTCGCCCAGCTCGTTGGCTGCCCGAGCGGCGCCCAGGTAGTGCACCAGCGGCTGCTGGTCGCCGGTCGCGGCCCGGGTCAGCTGGTGCAGCGCCTGCTGCCAGTTGCCCTCGGCCAGATCGCGCTGCCCGCGCAGAGCGGCCTGGCGGGCACGCCGGTTGCGGTTGCGCTGCGACCAGGGCAACACCAGGCCGGCAGAAGCGGCGACCAGGCCGACGATCCAGCGCAGGACGAAGAAGGCGACGACCAGCACCAGCAGCAGGCCGAGGAAGACCCAGAGGCTGGACTCGAAACGGTAGCCCTTGTAGGCGAACAGCACGTAGCCCGGATGTTCGGCGATGGCCATGCCGAGCAGGGCGGCGCCGGCGATGACCGCCAGCAGAAGCAAATAAAGGCGGCTCATTGACGGGCGCCCTCCTTCTTGGTGGAGGCGGCGGCCGCTTCGGCCTCGTCACGCTGCGCCTGGCGGCGCTGCAGATAGTTCTGTAGGACGCTCACGGTCGACGACAGATCGGGCATCTGCAGCGCTACCGGCTGCCTGGACAGCTCGGTCAGCCGCTTGCCGAGGGCGGCGCTCTGCGGATGCTCGGGATTGAACTGCCCGGCCAGCACGTCCTGGGCCTGCTGCAGCGCCTGCCGATAGACCTCGGGGGAGGCGTTCAGCACTGCCCACTGAGCCTGCTCCAGGGCCAGAGCCAGGGTCAGACGGACCTGCGCCAGGTTCTGGCCGCTCAGCAACGGGCGGATGTCCTGACCGGCGTGCAGGTCGACACGCACGAAGCGGGAGATCTTTTCCCACCACTGCTGCCAGCGGTCGGCGACGACCGGCGCCTGCTCCTGCTCGTAGATCGGCGCCAGCGGCTTCAACTGGGCGGCCTGCTCGCGCAGCGCGCCGAGGCTCAGGAAGAGTCCGATGCGGTCGGGCGGTGTCAGGCTGCGCAGGGTTTCGAGGCTGCGCGCCAGCACTTGGCGCACCGGAAAGGAGGCCGGGTCGTCCTGCTCGCGGAGGATGCCGTCGGCCGCTTCGAGCAGGCGCTGGGCGCTGTTGATGTCCTGCATGGCCGACAAGCGCAGGTTGGCCAGGCGCAGCAAGTATTCGGCCTCGGCTAGCCGCCAGTCCTCGCGGCTGGCACCGGTCAGCTTGTCCAGTCGCTGGACGAGCTTCTCCTGCCCGCTCTCGAGCATGGCCATGGTCCGCCAGCGCTCTTCCAGCTCGGTGCGCGCCGGAAACTGCGACAAGCGGCCGGTGATGCTCCGCTCGCTTTGCTTCAGAGCATCCATCTGGCCGCTCAAGGCCTCATCGAAGCGGCTGCTCTGCGCCAGTTCGCCGGCCTGCATTTCGCGCAGTTGCCAGAGACCCCAGCCGCCGAGACCCGCGCCGCCGGCGCCGATCAGCAGGGCCAGGACGGCCACCGCGCCGGAAACTCCGCCGCCGCTCTTGGCGGGCATGACGGGCGCGGCGAGCGGTTGTTCATTGTTATTCGTGGGATTGTTCGGGGGGGCTGCTTCGCTCACGGATACATCCTTCGGGTCAAAAGGTCGGCGCTGGGCGGCCCTGGAGCGCGGCCAGCAAGGCGGTGGCACTGGCGCCATGGCAGTCCACGACAGTCTGCGATCCTGCCGCACGGGCCAATTCGGCGACCCGCGGGCTCGGCACGAACAAGGGTATCCGAAGCAGTACCGACCAGTCAGCCGCCGCCAGCTGGCGCAGATGCTCGAATCCCTGCCCGCTGCTGATCTGCAGGCCGTTCAGGCGCTCCGTGCGGACCCGCTCGAGCAGAATGCCGGGCGGATAATCCGGCAGGGCGCGCCGGTAGAGTTCGACATGATCGACGGCCAGCCCCTGACAGCGCAACGAGTCGGCGATCAGTTCGCGGCCGCCCTCCCCGCGCAGGATCAGTACCCGCGGCCGGGGCACGCTCAGCGCCGCGGCCAGTTCGGGCAGCGCCAGCAGGGCCTCGCTGTCCTCGCCGGCGGTCGGCCAGGCGACCGTCAGACCGTAGTCGGCGAGAAGCTCGCCGGTCGCCGCGCCGACGCCGAACCAGCACTGGTTCGCCGGCGGCTGCGGCCAGTAGCGGTCGAGCAGCGCCAGGCCCAGACGAGCAGCCGGCTTGCTGACTACGATCACCGCGCTGTAGCGATCCAGGTCGAGAAACAGGCTGCGCAGCTCCGGGGTTTCCGCCAGCGGCTCGATGGCCAGCAGCGGCAGGCTGCTGCTGTGGACGCCTTCCTCGGCCAGCCGGCCGGCCAGGGCGGCGCACTCCTCGGCCGGACGGGTGAGCAGCAGACGCCACCCGCCGGCGTCCGGCCGCGCCGTCATGGCCGAACGTCCTCGCCGTAGACCGCCTCGAGAATCCTCTGCGCACCCTGTGCCAGCAGCGCCTCGGCCACCTGTACGCCGAGCGCCTCGGCCTCGCTGCTGGCGGCGCGGGATTCGGCACGCAGCAGCAGGCTGCCATCCGGCTGGCCGACCAGACCGCGCAGCCACAACTGGTCGCCCTCCAGCTCGGCATAGCAGGCGATGGGCACCTGGCAGCCGCCGTTGAGACGTCGGTTCAGCGCGCGTTCGGCGCCGACCCGCAGGGCGGTCGGCTCGTGGTTGAGCGGCGCGAGCAGCGCCTGGATCTCGCGGTCGGCACTGCGGCACTCGATGCCCACTGCGCCCTGGCCGCCGGCCGGCAGGCTGTCGGCGACGGCGATGCGGGAACGGATGCGCGCCTCGAAGCCGAGGCGGATCAGCCCGGCGGCGGCGAGGATGATCGCGTCGTACTCGCCGGCGTCCAGCTTGGCCAGACGGGTATTCACGTTGCCGCGCAGGAACTGGATCTTCAAGTCCGGCCGGCGGGCCAGCAGTTGGGCCTGGCGGCGCAGGCTGGAGGTGCCGACCACGCTGCCCGCCGGCAGGGCGTCGAGGCTTTCGAAGGCGTTGGAGACGAAGGCGTCGCGTGGGTCCTCGCGCTCGCAGATGCAGTACAGGCCGAGTCCCTCGGGGAACTCCATCGGCACGTCCTTCATCGAATGCACGGCGATGTCGGCCGCATTCTCCAGCAAGGCGGTCTCCAGCTCCTTGACGAACAGCCCCTTGCCGCCGATCTTCGCCAGCGGCGCGTCGAGCAGCTTGTCACCGCGACTGACCATCGGCACCAGGCTCACCGAAAGGCCTGGATGGGCCTGTTCCAGGCGCGCCTTGACGTGTTCGGCCTGCCACAGGGCCAGGGCACTCTTGCGGGTGGCGATACGGATCTCGCGGGACATGGGCATTCCAGAACGACGGACTGCCGGGATGATAGCAGGATCAGGTTGAAAGCTGGCCAGCCCCCGCCATGCCCGTGACAGGCACCTCGTCAATTCGTGGGAGGTGGCGGCAAGCCTCTCGGCCGGGCAGGTCTCAGGGAACGGTTTAGTGGGTGTGCATCAGCTTGCGCACCCCGGCGACGTGCCGACGGCTCACGGTCAGCGCGTCGTCGCCAAGGCCGCGCAGGTAGAGCTGGAAATGCCCGAGCGGCGTGCGCTGCAGGCGCTCGATGCGGTCGCGGGCGACCAGCGCGTTGCGATGGATGCGTACGAAGCGCTCGCCGAACTCGTCCTCCAGGGCCTTCAGCGGCTCGTCCAGCAGCACCTCGCCGCCCTCGTGGCGCAGGGTCACGTACTTGTGGTCGGCGATGAAGAAGATCGCCTGGTCCACCGGCACCAGTTCGATGCCCCGGCGGGTGCGCGCACTGATATGGGTGCGCGGCACGGCACCCTCCGCCGCGGCCGGGCGGGTCAGCGCGGCCAGTTGGGCGCGACTGGGACGCTGGGCCTTCTGCAGGGCCTCGCGCAGCTGTTCGAGCTGCACCGGCTTGACCAGAAAGCCCACCCCGGTACCCTCCAGGGCCGCCACGGCGAATTCGCCGGCAGCGGCGCAGAAGATCAGCGCCGGCGGCGCCTCCCGCTCGCACAGCCGGGCGGCCACCTGCAGGCCGTCCAGCCCGGGCATGCGGATATCCAGCAGGACGACATCCGGCATCAAACTGTCGATCAGGGCCAGCGCCTCCTCGCCGTTGCCGGCCGGAGGCTCGAGCACGCGATAGCCATCGAGCTCACTCACCAGACGGCAGAGCTGCTCCCTGGCCAGAGGTTCGTCGTCGACGATCAGAACATTCATGTTGCTTCGGCTTCCCGCGTCAGTCCGGACAAGAATAGCGTAGACAGCCGGAGTGACAGCCGTCACGGTCCGTGCCGGGAGAATTGTGCAGCAGGCGCGGCCGACAGGGGCTGCGGGGTTTTTCCGCATACCCTGCTATCATCCGCCAGGGCCTGTTAACACTACTCTCCGCGGCCGCGACGGAGCCTGTTTTTGCGCGGGGTTAGGCGCGAGGAGTGACGTTTGGTCATTCCAAACGAACGACAAGCAACGACACACCGCGCAAAAACAGGCCCGTCCCTGCGGGTTGCGCGGCAAATGGCGCCATGCGTCGTTGCGGGACTTGGCAAGGGAGAGTGCCACTCCCTGCGCCCCGCGCCTCGCCTGGCGCCATTTGGCGCGGCAACGCGGCTCGCGGAGAGTAATGTTAACAGGCCCCAATCCATCCACCCTGACGGCCGCCTCCGCGGCCGTCCGCATTTGCGCACCAGCCGAGAGAACGCCATGAGCGCCGAGAAAACCAACCAGTCCTGGGGCGGCCGTTTCAGCGAGCCGGTCGACGCCTTCGTCGCCCGCTTCACCGCCTCCGTCGACTTCGACAAGCGCCTGTACCGCCACGACATCATGGGCTCGATCACCCACGCCACCATGCTGGAGCAGGCCGGCGTGCTAAGCGCCGCCGAGCGCGACGCGATCATCGAGGGCCTGACGCAGATCCAGGGCGAGATCGAGGCCGGCCAGTTCGACTGGCGCGTCGACCTGGAAGACGTGCACATGAACATCGAGGCGCGCCTGACCGACCGCATCGGCATCACCGGCAAGAAGCTGCACACCGGGCGGAGCCGCAACGACCAGGTAGCCACCGACATCCGCCTGTGGCTGCGCGACGAGATCGACACGATCCTCGGCGAAATCACCCGCCTGCAGCAGGGCCTGCTGGCGCAGGCCGAGCAGCACGCCGAAGTGATCATGCCCGGCTTCACCCACCTGCAGACCGCCCAGCCGGTGAGCTTCGGCCACCACCTGCTGGCCTGGTTCGAGATGCTGTCGCGCGACCACGAGCGCCTGGTCGACTGCCGCAAGCGGGTCAACCGCATGCCGCTCGGCTCGGCGGCACTGGCCGGCACCACCTACCCGATCCAGCGCGAGATCACCTGCCGGCTGCTCGGCTTCGAGGCCATCGGCGGCAACTCGCTGGACGGCGTGTCGGACCGCGACTTCGCCATCGAATTCTGCGCCGCCGCCTCCTTGGCGATGATGCACCTGTCGCGCTTCTCCGAAGAGCTGGTGCTGTGGACTTCCGCGCAGTTCAACTTCATCGAGCTGCCCGACCGCTTCTGCACCGGCTCGTCGATCATGCCGCAGAAGAAGAACCCGGACGTCCCCGAGCTGGTGCGCGGCAAGAGCGGCCGGGTGTTCGGCGCGCTGATGGGCCTGCTGACCCTGATGAAGGGCCAGCCGCTGGCCTACAACAAGGACAACCAGGAAGACAAGGAGCCGCTGTTCGACGCCGCCGACACCCTGCGCGACAGCCTGCGCGCCTTCGCCGACATGGTCCCGGCGCTCAAGCCACGCATCGAAGTGATGCGCGAGGCCGCCCGCCGCGGTTTCTCCACCGCCACCGACCTGGCCGACTACCTGGTGCGCAAGGGCCTGCCGTTCCGCGACTGCCACGAGATCGTCGGCCATGCGGTGAAGTACGGCGTCTCGACCGGCAAGGACCTGGCCGAGATGAGCCTCGACGAGCTTCGCCAGTTTAGCGACCAGATCACTGACGACGTGTTCGCCGTGCTGACCCTGGAAGGCTCGGTCAACGCCCGCGACCACATCGGCGGCACCGCGCCAAACCAAGTGCGCGCCGCCGTCGCCCGCGGCAAAGAACTGCTCGCCGCGCGCTGAGGCCGGCCTTGCGCGGGCGCGCCACGCCGCCCGCGCTACAGCCAGTTCTTGAACTTGAACCAGGCGTAGGACAGCGCCGCCGAGCCGACCATCAGGCCCAACGCCAGCGGGTAGCCGAAGTACCACTCCAGCTCCGGCATGTGGCGAAAGTTCATCCCGTAGACGGTGCCGACCAGGGTCGGCGGCAGGAACAGCACCGCAGCGATGGAGAACACCTTGATGATGCTGTTCTGCTCGATGCTGATCAGCCCGAGGGTGGCCTCGAGCAGGAAGCTGCTCTCCCCGGACATCTTCGCCTGGTACTCGCCGAGGGAGCGCACGTCCCGTTCGGCGGTCTGCAGCCAGCCCCGCGCCGCCTCGTCCAGCCAGCCGTTGCCGGCCTGGCGGACGTAGCTGATCTGCCGGTCGATGCTCAACAGGCTCTCGCTCAGCTTGGCCTGCAGGGCATTGTGCCGGCCGAGCAGCTTGACCACCTTCTGCAGGTCGGTCTTCTCCGGGTGGCGCTCGACGGACTCGCTGAAGATCGCCCGCGACAAGCTGTTCAGCTGCTTCTGCAGCATCTCCAGCACGTCGGCGATGCGGTCGACGACGCTGTCGATCAGCGCTGCGAAGACCATCTCGCTGCAGCCGTGCATTTCGGGACGGTGCAGGCTCTTGCTAGCGAAGGTGCGAAACGCCGACAGCTCGACGTAGCGCACCGTCACCAGCCACTTTCGGCTCAGCACGAAAGACACCTCGGCAATGTCGGGCTGGTGCTCGCTGATACCACTGACCAGGCTGGCGGTCATGTAGAGGGTACCGGTGCTCTCGTAGAAGCGCGAAGAGTCCTCGATCTCCGCCATTTCCTCGCGGGTCGGGATGTCCACCCCGAGCATCCGCTCGAGAAACAGCTCCTCTTCGCGGCTGGGCTGCAGCAGGTCGATCCACAGCACCCCCTCCGGCAGCGTCGCGAGGTCGTGTGCCGGTTGCCGGCGCAGGCCGCCGGCATCGAGCAGGTAGTAGGTGATCATGCAACTTCGTTCCTGGTTTTCCGGGCCCGTGGCGTGCTGCCGACCGACAGGCAGTATGATTGCGCGGCAGGTACGTTACCTCGGGAAGCCCCACGCCGACGACAGCCGCTGTCGGCTCCGCCAATTGACGGGCGGGCGATCGCCCGCCGCAGGAAACCCCATGAGCCAGCCAGACGATGCACCGATGGACGACGAGGCCTTCGCCGAGCAGACCCTGATCGAAGCCATCGAGAACCAGATCGAGGCGAACGATCCGCCGGCCGCCCAAGCCACGCTGAACAAACTGACCCTGGTCGGCTACGAACGGGAGGAGATTCTCCACCTGATGGCCCTGGTGCTGGCCCACGAGATCGCCGCCATGCTGCGCGAGGATCGACCGTTCGACGGCGCCGGGTACGAGCAGGCCCTGCGCGCACTGCCGGAACTGCCCGAGGCGGCCGACTAGACAGCGCAACGGCCGCTACACTGGAGGAAAACCGCCGTCGCCGACGGCCCACCTCCGGAGTATCCCATGGCCTATACCCAAGCGCTGGTTGCCGAACTGGAAATCCTCGCCCTGTTCAACCTGGACAACAGCCAGGAGGAAGGCATCAAGGTCCATCACGATGCGGCCCCGGAGGCCGTGGCCGCCGCCCGCCGGCTGTACGACAAGGGCCTGATCAGCCGGCCCGACGGCGGCTACCTGACCAGCCTGGGTCTGGATGCCGCCGAACAGGCGCAGAACCTGCTGACCATCCTCGCCGGCCCGCACCCCTGACGACGGCCGCGAGCCCGAGTCAGAGGCCGGGGAACTCCAGTTCCTCGCCGACCTGCTCGAGGGTCACGCGGGCGAGCAGCTCGCCCAGCGGCTCGTCGCTGGCATCGCAGACCCAGCGGCCGGTGGCTTCGTCGTAGTCGAAGTGGAAACCGCCGGAGCGCGCCGCCAGCCACAGTTGGCGCAGGGACTCCTGGCGACTGAGGATGATCTGGCTGCCGCTCTCGAAACGGACGGACAGGACGCCCGCGGAGTTCTCCAGATCGACGTCCAGGTCGCTGTCTTCGAAAATGTCCTCGACGGCCTGCTGCAGGTCGTCGATCAGTCCGTGGAAACGGGCTTCGGTAAGGCTCATGCTGGCTCCTTCTCAGAACAATGGCGTTCGAGGCTGGCAACGATAGCCGATTCGCGCGCCGGCAGGGGTCGCAGAGCCCTGCAAGGCCCGCCAGGCGGGAGGATCGGCACATAGGCAAGCCGCCGGGGGGCCGGTATACTCCGGCGCAATCGATGCGTTCACAAGGATTTCCGTCATGAAGCGCCTGCTGCTTCAGCTACTCGCGCTGGCCGTGCTCGCCGCACCCCTCGCCGGCTGCGGCCAGAAGGGTCCGCTCTATCTTCCTGACGACAAGAAAGCCGGCCACCGCAAAGACCGTTTCGAATTCTAAGAACCTGCCCGCTGCCGCAGCGCTCGGACAGGCTTCTTCCCAGGAGGCCCCATGGAACCCTTCAACTACCGCGACGGCACGCTGTTCGCGGAAGGCGTGGCGCTGTCCGCCATCGCCGCACGCTTCGGCACCCCCACCTACGTCTACTCCCGCGCCCACATCGAGGCCCAGTACCGCGCCTACGCCGACGCCCTAGCGGGCAGGCCGCACCTGGTCTGCTTCGCGGTCAAGGCCAACTCCAACCTTGCCGTGCTGAACCTGCTCGCGCGCCTCGGCGCCGGCTTCGACATCGTCTCCCGCGGCGAACTGGAGCGCGTGCTGGCCGCCGGCGGCGATCCGGCCAAGGTGGTGTTCTCCGGGGTCGGCAAGAGCCGCGAGGACATGCGCCGTGCCCTTGAGGTCGGCGTGCACTGCTTCAACGTCGAATCCGAGGTGGAGCTGGAGCGCCTGCAGGAGGTCGCCGCCGAACTGGGCGTGAAGGCCCCGGTATCGCTGCGGGTCAACCCGGACGTGGACGCCCAGACCCATCCGTACATATCCACCGGCCTCAAGGAAAACAAGTTCGGCATCGACATCGAGCAGGCCGAGGAGGTCTATGCCAACGCCGCCGCGCTGCCCAACCTGGAAGTGCTCGGCGTCGATTGCCACATCGGCTCGCAGCTGACCACCCTCTCGCCCTTCCTCGACGCCCTGGACCGCCTGCTGCTGCTGGTCGACCGCCTGGCCGCGCGCGGCATCGCCATCCGCCATCTGGATCTCGGCGGCGGTCTCGGCGTGCAGTACCGCGACGAGCAGCCGCCGCGGCCCGGCGACTACATCGCCGCGGTGCGCGAACGCCTCGAAGGCCGCACCCTGACCCTGGTATTCGAGCCGGGCCGCTCGATCGTCGCCAACGCCGGCGTGCTGCTGACCCGCGTGGAATACCTCAAGCACACCGAGTACAAGGACTTCGCGGTGATCGACGCGGCGATGAACGACCTGATCCGCCCGGCTCTCTACCAGGCCTGGATGGACGTGGTGCCGGTGACTCCCCACGGCGGCGAGGTCTGCAGCTACGACCTGGTCGGACCGATCTGCGAAACCGGCGACTTCCTCGCCAAGGACCGCGAGCTGGCCCTGGTCGAGGGCGATCTGCTGGCGGTGCGCTCGGCCGGCGCCTACGGCTTCGTCATGAGCTCCAACTACAACACCCGCGGCCGCGCCGCCGAGGTGCTGGTGGACGGCGAACAGACCTTCGAGGTGCGCCGCCGCGAAACCATCGAGGAACTCTACGCCGGCGAAAGCCTGCTGCCCAACTGACACGGAGGCAGGCATGCTGCTGCGTTTCACCAAGATGCACGGCCTCGGCAACGACTTCATGGTCCTCGACCTGGTCAGCCAGCACGCGCACATCCAGCCCAAGCACGCCAAACAGTGGGGGGACCGCCATACCGGCATCGGCTTCGACCAATTGCTGATCGTCGAACCACCGAGCAATCCGGACGTGGACTTCCGCTACCGCATCTTCAACGCCGACGGTTCGGAGGTGGAGCAGTGCGGCAACGGCGCACGCTGCTTCGCCCGTTTCGTGCTCGACAAGCGCCTGACGGTGAAGAAGCGCATCCGCGTGGAGACCAAAAGCGGCATCATCGAACTGGACGTCCGCCCGGACGGCCAGGTCTGCGTCGACATGGGGCCGCCGCGCCTGGAGCCGAAGGGGATTCCCTTCCAGGCCGAAGCCGCCGCCCTCGCCTATTCGGTCGAGGTCGACGGCCGGACGGTCGAACTCGCCGCACTATCCATGGGCAATCCCCATGCGGTGCTGCGGGTGGACGACGTCGAAAGCGCACCGGTGCACGCGTTGGGGCCTAAACTGGAAAATCACCCACGCTTTCCGCAACGGGTCAACGTGGGTTTTCTCCAAGTCGTCGACCGCCAGCACGCCCGGCTGCGCGTCTGGGAGCGCGGCGCCGGCGAGACCCAGGCCTGCGGCACCGGCGCCTGCGCGGCGGCGGTAGCGGCGATCCGCCAGGGCTGGATGGATTCGCCGGTGCTGATCGACCTGCCGGGCGGCCGGCTGTCCATCGCCTGGGCGGGGCCTGGCCAGTCGGTGATGATGACCGGCCCGGCGGTACGCGTGTACGAAGGCCAGGTTCGTTTATGAGGGTGTAGCCAATGAGTGAGCAGTCCCAAGAGTCCGTCGATACCGCAGCGGTTGAAGACTTCCTGCGCCGGAATCCGCAGTTCTTCCAAGGCCGCGAAGAACTGCTGGCGGAGCTGAGCATTCCCCATCCGAGCGGTGTCGCGGTGTCGCTGGTGGAGCGCCAGCTCGGCCTGCTGCGCGAGCGCAACAACGAGCTGCGCGGGCGCCTGGGACAGCTGATGGACGTGGCCCGCGACAACGACCGCCTGTTCGACAAGACCCGCCGCCTAGTGCTCGACCTGCTCGATGCGAGCACTCTGGAGGAGGCGGTCGGGCTGGTCGAGGACGGCCTGCGCCACGAGTTCCAGATCCCCTTCGTCGGGCTGATCCTGTTCGGCGAACATGCCAGCCCGGCGGGCCGCTGGGTCGACACCGAGGAGGCCCTGCAAACCATCGGCGGCCTGCTGGCCTGCGGCAAACCCCTCTGCGGCGTGCTGCGCAGCCATGAGCTGGGCTTCCTGTTCGGCGAGGAGCGCCGCCCGCAGATCGGCTCGGCCGCGGTGGCCGCCCTCGACCACCAGGGCCTGCACGGCGTGCTGGCGGTCGGCAGCCCCGACCCCCAGCACTACCGGAGCAGCCTCGGCACCCTCTTCCTCGGCTACATCGCCGACGTTCTCGCCCGCCTGCTGCCGCGCCTGGCCAGCACGCCGCTGCGTTCGGTCCGATAGGCCGCCCATGCAGGCCGACCTCGACGCCTTCCTCGACCACCTGCGCAGCGAGCGCCAGGTGTCGGCCCATACCCTCGACGGCTATCGCCGCGATCTCGGCAAGGTCCTCGCCCACTGCGAACGGGAGGGACTGGCCGCCTGGCATGCCCTGGACGCCGCCCGCCTGCGCCGATTGGTCGCCAAGCTGCACCTGCAGGGCCAGTCCGGGCGCAGCCTGGCCCGGCTGCTCTCGGCGGTGCGCGGCTTCTATCGCTACCTGCTGCGCGAAGGGCGCTGCAACCACGACCCGGCCGCCGGCCTGAGCCCGCCCAAGGGCGAGCGCCGGCTACCGCGTACCCTGGATGCCGACCGCGCCCAGCAGTTGCTCGACGGCGCCGTCGAGGACGACTTCCTCGCCCGCCGTGACCAGGCCATCCTCGAACTTTTCTACTCTTCCGGCCTGCGCCTCTCGGAACTGGTCGGCCTCGACCTGGAGCGCCTCGACCTGGCCGCCGGCCTGGTACGGGTGCACGGCAAGGGCAACAAGGTCCGCGAACTGCCGATCGGCAGCCAGGCGCGCCAGGCGCTGGAGGCCTGGCTGCCGTTGCGGGCGCTGGCGCGGCCGGCCGACGACGCGTTGTTCGTCGGTCGCCAGGGCCGCCGCCTGAGCCCGCGCGCCGTGCAGCTGCGGGTGCGCCAGGCCGGGGTGCGCGAACTGGGCCAGCACCTGCACCCGCACATGCTGCGCCACAGTTTCGCCAGCCATCTGCTGGAGTCCTCCCAGGACCTGCGCGCGGTGCAGGAACTGCTCGGCCACGCCGACATCGCCACCACGCAGATCTACACCCATCTCGACTTCCAGCACCTGGCGGCGGTCTACGACCAGGCCCACCCACGGGCGCGCCGCCGCAAGGACGAGACCTCATGAGCATCCGCCTGATCACCTTCGACCTCGACGACACCCTGTGGAACGTCGCCCCGGTCATCGAGGGCGCCGAAGCCGAACTGCGCGACTGGCTGGGCCGCCATGCACCGCTGCTCGGCGCGGTGCCGATCGAGCACCTGTGGCCGATTCGCGCCCGCCTGGTCGAGAGCGAGCCGGCGCTCAAGCACCGCATCAGCGAGCTGCGCCGGCGCGTGCTGCTCCACGCCCTGGAGGAAGCCGGTTACCCCGCCGCCGAAGCCCGCGAACTGGCCGAGCAGGCCTTCGCGACCTTCCTCGCCGCCCGCCATCGCATCGAGTTCTTCCCCGAGACCCAGCCGACCCTGGAAATCCTCGCCGACCGCTACGTCCTCGGCGTGCTCACCAACGGCAATGCCGACGTGCGCCGCCTGGGCCTGGCCGACTACTTCCGCTTCGCCCTCTGCGCCGAGGAGCTGGGCATCGGCAAGCCCGATCCGCAGCCGTTCCGCGAAGCTCTGCGGCGCGGCGGGGTGTCCGCCGAACAGGCGGTGCACATCGGCGACCATCCCGACGATGACATCCAAGGCGCCCAGCGCGCCGGCCTGCGGGCGATCTGGTACAACCCCGCCGGCAAGCCCTGGAGCCACGACGGCGCGCCGGATGCGCAGATCGCCAGCCTGGCCGAGCTGCCGGCGCTGCTCGGTCGCTGGCAAGCCGGCTGACGGCGTTGGCGCTGCTCGCCGGGAGCCTTCACTTTCCACCGCCAAGGTATTCGGCTTCCCGATAGCCCGTCTCTGGCGCACCGGCATGCAGCTGCACAGGACAATCCACTTGCCGCACCGCGTGCTCGGCGACCCGCAGCGCCGGGACTGCAAGGCACAAAAAAGGCGGCCCGGGATTTTCCCGAGCCGCCCTTGCGCCACCAACCGGCCGGAAAGGCTCAGATGGGGCGGCTGCCGTACTTGCTGTCAGGCTTCTTCGGCGGGTCGGCGACCACGTTCGGCTCGACTTCCTGTACCTTGCCGCCGCGCGCCAGGAACTCCTCCATGGCCCGCGCCAGCGCATCGCGATCCTTCTGTTTGGCCTCAACGCTGGGCATCTCGTCGACGTCCACGGGGCTCTTGGACTTCTTCCCGGAAGCCACCACCCTATCGCTGCCGTCATCCTCCTCTGCTCCCGCCTCGTCGGCGGCGTTCAGCTCCTCGCCTTCATCCTCCTCACCCGCTTCCAGCTCTTCCTGTTCTAGTTCTTCATCGCTCATATTCGACCTCACGACTTGCGTACAGCAGGTTGGTTATAGTCCCGCCAGCGGTCGCCTTCGACCCTGGCCCGCGGACCACTGCATTCGCTGGGCGATCTCAGCGCTGAGAGCCCCGCCGAAAAAATCAGCGCGCCTGGCCCTGCAGCGTGGCCAGGACCCGGCGCACCCCGCCATGCTCGCGGTGCTCGCCGAGATAGATACCCTGCCAGGTTCCCAGCGCCAAGCGTCCCGCCGTCACCGGCAGGAGCAGCTGGCAGCCCAGCAGACTGGCTTTGAAGTGCGCCGGCAGATCGTCCGGCCCTTCGTAGTCATGCTCGTAGCCACCCTCACCCTGGGGCACCAGACGGTTGAAGAAGCGCTCGAAATCGCGCCGCACCGCTGCGTCGGCATTCTCGTTGACGGTCAACGAGGCCGAGGTGTGCTGCAACCAGAGGTGCAGCAACCCCATCCGGCAGGAAACCAGCTCTGGCAACCCGGCAAGCAGCTCATCGGTCACCAGGTGGAAGCCGCGCGGTCGCGCACGCAGGGTGATGCTCGTCTGTTGCCACATCTGCCAGAGCTCCAGGGTTTTGCCGCGGGAATTCTAGCGCGGCGCAGAAAAAAACAAAGGGCGCCGAAGGCGCCCTTTTTACGGCTTGCGGCCATTGCCGGAGGCATGGCCGCCGGGAGCGGCAGCCGGATCGCTCCGGCCGCCCTCCCGAAACTCAGAGATTGTAGCCGCGCTCGTTGTGCAGGGAGAGGTCGAGACCGATAGTTTCTTCCTCGTCGCTGACGCGCAGGCCCATCACCCGATCGATCACCTTGAGAATCGCGAAGGTGACGATGCCGGTGTAGACCACGGTGAAGAACACGCCCTTGATCTGGATCCACAGCTGGGCGGCAACACTGTCCACCTCGCCGAAGCCGCCCAAGGCCGGCGCCGCGAACAGGCCGGTCAGTACCGCCCCGACGATACCGCCGACGCCATGCACACCGAAGGCGTCGAGGGAGTCGTCATAGCCGAAGCGGCGCTTCACGGCGGTGGCGCAGTAGAAGCAGATCGCGCCGGAAGCCAGGCCGATCACCAGGGCGCCCATCGGGCCGGCAGTGCCGGCGGCCGGAGTGATGGCCACCAGGCCGGCGACCACGCCGGAAGCGATGCCCAGGGCGCTCGGCTTGCCATGGGTCAGCCACTCGGCGGCCATCCAGGCCAGCGCGGCGGCGGCGGTGGCGATCTGGGTCACCAGCATGGCCATGCCGGCGGTGCCGTTGGCGGCGATCGCCGAACCGGCATTGAAGCCGAACCAGCCGACCCACAGCATGGCAGCGCCGATCAGGGTGTAGCCGAGGTTGTGCGGGGTCATGGCGACGCCCGGGTAGCCCTTGCGCTTGCCCAGCACCAGGCAGGACACCAGACCGGCGACACCGGCGTTGATGTGCACCACGGTACCGCCGGCGAAGTCGAGCACGCCCCAGTCAAACATCAGCGCACCGTTGCCGCTCCAGACCATGTGGGCGATGGGCGCGTAGACCAGCAGGAACCATACCGACATGAACACCAGCATCGACGAGAACTTCATGCGCTCGGCGAAGGCGCCGGCGATCAGCGCCGGGGTGATGATTGCGAAGGTCATCTGGAAGGTGATGAAGACGCTTTCGGGGAAGGTGCCGACCAGGCTGTCGGTGCTCAGCCCGCTGAGGAAGGCCTTGTCCAGACCGCCGATGAAGGAGCTGAAATTGAGCACGCCCTCTTCCATGCCGGTGGTGTCGAAGGCCAGGCTGTAGCCGAACAGAACCCAGAGCACGCTGATCAGGCCGGTGATGGCGAAGCACTGCATCATCACCGAGAGCAGGTTCTTCGAGCGCACCATGCCACCGTAGAACAGGGCCAAGCCGGGAACGGTCATGAACAGCACCAGCGCGGTAGCGGTGAGCATCCAGGCGGTATCGCCGGAATCCAGCACGGCCTCCTGGGCACTGGCCAGCGCTGGCAAGAAAAGAGAGGAAAGGGCAGCGAGCCCTGCGCTTTTCCGCAGAGTCATTGGTTATCTCCTGGGGCGGGGGGATCGTGGGCTCAGATCGCGTCGGTGCCGGTTTCGCCGGTACGGATACGGATGGCCTGTTCCAGATTGACGACGAAAATCTTGCCGTCACCGATCTTGCCGGTGTTGGCAGCCTTGGTGATGGCCTCGATGACGTGATCGAGCTGACCGTCTTCGATAGCCACGTCGATCTTCACCTTGGGCAGAAAGTCGACGACGTATTCCGCTCCCCGGTACAGTTCGGTATGGCCCTTCTGGCGGCCGAAGCCCTTGACCTCGGTGACGGTAATGCCCTGCACCCCAATCTCCGACAGCGACTCGCGTACATCGTCCAGCTTGAACGGCTTGATGATGGCAGTGACTAGCTTCATGAAACGTATCTCCGTGTAGTGGACTTGCCCCAGGAAAAAACGATCCCGATTCAAGTCTAAGCGCAGTGTCTGGCTTTGTAACGCGTGGCCGCCTCGGGCCGGCCCGCTCGACGGCACCCGGCGTCCGACGAACGACGAGCGCCATGTCACTTCGCAAAGGCAAAAATCATACCGCCATCGACAAACGGCAAAAACCCCTATAAGCGAGTGGTTATACACCTTTCGTCAGATCGGACCGGGTAAAGCTCGCACATGCTTGGTGCGCAGCTCGTTGCGAGAGCGCACAAAAACCGTGCAAAGCACCGCTCGGCCGTCTTGCCGATGCCCTCGTGCTAAACTGCCGGCCGATTGATTCCGGAACCGCATCATGCTCCCGCCCAAAGCCCTGTTCGACACCCTCAGCACCCACGCCGCCCGTCTGTTCAACGGCGAGGCGCCGCTCCCGCCCCGCGAACTCGAGGCCCAGTTCAAGGCCCTGCTGCAGAGCGCCTTCAGCAGGCTCGACCTGGTCAGCCGGGAAGAATTCGACAGCCAGATGGCGGTCCTCGCCCGCACTCGCGCCCGCCTGGAAGCACTGGAGGCCAAGGTCGCCGAACTCGAGGCACGTCTGGGCGAACAGCCCCCCGCCCCACCCGCCGCCTGAGCGCGGGGAATGCGATCAAGGAGCGATCCATGTCCCTGGCCATCGTCCACAGCCGCGCCCAGGTGGGCGTCGAGGCGCCCGCCGTCACCGTCGAGGCGCATCTGGCCAACGGCCTGCCGGCGCTGACCCTGGTCGGCCTGCCGGAAACCGCGGTCCGCGAAAGCAAGGACCGCGTGCGCAGCGCCATCCTCACCTCCGGCTTCGACTTCCCGGCACGGCGCATCACCCTCAACCTCGCCCCCGCCGACCTGCCCAAGGACGGCGGGCGCTTCGACCTGGCCATCGCCCTCGGTATTCTCGCCGCCAGCGAGCAACTGCCCACCGCGGCCCTCGACACCCTGGAATGCCTCGGCGAGCTGGCCCTCTCCGGCAGCCTGCGGCCGGTCCGGGGCGTACTGCCCGCCGCGCTGGCCGCCCGCGCCGCCGGACGCACCCTGGTGGTGCCGCGGGCCAACGCCGAAGAGGCCAGCCTGGCCTCGGGACTGACCGTGCTGGCCATCGACCACCTGCTGGAGCTGGCCGCCCACCTCAACGGCCAGACCCCGCTGGCGCCTTACCAGGCCCAGGGCCTGCTGCGCCAGACGCAGCCCTACCCCGACCTCGCCGACGTGCAGGGCCAGGCCGCAGCCAAGCGCGCCTTGCTGGTGGCCGCCGCCGGCAGCCACAACCTGTTGCTCAGCGGCCCGCCGGGAACCGGCAAGACCCTGCTGGCCAGCCGCCTGCCGGGGCTGCTGCCGCCGCTGGACGAGGGCGAGGCGCTGGAGGTGGCGGCGATCCATTCGGTGGCCGGCTGCGCACCGCTCGCGGCCTGGCCGCAGCGGCCGTTCCGCCAGCCGCACCACAGCGCCTCGGGACCGGCGCTGGTCGGCGGCGGCAGCCGGCCGCGCCCCGGCGAGATCACCCTGGCGCACCAGGGCGTGCTGTTTCTCGACGAATTGCCGGAGTTCGACCGCAAGGTGCTGGAAGTGCTGCGCGAGCCCCTGGAGAGCGGCGAGATCGTCATCGCCCGGGCCAACGACAAGGTGCGCTTCCCGGCGCGCTTCCAGCTGGTCGCGGCGATGAATCCCTGCCCCTGCGGCTACCTGGGCGACCCCGCCGGCCGCTGCCGCTGCACCCCGGAGCAGATCCAGCGCTACCGCGCCAGGCTCTCCGGCCCGCTGCTCGACCGCATCGACCTGCACATCGGCGTCGCCCGCGAGGCCACCGCGTTGGGCGCGCCGCACCTGGACGGCCCGGATACCGCCGGCGCCGCAGCCCAAGTAGCGGCGGCACGCAACCGTCAGCTCGTGCGCCAGGGCTGCCCCAATGCGTTCCTCGACCTGCCCGGTTTGCACCAGCACTGTGCACTGGACGGCGAAGATCGCCAGTGGCTGGAGCGCGCCTGCGAGCGCCTCGGCCTGTCGCTGCGCGCCGCCCACCGTATCCTCAAGGTGGCGCGGACCCTCGCCGATCTCGAGGCAACGCCGGACATCGCCCGTACCCATCTAGCCGAAGCCCTGCAGTACCGGGCCAGCAGCGCCTGAGCGGGAAAATTCCGGCATCCCCGCCTCGTAGGAGCCAGCTTGCTGGCAATGCTCTGGGCCGATCGCCAGCAAGCTGGCTCGAGGGAAAAGGTGGGGTGGGGAAAGAGCCTCTCAGCTGCGCCCACCCAGCGTGCCCACCAGGCCGCGCAGGGTCTCCTGCAGGTCGGCGGGCATCAGCACCACCTTGGCGTTGTCGCTCTGGGCGAGCTTTTCCAGCGAAGCGATGTACTTCTCGCCGAGCAGGTACATCATCGGCCCAGGCTCCGTGCCGACCGCATTGGTCACCCGGCGGATCGCCTCGGAGGAGGCCTCGGCCAGTAGCACCTGAGCACTGGCGTCGCGCCGCGCCGACTCCAGGCGCGCCTCGGCCTCGAGGATCGCCGCCTGCTTCTCGCCCTCGGCCTTGGTCACCGCGGCCTTGCGCTCGCGCTCGGCGGCGGCCTGCAGCTCCATCGCCCGCTGCATCGACTCGGACGGCTTGATGTCCTGGATCTCCACAGACTTCACCGTCAGCCCCCAGTCCACCGCCTCGTCGGCGATGCTCTCGCGCAGCCGCGCCTTGATCTTGTCCCGCGAGGACAGTGCCTCGTCCAGTTCCATCTCGCCGACGATGGAGCGCAGGGTGGTCATGATCAGGTTGCGGATCGCCTCGGAAAAGTCGGTGACCCCATAGACCGCCTTGACCGGGTCGGTAACCTTCACGAAGGCGATGGCATTGGCGAGGATCACCGCATTGTCGCGGGTGATCACCTCCTGCTGCTGCACGTCGAGGATGATGTCCTTGGTCACCAGCTTGTAGGCGACGTTGTCGAGGAAGGGAATGATCAGGTTCAGCCCCGGCCGCAGGGTGACGTGGTAGCGCCCCAGCCGCTCGACGACCCACTCCTCGCCCTGGGCCACCAGCCGCACGCCCTTGGCGATGGTGATGAGAACAAACGCGAGCACCGCGATCGCCACTGCCAGTCCTGCACTCATGGGTTGCTCCTTGTTCCTTTCTGAAAAAGATCAGGCCTTGGCTACCTTGACGTAGCTGCCCTCGACCGACACCACCCGCACCCGCTCTCCCGCGGGAATCGCCGTCTCGGCCATGCAGGCCCACTCCTCGGCGCCGAGGATCGGCTTCTGGAAGCGCACCCGCCCCCGCTCGAAGGGCGCGACGGCGCTGACCAGCAGGCCCACCTCGCCGATCGTCTCGCCAGCCGCCGTGCCGATCCGCGTCGTCTGCCGGCCGGGCCTGAACATACCGAACCACAGTGCGGTCATCGCCAGCGAACTGAGGGTCCAGACCAGCAGCTGCGCGGTCAGCGACAGATCGCCGGCCAGCAGCAGCGCCCCCGCCACCAGCAGGGCGCCGAGGCCGAACCAGATCACGAAGAACGCCGGTATGGCCAGCTCCAGCAGGATCAGCACGATCCCGCCGACGACCCAGTGCCACCATTCCATCGCCATTCACTCCTCCGTACTCATCGCCGTCATCGGTCGACCGATATTAACTAGAGCATTTTCTCTAAAAAATGGTTTGTCCGTCGCCTGGGAGTTGCCTCGGGTGGAAGTCTCTGATTGGCTATCCCAACCTTGATTCGGGATTCGGAAGACTCGCATGGCAAGAGCCTACAGTGTGGATCTGCGCAGCCGCGTGATCGAAGCGGCCCTGAGCGATGGCTCGATTCGCCAGGCTGCCCGG
>NZ_FOFJ01000065.1 GCF_900110885.1 Azotobacter beijerinckii | reverse complement strand
CCTTGTCGTACAGCGCCGTCAGCGATACGGGCAGGTGGTCCATCTGGCGCGCGGCGGCATGCAGCGAAGGGCGCAACCCCAGGGAAACCAGCAACATCAGCTCGACCACCGTGGAAAACAGCAGCTCGCGTGGATACTGGCGTTGCCGGTGAGTCTCGAACACTTCGTCGATCCAGGCGGCCGGCATCGCCCGTTCCAGCGCCAGACGTGCCATGACGCTGGCCGGTGCCTGCCTCTCGAAGCGCGCCAGAACTGCATCCCACATCGTCTTACCCTCCCGCTTGATCCTCGGGAGAGTTTACGCAAACACCTTGAAAGGGCTGGGCCTAACGGCCCCACTGATCCTCGACGGCGCGATGAACGGCCCGGCCCTCCAAGCCTATGTCGAGCAGGTTCTGGTTCCCGAACTGACGCCCGGCGACCTTGTGGTGATGGGCAACCTGCCGGCCCACAGGGGGTGTCAAGCCATAGAAGGCGCAGGAGCCACCCTGCGCTACCTGCCCCCCTATAGCCCTGATCTGAACCCGATCGAGACGGCCCTCTCCAAGTTCAAGGCGCTACTGAGAAGGGCGGCGGCGCGAACCGTGCCGGAGCTGTGGCAGGGCATTGGCGAGGCGATTGCGTAGTTCTCGGCAGAGGACTGCAGGCAGTACTTCAAAGCGGCTGGCTATGACTCTGAATAAAGTGAAAATGTTCTAGCCATCATGGCCGCACAGGGTGGCGCAGAGTGTGATCATGACGATGTCCGGCGGGCATGCAGCTTGTTGCGGGTTTCGCGCCGCGGGTTGACGAGCCTGGCGAAGCAGGGGTGGGGATTGGGCAGTATGATGGAGCTCGGAAAAGCCTTATCCGCTACCGACAATCCCCGCTCAACGCAAGAGGGATGCGATTGCCCTGGAATAACGAGGCCAGGAGGTATCTACGAATCCATCAGGAGCTGTAGGCTCGTCCTTTCCAGCGTGAACGTATGCCACGCCAATAGCGGATGGCCGAACTCCACGTCATGCCAAGGTAAAACGCTGCACTAAGCGGCAGCAGCAAGGCCCAGAACGGGGACATTCGATAGTAGCGCAATATCGGTAGGTAGCTCAGCATCATGGCCGCCCAAGCGGTCAGAGCCCAAGGCCGAGCCGATGAGTTCAGCGAGACGAACGGTCCTGCATAGGCGACGACAAAAATCGCCGTGACAGCCAACAGCAGCCACGTGGAGTAGCCGAGTTGAGTGAATGCCGAACGCGCCACCATGTCGTGGATGGAGGCCAGGCTGCCGTAAGGACGCAGGCTCACCACACCCCGGCTCAGGCCCAGCCAGGTACGGTAGCCGGCATCCTTGACCTGGCGTGCCAAGGTGCAATCGTCGATCAGGGCACCTCGCAGGCTGGCAAAGGCACCGATACGCCGTAGAACCTCGGTATCCAGCAGTACGCAACCGCCTGCCGCCGCAGCGACATGTCTCGTGCGCGAATTGGACAGGGCGAATGGGTACAACAGCTTGAAGTAATAGACGAATGCCGGCAGCAGCAGACGATCCCAAAAGCTGGTGCGGCGCAGGTCCGCCATCAGCGAAACGAACTGCCGTCCTTCACGCCGCTTGAACGCCAGTAATGCCGGCAACAGGCCTGGCTGCAACTGGATGTCGGCATCAAGCAAAAGAGTCATCGCTGTATGCACCTGCGACTTCCCCTGCTCCAGCGCCCACAGCTTGCCAGCCCAACCGTCCGGCAAGGGCTGGCCACTCACGACACGGGTATGGGGATAGGCGGCGGCAATACTCGCCGTGGCGTCGGTGGACTGGTCGTCCACGACCACTACTTGCAATCCGTCTCCCTGCGCCTGCAGGGCAGCCAGGGTGGCACCTATAGTCTCGGCCTCGTTACGCGCCGGGATCAACACGGTAATTTCGCTGAGATCAGCCGCCTGCACCGCTTCCGCATCAGCCTCAAGCCGTTCGCGAGTGCTCCATGGTCGCCATGGGAGCAGCAGCAGCCCCCCCCAGATCAGGACAGGGAGGAAGGCAAGCATCCAGCCTTGTGCAGATACGTTAGGCATCTTCGCTAGTCCACTTCCATGTCAGCATCGGAATGAATAGTGCTGACCGGGATGCGTACAGAGCTGGCCTCGTCTCGGCTACCGTACAGCACCGGCAGATCCGGCGCCATCGGAGCGTCCGTACGCGGCCCGAACATGGCCACACGCATGGCCTTCAGTGGATGTGCAAAGGTATCGTCGACCGCGCTGCCTTCGAAGCCGCAGTGGGCCATGCAGTTATCGCACTTGGGATTAATGCCGACACCGTAGTTTTCCCACTGGGTCTCCTCCATCAGCGCCTTATAAGTCGGCGCATAACCTTCGTCGACCAGCAGATAGCAGGGCTTCTGCCAGCCAAAAATGCTATAGGTCGGGTTGGACCACGGCGTGCACTGGTAGCGCTGGTTGCCGGCAAGGAAGTCGAGGAACATCGACGACTGGTTGAATACCCACTTGCTCTTGCGCTCCTTGCCGAGCCTGAACACCTCGCGGAACAGCTCCTTGCTCTCGGTACGACCCAGGAACACGTCCTGACGAGGTGCGTGTTGATAACTGTAACCCGGAGAAACGGTGATGCCCTCGATGCCCAGAGACATGGCGTAGTCGAAGAAGTCGGCAATTTCGCCCGGCGGTTCCTTGTTGAACAAGGTGCAGTTGATGGTCACCCGGTAGCCGCGCGAAAGCGCCAGCTTGATCGCGGCGACAGCTTTATCGAACACACCCTCCATGCACACCGATTCATCGTGGCGCTTCTGCAGACCATCGAGATGGATCGACCACGTGAAGTAGGGCGAGGGCTCGTATTCGTCGATGTGCTTGGGCAACAGCAGGGCATTGGTGCACAGGTAGACGAATTTCTCACGCGCGATGAGGCCTTGCACGATCTGCGGCATTTCCTTGTGAATCAGAGGCTCACCGCCGGGAATAGAAACAACCGGCGCGTCGCACTCATCCACGGCGCGCAAAGCGTCCTCGACGCTCATGCGCTTGCGCAAGACATCCTTAGGGTGATCGATCTTGCCGCAGCCCGCACAGGCCAAATTGCACTGGAATAGAGGCTCCAGCATCATCGCCAGTGGATAGCGGCGCTGACCGCTCAGCTTCTTGCCAAGAATGTAGCGCGCAATTTTGGTTTGTTGAATAAGGGGAATGCCCAATGGGTTCTCCGCAATGTCGGTCTGCCATGTATAAACGGGGGTGCATGCGAATAGCAGGCGAATGCCATGCACTTATTTCGCCGGCAGTATAAGTCATCCGCCCGCCCCTGGTTGCTGCTACGCAGGGGACGTGATGAACGGATCAGAAGTCTCAAGAGAGAGGCGCAAATACCTCGGCATGCTCCCGGCGCAAGCGTTCCCATTCGATCTTGAACCAGGGGGTGAAACTTTGCGGCTGCTCCGCCATTTCTAGATCCAGCGCTTCCGGAGAAACATACCGCAGTGCCGAGACCTCGTTGAGATTGAGGGTGGGCGACTCATCGCTGCGCCCGGCATACACCCAGCACAGCTCGTGCTCGGCGCCTTCGGCGTCGAATTGTGCCTGGTATTCGAATTTGAACAGAAAGCGCAGCGCGCATTGCATGCCCAGCTCTTCACCCAAGCGTCGCTCAATGGCCTCGTCTAGCGTCTCGCCACGACGCGGGTGGCTACAGCAGGTATTGGACCAGAAGCCCGGCCACAGGCGCTTGCCTGCCGCACGTTGCTGCAGCAACAGCTCGCCTTGGCGATTGAACACGAACAGCGAAAAGGCCCGGTGCAGCAAACCCTGTCCTTGGTGCGCGGATGCCTTGTCGAGAAAACCGATTTCCTGATCGCGCTCGTCGACCAGTACCAACGGTTCGTCATTGAAGGAAACCACGTCCATCGAGTGACGCCATTGGCGGCACTCCTGTTCCTGATTTGCCAAGATCAATCCCCTCACCAGACTCACTTCCAGCATCATCCTAGCGATAGCATCGAACCTTCGCGGCACAACGCCATCATCAAGCACTCACCGCGAAGATTACGACAGATGGCACCATCGGGCCTTTTTAAGAAAACTTAGGTTGCTATCATCAAGCAACTGTTATTATTGAGCAACTGCTATCATCAAACGTTCTTATGCCGATCCATCACTTCGTCAGCACCTTCGCATCCTGGTTGGGCACCGGACTGGTCGCCGCCTCCGCCGGCTATGCCGTCGCCACCCTGGGAGCCGCGCTCAAGAACATGCGCGACCCGGCCCCTCCGCTCGGTGCCGGTGATTGCGCGCGACCGATCAGTGTACTCAAGCCCCTACATGGCGCCGAACCGCGGCTATACGAGAACCTGCGCAGCTTCTGTCAGCAGACTCATCCGAACTACCAGTTGATATTCGGCGTGCGTGAGCACCAGGATCCCGCCATTGCCGTGGTGCATAGACTGCGCGCGGAATTCCCGCAACTGGCCATCGACCTAGTCATCGATCCGCGCGTGCATGGCGCTAATCTGAAAGTCAGCAACCTGCTGAACATGCTGCCGCTGGCCCGCCACGACTGGCTGGTACTGGCCGACAGCGACATCAGCGTGCCGGCGGACTACCTGTCACGGGTGACGGCGCCGCTGGCAGACGCTGGCGTGGGCATCGTCACCTGTCTTTACTACGGCGTGCCACAGGACGGATTCTGGTCACGTCTGGGTTGCCTATTCATCGACGACTGGTTCGCGCCTTCGGTTCGCCTATCGCATGCATCCGGCTCCACCCGTTTCGCCTTCGGCTCGACCATAGCACTGCGCCGCGAAGCGTTGCAGACCATCGGCGGCTTCGAGGCTCTGCGCGATACACTGGCCGACGATTTCTGGCTGGGCGAGCTGACCCGGCAGGCCGGGCTGCGTACGGTGCTATCGGATCTGGTGGTCGGTACCGAAGTGAGCGAAACCCGCCTGGCTGAGTTGTGGGCGCACGAGCTGCGCTGGCTGCGCACAATCCGTGCGATCGCGCCAGGCGGTTTCGCGATGAGCTTCGTCTGTTTCACCTGGCCGGTGTCCCTGCTTGGCCTGACGCTGGCACCCTCGACACTGGGCGTCTGGCTGGCCATGGCAGCGGGCAGCGCGCGCGTTGCGCGGTTTTTCCTCGGCCACGAGGCCAGACGCCCGTCGACGCCTTGGTATGAGGTCCTGCTGACTCCATTTCGCGATCTGCTGCTATTGCTGGAATGGGCTGTAGCCCTGACCAGCTGGCGGGTGAAATGGCGCGGCCAGGTTCTGCATGCGCATAAGGACAGGCCGATGCGTTATCCTTGACCGTTTATTGCCGTGGTGTGCTGGCAGACGGTTGGTAAATCTCGGCCTGATGGCCGTTGGAGCTAAGAATTTCTATGAAGACGCTTTTTCTGCAGGCGCCGTCCTTTGACGGTTTCGACGGCGGTGCCGGTTCGCGTTACCAAGCCAAACGCGAGATCAAGAGCTTCTGGTATCCGACCTGGCTGGCCCAGCCGGCAGCCCTGGTACCCGGCTCGCGCCTGCTGGATGCGCCAGTGGAAGAACTCTCGGTGGAGGAATCGCTGAAGATCGCCGCCGAGTACGAACTGGTGATCATCCATACCAGCACGCCCTCCTTCCCTACCGATGCCAAGTTCGCCGAACTGCTGAAGGCACGCCAGCCCAAGATCCTGATCGGCATGGTTGGCGCCAAGGTCGCGGTCGATCCGGCCGATTCGCTGACCGCCTCGCCAGCGATCGACTTCGTTGCGCGTGAGGAGTTCGACTACGCCTGCAAGGAAATCGCCGAAGGCCGCCCCTTCGAGGACGTCACCGGCATCAGCTACAAGCTCGCCGACGGCAGCGTGCAACACAATCCGCCGCGGGCGATGATCGAAAATATGGACGATCTGCCCTTCGTGGCGCCCGTCTACAAGCGTGACCTGAAGATCGACCGCTACTTCATCGGCTATCTCAAACACCCCTACGTGTCCATCTACACTGGCCGAGGCTGCCGCTCCAAGTGCACTTTCTGCCTGTGGCCGCAAACCGTCGGAGGCCATCGCTATCGCGTTCGTTCGGCCGCCAACGTGATCGCCGAGGCGAAGTGGATCAAGGAGAACATGCCCGAGGTGAAGGAGCTGATGTTCGACGACGACACTTTCACCGACAGTTCCAACATGGAGCGCGTACATGAAATCGCCCGCGGCCTGCATGCCTTGGGCTGGACCTGGAGCTGCAACGCCAAGGCCAACGTGCCGTACGAGTCCCTGAAGATCATGAAGGAAAACGGCCTGCGCCTGCTACTGGTGGGCTACGAGTCCGGCGACGACCAGATCCTGCACAACATCAAGAAAGGCCTGCGTACCGATATCGCACGCCGGTTTACCGAAGACTGCCGCAAGCTGGGCATCCAGATACACGGCACCTTCATCCTCGGCCTGCCGGGCGAGACCAAGGAAACCATCGCCAAGACCATCGAGTTCGCCAAGGAGATCAACCCACACACCGTCCAGGTGTCGCTGGCCGCCCCCTACCCCGGCACCCAGATGTACAAGCAGGCGGTAGAAAACGGCTGGCTGGAGCCTAACCAGGACATCAACCTGGTCAACGACAAGGGCATACAGCTGGCCCTGATCAGCTACCCGCACCTGTCCAAGGAAGATATCTTCCACGGCATCGAGACTTTCTACCGAAGCTTCTACTTCCGCCCCTCGAAGATCTGGGAGATCGTCAAGGAAATGCTGGGCAGCTGGGAAATGACCAAGCGCCGCCTGCGTGAGGGCGTGGAGTTTTTCCGCTTCCTGCGCGCGCATGAGTCATGAGCGAAGCGGTTCGCCAGCGCCTGATCGTGACAGCGGACGACTACGGCCTGCATGAGGCCGTAAACGAAGCCGTCGAGCGTGGTTATCGTGAAGGCGTTCTGCGGGCAGCCAGTCTGATGGTAGCCGCACCTGCAGCCGAAGACGCGATTGCTCGCGCCAGACGGCTACCCGGTCTTGCTATCGGCCTGCACCTGGTGCTGGCTGACGGCAAGGCCACATTGCCTCCCGAGCATATCCCCGATCTGGTGGATGCCCAGGGCTGGTTCGACAGCGATATGGTGCGCAACGGTTTCCGCTTTTTCTTCCTGCCCCGCGTGCAACGCCAGCTGGCTGCCGAGATCCGAGCCCAGTTCGAAGCCTTCTCCGCCACTGGCCTGGCGCTAGATCACGTCAATGCACACAAGCATTTCCATCTGCACCCGACCATTCTGTCGTTATTATTGGGCATTGGCCGGGACTTCGGCCTGCGGGCCGTGCGGCTACCGGCAGAACCGGATACGGGCCCCTGGTTGCGCCCGTGGCTGGCCTTGATGCGCAAGCGGCTGGATCGGGCGGGAGTTACTTATAACGATCATGTTTTCGGTCTTCGCCATAGCGGCAATATGAGCGAGACGGTGCTGCTCGACATTCTGCAGCAGTTGCCAGAAGGGCTTTCGGAGTTGTATCTGCACCCAGCCACCCATGACGGGCTGACGCCTAGCATGGCTGGCTATCGACATGTCGATGAGCTGGCAGCCCTGCTGTCGCCACGCGTGCGCAGCGCAATCACCGAGCGTTATCAGTTATGTCATGGCTTTGGCGATCCGGCGGCGACATGAAAAAAATCACCTACATTTCCGGCCTGCTTGGCTTGGTCGCGATTATTGCCATCGTCCTCCATCAGGACAGCGCAGCCATTCTCGAAGCTTTTGACCGGGCTGGCTGGGCTTTGCTATGGCTACTGCCTTTTCATGCGCTGCCGCTGCTGCTGGATGTCCTGGGATGGCGCATGCTGGTCGCCCCTTTCGATCCACAGCGACGTGCCGGACTGGCCGTGCTGTTCTGGATCGCAGCGGTCCGCGAAGCCTTCAATCGCTTGCTGCCGGTAGCCAATATCGGTGGCGAGATCGTCGGCATCCGCATGGTCAAGTGGTACGGCATCGGAGGTGCAGCAATCACCGCAGGGATAGTCATTGAAGTCTTGCTGACCTTGATAAACCAGTACCTGTTTACTGCTCTGGGCATCCTGCTGATGGTGGTCCTGACGCAGCAGATCGGCACTCTGGGCTCGGTGCTGGGCGCTTTGGTTGCCAGCCTGCCGATACCGATTGCGCTGTTCATGCTGCTGCGTCATGGCCAGGTATTTTCGCGCCTGGAAACGATGGCGGAAAAGCTTCTCGGGGGACGCTCGAAGCTGACCGAGCTGATCAACGGCAAGCACCTGGATCAGGACATCCGCACGCTGTGTGCGCGCCCCTGGCGACTGGCTGGTGCCTGTAGCTGGCAACTTGCCGGCTTCATCGTGGGCAGCTTCGAAACCTGGCTGGCTCTAGAAATGCTGGGTTTTCCCATCAGCGTCTGGGACGCCATTGCCATTGAAGCGGTGACCCAAGCCCTGCGCCATATCATTTTTATTGTGCCGGCTGGCCTGGGCGTGCAGGAGGGCGGGCTGGTCCTGTTTGGCAGCCTGATCGGCGTGCCACCCGATGCCAGCCTCGCACTGTCGCTGGTCAAGCGCATGCGCGAGGTAGGATTCGGCCTGCCTGCGCTGATTTCCTGGCAATGGGCCGAGATACGCCGACTGCGTGCAGGACTGGGCGACAATGCTCTCCAACCGAGCTATGCAACGATACGCAAGACCTACTAGTTAATTCGTCATTTTCGAGAAAAGGGGACTTTTGATGCTGAGCGATGTTTCCACAGCCGATGCCGATCACGCCATGCGTAACTGGTCGGGTGAAGAGCCCGGTCAGATCGAGATCGGCTCCGAGGAACATAAACGGCTGTTCTGCCGCATGTTGCTGGATACCCACAATCCCTACAAGCCGGCAGTAATTGACTGGCCGAAGCTGGAGCCGGAAGTGCTGCAGCGTGTAACTTCGCTGCCGATCTGGGATATCGCCGTGCAGACTGAAGGGCGTGCCCAGCTGCGCGTAGCTGCCTATGCCTCCATGGTGAGCGACCCGCTACTGAACGAAACGATGATCATGGATGGCGGCGAAGAAGCACGCCACAAGGTAGTGCTCAGCAAGCTGGTCGAAGCCTATGGCATTCCCCTGACTCCCGAGCCCGAATACCTGGTCCCCAAGGACCCCGAATGGGGCTGGCTGGTTACGGGCTACAGCGAATGCATCGACAGCTTCTTCGGCTTCGGCCTGTTCGAGGCAGCCAAGCGTACCGGTTTCTTCCCGCCGGAACTGGTGGAAACCTTCGAACCGGTGATGCAGGAGGAAGCCCGACATATCCTGTTCTTCGCCAACTGGCTCGCTTGGCACCGCTGCCAGCTGCCTTGGTATCGCCGAGTAGCCTTCGAGTTCAAAGCTCTGCGGGTGTGGGCTTTCCTGATCTGGGAGCGCATCGGCATCGCTCGCGGCCTGGACGGAAACGGCGAAATGCAGGACGCCAACTTCACCCTCACCGGCCACCAACAGATCGGCGTGAACCTCAAGCTGTCCGAGCTGCTGGACCTGTGCCTAACCGAAGACCAGCGCCGGACAGAGGGCTACGATAAGCGCCTGCTGCGCCCGACCTTCATGCCGCGCATGGCGCGCCTGGCACGTCGCTTCATGCGCTAAACGCTCATTGCTGGTGCTGCCTGAACCACCTCACCGCATCCTCCAGCGCCAGGCGGACAGGGCCCGGCGCATAGCCGAGTTCGCGCTCGGCCTTGGCGCTGGAGAAAAACATGCGCTTCTTGGACATGCGCACCTCCTCCACCGTTGCAATCGGCTGGACGCCGGTCATGCGCGCCCAACCTTCAGCCAGATAGGCCACGGGCATGACTGCGGCATGCGGTAATCTCCATCGGGGCGGCGCACGCCCGGCGATGTCGGCGATCTCGACCAGCAACTCTCTCAGGCTGAGATTATGGCCGCCCAAGATATAGCGCTCGCCCACCACACCATGCTGAAACGCCAGCCAATGCCCCTCGGCCACATCGTCCACATGCACGACATTGAGGCCGGTATCCACATAAGCCGGCAGGCGACCGGCGATGGCGTCGCGCACGATCCGCCCGGTGGGAGTAGGCTTGATGTCACGTGGCCCGATCGGAGTCGAGGGATTGACGATCACCACTGGCAGGCCCTCTGCGGCAAACTCCCGGACCAGCGACTCAGCGAGAAACTTGGAGCGCTTGTAGTGTCCAATCATGTCGATCAGCGCCACAGGCGTGTTTTCGTCACCGGGGCAGCCATCCACGGGAATGCCCAGGGTGGCGACACTGCTGGTATAGACGATACGCGGCACACCAGCCCGCTTGGCTGCCTCGAGCATGGCGCGCGTGCCCTCGACGTTGGCCTGATAGAGCTGCGCGGGCTGCGGCGCCCACAGCCGGTAATCGGCCGCCACATGAAACAGGGCATCACAGCCGTCACAGGCATGCTGCAGCGATGCCGCCTGGGTGAGATCCCCCTCGACGACCTGCACGTCCAGCCCCTGCAGGTTGCGACGATCCGAGGTCGCCCGCACCAGCACGCGAACATGGTGACCATCGCGCAGGAGACGACGCACTACGGCAGAACCGACAAAGCCGGTGGCTCCGGTCACCAGTGCCTTCATGGTATTACCATCAATGGAGTGATCCTTAATTCGGGGCCGACGAGCACAGATCCGAACCCTCAAGCACGGGCTCACCACATGCCGAGCATGCCGCACCCTCTGCAGAACGCAGGAAGAGAAAACCGATAATTACAAGCAATACATCTTCCCAGTATGTACTAAATCTTTCTACATAAGTACATTATTATCTAACTGAATAAAGAGGAAAGCCAAGGCATACCCCATGCTCGAACCCCAACTAGCTAGTGTGGCCTCAGAAAGTGGTGCCGACGCCTACCAAAACGCCATCCTTCCCAAAGTATCCAGAACTTTCGCGTTGACGATTCCCCAGTTGCCACCGCCACTGCGCCGTGCGGTGACCAACGCCTACCTGCTATGCCGCGCCGCCGATACCATCGAGGACGAGCCGGCGTTCTCCGCCGAGGAAAAGCGTCGCTACGAAGACGCATTCATCGATGCGGTGACCGGCCGCATCGATGCTCAGCGCTTCTCCGCCGAACTGGCCCCCCTGTTTTCCCAAAGGACCCTGGAGGCCGAGCGCGACCTGGTGAGCCAGTTGCCGCTGGTACTGCAGGTTACCCAGAGCCTGGGGCCGGCGCAGCGTATGGCGATTGTCAATTGCCTGAAGGTGATGTCTCACGGCATGCACGACTTCCAGCGCAACGTGGGCCTGCACGGGCTGGATACGCTGCGCGACATGGATTGCTACTGCTACTGCGTAGCCGGCGTAGTGGGCGAAATGCTTACGGAGCTGCTCATCGACTTCGACCCGACCTTGGCCAGCCAACGTGAGCCCCTGATGCGTATGGCGATTTCCTTTGGCCAGGGCCTGCAGATGACCAATATCCTCAAGGACCAGTGGGAGGATTACAGCCGCGGTGTCTGCTGGTTGCCGCAGGATGTATTTACCCGCTATGGCGTGCGCCTGGAGGGACTGCAGGCTGGCCAGCAGGACGCGAACTATGCGGGCGCATTGACCGAACTCATCGGCGTGGCACATGCCCATCTGCGCAATGCGCTGGAGTACACCCTGATGATTCCGGCCAAGCACGCGGGGTTCCGCCGCTTTTGCTTGTGGAGCATAGGCCTGGCCGTGTTGACGCTGCGCAAGCTGCAGAAAAATCTCGATTTCTCCGCCGGCGCGCAAGTAAAGGTATCGCGCAGGGCAGTGGCCTATACCATCGCGCTCACCCGACTGACCGGAAAATACAATACCGGCCTGCGTTGGCTATTCGCGGCAGCCGCACACAAGCTTCCGCTGACGCCGCTGTCAGCGGAATGGAGTTCCTCTCCGCATACGCACCTTATTTGGCCGAAAAGCGCCATCTCCTACTTCGCCGAAACGGCCTAGTGCAACCCCACTGATACAAGTGATGTGCAGCCATAATGGAACGTTCCTCCCTTCTCCCCCCAGCCAGTGCCGACAGCCACTCTCGTGACCCCGAAACGACCGGTCTAGACCAGGCCATTGCACGGGCCCGCGCAGCGCTGCTGGAACGGCAAGGTGCCGACGGCCACTGGTGCTTCGAACTGGAGTCCGACTGCACGATCACTGCCGAATACATCCTGATGATGCATTTCACGGATGAGATCGACGACGACCTGCAGGAAAAGATGGCGCGCTACCTGCGCACCACCCAGGCCTTGGAGAGCCATGGCGGCTGGCCGCAGTACGTAGGCGGCGCGATCGACCTGTCGTGTACGGTCAAGGCTTATTACGCGCTCAAGGCCGCCGGTGACGCCCCCGAGGCGCCGCACATGCTCCGCGCACGGGAAGCGGTACTGGCGCTTGGCGGGGCCGCCAGAAGCAATGTGTTCACCCGTATCCTGCTGGCTATGTTCGAGCAAGTACCTTGGCGCGCCGTACCCTACCTGCCGGTCGAAATCATGCTCCTGCCGCGCTGGGCGCCAATCCATATCGAGAAGATGTCCTACTGGGCGCGGACCACCTTGGTGCCCTTGACCATCCTCTGCTCGCTCAAGGCCAAGGCCGTCAACCCGAGACAAGTGGATATCCGCGAACTGTTCGTCACCCCGCCGGAGCAGGAGCGCCACTATTTCCTTCGTGGCGGCATATTGAACCGCCTGTTCCTCGGACTGGACAAACTTGGCCGCGGACTCGACCGCTGGATGCCGAAATCGTTGCGCCAGCGCGCTATCCGCAAGGCCGAGGCCTGGTTCCTACCGCGCATGAATGGCGAGGACGGCCTCGGCGCGATTTTCCCGCCGATGGTCAACAGCTACGAGGCGATGATTCTGCTCGGCTACCCCAAGGATCATCCGGTCCGGCAGACCTGCTTGCGCTCGATCCAAAAGCTGGTCGTCCACCGTGACGACGGCTCGGCCTATTGCCAACCCTGCGTCTCACCAGTGTGGGATACGGGCTGGAGCGCAATGGCCTTGATCCACAGTGGCGACGATGCCGCGACCGAAACGGCCATCACACAGGCCTGCGACTGGCTCGTGCAGCGCCAGGAACTGGACTGCAAGGGCGACTGGGTCGCGCGCGCCCCCGAAGCGGCGCCGGGCGGCTGGGCCTTTCAGTATGCCAACGCCTACTACCCGGACATCGACGACACGGCCCTAGTAGCTGCTCTTCTGCACGTACTGGACCGCCGCCGGGGGCAGCCCGGACACCACCACCTCAATACCGATCGCGCCGCCGATTGGATGCTGGCCCTGCAGTCGAAGAATGGTGGCTTTGCCGCCTTCGATGCCGATAACACCTACTACTATCTCAACGCTATTCCCTTCGCAGACCACGGTGCCCTGCTCGACCCGCCGACCGAGGACGTCTCCGGCCGCGTGGCCGCCTGCCTCGGCGTGCTGGCGCGCGACCAGGACCGCGACGACCTGCGCCGCTGCATCGACTACCTACGCGCAAGCCAACAGGCCGACGGCAGTTGGTGGGGGCGCTGGGGCAACAATTACATCTACGGCACTTGGAGTGCGCTTTCCGGCCTGGTCCTGGCCGGCGAAGACCTCCATCAACCCTATCTGCGCAAGTCCGTCGACTGGCTGCGTGCGCGCCAGCATGCCGACGGCGGCTGGGGCGAAACCAACGACAGCTACATCGACCCGGCCCTGGCCGGCACCAACGGCGGGGTCAGCACGCCGCACACGACGGCTTGGGCAGTGTTGGCCCAACTGGCCATGGGTGAAGCAGAGTCCGACTCCGTGAGGCGCGGCATCGCATTCCTGCTCGCCTGCCAGCAGACCGATGGACTCTGGTCCCATCCGTCGCACAATGCGCCCGGTTTTCCGCGAGTGTATTACCTCAAGTACCACGGTTACGCGGCTTATTTCCCGCTGTACGCACTGGCCCGCTACCGGTATCTGCTGGCGCGCTCCCGGACTCAGCAGTGACCTCGCTGCCCGTCGGCATCGTTGTGGCGCTGCAGGCCGAAGCAGATGTCCTGCTCAGACGGGCACAGCCGCAATGCGCTCTACCGCTGACCGACGGGTGCAGCCTGTTGTTGAGCGGCATGGGTCCGGATGCAGCCCGAGCCGCAGCGCAAGCGCTGGTAAAAGACGGAGCGCAGGCGCTGGCGATCTTGGGTGTAGCCGGTGCCCTGGAGGCCAGTCTGCGTAACGGCATGCTGATCTGTCCCGGCCATGTTCTCGACGAACAGGGCCGGATCTATTCGAGCGATACGGCTTGGTCTGCGCGCTTGCGAGAGCAGCTTGGCGCAGCGCGGCTGGATGTGCGGACAGATGCAACGCTGCTCAGCCTGCCCGCCCCCTTGCCCACCACTACGGCGAAGCAAGAGGCACACGCCCGCTATGCCGCCGCGGCAGTGGACATGGAAAGCGCGGCAGTGGCCGCCGTGGCGGCAGAGTCTGGCTTGCCTTTCATGGCCTTGCGAGCCATCGTCGATGAACGTGATGACGAGCTTCCCGGCCCGTTGCTGGCAGCGGTCGACGCGTTCGGCCGACCAGTGCCAGCCCGCTTGATCGCGGCTCTGGCGCGCAACCCGGCAATGATCGCTCGTCTACCCGCCTTGTCCTCGCGAATGAACGGAGCTATCCGAGCGCTACGCGCCACGCTGGCGGTGACCGGCCCGCGTCTGGCCATGCCATAGCAGAGAGAAGCCGCAGCCTGCATGGCGCGGGGTTTCTCGCTACGTGAAGATGCGTTTCCGTGGCTTGGCGAAGTCCCCTCCGCCAAATGCTCTTCGTGGCAAAACATTGCTCAATCAGGAGGCATCAAACAGCCCCCTGATGGATAGGTGAGCCTGCATTTTTACTCTTGACGGACAAGACAAGAGCCAAGGTCGGGACGATTGCAGCCCTCCAGGAAACTGTTGTCTGTACGTGAAAATTCTCTTTCGATTCTTTGCACCAATGACTGGAAGCGGACCCCAAGTCAATGAGGAGCATGGAGCGATATTGCATCCTTCGGGCGCGATAGGCGGGAAAAATCATTGATCCCCTCGCATACCACCATAACGAAAAGCTTGACGAAGAGTCGGACTCCATCTGCGATGGCAAGACCACATTTCGTATCGGGGCCAAGTCGAGCCCCCTTGAGGGTGATAAGCTCCGCGGCTGAATTTTCAATACTTGGTGCCATCCTGAGCATTCGTTGCACAGGAGGCACAAAGCTTATGCAACAGTGGAATCGGTATGATCAGAACGGCGCAGCGATGTCTTGTTTATCTGGTAGATCAAAGTGGTCGCCATCCTTTCATTGTCTTGCCGTTGGCAATACTGCTGGCCGTCGTCTGCCTGATGGGGGCGGCGACACGCCTCAGCGTCGATACCAACTCCGATCATCTTTTCGATTCTAGTCTGCAATGGCGCCAGCAGAGCATGGAGTTTGCCGGCCAGTTTCCTCAATTCAGCGACACGCTCGTCGCCGTGGTGCGCGCTCCGACACCAGAAGAGGCCCGCGAAACGGCGGTTGCCCTGGCTGCCGGCCTGGAGAACGACAAGCGCAACATCCGGTCGGTATCCACCCCTGGAATCAGCCCCTTCTTCGACCGGAACGGTTTGCTGCTGCTGCCGCAAGATCAACTGTCCGATGTCCTGGACACCATGACGCAGGCGGGCCAGTTGCTCGAGCCACTGGTGACCGACCCTTCGGCCCGAGGCTTCATGAAAGGCCTGAACATGATGGTCGAAGGCGTACGCTATGGCATGGCCGATCTCATCTCGGCCTACGACGGTGCGCTCAACACCATCGTGCAGGTGCTGGACAATACGCTGGATGGCAAGGTTTCGCCGTTGTCCTGGCAAACCTTGTTGACCCCCCAGCTGAGCGGGAATAAAGGCGGGCTGGAATTGGTCCTGATTCATCCAGTACTGGATTACGACGCTCTCGAGCCTGGCCAGGCCGCGACTCAGGCGATGCTGCAGGTAGCCAGCGAACTGCCTGCCGTGAAAGCCGGTCGTGCCCAGGTGAATTACACCGGCTCGGTCCCCTTGTCCGACGATGAATTCCATTCACTGACCGATCGCGCCGCCCCCATCGCCATCGGAGGGGCCGTGCTGGTGGTGTTTTGGCTGGTCCTGGCTCTGCGCTCCTGGCAACTGATCGTCCCGGTGGTGCTGACCTTGGTGATCGGTCTGATCTACACGCTGGGATTTGCCGCCTTCGCGGTCGGCAGCCTGAACCTGGTCTCGGTGGCCTTTGCCGTACTCTTTGTCGGTCTTGCCGTCGACTTTGGCATCCAGTTCGGGGTACGCCTGAGCGCTCAGCAGCGTAGCGATTGCGATTTCGCCGAGGTTCTGCACTGGACGGGGCTGCGGGTCGGGGGGCAGATCGGTCTAGCCGCACTGGCGACGTCCTGCGGCTTCCTGGCGTTCTCCCCGACCCGCTTTTCCGGTATGGCCGAACTGGGCATCATTGCAGGTGTGGGCATGCTGCTGGCCCTGGTCTGTACTCTGACGATCCTGCCGGCGCTGCTGAGCCTGATGGCCCGCCGGGTCACCTCGCACAGGGATGCCGCCCTGCCCGGCGGCGTGATGGCCGATGCCTGGCTGGCTCGCCATCACCGGCCCGTATTGATCTCGTTCGTCATCCTGGCTCTGGCAGGTTTATGGAGCGCCATCAATCTGCCTTTCGATGCCAATCCGCTGCATACCAAAGACGCGAACAGCGAGTCCATGCGAACCCTCAACTCGCTGATGGACGATCCGAATACCAATCCCTTCACGCTCAACGTGCTGGTTGCCGACCTCGCCGAAGCCCGCAGTCTGAGCGCACGCCTAGGCGCTCTGCCTGAAGTAGCCCAGGTGGTGTCGGCGGCCGATTTCGTCCCCGACGACCAGGACGACAAGCTCGAGGAAGTATCCCAGACGCTGGACCTGATGTATTCGCTGCTGCGGCCACATACCGAGACGCCGGCGCCTACAGCGGAGGACCTGCGCAGGGCTGCCCGGAAAACCAGCCAGGAAATTGCCGGTGTCGCCGGCAACCTGTCGCCAGACGCGCCGCTGCTGCATATAGGTACGGCCCTGGGTCGTCTGGCCGAAGCGCCGGATGACATACTGCTGAAGGCCAGCCAGGCGCTGTCGCAGTTTCTGCCCAGGACCTTCGAGCAATTGCGGGACTCGCTCTCCGCACAACGCATCACGCTGCAGAATCTGCCGGACCATCTCAAGCGTGACTGGTTCACCAGCGATGGCCGAGTACGGATTCAGATCACGCCGGGGGCCGCCGCACAGGATACCGAGGGCCTGCGCCAGTTCGTGCAAGCCGTCCAGGATGTGGCTCCCCAGGCGGTCGGCCCGGCGCTCGATACCGTCAAGTCGGCCGACACGATCCTGCTGGCCTTCGAGCAGGCGGCCGTCTACGCCATGCTGGCCATTGCCGTGGTGTTGATGGCGGTACTGCGGCGAGGGCTCGACACGGGGCTGGTCATGATAACCCTGCTGATATCGGCCCTGCTGACGGCGCTGCTGGCACACCTGCTCGGCATTTCGATCAACTTCGCCAACATCATCGCGTTGCCGCTGCTGCTGGGCGTGGGAGTGTCCTTCAACGTCTATTTCGTCATGAACTGGCGCAGCGGCATACGCCAGTTTCTGGACTCGCCCACCGCGCGGGCAGTCCTGTTTTCGGCGCTGACCACTGGCACCGCCTTCGGCAGCCTGGCGATAGCACGCCATCCCGGCACGGCCAGCATGGGCCTGCTATTGCTGCTGAGCCTGTTCGCCGTGCTGCTGGCGACCTTCGTATTTCTACCCGCCTTGCTGTACATGCTTTCCCGGCCCAGCCAAACCATTGGCGTTTCGAACCGGGAGCCTTACGAAGAAGAGCAAATCCGCGAAATCGAAGCTCCCGCACCGGCAACCCCGAGGGCTCGCGGTGCCCCGGTCGATGCTCGGTAATCGGACTGCACACCCCCTGACACCGGCCTTGCGCCGGTGTTTTTTTATGTGGCTTCGCCGCTTCAGAGCCAACCCTCTCAAGGTCTTTTGCTTTTCGAAGTCTCGATTGCACAGGCCGGAGGTAGAGACATAGAGCGCGGGCCGCGGCGCCATCGAGCCACTCCTTGGTCTTTCAGTTTGGCTATGTCTGAGTTAGAGCATTTTTACCTTATCCCGATTCATATCCGGCTGCCTCGAAGTAGTGCCTGCAGTCCTGCGCCGAGAACTGCCCGATTGCCTCGCCAATGCTCTGCCACAGCTCCGGCACGGTCCGCGCCGCCGCCTTTCTCAGCAGTGCCTTGAGCTTGGAGAAGGCCATCTCGATCGGGTTCAGGTCGGGGCTATAGGGAGGCAGGTAGCGCAGTGTGGCTCCTGCGCCTTCGATGGCCTGGCGTACCCCCGCGACCTTGTGGGCCGGCAGGTTGTCCATCACCACGATATCGCCGGGCGTCAGCTCGGGAACCAGGACCTGCCCGACATAGGCCAGGAAG
>NZ_FOFJ01000010.1 GCF_900110885.1 Azotobacter beijerinckii | reverse complement strand
GCCGGTGAAGTAGTCGGCCGGGCCCGCCATGCTGGCCTGGTCGCCATTGGGTATCACCTTGATGCCATCGGCGAGCGCGGCGCCGGTGCAGAGCTGGGCGAGAAGCAAGGTGGCTTGGAAGGGACGCTTCATGGTCAGCGGTTTCCTTACGGGTAGCGGGGGATGGGATGAGACCGGGCTGGCGCATCACGCGCCAGCGAAGCGGGTCCTGGACAGGGGAAGGCTGCGCACGCGCTGCCCGGTGAGCACCGCGACCGCGTTGATCACGGCCGGCGGGACGCCTGGAAGTCCGGGTTCGCCGACACCGCCCATGGGCGCGCCGCTCTCGACGATGCGCACATGCACGCGGGGCATCCGGCCGGGCGGCAGGATGGCGTAGGCGCCGAAGTTGCGCGCGCGGGGCATGCCGTTCTCGTACACGACTTCCTCAAGCAGGGTGGACGAAAGCCCTAGCGCCACGGCGGACTTCACCTGGGCCTCGACGATGGCGGGGTTGACGATGCTGCCGGGGTCGAAGGCCACCCAGACATCGTGAACCACCACCGAACCGCCCTCGATGGACACCTCGGCGATGGTGGCGACCTCGCTGCCGAATGCCGAACGGCGACGCCATGGCCACGCCCCGGGCGCGCTGGCTGCCGTCGCCGGCGGTGAAGGGGCCCCGTTTCCAGCCGCCCGAAAGCTCGGCGACCGCCTGCAGCAGCGCCTTGTGCCGTGGTTTGTCGGCCAGCAGGCGCAGGCGCAGTGCGTACGGGTCCTGCTGGCCGGCATCGGCCACTTCATCGAGGAAGGATTCGTAGAAGAAGTCGTTCATCGAATGCCCCACCGAGCGCCAGTAACCGATGGTGGGCGGATGTTCCAGGTAGACCTGCGCCACTCGCCGATTGGGAATGGCGTAAGGTTTCCTGGCGATACCTTCGACCGCCGACTTATTGGCCTTGTCCGGCTGGCGGCCGAACCAGCGCTCGGTGGGACTCTCGCCGACGGCCTCGGCGTACAGGGCCTGCGGCAGGCCGTTCTCGTCGATTCCGGCGCGAAAGCGCGCCAGGCCCATCGGCCGCAGCGCATCGCGCAGGAACTCCTCTTCGCGGCTCCAGATGAGCTTCACCGGGCGTCCGACGGCCTTGGCCAGCTGGATCGCCTGGGGGAAGGGGTTCGCCGTGCCGTAGAGGAAGTGCCGGCCGAAGAAGCCGCCCAGCGGCGAGGAGTGCAGGATGATCTGCTCGGGGGCGATGCCCGCAGCCTTGGCGGCGGCCTGCTGGAACAGCTCCGGCGCCTGGTTGGGTAGCCAAAGCTCGAGGGTGCCGTCCGCGTTCCAGCGGGCGATCGCCGATGGCGGCTCCAGTTGGCCGTGGGCCAGATAGGGCGCGTCGTAGGTCGCCTCGATCACACGGCTGGCCTGCTTCAGCGCCCTGGCGGCATCGCCGATTTCCTCGGCGGCGATGCCCGGACCGGGAGCGGCGGCCAGCGCGGCGCGCATGCCGGCGGAGGAAAAATCGGCGGGCATGGCGTGCGGGGTGCCCGGCGCGGCTTCCTTCCAACTGATCTTGAGCGACTCCACGGCACGCCGGGCCTGCCACCAGCGCTGGGCCACCACCGCGACGGCGCCGGGCAGGCGATGGATCGAGTGCACGCCCGGCATCGCCCTGACCTCCGCCTCGTTGGCGATGGCCTCGGGCTCGCCGCCCATGCGCGGTGCGTGCTGGACCGCCGCCAGGAGCATGCCGTCGACTTCGAGGTCGATGTTGTAGGTCACCTTGCCGGTGGACTTGTCGCGGGCGTCGAGGCGCGGCACGGGCTTGCCGATCCAGCGGAAGTCCTTCTTCTCCCGCAAGGGCACCTGCTCGGGGGGCGACAGCTCGGCGGCGAGGGCGGCCAGTTCGCCGTGGCCGAGGGTACGCCCGGAGGCCTCGTGCACCACGATGCCGGGTTGCGTGGCGAGGCTGTCCAGCGGCACCTCCAGCTTGGCGGCGGCGGCCTGCAGCAGCATGTGGCGTGCGGAGGCCCCCAGGCGGCGCATCACCTCGTAACTGGAACGTACCGAGAAGCTGCCGCCCGTGAAGCGGGCGCCATTCACCAGCAGGTAGTCGGCTCCCGGCGGCGCGCATTCGACGGAAAAGCGCTCCGGCGCGATGTCGAGTTCTTCGCCGACGATTTGCGCGAAAGCGGTGTAGATGCCCTGGCCGCCTTCGACGAAGGGGCTGCGCAGCAGGGCCGTGCCGTCCGGGCGGATTTCCAGGAAGGCCGGAATACGGGCGCCCGGCTTGGTTTCGGAGGCCACGCTCTGCACGGCTCTCACCACCTTGCCGGGCAGCAGGACGCCCAGCACCAGGGCGCCCAGGGAGGCCCCCATGAACCGGCGGCGGGAGAGATTGAGTGGCTGTCCGTCCGTGGGCAGGGATTCGGGAAGCTGAGGCATGTTCATCGGCATCATTTTCTTAGCCCTTGGCCAGTTGCTGCATGGCATCGGCGATGGCGTTGTAGGTGCCGCAGCGACAGAGATTCACCATGGCTGCGGCGATTTCCGCCTCGCCGGGCCTGGCGCTCTGTTTCAGCAGGGCAGTGGCGGTCAGCACCTGGCCGGACTGGCAGTACCCGCACTGCGGCACTTGGTGCTCGACCCAGGCCTCGACCACGCGCCTGCCCACCGGGTCCTCCTCGATGCCCTCGATGGTGGTGATGGCCTGGTTGGCCACGCTGCTCACCGGCATGACGCAGGAGCGGATGGGGCGCCCATCCGCCAGTACGGTGCAGGCTCCGCACTGGGCGGCCCCGCAGCCGTACTTGGTGCCGGTCAGGCCCAGTTCCTCGCGGATGACCCAGAGCAGCGGCGTATCGGGGGCGGCATCCACCTGGCGCTTCTTCCCATTGATCGTCAGCTCCATAAGTCTCCTCCTCGGATGGATTGGCTATCGCTGGCATGCGCGCCAGGCATCGCAGTGTTCTTGGTTCGGCGGGAAAGGGCCGGGGCGACAGATGGCGCCGTTCCCGCACGCCGGATTCTTCGCGTTCTGCAGCCGGGCGGGCGCGGCTCGCTTGTAGTCGCCGGGTATTATTAGTCCAGACGAAATGCCAGCCCCGATAGAGGGAAAAACTGCATGGACCTATGTGTCCCATCGATTAATCGGTGTGGGATAGCGAGGGGGAGGCGATGCATGCGTTGCTTGCAGCCGAAGAAAATCCGCCGGCCTCGCGCACAGCGAAGGGGCGGCGTGCCGGCAATTTATCGATGGAGTTCATAGGGCTATCCACTCCAGGCGCCTTATGGAGACAGCGGGCGCAGTGCTAGCTTCGCCTCCGGGTGTTCATCGGGAACGCGCGCCCTCCGCCCGGCGATGCAGACCAGCGTAATGTGGATCTTCGGCCGTTTGGCTGCCCCTCTTTTCATGAACTGATGCCCATCGGGCAGGATTGGATCGTTTGATATGCAGCATCTGGACTTGCAGGTTATCGAGCAGGCGTTGGCGTGGTCGCGCGCGGGGCAGGAAGTGTGGCTGTGTACGGTACTGGCCACGTTCGGTTCCTCGCCCCGCGAACCGGGGTCCCTGCTGGCGGCGCGCCGCGATGGTGCGCATGTCGGCTCGCTGTCCGGTGGCTGCGTGGAGGAGGACTTTCTCGAGCGGCTGCAGGGCGGGGCGTTCGACTGCACCGTCACGACCCTGCGCTACGGCGATCCCTCGGGGCCGCAGGGTTCGCGGATCGCCCTGCCCTGTGGCGGGATTCTCAAGGTGCTGATCGAGCGGCTGCCCGCGGACAGCGCCACCCGGGATCACCTGGAGAGCCTGCGCGCAACGCTGCGGGGGCAGCGTCATCTGCTGCGATGTGTCGATCTGCGCAACGGCGGGCTGCAGCTGCGCGAGGACGACGGCTTGGGGCCGCGCGTGGTCGAGTCGGCGGATGGGCAGGCGGTCGAGATTCGCGTCGGACCGGCCGCGCGGTTGATCATCGCGGGCATCTCGCCGGTGTCCGTGGTCTGCGCGCAGTTCGCACTGGCCCTGGGGTTCGAGGTCATTGTCTGCGATCCGCGCGAAGAGGCTCATGCCGGCTTCGAGGTACCCGGCATCGAGGTGCGCCAGGAGCTGCCTTCGCTGTTCATCGCCGCCGATGGCTGCCACACGGCCACCGCCGTGGTGGCGCTGACCCACGACCCGCGAATCGACGATCTGGCGATGATCGAGGCCGTGCGCACGCCCGCGTTCTACATCGGGGTCATGGGCTCTCAGCGAACTTCGGCGGCGCGTGCCGAGCGCCTGCGTCGCTCCGGTGGCCTGAGCGAGGCAGAGATCGCCCGTCTGCAGATGCCCATCGGTCTGGCGCTGGGTAGCAAGACGCCGGCGGAAATCGCTCTGGCCGTCATGGCCGATGTCGTCCGTGTCTATCGCGGCAGGCCGCGCGATGCGCTCTGAGCCGCCGCTCGACGATGATGAACAGGGCCGGATCATCGACGCGCAGGGGCGGCGGCTGCGTAACCTGCGCGTGAGCCTGACCAGCGCCTGCAACTACGCCTGCGTCTACTGCGTGGCGGATGGCAAGCGCCTGCATGCCGATCGCAAGGCGTTGCCTCTGCCCAGGCTGCTCCTGGCCGTCGAGTACCTCAAGGTCGCCAACGACCTTCGCACCTTGCGCATCACCGGTGGCGAGCCCCTGATCAGCCCGTTGTTCGACGGCTTCATGGCCGAACTGGGGCGCTTGGGCTTCGCGGATGTCTCCCTGACCACCAATGGCCAGCTGCTGTCGCGCAAGCTCCCGGTGCTGCTGGCGGCTGGCGTCGAACGCATCAACGTTTCGCTGGATACCCTGGACGCCGGGGCTTTGCGCCGCATCGCCCGTGGCGGCGACCTGGCCAAGGTGCTGGAGGGTATCGAGCGAGCCCTCGCGGCCGGTGTGCGGGTGAAGATCAACATGGTGCCCCTGCGCGGGCACAATCACGAGCAGGTCCGGCCGATGCTCGACTACTGCCTGGCACGCGGTATGGAGCTGCGTTTCATCGAGTTGATGCGCATGGGACACCTGGCCCGGGACCCTCGCACCTTTCAGCGCCAGTTCTTCGGGATGGCCGAGATCCTCGCGACCATTTCCGAGCGCTACGGATTCGAGCACGCGCCCAGCGCTCCGGACGCCACGGCACAGCGCTTCGTGATACCGGGGCGTGGCTATTTCGGTGTCATCGCCAACGAGAGTGCGCCGTTCTGCAGCCAGTGCAGCCGCGCGCGGCTGAGCTCCACGGGATGGCTGCATGGCTGCCTGTCTTCCAGTCGGAGTCACTACCTGGGGGATGTGCTCGAGCTGCCCCGCGACGAGGCGCTGGCGCGGATTCGCGAACTCTCCGCGCGAGCGCTGGCGGACAAGCAGGCCGAGCGCTTCTCCGGCGATGTGATGAGCATGAAGCTGATCGGTGGTTGAGCCGCCGCCCATGCCGACATCGCGCAGCCAGCGCCGGTCCGGTAGCCCTGGCCTACGCCTCGTAACGCAGGGCCGCAATCAGCAGGGACATGGCCCCCGACGGTTGCCGCCGGCTGGGGTAGTAGAGGTGGTAGCCCGACCAGTAGGGGCACCAGTCTTCCAGCACGGATACCAGGTGGCCGGTGCGGATGTAGGGCTGCGCGATGTCTTCCGGCACATAGGCCACGCCGAGGCCGGCCATCGCGGCGTCAAGGCAGTCGTAGATGCTGTTGTAGGTGAGCTGGCCGTTCACGCGGACGTTCATCTGCCGCCCGTCTTTTCCGAACTCCCAGGCCCAGAGTCCTCCGTAGGTGGGCAGGCGCAGGTTGATGCAGTTGTGCTGCATGAGGTCATCCGGCGTTCCGGGGAGGGGATGCCTGGCGAAGTATCCTTTGGTGGCCACCACCGCGAAGCGGATGTCCGGGCCGATGCGTAGCGCGATCATGTCCTGCGCGACGATCTCGCCCAGGCGAACGCCGGCATCGAATCGCTCGGCGGCGAGATCGACCAGGCCATTGTCGGCAAACAGTTCGACCTGGATGCCCGGATACTTCGGCAGGAATTTCTTCAGTCTGGCTGCCAGCACGCTACGGATCGCGTGATCCGAGGCGGTGATGCGTATCGTCCCCATGGGGCTGTCGCGCAGCGCCGACAAGGCGGACATCTCGGCATCGATCTCCTCCAGCTGCGGAGCGACCGACTGCAGCAGCCTTTCGCCAACCTCGGTGGGCGAGACCGTGCGCGAGTTGCGTGCCAGCAGGCGAGCGCCAAGCTTCGTCTCCAGCGCCCGCACAGCATGGCTGACCGCCGATTGCGACAGGCCCAGGTGCGCCGCCGCCCGGGTAAAGCTCTTTTCGCGGGCCACGGCAACGAACGCCACCAGTCCGCCGAAGGATTCCCGCAGGATGTCGTCTCTCATGCTCGATCAGTCTTCGCCATACGCGTGGCGCAACCATACCACCGCCGTTCTTCATCCAAGGCGCGCCTGACAAGGGCGCGGGTCGAGCCGCGGCTTTTGGCTCAGGCTTGTGCCGACTTCCTGATCCGGGTGCCGTTGCCGATGACCAGCGCGGAAAGGACCAGCAGGACCGCACCTCCCAGCAGAGGGGCGGAAGCACTGGCATGGTCCAGGAGCTGGCCGCCCAGTGCACCGCCCATCATGATCGCCAGCTGGATCGAGGCGACCAGCAGTCCGCCGCCGCTTTCCGGCTCGTCATCGATTTCCCTAGCCAGCCAGGTCGACCAGCATACTGGTATAGCGGCGTTCAGCGCTCCCCAGCCGACCATCATCGCCGCCACCGCCCAGAAGATATGCCCGGTTTCCATCATTGCCAGGGTGACGGCGGCGAGGGCCAGGGGAAGGTAGCGCAGGAGCGGGTAGAGGCGCTGCCGATGGAGCATGGCGCCGGCAAAGTGGGTTCCCGCGAATCCGGCCAGGCCCAGGCCGAGCAGCAGAAGCGAAAGCTGGCTCGGGCTCACGCCCATTTCGGCTTCCAGGAAGGGGCGGAAGTAGGTGAAGGCGCCGAATGCACCCGCGAACGTCAGCATGGTCGAGAGCATGCCCAGGGCGACGTAGCGGCGCTTGAGCAGCCCGAACAGGCGGGTCACCGGAATGGTCGCGCGCGGCGGCATCGAGGGAAGGCTCCTGGCCTGCCAGAGCAGATTGACGATTACCAGCGGCACGAGGCCGCCGAACACGACCCTCCAGCCGAACAGTTCTCCCACGTAGGCCCCGATCGGTGCGGCGAATGCCGTGGCGATGGCATTGCCCATGTAGATGGTGCCAAGCGCCTTCGGCACGCGCTCGGCGGGCACCAGCCGAATGACGGTCGCCGTGGCCAGCGACCAGAAACCGCCGATCGCCAGTCCCAGCAGGGCGCGGGCCGTCATCAACAGGGAAAAGTCGGGCGCCAGGGCGATCATCGCCAGCGACAGCAGCATCAGCAGGGTCATGCCCATCAGGACGTGCCGGCGATCGAAGCGTCCGGCGATGGGCGCGATGAACAGGCTGGACAGTACCGCGAAGAAGCCGGACACCGAGATGGCCTGTCCCGCCAGGCCCTGGGTGGCCTGCAGGTCTTCGGCGATCGGTGTCAGCAGGCTGACCGGCATGAATTCGGCGGCGATCAGCATCGCCACGCAAAGCGCCATGGAGCCTACGGCGCTACCCATCTGCCGCCGGGCAGATACGGATTCGAGAGTTGAAGTCGTCATCGGGTTTTCTCTGGCAATGCGCAACCCGGCACCGCCTCGCGGAGGAGGGGCGCAACGTGGTCGAGGTCGGATGAAGGTACGGCCGGGCGTGCAGGACGTCGCGAGCGGGATGGTTCGCTTGCCGCCGCTGTTGGAGCCCCATGATAGGGAGGCCGGACTATTCGAAAAACACAAAACTCCGAATGGAGCTATGAGTCAGGGTGATTAATCCAGCCGGTTTTCGCAGCCATGGCCAACGGATTCATTACTCTGGCTCATAGACGCTTTCGAGAAATCAACGGCTGTGCTGCTGGCGGGACCCCCTATCATCGGGAGCCGTATCCCGCTCGTCCGATGGCAAGCCAACCCGTGTCGTCGATGGGCTGACCGTGGCGCTTTCCGTATCCGTCGCGCCCCTTTTTCTCTGCTGCCATGAAGGTGCGTACATGCAATATACCCATCTGGGCCGGACCGGCCTGAAGGTCAGCCGGCTGGCGCTGGGCACCATGAGCTTCGGCGAACTGACCGACGAGGCGACCAGCTTCGCGATCATGGACGAGGCGCTGGACGCCGGCATCAACTTCTTCGACACCGCCGACGTCTATGGCGGCCCGCAATCGCCGGACATGGAGAAGGGCTTCGGCATCTCCGAGGAGATCATCGGCCGCTGGCTGGCGCAGGGCGGGCGGCGCGACCGGATCGTGCTGGCGACCAAGGTGTATCAGCCGATGGACACCGGCCCGAACGACAAGTACCTGTCGGCCTACCACATCCGCCGCGCCTGCGAGGCGAGCCTGAAACGGCTGCAGACCGATCACATCGACCTCTACCAGATGCACCACGTCGACCGGGCGACGCCCTGGGAGGAAATCTGGCAGGCGATGGAGCAACTGATCCGCGAGGGCAAGATCACCTATGTCGGCAGCAGCAACTTCGCCGGCTGGGACATAGCCACCGCGCAGTGCACGGCCGCCTCGCGCAACCTGCTGGGACTGGCATCGGAGCAGAGCCTCTACAATCTGACCCAGCGCACCATCGAGCTCGAGGTGATCCCGGCCCTGCGCCACTTCGGGGTGGGCCTCATCCCCTGGAGTCCGATCGGCATGGGGCTGCTGGGCGGCGTGCTGCGCAAGATCGCCGACGGTCGCCGGGCGACGCCGCATTTGCAGCAGCAGATCGACAGACGGCGCCCGCAACTGGAGGCTTACGAGGCACTGTGCGACGAGCTGGGCGAGGCCCCGTCGGACGTGGCGCTCGCCTGGCTGCTGCACAATCCGGTGGTGACCGCCGCGATCAGCGGCCCGCGCATCGTCGAGCAACTGCGCCAGAACCTCAAGGCGCTGTCGCTGAGGCTCTCGGACGAGACGCTGGCGAAGCTGGACGAGATCTGGCCGGGTCCGGGTGGCGAGGCACCCAAAGCCTATGCATGGTAAGCGCGCGGCCTTACTTGGCTATCTGCTTCCAGGGTCGAGCCATAAGTGCATGGATATTCACCGCACGAAGAGAGCCGGAAGGCGGGTGTCTGGCCGACGCGTGCTGCGTCTGACGCCCCCGGGGGGCTGGCCTTCCACAAGGACGGGCGTCTCTTCGTCGCAGCCTTGGACATCCCCAACGGCGTCGGCTCCGTCCTGGTGGTGAATCCGGACGGATCTGGCCTGCAGACGATCATCCCGCCAATGGCTTGGGAGGAAAAGCAGGTGGCGGAACCGGCCCGTAGTGCGTCTCACAATCCAGGTGCCACAAAGGGCTCTGGGGTTCTCGCCATCCTGTCAGGGCGGCAGCGTGCCTTCTCTCTCTATTCCCCGTAGCGCAGCGCCTCGATCAGGATTTGCATGGCCCGCGAGGTTTCGCGCTGGCTGGAGTAGTAGAGGTGATAGCCGGGGAACGTGCGCCACCAGCTCTTCATCACCGGCAGCAAGCGTCCCGATTCGAGATGAGGGCGAGCCAGGTCTTCGGGAACGTAGGCCAATCCATGTCCCGACAACGCGGCGTTCACGATCTGGTAGATACCGTTGAACACCAACTGGCCGTCTACCCGCACATTCAGCTCGCTCTGGTCCTCCTTGAGTTCCCAGGCGTACAGGTTGCCCCGCGTCGGCAGCCGCAGATTGATGCACGCGTGGTTCGTCAGGTCCTGGGGGTTGGCGGGCATCGCGCGCGAGGCGAAATACGACGGCGCGCCGACGATGGCGAATTGCAGGTCGGGCGCGATGCGCACGGCCGAGCTGTCCCTGGTCAACCCATCGCCCAGGCGCACGCCGAAGTCATACCGGCTCTGGACGATATCGGTGAGGACGTAGTCGGAACTCAGCTCCACCTTGATCTTCGGGTAGGCGGCCAGTATCCCGGAGAGCTTCGGCCACAGTAGCGTGTCGATGGCATGTTCGGTGGCGGTGATACGGAGCGTGCCGGCGGGCGTTTCGCTTAGCTCGGAGACATGCCGCAGCTCCGAGGCGATGTCCTTGAGCCGGGGGGCGACCACGCGCAACAGCCGTTCGCCGGCCTCGGTGACCGATACGCTGCGCGTGGTCCGCGTCAGCAGCCGCACCCCGAGCCGTGCTTCCAGTCCACGGATCGTATGGCTGAGCATCGACTGGGAGATGCCGAGCCGGGCGGCTGCGCGGGTGAAGCTGCGCTCCTCCGCAACCGAGATCAACGCGAGCAGATCGCTGTAGTGTTCACGAGGCATCGTTTCATTCCAGGCAGGGACGGCGGAATTGTATCAACCGGATACGCCCCGTTCCCCTTTCAGCCGCCTGGCTTGATGGAGCCTGCAGGCTGCTTGGTTATAGATCGGCGCGGTCGCCGCCGCGACTCTCCAGATGCCCATTCGCCTATCAGGCGGCCCACAGATCGTAACTGACTCCTTGGGCGCCTTCGCTGGCGAAGTTTTCGATTGCCTCGGCAGAGCCGACAATACCTACCGCCACATCGGCGCGCTGAACGCCGGCGGCCAGGCCATCCCGCCAGAATGCCAAGCCATCAATGTCAGCATCGCGCGCGAGCACCGATTGATACAGGTGGTTGACGAAGTCCGTATCGTTCAGGGTGTTCAGTCCCCCATCGGTAGCCTCGGCGGATTGCAGAAAGTTCTCTGCAATCTGTCCATGGGATATGTCGGCCTCCAGCTGATCCATCCAGAAGCCGAGACCGGCGGCATCGCTATCGCGTGCCAGCAAACCGTCATATAGGCGCTCCAGAAAGGCGGCCCCAGTATCGCTACCGAATACTGTGCGGTGGTCGTCGGTACCGATTTGGTCGATGTCGATCAGGGTCGTGGTGCCGGAAATCTCATAGGCCACCGCCAGTTGTGGCTTGCCACTGGCGCTGTTGCCGCCATCGATGAACTTGATGACTTCCGGAGCCAGATCGCCGTTGGCCGCCGAGTCGATGTAGCTGACGAACGTCGAGCCGGCTGGATCGGTGACGTCGTACACCATGATGCCGCTGTCGCGCTCTAGGCCGATGAAGGCATAGGTGCGATCACCCAGCCGGCCGATGGCCAGGGCTTCGGGCTCCGGTCCCTTGTTGTCCGAGCGGGCATCCGGCTCGTCGCCGTCGATGTTGAAGGATTCGGGGTGCAGCGAGGCGATGATCTGTTCGAAGTCGTCGCCGCTGTCGAAGACCAGATTGCCTTCGGCATCGAAAATGCTGAAGGAGCGGCTGCCGTAGCTGTACAGCGCGTCGTAATCGCCGTCGCCGTCCGTATCGCCGTCGATGCTGGAGACGTTCAGGCGTCCCAGGTTGGCATTTTCCTGCAGGCTCGCGGCATCGGGAAACGCGCTGGAGTCCAGGGCGATGTCTTTTACCCGGACATTTTCCCCGCGATCGTCGCCTTCGTTGGCGACCACGAAGTAGGTCTTGTCATCGGCCGCATAGCTGGCGATGGCATCGGGCATGCGCAGACCCTGAACCGGCCAGTTGGCAATGTCGATGGTGCCGTCCTTGTCGGAAGCGTCGACGCCGCTTCCGGCCGCGCGGTGATCGACGGTGCCGAGCGGCAGCAGCGCGGATACGTTCAGCGTGGCCATGTCGATGGTCGCGACGGCGTTGGCCTCCTGCAGGGTGACGTAGGCCGTCTGGCCGTCGGGAGAGAAGGCGATATATTCGGGCTCGAAGTCTTCCGAGGCGCTCTGATCGGGAAAAATGCGCACGCCCTGTTCGCGCAGGGCTTCTTCCTGGCCGTCGAAAGTGGCGAAGTCGATCTCGGTATGGGTGGCGGCCGCCACACCCTGGCTCAGGTCGATCACCGAAACCGAGCCGGGATTGCTGTCGCCGCTGGCGCTGGGTTCGCCTTCGTTGGCCACGAAAACCTGGCTGCCGTCCGGCGAGAAGGTCACCATGTCCGGACCATAGCCGACTTCGATGGTGTTCAGCCGCTGGCCGCTCACGTTGAAGAATGCCACCACGCCGCGATCCAGTACCGTGGTCTCGCCGCTGAGGGTCGTCCGGGTAACGGCCACGGCGATCAGGCCATTGGAAACGGTGACCGAGTTGATGCCGGCAAAGCCGGGGATGCTACTGGCATCGGCAATGCCAATCTTGGTGCCGGTTTGGGTATCGAAGATGTCGATGCGCTCGTCCGCACCGTTAGTTACGAACAACTGACCGCTTTCGAATGCCACCACCTCGGAACCGGCCTCGCCGGAGCCGCTGTCGAACTGTCTGTAGACCGAGCTTTTGAACGCCGTATCGACTGCCATTACCTGAACCCTTGAACGATCATTAAAAAACGAAGTGTTATGCGAACAGGGCCTGCGGCCACTGACAGAGACAAAACCCTATCGGCCGGGTGTTACAGGGCGTTTGCAGTCGATTTCCGGCAGTTACCAGTTTGTTGCCGGGTTTTTCTTGAATAAAGGGGCGCGAGGCGACCAGAACGGGCGAGGAGGGGAAAAGTGGCTGGATGGATTAACGGCACGCGGTGTTCGGGCACCGCATCGAGCCGGTCAGCCGGCGAGGCTTGGCCGCGCCGGCTGTCGGGGGGGTCAGAACTGATCGTCGGCAAGGTTCTGGATCGGGGTGCTACCGGCGCGGATGACGGCTTCCAGGGAGTGGATGCGCGGCAGCAGCTTGGCGAAATAGAAGCCTGCGGTAGCCAGCTTGGTGCCGTAGAAGGTTTCGTCGGAGGCACGACTGGCCTGGGCCACGGCGGCCATGCGGGCCCACATGTAGGCATAGGCGACGTAGCCGAACAGATTCAGGTAGTCCACCGCCACGGCACCGACCAGTGCCGGGTCCTTGCCCGTTTGGTCGAGCAGCCAGGCGCTGACGCTTTCCAGGCGCTCCAGGGCGGCCAGCAGTTCGCGGGCGAACGGCCGCGAGGCCGGCTCGTCGACGAAGGCACGCATCTCCTCGGCGAACAGGCGCAGTGCGACGCCTCCGTTGGCCACGACCTTGCGACCCAGCAGGTCGAGGGCCTGGATACCGTTGGTGCCTTCGTAGATCTGTGCGATGCGCACGTCGCGTACCAGTTGCTCCTGGCCCCACTCGCGGATGTAGCCGTGCCCGCCGAATACCTGCTGGCCGTGGATGCAGCTTTCCAGTCCGGTATCGGTGAAGAAGGCCTTGGCGATGGGGGTGAGCAGCGCGACCAGCGCCTCGGCGCGGTGGCGCTCGCCGGCATCTTCGGCATGCTTGGCCAGGTCCAACTGCTGGGCGACGTAGGTGGAGAAGGCCCGTCCGCCTTCGGTCAGTGCCTTCATGGTCAGCAGCATGCGGCGCACGTCGGGATGGACGAGGAGGGGGTCGGCGCTCTTCTGCGGTGCCTGGGCGCCGCCGGGCGCGCGCCCCTGCAGGCGGTCGCGGGCGTAGGCCACGGCGTTCTGGTAGGAGGCCTCGGCGCAGCCGATGCCCTGGATGCCGATGGACAGGCGCTCGTAGTTCATCATGGTGAACATGGCGGCCAGGCCCTTGTGGGGTTCGCCGACCAGGTAGCCGCTGGCGCCGTCGAAGTTCATCACGCAGGTGGCCGAGGCCTTGATGCCCATCTTGTGTTCCAGCGAGCCGCAGGACAGGGCGTTGCGTGCGCCGAGGGCGCCGTCGGCTTCGACCAGGAACTTGGGCACCAGAAACAGCGAAATCCCCTTCGAGCCGGCCGGCGCGTCGGGCAGGCGGGCCAGCACCAGATGGATGATGTTCGCCGTCAGGTCCTGCTCGCCGCCGGTGATGAAGATCTTGCTGCCGCTGATCGCATAGCTGCCGTCGGCCTGCGGTTCGGCGCGGGTGTGCAGCAGGCCGAGGTCGGAGCCGGCCTGGGCTTCGGTCAGGCACATGGTGCCGGCCCATTCGCCGCTGTACAGGCGCGGCAGGTAGCGCTGCTTGAGTTCCTCGCTGGCGTGGGCGTCCAGCGCCAGGCAGCAGCCGGACGTCAGCGCCGAGTACAGGGTGAAGCTGGCATTGGCGGAATAGAGCATCTCTTCGAACTGCACGGCGAGCATCTTGGGCATGCCCAGGCCGCCGTAGGCGGGATTGCCGGCCAGGCCGACCCAGCCACCCTCGATGTAGGTGGCATAGGCTTCGCGGAAGCCGGCCGGTGTGCTGACGACGCCATTGTTCCAGCGCGCCCCCTCCTCGTCGCCGCTGCGGTTGAGCGGTGCGAGCAGTTCGCCGGTAACCTTGGCCGCTTCCTCGAGGATGGCATCGGCGGTCTCGGCATCCACCGTCTCGGCCAGTGCGGGCAGGCGGGCCCAGAGTGTGTCGGCGGCAAAGACCTCGTGCAGGACAAAGCGCATGTCGCGCAGGGGGGCATGGTAGTGGGGCATGACGGACCTCGTGTTCTGGTCATGGGGCCGCCCGGCGCGCTCCGGGCGGTAGGGTATCGGGGGCGGCGAATCAGGCGTGGACGTGGAAGCCGCGGCCGCTCTTGCGGCCCAGATAGCCGGCCGCGACCATTTCCTTGAGCAGGGTGGCCGGGCGGTACTTGGGATCGCCGAAATCGCGGTGGAAGGTTTCGAGAATCGCCAGCAGCGTGTCCAGGCCGATCAGGTCGGCCAGTGCCAGCGGGCCGATGGGATGGTTGCAGCCGAGCTGCATGCCGATATCGATGTCCTGGGCGCTGGCCAAGCCTTCCTGAAGGACGAAGATCGCCTCGTTGATCATCGGGCAGAGGATGCGGTTGACCACGAAGCCTGGGCTGTTGCGTACCGAGACGGCGGTCTTGCCGATGTGCTCGGCGAACTCCAGCGCCTTGGCATGGGTGGTGTCGGAGGTCTGCAGGCCGCGGATGACTTCCACCAGGGTCATGACCGGCACTGGATTGAAGAAGTGCAGGCCGATGAAGCGTTCGGGGTTGCTCAGGGCGCTGGCCAGTTCGCTGATCGACAGCGAGGAGGTGTTGCTGGCGACGAGGGTGCCGGGCTCCACCACTTCGTCGATCCGGCCGAGGATCTGCCGCTTCAGGTCGAGATTCTCGGTGGCCGCCTCGATGACCAGGCTGGCGCCGGTCAGGACGGCGTAGTGGGTGTCCGACTGGATGCGCGCCAGTGCGGCCTGCTTGTCCGCTTCGCCGATCAGGCCCTTCTTCACCTGTCGCTCCAGGTTGCCGGACAGGGTGGCGAGGCCGCGCTCCAGGGCGCCGGTGGAGATGTCCACCAGGGTGACCGGCAGGCCCGCCAGCGCGCAGATCTGGGCGATGCCGTTGCCCATGGTGCCGGCGCCGATGATTGCGATGCGCAGATCGCTTCCGCTCTTCAGATGATCGCTCATGCTCATGTTCCGTGTAGACAGGTTTGGCTGATTGATGCCCTGAGGTTCTGGCGGCGCTTGCCGCCAGGACGCGATGGTGCCGAATCGAGACCATGCTCTCGAGTACCTCGACAGCTTAGTCCGACCCGGCCGGATCGAACCCGGCGACCGCGCCCAGCTCCTGCGGGGCGCGGTCTGGCCGGCACCTCAGTGTGCGCTGGCTGCGGCAGCTCCCAGGCCGGTCTGGGCCCGTACGAACTGGTCGTCGAAGGCCGCCCGCTCGTGCTCGGCACGGGCGCTGCGGTCGAGCTTGGACACCACGACGATGACCAGGAAGGCCAGCGGCATGGAGAACAGTGCCGGATGGTCGTAGGGGAAGATCGCCTTGGCGTTGCCCAGCACGGTGACCCACACCGCCGGCGACAGGATCACCAGCAGGAGGGCGCTGAGCAGGCCGGCACAACCGCCGCAGAGGGCGCCTCGGGTGGTCAGGCCCTTCCAGTACATGGCCATGATCAGCACCGGGAAGTTGGTCGAGGCGGCGACGCCGAAGGTCAGGCCGACTAGGAAGGCGACGTTCTGCTTCTCGAACAGGATGCCGAGACCGATGGCGACCAGGCCGAGGCCGATGGTAGCGATGCGGGTCACGCGCATCTCGTCCTTCTCGCTGGCCTGGCCTTTCTTGAACACGGTGGCGTACAGGTCGTGGGAGATCGCCGAGGCGCCGGCCAGGGCTAGGCCGGAAACCACCGCGAGGATGGTGGCGAATGCCGTGGCGGAGAGGAAGCCGAGGAACAGGTTGCCGCCGACCGCCTTGGCCAGGTGCATGGCGACCATGTTGCCGCCGCCGATCAGCGCGCCCTTGAGGTCGCCGCCGACGAAGTATTGCGGGTCGGTGCCGACGATGACGATGGCGGAGAAGCCGAGCGTGATGACCACCAGGAAGAAGAAGCCGATGAAGCCGGTGGCGTAGAACACCGATTTGCGGGCTTCCTTGGCGTTCGGCACGGTGAAGAAGCGCATCAGGATGTGCGGCAGGCCGGCGATGCCGAAGGCTAGGCCCAGCGACATGGAGGCGGCGTTGAGCGGGTCGGCGAGCATCGAGCCGGGGCCCATGATCGCCTTGCCGATGGCGTGGCTGTCGATGGCGCGGGCGGCGAGGGTTTCATAGCTAAAGCCGAACTGGGCCATCGCCAGCAGCGCCAGGGTGGTACCGCCGGCGAGCAGCAGCACCGCCTTGATGATCTGTACCCAGGTGGTGGCGAGCATCCCGCCGAAGATCACGTAGACCAGCATCAGCGCGCCGACCACCAGCACCGCCACCGGGTAGTCGAGACCGAACAGCAGCTTGATCAATTGGCCGGCGCCGACCATCTGTACCACCAGGTAGCAGCACACCACGGTCAGCGAGCCGAAGGCGGCGAAGGTGCGGATGCGGGTCTGGTCGAGGCGATAGGACACGATGTCGGCGAAGGTGAAGCGGCCGAGGTTGCGCAGTCGTTCGGCCATCAGGAAGGTGATCAGCGGCCAGCCGACGAAGAACGCCACGGTATAGATGAAGCCGTCGTAGCCCTTGGCGAAGATCAGGCTGGACAGGCCGAGCAGGGTGGCGGCGGACATGTAGTCGCCGGCGATCGCTAGGCCGTTCTGGAAGCCGCTGATACCGCCGCCGGCGGTGTAGAAGTCGGCCGTGGAGCGGGTCTGGCGGGAGGCCCACCAGGTGATCGCCAGGGTGCCGAGGACGAAGACGAAGAACATGCCGATGGCATGCAGGTTGAGAGGCTGTTTTTCCGCAACGATCACCGGGGCGGCGAGGGCACTGGCGGAGAACAGGCAGAGGCCGGCAAGGCCAAGGGCGCGAAGCGGACTCATTGCTGGCTCTCCTCGAGGATCTGGGCGCTGAGGGTGTCGAAGCGGGTGTTGGCGCTGCGCACGTACCAGCCGGTGAGCAGCCAGGAGAAGACGATGATCGCCGCGCCGACCGGAATACCGACGGTCAGCAGACTGGCTTCGCCGAGCGGCCGATGCAGCCATTGCGGGGCGAAGGCCACGGTCAGCATGAACAGGCTGTAGACGCCGAACACCGAGGCGCTCAGCGACCAGGCCAGGCGCGAACGGCTCTGCACCAGCTGGCGGAATTTCGGGTTGTTGCGGATCTGGTCGTAACTCTGGGCGTGTTGTGAAACGGGTCGGTCCATGTTGGGGCTCCGGATTGTTGTTGTTGTCGCCGTACCATTCGCGGCAGCCTTTTCGGGCGCGCCGCGGCCTGAGGCGTCCAGCCGGGGGCTGGACGCCATCATTTGCTCGATCTGTTTGTCGGAATCGCTATGGGGGCGCTACAGCGCCCTGGCCCTGTCGCGCAGGACGTATTTCTGGATCTTGCCGGTGGAGGTCTTCGGCAGTTCGCTGAAGACCACGCGCTTGGGGATCTTGAAGCCGGCCAGATGCTCGCGGCAGAAGGCGATGATTTCCGCCTCGCTGGTCCGTTCGTGGCCGGACTTGAGGGTGACGAAGGCGCAGGGGGTTTCGCCCCATTTCTCGTCGGGACGGGCCACCACGGCCGCCTCGAGGACGCCATGATGGCGGTAGAGCACGCCCTCCACCTCGATGGTCGAGATGTTTTCGCCACCGGAAATCACGATGTCCTTCAGACGGTCCTTGATCTCCACATAGCCGTCCGGGTGCCAGACGCCCAGGTCGCCGGTGTGGAACCAGCCGCCCTCGAAGGCCTCGGCGGTGGCGGTGGGGTTTTTCAGGTAGCCCTTCATCACGGTGTTGCCGCGCATGAAGATCTCGCCGATGGTTTCGCCGTCGCGCGGCAGCGGCTCCAGGGTCTGCGGATCGGCCACCATCACCCCCTCCAGGGTCGGGTAGCGCACGCCCTGGCGCGCCTTGATCCGTGCCCGGTCGTCCAGCGGCAGCTCGTCCCATTCCTCGTGCCAGGCGCACACGGTGACCGGACCGTAGACCTCGGTGAGGCCGTAGACATGGGTGACCTTGATGCCCATTTCCTCCACTGCGCCGATCACCTTGGCCGGCGGTGCGGCGCCGGCGACCATGGCGTTGACCGGATGGTCGATGGCGGCCTTGGCCGAGTCGGGCATGTTGACCAGGGCGTTGAGCACGATGGGTGCGCCGCACAGGTGGGTAACGCGGTGCTCGTGGATCAGGGTGAGGATCTTCTGCGGGTCGACCCGGCGCAGGAACACATGGGCGCCGGCCAGGGCAGTGACGGTCCAGGGGTAGCACCAGCCGTTGCAATGGAACATCGGCAGGGTCCAGAGATACACGGGATGGTTGCCCATCGCCCAGACCATCTGGTTGCCCAGCGAATTCAGGTAGGCACCGCGGTGGTGGTAGACCACGCCCTTGGGATTGCCGGTGGTGCCGGAGGTGTAGTTGAGGCTGATGGCCTGCCACTCGTCCTCCGGCCATTGCCAGGCGAACTCCGGATCGCCCTCGGCGAGCAGCGCCTCGTAGTCCAGATCGCTGACCGGCTGACCCTCGCCGTATTCCGGATCGTCGACGTCGACCACCAGCGGCGGGTGGGCGAGCATGCCGACGGCGGCATGAATCACCTCCTGGTACTCGCGGTCGGCGATCAGCACCTTGGCCTCGCCGTGCTGCAGCATGAAGGCGATGGCCTCGGCATCCAGGCGCACGTTGAGGGTGTTGAGCACGGCGCCGATCATCGGCACGCCGAAGTGCGCCTCGAGCATCTGCGGGATGTTCGGCAGCATCACCGCCACGGTGTCGCCCTTGCCGATGCCGCGACCGGCGAGGGCGGAGGCCAGGCGTCGGCAGCGCGTATAGGTTTCGGCCCAGTTGCGGCGGATCGAGCCATGGATCACGGCGGGGCGCTGCGGATAGACGGCGGCGCTGCGCTCGATGAAGCTCAGCGGAGAAAGGGGGACGTGATTGACGGCAGAGCGCGGCAGACCCTGTTCGAAGATCGACATGTTTTTATCCTTTAGGCTAATTGTTAGCTCTTATTGCCTTCCAGCTTCCCCGTTCCGGCGGGGAGTGGTACATCCTTCGTCGATCTGTATAGCAATCTCCATTTGATATGTAAATACTACTGAATACTTATAGTTTTATTACTATATTTGTTCTGAGCGACGGAAGCCCTTATGCCCATCCCCCCCGTTTTCCCCAGTGTCTCGCCGCTGCTGGCGCTCGACCCGCAACCGGGCCTGCTGCTGGATGTCCGGGCAAGTCCCCTCGCCCTGAACGCGGCCCTGCTGGCGCTGCTCGGCAGTCCCGGTCCGGAAGCGCTGGCCGGCTGTCTGCCGGCAAATCATGTGCAGCTGGTGCGCGCCTGCCTGGAGCAGCGACGGGCCATCGAGGACGTCGAGGCGCAATTCGGTGAGCGGGTTCTGCTCTGGACCTTCATTCCCGATCCGCAGGAGAGGCGGGTACTGGCGCGCTGCCGGGACGCCACTGCGCAGCTCCTCGGCGAGCGCGAGGCAGCCAGGGCGCGGCGCTTGTACCGGCTGATCACCGAGAACACCACCGACCTGATTTCCCGTCACGATCCCGACGGCCACTTCCTCGACGCCTCGCCGGCCTCCTGGACTCTGCTCGGCTACTGGCCGGAGGAACTGCGCGGCATGCCGGTGCGCACGCTCCTGCATGTCCGCGAGCGGGCGCAGTTGCGGCGTGCCCAGGAGGCGCTGGAGCAGCACGGCTATCACACCATGAGCTACCGCATCCGCCATCGCGCCGGGCACTACCTGTGGTTCGAAACCGCCAGCCGGGCGATCCGCGATACCTATACCGGGGCTGTGGTGGAAGTGATCAGCGTGTCGCGGGACATCACCGCTCGGGTGTTGGCCGAGGAGAACAACCGGCGGCTGGCCGGGGTGGTGGAGGCCAACACCGATCTGGTGCTGTTCATCGATCCGGCCGGGCAGGTCACCTATCTCAATCCGGCGGCCCGCCGGACCCTGGGTATCGGCGAGCGGCAGCCGATGCCGGCGCTGGCCGGACTCTTCGCCTGTGCCGATCTGGCGCGTTTGCAGGAGGAGGGCTGGAGCACCGCCGAACGGCTGGGTGCCTGGAGTGCCGACCTGCGCCTGCAGCCTTCCGGCGGCGGCCCCTCGGTACCGGTGTCGCTGGTGCTGCTGGCGCACTCGGCGATCGGCGGCGAACGCTACTATTCGCTGGTGGCGCGCGACATGACCGAGCGCGAACTGCGTGAGGCGCAGCAGCACCGCCACCAGGACGAGCTGGCGCATACCGCGCGGCTGGTTAGCCTCGGCGAGCTGGCCTCGGGTCTCGCCCACGAGATCAACCAGCCGCTGGCGGCGGTGGTCAATTACGCCAGTGCTAGCCAGCGCTACCTGCAGTCCCTGGAGAAAAACCCTCAGGCAGTGCTACGCGTGGCCCAGGGGCTGGAGCGCATCACCGAGCACGCCAACCATGCCTCGGAGGTGATCAAGCGGCTGCGCGCCTTCCTGCGCAAGGGCCAGCGACGCATGCAGGCACTCGACGTGGCCGACGTGGCACGGGGGGCAGTGCGGCTCTGCGGCTGGGAGGCGAGCGCCAGCCAGGTGGCGATTGAGGAGCAATTGCCGGGCGATCTGCCGCCGGTCTATGCCGACCGGGTACTGCTTGAGCAAGTGTTGCTCAACCTGCTGCGCAATGCCATCGACGCCAACCGCGAGGCCCATCCCGGTCAGCCCACCCGCATCGTGTTGACGGCCTGTGCCAAGGCCGGCCAGGTAGCGATCGAGGTGCGCGACTGCGGGCCGGGGCTGAGCGACGCCGAGCTGGAGCGGGTGTTCACGCCCTTCTACACCAGCAAGCCGGAAGGGCTGGGGCTGGGCCTGTCGATGAGCCGCAGCATCGTCGAGGGCTTCGGCGGCTCTCTGGAAGCACAGCGCGCCGAGGCCGGTGGGTTGTCGATGTGCTGCCTGCTGCCGCTCCAGCAGGGCGATGCGCGGCCGGACGCCAAATAGCCCTGGCGGCGACGAGATGGCGCGTCCGCCAGGATGTGCCGGGGCGCCTCGTACGCGAGGACGATACACCGGCAGGCTGCCGGGCTAACCTCCCGGCCGTGCAGGAAGGCATCGATTTCGGCGTAGGAAACGCCATGTGCATCCTCGTCCGGCCTGCCCGGTCCGACTGCAGCTCCTCAAGGTCGGCACCTTAGACCAAGCGTTCGGGTGCGCCCAGGTAGCAGGCCAAGGCGCGCACCTACTCCTTGACCAGGCCGGCGAGAGGGGGCGAGATCGCTGGCGCCGTCGCAGAAGCTCATCACCGCCTCGTGTGATCGGTACCGATCACCAGCCCGCCACAGGCATTGGCAATCGCGTATTGGGCGACGCGCGCCGGTGGCGATGAAGGCCAGCGCGTCCTGGGAGTCCCGTTCGTCGTGCTCGATCAACCGGGGCCCAGCTGCTGGCCATGCGGCCGGCGAAGTCGCGCTTGAGGAGGCCTACCAGCTTCTCCTAAACCCGGTAGGAAAAGTGTCGGATAGTCCTGAAATCGGAAATCTGAAGGCCGGCCAACTCCCCAACGGAGGTCGAGCGCTTTAGTCTCTCGAGCTTTTCCTGGAGTCGTTCGCATGCCCATGCCAGACGGTCGCCAGCAGGGGAGCCTCGTAGAGGCTGACGTGTAGCCAGGGATCGCGGATGCTCAACTGACGGCCACCAGTAGGTAACGAAGATTGAAGTGGAACAGGCTGAGGAAGCGTATGAAGTCCGGCTGATGTACGGAATACGTTCGAGGAACGCCAACTGTTCGTCCGCGATCCCGGTTTTGGCCAAAGTTCGATCTCCCAGCGAGTCTCGGTGGGGCAGGGCATCAGGTTCTCGTTGCTGCGGCAGTGGAGTTCCTACTCGACCCCGGTGTTGGGGTAGTTGTGCAGGGCCGCCATGCATCATGGTCAGCTTGTAGAAGTCAGTATCGAGCAGGCTTTGCACGATACGCCGGGAGAACGCACCTCCGCTCGTGTCCGTCCTGCTGACCGGTCGGCAGGACGCCGCCAGAGTGCTGTAGGGGATACTGGCCAGCGTCGACATAATCGCGCTGCATCTGGATCGCGCTCCGGGCAGGCTGGAACTGCTGGTGATCCAGCGGGGAAGGGCGCCTTTCGAGAGGCAGTGGGCTTTACCGAGCGTACTGGTCAACGGTCGCTGCTTCGATCCAGTCTGGATGCTGCGGCTATCCGAGCCTTAAACGAGAAGGCGAGGTGCATGAACAGGTTGCAACAGAGGGCAATGCCGTTCGCAATCCGCGTGGCTGATCCATGAGCGCCTCTACCTAGCCCTGCTGGCGCTCGACATCCATAACGACCCGCTGTCCAGCTGAAACCTGCCCATCTCGGGGATGGTTTCAGCTGGAAAATACCTATGGTCTTTACCGCTATCTCCCTTTGACCCTTTTTATTTTCACAAATCGGAAGGTTTTTGCCTATTCATTGGCATTTTACCATAATCGGAAATCTAAGAATGGGAACACTTTCTACCAAAAAACCTCTACATAAACTTAAAACCTGTAAACAGACAAAAACTAAGCTAATCACTTTCAGCCTACCAACAGGCATGCTGTACTTGGCGGCTTCGATAGCTGCTGGATCACCCGGTGTCGGGCTCTTCTGCATCCTTGGCGGCGACTTTCAGAAACTTTCAGAAGGATGGTCCGATGCTCCGCGACCTCCCGGAAAGGCAAAACCAAACGACGACAACGGGAGAATCTCGATGGAGCAGGTGGTGTACGTGGTAGATGACGATCAGGGCATGCTGGACTCAACAGTCTGGCTGCTCGAGTCGGTGGGATTGAAAGCCTTACCGTTCATCAGCGGCAGGGAGTTTCTCGACGCTTGCGACCCCAGTCTCAACGCCTGCGTGCTGCTGGATGTACGAATGCCCGGCATGGGCGGACTGAACGTGCAAGAGGCGATGCGGACGCGGGATATCGACCTACCGGTGATCTTCGTCAGCGGACACGCCGATGTGCCCATCGTGGTGCGGGCCTTCAAGGCTGGCGCCTGCGACTTCATCGAGAAGCCCTACAACGAGCAGCTGCTGCTGGACAGCGTGCAGCAGGCTCTCGGCAGCCTTGGCGAGCGCCGCTCCGACAGTCGTGGCCAGGATGCGTTGCAGGAGCGGCTGAATGCGCTCACCCCGCGCGAGCGCGACGTATTACTGCCGCTGGTACAGGGCTATACAAACCGGGAAATCGCCGAGCAGCTGTCGATCAGCGTGAAGACCGTCGATCTCTATCGCATGCGGGTGATGAAGCGCATGCAAGCCGAGCGGCATGCCGACCTGGTCGGCATGGCCATCGCGGCTGGGCTGGTGGACCCGCTGAATCTGCGAGCGAACGTGCCAGCCAGCATGGCTGGGTAGGCGAGGGGACGGATCTGTTGTCCGCGAACGGACGGTCTGTCGTCTAGCGCGGCAAGCCGGCGAGAAAACCCGCGAGGAAGATGTCCAGCGGACCCGTACAGCGAACCAGCCGGGCACGCTGCACGGCGCCTTCCCAGCCGATCCAGAAGAACGTCGCGAGTTCCTCGCAGTCGGCGCCAGCGGCCAGTTGGCCGCTATCTCGGGCGAGCCGCAGACAGTTGGCCAGGCGGTGCTGCCAGTCGCACAGGGTGGCTTCCAGCCGCTCGCGGAAACTGTCCGGCAGGATGGCTACCTCCTGGCCGAGATTACCCACCAGGCAACCACGACGAAACTGGTGTCTGATCATGCCGGCCTTGGCGTCCTCGACGAAATCGCACAAGCGCTGCAGCGGCGGCACGTCGTCCCGCAGCAGCCAGCGATCCAGCTTGCGGGCGAAGTAGGCGCCATAGTTTTCCAGCACCACCTGGCCGAAGGCCTCCTTGCTGTCGAAGTAGTGGTAGAAGGAGCCCTTGGGCACGCCGATGCGTTTGAGCACACCATCGATACCGGTGGACATGAAACCCTGCTCGGTGAGCATTTCCATGCCGCAGCGGATCAGCGCCTCGCGGGTATCGGGAAACTCCCGCGCGATCTTGGGCGGGCGGCCGCGGCGGGGTTTGGGTTTGGGTTTGGGTTTGGGAGTGGTGATGGTCATGGGCGCGATTCTGGGGAGAACGTCACCGAAGTCAACCCGTGCCAGTGGGGAGGAGGGCGAGGCCGATCACGGAAACTGGCTGAACCCCTCTTGCTTTCCCGCTTCCCGAACGGATCTTGCCTACGCTCTATACTCGAAAAATCTGGCTGCCGGACTGGATGGGCGATGGTCTGCAAGGCCGACTTGTTCAGGCAGACTGACGATGAAAGAGAAAGAGCTTCGACTGGCGGTCGTTTTCTTTGGTGGCGTATCGCTCGCGATCTACCAGCACGGTATCAACCGGGAAATTCTCAATCTGGTCAGGGCATCGAAGATCTACCATGCGGACAAGCCCTACGAGGGCCAGGACAAACCGGTAAGCAGCCTTCACGAGCGTTACCCGGACGAACCGGAGCAGTCCACCGGAGACGTTTATCGCGAGTTTCTGGAAACGTTGGGTAAAGACGTTTGCCTTCGGGTGATCGTCGATGTCATCGCCGGATCTTCGGCAGGGGGCATCAACGGCGTGACCTTGGCCACGGCGCTGGCCCACGATCGCAGTCTGATGCCGATCACGGACATGTGGCTCGACGATGCCGACATGCTGAGCCTGCTGGCCCCCGAGGCCAAGGCGCATCTTTGGAACAAGTGGTATTTCTGGCCGCTCGTGCATCCCGTGCTCACCCGGCTCAACCGCGAAGGTTTGCTACCGGGAAAGGCCAATGCCGAGATGGAAAAGCGAATTTCGGTCTTCCTGCGCTCCCGCTGGTTCAAGCCGCCCCTCGATGGCCGCCGCCTGAGCACGCTCATGCTCGATGGCCTGACGGCGATGAAAACCTCCAGTTCGCCGTGGGAGTCGCTGCTGCCGCAGGGTGCAAGGCTCGATCTGCTGGTGACCGTGACCGATTTCAGAGGGATCGAGCAGCCGATCTTCATCCACGACCCGGCGGTCGCCTACGAGCGGGAGCACCGCCACCTGCTGCGCTTCAGTCTCGATCATCGCCGAACCGGGCATCTGCTGAGCGACTTCGACATCGACAACTTTCCCTCCCTGGCTTTCGCCGGGCGGGCGACGGCATCCTATCCGGGGGCCTTTCCACCGGCCCGGATTCGCGAGATCGACGAACTCCTGGCGGAGCGCCATATGCCCTGGCCAGCACGCGCGCATTTTTTGGATCGCAATTTTCGCCACTACCGCGAGCGGGGCGAAAATCCCGAGGATGCGATACTGCTCGACGGCAGTGTGCTCGATAACAAGCCGATCATGGCCTGCGTCGAAACCATCCGCACGCACTGTGCGTTCCGCGAGGTGGATCGCCGGTTGGTCTTCATCGATCCCCACCCTGGAATCGGAAGGGCGGCGCCCGGGACCGGCATGCCAGGCTTTTTCGCCACCTTGCGGGGCGCGCTCTCGGACCTGCCGCGCCATGATCCCGTCTATAACGAGCTGGCGGTCATCAGCCGCTACAACGTACAGGCACGACGGCTGAAGGCGGCGATCCTCAACGCTCGGCCCATCGTCGCGAAACTGATCGAGCAGGCGACGGAGGGGCGGCTCAGGGGAGACTTCACGGCCGACGACCTGCGGCACTGGCGGCTCTCGTCGATCAGCCTGCTGTCCAGCACGACGATCGTCTACGACGTCTGGATGCGTTCGCTGGTTCTCGAAGCCCTGGATTTCATTGCGCGGATCATCGTCAGTGCCTGTCAGTACACTGCCAATTCGCCGGAAGCGTGCCGGGTACAGGAAGTCATCGAGGCATGGGCCCGGCAGCAGGGCGTCATCGCCGACTCTTACGCGATGCCGGACAATCTTTACAGAAACGTCGATCTGCCGCCGTTCGGAAGGATCATTCTGGATTTCGGGGTGATCTATAAAAGGAGGCGGTTGAACTTCGTTCTGCATGAAATCAACGATCTTTACCCTGGGGTTTCCAGCGAGCAGGCCGGCGTTGCCGATTCGGAGTTCCTCGATCTGTTGAAGATCAAGATCCACAAGTGCATCGACGAGCTGTCCATTTTCGACGACATCGACTTTCTCAGTCGGCAGGCCGTTGCAGGCTGTCGGGAGATTTTCCTGGAGCAGGGCGACGATACTACCTGGCCTGCGCCAGCCACATTCGAGGAAATATCCAGGCTGGTCGAGCGCCTGACGCAGGAATGCGACCTCGCCAGAACGGCCGACAATGCGGACGCCGTCCTGGCGTCGTCCCTGGTTCTGAGCCTGGAAGAGCGTAGCCGAGACGCCATTCTCACCGGTTACCTGGGGTATTTCTTCTGGGACATCATCCTGCGCCCGACCATGAGTGCGCTGTCGCTGGATGCCGATGCGGGGCCGATCGAGGAAATCCTGGTGGACCGCATCAGTCCCGAGGACGCGAACGGCATCGTGCTCGACACGCAGAAAAATGTGCTGCTTGGCAGGTCGTTCGCCAGCTTTGGCGGATTTCTCGATCGCTCGATTCGCGAGAACGACTACCTGTGGGGGCGTCTGCATGCGGTGGATCGGCTTTTCGACATCCTACTCAGTACGGTTCCGGTGAGCATTCGCGACAATTTCGCCATCAACACTTTAAAGAAGCGTGCCTTCGAGAGGGTGCTCGAGGAAGAGCGCCAGCGACTGACGTCGGTTCCCGCACTGATCGCCAAAATCGAGGCAGCCATAGAGCAGCTTTAGGCCGTTTTCGTGCAGAGTTCAGCTCTGCACGAAAACGGCCTGCCTTCGGAGTCGGTGGCACCCCGGACGCTATTCCTCCTCGACGAGAGCCTCCAACCGCCCGGAATTCACGGCTTTCACCAGAGCCGCGTGGTCTTGCTCCGTCTGGCTTGCGTAGGCGAGGGCAAAGTCGCCCAGCGCCTCGTCAAAGGTATCTCCCTTGCCCAGATACCCACTGATAGTCGCGGCATCTCCCGACTTGGCATGGGCGCGGGCCAAGACCGAGCCACAGAGCCCGGCGTAGCGTTTGAGTTGTGCGGCCGAAATTTCTTCGACAGGCGCAGACATCTTCATGTCCCGCAACTGACGCACAAAAAAGTCACGCCCCGCCCGGCCTCGCGTCCAACCCAGGAAAATGTCGCTGGAGGACTGCATCAGCCGTTGTCCCATGACGACTCGCTGGCCTTGATTTTCATACTGGCTTTTCCCCGCATAGGGCGCGAGGACCGAGTGACAGGACTCCTTGAACTGGAGAATCAGGGGATGGTTTTCCTCGGAGAACAACAGTCCGATGAAGCAGCGGGTGCCGACGCTGCCAATACCCACCACTTTCAACGCAGCATCTTCCAGCCGATAGCGATCCAGAAGGACGCGACGCTCATCGGACAGCGTCTCGCGGTAGTCCGCCAGCCCCTCCCGAACCTTGTCCATGAACTCAGGGTCGGCAACGTGGTACAGGATCGGCGGTTGGTCGACGATGCGGGGGCGCCCGCCAACCTGCTGGGCAATCTTGGGGAAAACGCTTTCGCCCACCCGCTCGCGGGCTTTGTTGAAGAGCTGCTGACGCATTTTTTTCACTTTTTCATCGGGCGCCGTGTCGATCAGCGTCTGCGCATCCAGGCGCGAGTACCAGACCTCCAGAGGACTCATCTTGGAGTATTCGCGCAGGTTTTCCCGATAGGCGCGCACACACGCCACCGCAGCCTCCCGTGACTGGGCATCGGGTAACCGGCCGTCGCGTCCGCAGACCGTAAAACTGGCGGCCAGCCGCTTGATGTCCCATTCCCAGGGGGCGGGCAGGGTTTCGTCGAAGTCGTTCAGGTCGAAGACCAGGTTGCGCTCCGGGGTGGCGAACAAGCCGAAATTCAACAAGTGGCAGTCGCCACAGGCCTGCACCCGAATACCTGTATTAGGCGTCGTTGCCAGATCGTGGGCCATCAGCGCCGCCGAGCCGCGCAGGAAGGTGAAGGGGCTGCGAAGCATGCGGCCGTAGCGGATCGGCACCAGCTCCTGCAGTCGATCCTCATTCGATTGTTCAAGGATAGCGATGGGATCTCGGTGCTTGGCCGGTGGAAGCCATGCGGCGTGGCTGGTGCGCGGCACTCTCTCGCGCAGCAGCCGTCCAACGTTGATCCGCTCTTCGCGGGAGCGGAATGCGGGGGGAGGCTCTACCGCCTTGGTGGTTTCGATCTTCGTCTTGCTGGTTATTTTTTTTACGATTGCCATGGCTGCACCTGTTCATTATTGCTGTTGCAGCGCTATCCGCTGCAGCGGTCGTCAGCAAGCTGTCGTGTTTACGTCCAGCCCCTAAACGGTCTTCCCAAGTAGAAATAAAAGCTGCTGTTTCCGTCCCACGCACGTCCATAGCTCAAATACATGGGGTTGAACGAGCTGTCCGCGGCGATGGCGACGCTCGGGTGCGGACTTGAGCTAGTCTCGAAATGACTGGAATTACGGGTACCGCCGCATGGAAGCCGGACTGAAGGGGCAGGGGTATCACTGTGATCGGCATCGTGGGGCGCAACCGATGCACGAAGCCGGGCAGGTGAGAAAGCGGGCGATGCTATTAACTACACACAAGCAATACTTACCCGCTACTGCGATGGTCGTTGCACTGACGTTGTCGGGCTGCTCGCACATCGGCCCCAATACGGTAAAGGTAGATCGCTTCGATTACAGCTCGGCCATCTCCGACTCATGGAAACAGCAGACGCTGCTCAACATCGTCAAGCTGCGTTATATGGACCTGCCGGTGTTTGTCGATGTTTCCTCAATTGTCGCCTCTTATTCGCTGGAAACCGGGGGCAGCATTGTCGGGCAGCTTTCATCCGCCGATGCCATTCAACGCGACAGTCTCTTGCTGGGTGCCAACGGCAAATATACCGATCGTCCCACGATCACTTATGTGCCATTAACCGGTGAAAAATTCCTGATCGGACTGCTGTCGCCAATTGCGCCGAAAAATATTTTTTCCATGCTCCAATCGGGCTATGCGGCAGATTTCGTCCTCGCGCTGACCGTCGAGTCGCTAAACGGTGTACGCAATCGTTCGGCAATGGTGGGCGGAATACAGGAGGCCGATCCGGCATTCTTGCGCGTGCTGGAGTTGTTGCACGAAATCCAGGCCGCCGGTGCCGTGGGCATGCGCGTAGAGGAGGACAAGGACAAGGGCACTATCGCCGTTCTGTTCATGCGCCACGATGATGTTACTCCTGAGATTCTGGAAAAGCAGAAAGAAGTCCGTCGCTTACTTCATTTGTCGGAAGATCGCCAGAAGTTCGTGCTCAAGTATTCGCCGGCACGTGGCGAGGAGGATGAACTGGCAGTGAACAGCCGTTCGCTGTTGCAAATCATGGGGGCGTTTTCCAGTTACATGGATGTGCCCGAGGAGCACCTGAAAGATCACAGTGCCTTGCCAACCGCACCGATCACCGAGGACAGCGGTGCGGAGAAGCGAGAGTCCCGAATTCATATTCGCAGCGGCAAGGAAAAGCCCGAGCATGCGTACACGGCCGTATATTATCGCGATCACTGGTTTTGGATCGAAGACAGTAACTGGCAGGCGAAGCGTGCGATGGTGGCCGTGATGTTTTTCTTCACATTGTCGGAAACCGGTGGCAACAACAGGCTGCCAGTGATCACCATCCCAACGCAGTAATCGGTGCTTCATACGCTATTTAACATAATATACATTATGCGAAGTATAGGTTCAGAACGCCAAAGCCGAACCAGCAGCAAGCTGCTGACCGGGATCAGCTGCCAAAGCACCACGCCAGAGGCACAATTCGGTTTTCCCCAAAGGCCCGCTCATCGAGGTATTTCATCGTGGATCATGAGTCGCGCCTCTTGCAGGCTAGCGTGGTGTGCCTACTGGCCATGGTCGTGCTCGTGCCGCTCGCCAAACGCTTGCAGCTGGGGGCCGTGCTGGGCTATCTGATCGGCGGCGTGCTGATCGGCCCCGGCGTGCTTGGCCTGATCGATCAGGCCGGCAGCATCCTGAGAATTTCCGAGCTGGGTGTGGTGATGCTGATGTTCATCATCGGTCTGGAGTTGTCGCCCAAACGCCTCTGGCTGATGCGCCATGCGGTATTCGGCGCCGGCCTGGCGCAGGTGCTGCTCTGCGGCGCGGCCATCGGCGGCGTGGCCATCGCGTTCTTCCAGCAGCACTGGACCAGCGCCCTCGTCCTCGGCCTCGGCCTGGCGCTGTCGTCCACCGCCTTCGTCCTGCAGCTGCTCGCCGAGCGTCGCGAGCTGCACATGCCCCACGGACGCCTAGCGTTCTCGGTGCTGCTGTTCCAGGACATCGCGGCCATCCCGCTGATGGCGCTGGTGCCGTTGCTCAGTGGCGTCAGCCAGCCGGACAGCGGCGAAGATCCGCTGGTCGAGCTGCTCAAGGTGGTCGCCTGCGTGGGCGGCTTGATCGTCGGTGGGCGCTACCTGCTGCGTCCGCTGTTTCGCATCGTGGCCAAGGGCGATCTGCAGGACATCCTCACCGCCACCGCGCTGCTGGTGGTGATGGGCAGTGCCCTGCTGATGGAGTTGATCGGCGTCTCCATGGCCCTCGGCGCCTTCCTGGCCGGCGTGTTGCTGGCCGAATCCGAGTACCGCCATGCCCTGGAAGCGAAGATCGAGCCCTTCAAGGGCATGCTGCTCGGCCTGTTTTTCCTCGGCGTCGGCATGAACATCAACCTCGGCCTGCTGGTCGATTCGTTCTGGACGGTGCTCGGCCTGGCCCTGCTGCTGATCCTGCTCAAGCTGCCGCTGGTCGCCCTCGTCGGCCGCTTTCCCGGCCGACTGCAGCCCGACTCCGCTCTGCGCCTGGGCGTGGTGCTCGCCGGCGGCGGTGAATTCGCCTTCGTCATCTTCTCGATCGCCCGCCGCCACGGCCTGTTCGATGCCGGACTCCACGATCTGCTGGTCTTGACCATCACTCTGTCGATGGCACTCACCCCGCTGGTGGTCATGCTGCTCTCGCTGTTCGCCAAGCCGGTCCGGCAGAGCGCCGCGCCGGAGCAGGAGAAACCGCTCATCGAACACGAGCCGCGCGTCATCATCATGGGCATGGGCCGCGTCGGCCAGGTCGTCGCCCGCCTCCTGCACGCCCAGCGGGTGCCCTTCGTGGCCTTCGATACGGCGGTCGAGACGGTGGAGTTCAACCGCAAGATCAGCAATCTGCCGATCTACTACGGCAACCCCCTGCGCCTGGAGATCCTGCATGCCGCCAAGGCCGAGCACGCGCAGTTCTTCGTCATCGCCACCGACGACGGGCAGGCGAACATCGACACGGCCCGGCTGGTCCGCCAGCGCTATCCGCACATGACGGTGATCACCCGCGCTCTGGACTGGGAGCAGTTGCACACCCTCCTCGACCTGGATGCCGGCCCAGTGCGCGAGACCTTCTTCTCCAGCCTGGAGATGGGCCGCCAGGTGCTGCTCGGGCTTGGCCTGAACGAGCAGCAGATCGCCGCACGGATCGAGCGTTTCCGCCGCCACGACGAGGAGATGCTGCGCGAGCTGCACAAGGTGGCCAGCGACGAGGCCGCCAGCCTCAGGACCACTCATGCCTACTACGACGATCTCGAAGGACTGTTCGCCCGGGACGTCCTGGAAGAACCCATCGCCCCGAAAGAACCCTGATCCGCTCAGTCCACCGCAACACGCTCAAGGCCCTGGCCGAAACGGTCGCTGCCGCCGGCCTCAGCGAGTTCTACGCGTATGTGGCGGATGGCGCGCGCCGACAGCTTCGAGTTCGAGGCGGTGCCCTTCTGATCAGCGGCGCTTTAGCCGCCGGGGGCGTCCGGTGGGCGTCCGCTCCGGCTCGACGCTGTGGTAATAGATGTCATGGGTGGTGCTGGCCTTGGCGTGCCCCAGGTCGACCTGCAGGCTCCTGAGCGGCCGGAGCGGCGCGTCGTAGCTGGCGCTGGTGTGGCGCAGCCAGTAGGTGCTGGCGGCGCGCAGGCTGGAAATTTCCCGCTCGCCGCGCCCTTCGGCCTGCATGCGCTTGACCGCGCTGTCGAAGCACTTCTGCACGATGTTGCGGATCTGCCGGTCGGTCAGCCCGCCGCGGCCGTCCAGCTTCAGCAACAGCGGCACGTTCTCGCCGGGCTGCGGCAACGGCGTCAGGTTGCGCGACATGCGGTAGCGCTTGAGGTAGCCGAGCAGCTCGCTGCCGACCGAGATCCGCCGCTCCTTGCCGCCCTTGCCGACGGTCACGTACCACCAGGCGCCACTTTCGTCCTGCTGGAAGGCCTGCATGGTCGGATGCCAGTCGGGACGACCGGCCAGCTCGGAGATGCGCAGGTATAGGGAGAACAGCACGACGACCACGAACAGCGTGCGTTCGTGGCGCTCCGCATCCTGGTGGGCCATCCACTCCGCGGTTTCGATGACGAACGCCCATTGCAGCGGATTGAGCACCTTGCCCTCGATCGAGGGCGCGCGCTTCTCGAAGAAGCGCCCCGGCTCCTCGATGGCGCGAAATGGGTTGTCGAGCAGCGTGTTCTGCCTGACCAGGAAGTCGTAGAAGGAACAGCAGATGGTGAAGGCCTGCTTCAGCGAACTCGCGGTGACCTTGTAATGCTCCGGCGTCTGGCGCGGCATGCCAGTCTCGTCGGCGAGCTTGCGCGCCGCCTTGCTGCCGAGGCTCTCGTAGGGTCGCCACTGCGGATTGGGTACCAGCTCGCCCGGCTCCTCGCCGGCGATGAAGCGCCGCCGTACCGCCTGGCCGACCCACTCCATGTCCGGCTCGCGGCAGAAGCCGAGGAAGGCCTCGGCATCCTCGCGGGTCAGTTTCAGCACCGAACTCCCCTTTTTCAGCCAGCCCCACAACAGCAACCGCTCCACCTGGATGCGGTAGGCCTTGTAGGTGGTTTCCCAGCCGGCGTAGTCGCGCAGGAAATCCCGGGTGTGCAGGTAGTCCGACTTGGCCGGGATTTCCGGTTCTAGCTTGTTCAGGAAGCGAACGACGAAACGGTTCTCGAACACCAGGCTGCTGGGAGACAGTGCTAGGAAGCGTGCATAGGTGTCGAACAACGGCTGGGGAGCGGGTGCGGTCATTGGGCAGGGAGTTTGTTGGGTGGCTAGGCGCTTAGATGCTTATTCCGATTATAGGCATAACCGGAATCCACCTGTCCACGCAAGCCTGCCAGGGTGCGAAAGCCCGGCGTGCAACCGGACTTTCGCACCCCGCCTGCTCAGCTCAGAAGAACGCCTGAATCCCGGTCTGCGCACGGCCGAGGATCAGCGCATGGATGTCGTGGGTGCCTTCGTAGGTATTGACCACCTCGAGGTTGACCAGATGCCGCGCGATGCCGAACTCGTCGCTGATGCCGTTGCCGCCCAGCATGTCGCGGGCCAGGCGGGCGATCTCCAGCGACTTGCCGCAGCTGTTGCGCTTCATGATCGAGGTGATTTCCACCGCCGCGGTGCCCTCGTCCTTCATCCGCCCCAGACGCAGGCAGCCCTGCAGCGCCAGGGTGATCTCGGTCTGCATGTCGGCCAGCTTCTTCTGGATCAACTGGTTGGCGGCCAGTGGGCGGCCGAACTGCTGGCGGTCCAGCACGTACTGGCGCGCGGTGTGCCAGCAGGCCTCGGCAGCGCCCAGCGCACCCCAGGCGATGCCGTAGCGCGCCGAGTTCAGGCAGGTGAACGGGCCCCTGAGGCCGCGCACCTCGGGGAAGGCGTTCTCCTCGGGAACGAACACCTCGTCCATGACGATCTCGCCGGTGATCGAGGCGCGCAGGCCGACCTTACCGTGGATCGCCGGGGCGGACAGGCCCTGCCAGCCCTTCTCCAGCACGAAGCCGCGGATCTCGCCGGCGTCGTCCTTGGCCCAGACCACGAACACATCGGCGATGGGCGAGTTGGTGATCCACATCTTGCTGCCGGTCAGGCGGTAGCCGCCCTCGACTTTCTTCGCCCGGGTGATCATCGAGCCCGGGTCGGAGCCGTGGTTCGGCTCGGTCAGGCCGAAGCAGCCGATCAACTCGCCGCTGGCCAGCTTCGGTAGGTATTTCTGCTTGGTGGCTTCGTTGCCGAACTCGTTGATCGGCACCATCACCAGCGACGACTGTACGCTCAGCATCGAGCGGTAGCCGGAGTCGATGCGCTCGACCTCGCGGGCGATCAGCCCGTAGCACACGTAGTTCAGGCCGCTGCCGCCGTACTCGACCGGAATGGTCGCGCCGAGCAGGCCGGTTTCGCCCATCTCGCGGAAGATCGCCGGATCGGTGTGCTCGTGGCGGAAGGCTTCCAGCACCCGCGGCGCCAGGCGGTCGGCGGAGAACCTCTGCGCACTGTCGCGCACCATGCGCTCTTCGTCGGTCAGTTGCTGGTCGAGCAGCAGCGGATCTTCCCAGTTGAAGCTGGCTTTGTTGGCCATGTCGGTATTCCTCGGTATCGGTCTTGTTGTGAGTATGGATTCAGTCGAGCCGCTCGATGACGCAGGCGATCCCCTGCCCCAGGCCGATGCACAGGCTGACCAGCGCATGGCGCCCGCCGCTGCGCTCCAGCTGGCGCAATGCGGTCAGTGCCAGGCGCGCACCGGAGGCGCCCAGCGGGTGGCCGAGGGCGATCGCGCCGCCGTTGGGGTTGAGGCGCGGATCGTCCCAGGCCAGTCCCAGTTCGTGGGTACAGCCCAGCACTTGGGCGGCGAAGGCCTCGTTGATCTCGATCACGTCCATGTCGGCGAGCGTCCGCCCACTGCGCTGCAATACCTTGCAAATCGCCGGCACCGGGCCGAGGCCCATCAGCCGCGGTTCCACCCCGGCGACCGCACCGGCGAGAATGCGCGCCCGCGGCTTGCGCCCGTAGCGCTCTCCAACCGCCTGCGAGCCGATCAACAGCGCCGCCGCACCGTCGTTCACCCCGGAGGCGTTGCCGGCGGTGACCACACCCCCGGCAAACAGCGGCTGCAGCCGCGACAGCGCCTCGAAGGTGCTCTCCGGACGCGGATGCTCGTCGCTTGCCACGATTTTCGGCGGCTGCCTGCGGCCTTGCACCACCTCGATGGGCAGGATCTCGTCCGTATAGAAACCGGCTTCGGCAGCTGCGGCATACAACTGCTGGCTGCGGGCGGCATAGCGGTCGGCGGGCTCGCGACCGATCTCCAGCGCATTGGCCACGTTGTCGGCGGTTTCCGGCATCGAGTCGGCGCCGAACTCGGCTTCCACCTTCGGATTGGGAAAGCGTGCACCGATGGTGCTGTCGAAGGCGCGGAACTCGCGGGCATAGGGGCTTTCGCTCTTGGCCAGCACGAAGGGCGCACGGCTCATGCTTTCCGCGCCGCCGGCGACGAACAGCTCGCCCTCCCCGGCCTGCACCGCACGGGCGGCATCCAGCACCGCCGCCAGCCCCGAGCCGCACAGACGGTTGACGGTCACTCCGCCGACCGACAGCGGCAGCCCGGCCAGCAGGCCCACATGCCGCGCCAGGTTGCGCGCGTCCTCGCCGGCCTGGTTGGTGCAGCCGGCGACGATGTCCTCGTAGGCCTCGCCGGGAAACGGGTTGCGCGCCACCAGCGCGCGCACCACGCTGGCCAGCAGGTCGTCCGGGCGCACCGAAGCGAGGGCGCCGGCGTAGCGGCCGAAGGGCGAGCGCAGGCCGTCGTAGATATAGGCAGTCATGCCGATTGCTCCTGATCTTCCGGGGTGTCGAGCGGCAGGCCGAGCTGCACGCGCCGGCGCAGCCAGGGGCTGATCCGGTAGCGCGGCTCCTGATACTGCTCGTGCAGTTCATGGAGGATCTGCGCGATCCGCGCTGCGCCGAAGCGTTCGCCGAAGCCCAGCGGACCATGTGGGTAGCCCAGGGCCAGCTGCACGGCGCGGTCGAGCACCGCCGGGCTGGCGATGCGCCGCTGGGCGATCTCGCAGCCGAGGTTGACGATGCAGGCCAGCACGCGCTGGGCGACGAAGCCCGGCGAGTCGTCGATTACCTCCACCGGCACGCCGTCGGCGCCCAGCGCCTGGCGGGCCTGGGCCAGCACCCCGGCATCCAGCCCCGGCTGGCGCATCAGCACGCGGCGCCGGTCGAAGCCGGCCAGGGTTTCCATGGCCAGGCTGCGCGCCACCGGCAAGCCTTGGCGGGCGATCCGGCTGCTGGCATCCTCGCCCAGCGGCGTCACCAGGCAGATGGCCTGCGCCGAGGGCTGGTCGCCCTCCTCCAGCTCGGCGCCGGCGACGTGCAGCACCGCCGCCACCTGGCGGCGCACCGCGGCGTCGCGGCTGTCCAGCCAGAATGGCCGCTCAATGGCCACCGGCGCGGGTGCCGGCTCGGCATCGAGCCGAGCCTGGCCATCGACATAGCGATAGAAACCCTCCCCGCTCTTGCGCCCGAGCAGGCCGCCGGCCAGCCGCGGCGCGACCAGCCAGGACGGGGTGTAGCGCGGGTCCTGGTAGAACTGCTGGTACACCGAGTCCATCACCGCCTGGGTCACGTCCAGTCCGATCAGATCGATCAGCTCGAACGGCCCCATGCGAAAGCCCAGGCTGTCGCGCAGGATGCGGTCGATCTGCGCCGGTGTGGCCACGCCTTCGGCCAGAATCCGCAGCGCCTCGGTGCCATAGGCACGGCCGGCGTGGTTGACCAGAAAGCCGGGGCTGTCCGGGGTGCGCGCCGGGAAATGCCCGGCCCGCTCGGCCAGCGCCGCCAGGCGCTCGATCACCTGCGGATCGGTGCGCTCGCCGCGGATCACCTCGACGATCTTCATCAAGGGCACCGGGTTGAAGAAATGAAAACCGGCGACCCGCTCGGGATGCCGGCAGGCGCTGGCGATCCGGGTCACCGACAGCGACGAGGTGTTGGTCGCCAGCACCGCGTCGGCGGCGACCAGCGCCTCCAGCTCGCGGAACAGCGCCTGCTTGGCCTCGAGATCCTCGACGATGGCCTCGATCAGCAGGTCGCAGTCGGCCAGCGCCGTGAGGCTCGCGGCCGGCTGCAGGCGCGCCAGGCTCGCGTCGAGTTCCGTCCGGCTCAGCCGCCCCTTGGCGGCCGCCCGCTCGAGCGTCTCGCGGCTGTAGGCCAGCGCTTGGTCGATGGCCTCACTCCGGCTGTCGTGCAGCAGCACCTCCACGCCGGCCGTGGCGAACAGCTGGGCGATGCCGCGCCCCATCGCGCCGCTGCCGATCACCCCTATTCGTTTGAACATCCTGCCTCCTTTCGCCTGTGCCTGATGACCACCGCCCCGCAGGGCGGCCGGGAAGCGCCCCATTCAGAGCTGCCGCTCGAGTTCCGGCACGATTTCGAACAGATCGCCCACCAGGCCGTAGTCGGCCACCTGGAAGATCGGCGCCTCCTCGTCCTTGTTGATCGCCACGATCACCTTCGAGTCCTTCATCCCCGCCAGGTGCTGGATCGCCCCGGAGATGCCGACGGCGATGTACAGCTGCGGCGCGACGATCTTGCCGGTCTGGCCGACCTGCATGTCGTTGGGCACGAAGCCGGCATCCACCGCGGCACGCGAGGCGCCCACCGCCGCGCCGAGCTTGTCGGCGACCCGGTAGAGCAGCTGGAAGTTGTCGCCGCTCTGCATGCCGCGCCCGCCGGAGACGACGATCTTCGCGCCGGTCAGTTCGGGGCGTTCGGACCTGGCGATTTCCTCGCCGACGAAGCGCGAGAGGCCGGCATCGCTGCCGCCCTTCACCGCCTCGATGGAAGCGCTGCCGCCCTCGCCCGCCACGGCATCGAAGCCGGTGCCGCGCACGGTGATCACCTTGATGGCCGCCGAGGACTGTACGGTGGCAAGGGCATTGCCGGCATAGATCGGCCGCTGGAAGGTGTCGGGTGCGAGGACTTTGACGATCTCGGAGATCTGCTCGACATCCAAGAGCGCGGCGACACGCGGCAGGAGGTCCTTGCCGTTGGTGGTGGCGGCGGCCAGCAGGTGGCTGTAGTCGCGCCCGAGCGCGGCCACCAGCGGCGCAAGGTTTTCCGGCAGTTGGTGGGCGTAGGCGGCTTGGTCGGCGACCAGCACCTTGCTCACGCCGGCGACCCTGGCGGTGGCTTCGGCCACGGCGGCGCAGTTGCTGCCGGCGACCAGCAGATGGATATCGCCGCCGATGGCCTGGGCAGCCGCCACGGTGTTGAAGGTCGCGGCGCCGAGGGCGGCATTGTTGTGTTCGGCAATGACGAGAGTAGCCATCAGATCACCTTCGCTTCGTTCTTCAGTTTCTCGACCAGTTCGGCCACGGACTTGACGATGATTCCGGCGCTGCGCGTGGCGGGCGCTTCGACCTTGAGGGTCTTCACCGTCGAGGCGGTGGAAACGCCGAGGGCATCCGGGGTCAGGGTCTCCAGCGGCTTCTTCTTGGCCTTCATGATGTTCGGCAGGGAGGCATAGCGCGGCTCGTTGAGGCGCAGGTCGGTGGTGACGATGGCCGGCAGCTTCAGGGCCACGGTCTGCAGGCCGCCGTCGATCTCGCGAGTCACGTTGATCTGGTCGCCGGCGATCTCGACCTTGGAGGCGAAGGTGCCCTGGGCGTAGCCGGTCAGTGCGCCGAGCATCTGCCCGGTCTGGTTGTTGTCGCTGTCGATGGCCTGCTTGCCGAGGATCACCAGTTGCGACTGCTCCTTGTCGACCACCGCCTTGAGCAGCTTGGCCACCGCCAGGGAACCGAGTTCCTCGTCGCTCTCGATCAGGATCGCACGGTCGGCGCCGAGGGCCAGGGCGGTGCGCAGCTGTTCCTGGGCGGCGGCGGGACCGACCGAAACCGCCACGATCTCGCTGGCGATGCCCTTCTCCTTCAGGCGCACCGCCTCTTCCACGGCGATCTCGCAGAAGGGGTTCATGGCCATCTTGACGTTGGCGAGGTCGACGCCGGAGCCATCGGCCTTGACGCGAACCTTGACGTTGTAATCGACGACTCTTTTTACCGCGACCAGTATCTTCATCTTGTTGTCCTCAGGTCTTCGGAGTGGAATTCAGGCCGTTTTCAGCAGTTGTGCGTAGGCCTCGAGGTGGTGGTCGTCATCGCCCAGCTGGTGGCCGAGCATGACCAGGCGCTTGGCGTGGTGGGCCAGGCTGTATTCCCAGGTCATGCCGATGCCGCCGTGCAGCTGGATCGCCTGCTCGGCGATGAAGCGCCCGGCATGGACGATGATGAATTTGGCGGCGGCCAGGCGGCGACTGCGCTCCTCGCTGTCGGCCTCATCCGCCACGCAGGCGGCGAGAATGGCCATGGGGGTGGCCAGTTCGAGTTCGGTGCGCATGTCGACCATGCGATGCTGCAGCGCCTGGAACTTGCCGATCGGCGTACCGAACTGCTGGCGCGTCTTCAGGTAGTCGAGGGTCAGTCGGCAGGCCTCTTCCATGCTGCCGATGGCCTCGGCGCACTGGGCGGCGATGGCCCGGCCCTGCTGGTAGCGCAGCGCCGGCAAGGCTTGTCCCGGCTCGCCGAGCAGATCGCCGTCGCCGACCAGCACCCGGTCGAGGTACAGCTCGCAGGCCTTCGGCCCGTCGATGGTCGGGTAGACCCGGCGGCTCAGGCCGCTGGCGCGGGCATCGACCAGGAACAGGGAAATTCCCTGCTCGTCGCGCGCTTCGCCGTGGGTGCGCGCGGAAACCAGCAGCAGTCCGGCGCTGTGTCCGCCGATCACCACCGCCTTGCGTCCGCAGAGCTCCCAGCCGCCCTCGACCCGCACGGCGCGGGTCTGCACATGGTGCAGGTGGTAATGGCTCTGCGGCTCCTCGAGGGCGACCGCCAGTTGCAGCTCGCCGGCGATCACCACCGGCAGCAGGCGTTTGCGCTGCTCGGCGCCGCCCAGTTGCTGGAGCAGGCCGCCGGCGTGGATCTGCGATTGCAGGTAGGGCTCCAGGCACAGGCCACGGCCCAGTTCGGTCATGATCAGCAGGCTGTCCACGCCGCTGCCACCGAACCCTCCGTGGGCTTCGGCGAAGGGCACGCCGGTGAGGCCCAGCTCGCCCAGCTGCTGCCAGAACGCGCGGCTGAACCCCGCCTCGCTGCGGTAGAACTGCTCGCGCTGTTCGAAGCCGTAGCTGTCGCGCACCAGGCGGGCGACGGTGTCCTGCAGCATCTGCTGCTCTTCGGTCAATTGGAAATCCATGAGGTGTTCTCCTACAGATCCAGGATCATCTTCGAGACGATGTTCTTCTGGATTTCATTGGAGCCGCCGTAGATCGACAGCTTGCGCAGGTTGAAGTACTGGCTGGCCGGGCCGGCGCTGTAGTCGGCATGCAGCGGCGCGCCGGCGAAGGCCGGGCTCAGCTCCTCCTCGAGGAACGGCAGCGCGTAGGGGCCGACGACCTTGCGCAGCAGATGGCTGATCGCCTGGCGGATCTCCGAGCCCTTGATCTTGAGGATCGAGCTTTCCGCGCCGGGCACGCCGCCGGCCTGGGCGGCGGCGAGGATGCGCAGGGTGCTGACCTCGATGGCCATCAGCTGCATTTCCACTTCGGCGATCTGCGCGCGCAGCAGCGGGTCGTCGAGTCGGCCTTCGCGGGCGGCGACCTGCTTGAGATGGGCCAGCGCGGCCTTGGACGGGCCGATGCCGGCCTGGCCGGTGCGCTCGTGGGTCAGCAGGTACTTGGCGCAGGTCCAGCCCTGGTTTTCCTCGCCGACCCGGTTGGCCACCGGCACCCGCACGTTGTCGAAGAACACCTCGTTGACCTCGTGCTCGCCGTCGAGGGTGATGATCGGTCGCACGCCGATGCCCGGCGTGCTCATGTCGATCAGCAGGAAGGAGATGCCGCGCTGCGGCTGGGCTGCCGGGTCGGTGCGCACCAGGCAGAAGATCCTGTTGGCGTGCTGGCCGAGGGTGGTCCAGGTCTTCTGGCCGCTGACCACGTAGTGATCGCCGTCGCGCACCGCGCGGGTCTTCAGCGAGGCCAGGTCGGAGCCGGCGCCCGGCTCGGAATAGCCCTGGCACCACCAGTCGCGGCCGTCGAGGATGCGCGGCAGGTAACGGGCCTTCTGCTCCGGGGTGCCGAACTTGATGATCACCGGGGCGACCATGTTGACGCCGAAGGAGATCAGCCTGGGCGCGCCGAAGGCGGCGCACTCCTCCTCGAAGATGTGCTTCTGCACCACGCTCCAGCCGGTACCGCCGAACTCCACCGGCCAGTTGGCGGCATACCAGCCGCGGGCGTTGAGGAGGCGTTGCCAGCGCAGGTGATCCTCCTTGCCCAGGTGCTTGCCGAGGCGCACGCGCTCGGCGATGTCGGCCGGCAGCTCGGCGCTCAGGAAGGCGCGCACCTGGTCGCGGAAGGCGAACTCCTCGGCGGTGTAGTTGATGTCCATGCGGATTCCTCGGGTGATCGGTGGGAGATGGCGCGCTATTCAGCCGGCGGCCTGCTGGCGGCGCGCCTGGCGTTCGGCGAAGAAGGCCGCCACCAGCGCCTCGCGCTGCGGCGAGCGCAGGCATTCCTCGAACAGCACGCGCTCGCGCCGCAGGCCTTCGGCCAGCGGCAGCAGGGTCGCCGCCTCGATGGCGGCGATGGCGCGCGGCGGCGAGAACAGCCCGGGCTGGGTCTCTTCCACCTCGCGGCGCCTGGCGGCGAACAGCGCGGCGCAGTCGCCCGCCAGCAGCTTTCCGTTGCGCTCGCCGGTGCGCCGCGGGCCGCAGCGGTCGGCCAGCAGGCGTTCGGCGAAGGCCAGTCCGGCGGCCTGTGGCTCGCCTTCGAACAGTTCGTCGACCAGCCCGCAGGCCTCGGCTTCGGCGGCGGCGATCGGCGTGCCGCTCAGGATCATGCGCAGCGCCCGGGCCACACCGACCAGACGAGGCAGACGCTGGGTGCCGCCGGCGCCGGGCAGCAGGCCGAGCCTGACCTCCGGCAGGCCGAGCGCGGCATCGCAGCGGGCGATGCGGTAATGGCAGGCCATGGCGACCTCCAGGCCGCCGCCCAGGGCCGAGCCGTGGAGGGCCGCGACGCTGGGCTTGCTGCCGGACTCGATCGCCTCGACCAGCTCCGGCAGGCGCGGCGCCCGGGGCGGCAGGCCGAACTCCTTGATGTCGGCGCCGGCGATAAAGGTCCGGCCGCTGCAGGCCAGGACCACGGCCCGGACCTCGGGGTCGGCCTCGGCGTGGCGGAAGGCGTCCAGCAGGCCGGCGCGGACGGCCTGGCCGAGGGCGTTGACGGGGGGATGGTCGACCGTGATCAGGGCGATGGCGCCCTGCCGGGCGAGGTGCACGGGGGATGACATGGAGCGGCTCCTGCAGGCGTCGTCGCCTGCTTTGTTGTTCTTGTCGAAGCGGGTTCGGGTCAGCGGTGGGTCCACTGTGGCGGGCGTTTCTCCACGAACGCCTGCATGCCCTCCCGGCGGTCCTCGGTGGCGAAGCTGGCATGCAGCAGTCGGCGCTCGAAGCGCACGCCCTCGGCCAAGGTGGTTTCGTGGGCGCGGTTGACCGCTTCCTTGTTGAGGCGCACCGCCATCGCAGAATGGCCGGCGATCTGCGCCGCGGCAGTCAGCGCCTCGTCGAGCAGGCGTTCGAGCGGCACCACCCGGCTGACCAGCCCGTAGCGCAGGGCCTCCTCGGCATCCAGGCTGCGCCCGGTCAGGCACATATCCATGGCCTTGGCCTTGCCGATGGCGCGGGTCAGCCGCTGGGTGCCGCCGGCACCCGGCAGCGTGCCGACCCTGACCTCCGGCTGGCCGAAGCGGGCGTTGTCGGCGGCGACGATGAAGTCGCACATCATCGCCAGCTCGCAGCCACCGCCCAGCGCCAGCCCGGCGACCGCGGCGATCACCGGCTTGCGGCAGCGGGTCACCTCCTCCCAGCTGGCGGTCACGAAGTCCTCCAGGTAGACGTCGGAAAAGGTTTTGGCCTGCAGCTCGGCGATGTCGGCACCGGCGGCGAAGGCCTTGTCGTTGCCGGTGATGACCGTCGCCCGGATCGCCTCGTCGCGCTCGAAGCGGCGCAGCGCCGCGCCAAGCTCTTCCATCAGGGCGCCGTTCAGGGCGTTGTGTACCTGCGGGCGGTTCAGGCGGATCAGCCCGACCGCGCCCTGTACCTCCACGCGGATGTTCTCGAACTCCATGACTCCCTCCTCCTTGCTTGGGCAGGCCCCGGAGCGGGGCGCGCTTGCCGTCTTGGAACCGAGCTTAGGTTGCCCGAAAATAAAAGACAATATGTTGACATAAATTTCTTCAGCTCCTATCTTCGGTTCCCATCAGGGAAGTCAATGCAGTGCCCGACAGAACAATAAAACCCGTAGAGGGAGGAAGGCATGAAAGTAGCGACAAACATGCACGAGAGACGGCGTGCGGAGATGTATGCATGCGGTGCCTGGAATGACATGATCATTACAGACTACCTGGACAAGGTGGTGGCATCCGCGCCAGGCAGGACGGCGTTGGTGGGCTACCGGGTCCAGGCCGGCGACCGCACGGTCCTGACGTATGGAGAGTTGAACCGGCGTGTCACCCGGATGGCTGCCGGGCTGGCCGCGCTGGGGGTCGGGCCGGGCGACGTGGTGTCCTGCCAGTTGCCCAACTGGTGGCAGATGAACGCCCTGTTCCTGGCCTGCGTGCGCATCGGCGCGGTGATCAACCCGCTGATGCCGATTTTTCGCGAGCACGAGCTGCGCTTCATGCTGGCGCATGCCCGCAGCCGGGTGTTGGTCATTCCACAGAGCTTCCGCCACTTCGACCATCGGCAGATGATCCAGGGGCTGCGCGGCGATCTGCCGAATCTGGCCCATGTGCTGGTCGTCGAGGGCGACGGCGAGCAGTCGTTCGAACGGGTACTGCTGGAGCGCGCCTGGGAAGACGAATGCGACACTGGACGGCTGTTCGCCGAGCGCCGCCCCTCCCCCGACGACGTGGTCCAGGTGATCTACACCTCGGGCACCACCGGCAAGCCCAAGGGGGTCATGCATACCTGCAATACGCTGCTCAGCCATATCCGCCCGTTCTGCGAACGGCATGGCCTGAGTGAAGGCGATGGCATCCTGATGCCCTCGCCCCTGGCACATCAGCTCGGTTTTCTCTACGGGCTGATGACACCGGTCTACCTAGGGGCCAGCGTCATCCTGCAGGACGTCTGGAATCCCTTGTTCGCGGTGCAGATCATTGCCGAAGAGCGTCCCGGGCTGACCCTGGGCTCGACGCCCTTCCTCGCCGACCTGGTGGAGGTCGCGACCGAGCATCACCAGCAACTGTCCTCGCTGAAGACCTTCATCTCGGCCGGCGCGCCGATCCCCGGCGCGCTGGTGGAAAAGGCCGCCAGCCTGCTCGACACGCGCATCGTCTCGGCCTGGGGGATGACCGAAAACGGCGCGGTCACCACCACGCGCCCGGAAGATCCCATGCACATGGCCGTTATCAGCGATGGCCTGGCCCTTCCTTACATGGAGGTCAAGGTGGTCGGCGAAGAGGGACAGGAGCTGCCGGCCAACCAGGAAGGCGATCTGCTGGTACGCGGCTCCAGCCAGTTCGTCGGCTACCTCAACCAGCCGGAGCTGTACAACGTGGATGCGGAGGGCTGGTTCCCGACCGGCGACATCGCCCGCATGAGCGCGGACGGCTACATCCGCATCACCGGGCGCAGCAAGGACATCGTCATCCGCGGCGGCGAAAACATCCCGGTCGTCGATGTCGAGAACATGCTCTACAAGCACCCTGCGATCAAGAGCGTCGCCCTCGTGGGGGCACCCGATCCGCGCCTCGGCGAGCGCCTGTGCGCCTACATCACGCTGCACGATGGCACAGCCCAGCCGCTGACCCTCAAGGATCTGACCGACTATCTGCTGGAGCAGCAACTCACGCGCCAGTACCTGCCGGAATACCTCGAGGTCATGGACGAGTTGCCCCGTACCCCCTCCGGCAAGATCCAGAAATTCAAACTGCGGGAAATGGCCAAGGAGCTATTCCTCGACCGGAAGATTCACGCCTGAAGTCAGGCGATTCCCCATCGATACCAAGCCCTATCAATAAAAAGAGAGCACCAAGTATGAAAGGTCTGACTGGAAAAACCGTAATTGTTACCGGTGGCGGCGGCGGTATCGGCCGCGCGGTCTGTCTGCGCTTCGCCGAGGAAGGCAGCCAAGTGGCGGTACTGGATCGCGACGCCAGCGCCGCCCAAACCACCGTCGACCTGATCGTCGAAGCCGGCGGCAAGGCCAGGGCCTATGCAGCCGACATCACCGACTACGAAGCCATCGTCAACACCGTTGCGGCCATCGAGAAGGATCTGGGCGTGCCCACCGTGCTGGTCAACAACGCCGGCTACGACCGCTTCATGCCCTTCCTCAAGACCGAGCCGGCGATGTGGGAGCAGTTGATCGCCGTCAACCTGACCGGCGCGCTGAACATGCATCACGTCGTCCTGCCGAAGATGCTCGAAGCCGGCGGCGGCAAGGTCATCAACGTCGCCTCCGATGCAGCCCGCGTCGGCTCCTCGGGCGAAGCGGTGTACGCCGCCTGCAAGGCCGGCCTGGTCGGCCTCTCCAAGACCCTGGCGCGCGAGCTGGCGACCAAGAACATCAACTTCAATGTGGTCTGCCCCGGCCCGACCAACACCGCCCTGCTCAAAAGCGTGGCCGACACCTCCAACAACCCGGAAAAACTCCTGGAAGCCTTCAGGAACGCCGTGCCGATGCGCCGCATCGGCCAACCGGAAGACTATCCGGGGATCATCGCCCTGCTCGCCAGCGACGATGCCAATTTCATTACCGGTCAGGTCATCAGCGTGTCCGGTGGCCTGACCATGGCCGGTTGATAAGGAATAAGGAGGAACCATCCATGAATTACGAAGACATTCTGTACACCGAAGTCGATGGCGTAGCCACCATCACCATCAACCGTCCGGACCGCTACAACGCCTTCCGCGGCCAGACCTGCATGGAACTGATCGACGCCTTCAACCGCGCCGGTTGGAACAAAGCCATCGGCGTCATCGTCCTCACCGGCGCCGGCGACAAGGCGTTCTGCACCGGTGGTGACCAGGGCGCCCACGCCGGCCAGTACGACGGCCGCGGCCTGATCGGCCTGCCGGTGGAGGAACTGCAGGGCCTGATCCGCGAAGTGCCCAAGCCGGTGATCGCCAGAGTCAACGGTTTCGCCATCGGCGGCGGCCACGTGCTGCACGTGGTCTGCGACCTGAGCATCGCCTCCGACAAGGCTATCTTCGGCCAGGTCGGCCCGAAAGTCGGCTCGGTCGACCCGGGCTTCGGTACCGCCTACCTGGCCCGCGTCGTCGGCGAGAAACGCGCCCGCGAGATCTGGTACCTGTGCCGCAAGTACAGCGCCCAGCAGGCGCTGGACTGGGGGCTGGTCAACGCCGTGGTGCCGCACGACGAGCTGGATGCCGAAGTACAGAAATGGTGCGACGAGATTCTCGAGAAGAGCCCGACCGCCCTGTCGATCGCCAAGCGCTCGTTCAACGCCGACAGCGAAAACATCGCCGGCATCGGCGGCCTCGGCATGCAGGCCCTGAGCCTGTACTACGACACCGAGGAAGCCAAGGAAGGCACTGCCGCGTTCAAGGAAAAGCGCAAGCCGGACTTTCGCAAGTTCTACAAGTAATTCCCTGGCGCCGGCAGCCCTCGCGCTGCCGGCTCAGGCCCCAGACCAGGCTCGGAGAGAATCATGAATTTCGGATTCAACGAACAACAAAACGCCATCCGTGAAAGCGTTGCCCGCTTCAGCATCGACGTGCTCGCCCCCGGTTATCGCAAGCGCGACCGGGAAGGCAATATCGAGCGTGCCGTCATTCGGCAGATGGGTGAAATGGGCCTGCTCGGCGGTGAGCTGCCGGAAGCGTATGGCGGCAGCGGTCTGGACTGCATTACCGCCGGCATCATCATCGAAGAGATTTCCAGGGGCGATTTCAACGTCGGCTATATCCCGCTGCTGACTTCGCTCAACGGCCAGATCATTGCCCAGCACGCCGCACCGGAACTGGCCAGGGAGTGGCTGAACGAAATCACCGCCGGTCGCAAGATTGTCTGTATCGCACTGACCGAGCCCAGCGGCGGCTCCGACGCCGCCAGCTTGCGCCTGAAAGCCGAGCGCAAGGGGGATGTCTATGTCCTGAATGGCGAGAAAACCTCGATCTCCATGGCTGACCAGGCCGACGTCGCCGTGGTCTTCGCCCGTACCGGCACCCAGGAATCGCGTGCCAACGGCATCAGTGCCTTCCTCGTCCCGATGAACACCAAAGGCGTCAGTACCACCCGTTTCGAAGATGCCGGCCAGCGCGCCATCGGCCGTGGCTCGATATTCTTCGACAACGTCGAAGTGCCGGTCAGCCATCGCCTAGGTGACGAAGGCAAGGGCTTCAAGCAGGTCATGCAAGGCTTCGACTACAGCCGTGCGCTGATCGGCCTGCAGTGCCTGGCACTGGCTCAGCAGTCGCTGGACGAAACCTGGCGGTGGCTGACCGAACGTCAGGCTTTCGGCCAACCGCTGTCCGCCTTCCAGGGCCTGACCCATCCGCTGGCCGAGTACCAGACCTACGTCCAGGCGGCCCGCCTGCAGTGCTACTACGCACTGTGGCTGAAAGACAACGGCCTGCCGCACAACCCCGAAGCCGCCATGAACAAATGGTGGGGGCCGAAGCTGGCTTACGACACGATCAATCAGTGCCTGCTGGCGCATGGTCACACCGGCTATGGTGAGGATCTGCCGTTTGCCCAGCGTCTGCGTGACGTGCTCGGCTTACAAATTGGTGACGGCACGGCGCAGATCATGAAAAATATCATTGCTCGAGAGTCCGTCGCCAAGTGACCACCCCCTTCCGGCCTGTCTGGGAGTACCAGTGGCTACCGAGCATCGATGCCAGTGAACACTGTGGACACACGATGACCGATAACCACTCGAAAGCTATTCCCAACAGGCTGTTCTTCCGCCTCTTCCAGACCGGCAACGTGCTGCAGCGTCAGGTCCAGAAAGAGATGGGGGTCAGCACGGTGCAATGGGCGGTACTGGGAGCTCTGTCCCGCCCAGGCTACGAAAACGGCATCTCGTTCAATGAACTGACCGAGTACCTGATCGTCAGCCGGCAAAACCTGGATGGCGTGCTCAAGCGTCTCGAGCGCGACAATCACGTGGTGCGCATCGCCCACCCCCAGGACGGCAGGGCGCGCCTGGTGCTGCTGACCGCGCAGGGCCTCGCGTTCTGGGAAAGCCTGCAGCCCAAGATCGACGAGTTCTACCGGCAGGCGCTGGCGAGCTTCGGCTTCGACGACGAGGTGAGCCTGCTGCACTACCTGAACAAATTGAATGCCGACCTCGCGAAAGTCGAGATCGATCCGCAACAGGTCGCGCTCGAGTCCGATGACGCCTGAACATCCGGCGTCTCCGTCTCCGGTGCGGCACCGGGGGCCGGACTTCACACACCTCTGGTCTTCCCCTGTGATCGGCTGAATCCTTTCTCAAGGCTGCAAAACAACGCCCGAGCCGCTTGTACAACCTTGGCTGCGAGAGCGGATTCTTGCCTGCCACCCTGCAATCTCCCCTCCTCCCTGGCACTCCCTGCGGGTGCTGACCAGGGCATCTTGCTTTCGGTATTTAGGTAAATACATTGACACTTAAGCGGGTGAAACCTAGCCTGAAAGACGTGGCAAGGCATACCTAAATACCATTCAATGGACTGATAGATAGCCATCAATCCGCTGATGCCTCGATAAACCAACAATAAAAACAAAAGTAAATATCATGCATAAATACCCGTTTCAGCATATCAACGGACTGAAGCTGCTGACGCTGTGCGGCTGCCTGCTTCCGCTTGCCGTCCAGGCCGGTCTCGTCGAGGACAGCCACCTGAGTCTGGAGATGCGCAATTTCTACATGAACCGCGACTACCGGGATGCCGGCCTTGTCGATACGCCACGAATCAAGGGGCAAAGCAAAGCCAAGGCGGAGGACTGGGGACAGGGTTTCATGCTGCGCTTCGAGTCCGGCTTCAGCGACGGGCCGGTCGGCTTCGGCCTCGATGCGCTCGGCCTGCTCGGCATCAAACTGGATTCCGGGGGCGGCACCAGCGGGACCGGTGCCTTGCCGCGCAATCCGCGAACCGGCGAGACAGCGGACGAGTTCAGTTTTCTCGGCCTGACCGGCAAGGCACGGATCGCCCAGACCCAACTCACGGTCGGTACTCATTCCCCGCTGATGCCCGTACTGATCCGCAACGACACCCGCCTGTTGCCGCAGACCTTCGAGGGTGCGCAACTGCTCTCCAAGGACATCGAGGGCCTGACCCTGACTGCCGGCCAGTTCCGCAGTACCCGCCTGCGCGACTCGACCAACTACGAGGACATGAAGATGTTCGCCGATGGTGCCACGGGCGGCGTGGAGAGCGACCGCTTCAACTTCGGCGGCATCACCTATGCCGTTTCGCCGAAGCTGACCGGCACTTACTTCTACGCCCAGCTCGAGGACAACTACCGCCAGCACTACCTCGGCCTGCTGCACACCCTGCCTCTGACCGAAAGCCTGAAACTGAGATCCGAGCTGCGCTATTTCGACAGCGACGACGACGGCCGAACCACGGTCGATAACCGCAATCTGGGGGCCATGTTCACCCTGAGCTACGGGGGACATGCCCTCGGCGCGAGCTACCAGCGACAGACGGGAGATACCGGCCAGCCCTTCATCGCCGGCGGGGCCGATCCCTTCGTCTTCAACACTCAGACCTATCACCACTTCCTGCGCGCCGACGAGGACTCCTGGCAGACCCGCTACGACTACGACTTCGCAGCCCTCGGCATTCCCGGCCTGACCCTGATGGCGCGCTATGTGCGCGGCGACGACTTCGAGATTCGCCGGCAGGACGCCCACGAATGGGAGCGCGATGTCGATATCACCTATGTGATCCAGAGCGGCCCGCTCAAAAATCTGGTCCTGCGCTGGCGCAACGTCGCCTATAGGGGTAGCCGCACCACCGACATCGACGAGAACCGCCTGATCGTCAATTACGTCCTGAGGTTCTGGTGAGCCGCCAAAACCGGACGCAACCCCACCATTTGCCTCGAAGGAGAACCGGCATGCATGTCGATGAAGCCATCCAGTCGCGCCGCTCGGTGCGCCGCTTTCTGCCCACCCCCGTCCCTCTGGAGGTGATCCGGCATATCCTGCAGATAGCCTCGCGCGCGCCCAGCGGCAACAATATCCAGCCTTGGCGCGTCCATGTGGTCACCGGCGAAGTGCGGCAAGCGCTGTGCCGAGACATTCTGCAGGCTGCCAGCGAAGCCGCCGAACAGCACCAGGCCGAGTACGCCTACTACCCCACGCAGTGGGTCGAACCCTATCTGGGGCGCCGGCGCCAGAACGGCTTCGCCCTCTACGAAGTCCTCGGCATCGGTCGCGACGACCGGCAACAGCGGGAGCAACAGATGCTGCGCAACTACAGCTTCTTCGATGCCCCGGTCGGCCTGCTGGTGACTCTCGACCGATGCCTGAACACCGGCAGCTACATGGACGTCGGCATGTTCATCGAGAACATCCTCGTCGCCGCCCGCGCTCATGGGCTGCACACCTGTGCCCAGGCTGCCTTCGCCACGTTCCACGCGATCGTGCGCGAGCATCTGCCCCTGAACGAGGACGACATCCTGGTCTGCGGTATCGCCCTGGGGCATGAAGATACCCAGGCCCCGGAAAACCGCCTGCTGACCGAGCGGCAGCCGGTCGAGGCATTTGCCAGCTTCCATGGCTTCAGCGAAACGCCGTAAACGGAAAGGGTGTGCTGACGCCTTCCCCGGCCGAGCTGTCAGGCTTCCTCCGGCCGCTCCGCCGCGGTGCCTGACGTCTGGGTGTCGGGCTCCCCGGCCGGCACCTCCTCCGGTGCCATGGAGGCGGCTGCCTGGCGCAGCAACTGCACCTCCGTGGTCGCCGCGGCCAGGCCTATGTGCAGCGCTTGCGTTTCCTGCCGCTGGGTCGCGAGGGCCGCCTTCAGCTCGGTCGTTTCCGACTGCAGCAGGCCGAGGCGCTCCAGCAGCGCCTCCCGGGCGGCCTGGGACTGGGCCAGCTCGGTGCGTAGCGTCGCCAGTTCGCCCGCCTGCCGTTCCAGTCGGTCGCGTTGCTCGCCCAGCTCCTTCGCCCGGTAACCGTTCTCGCTGGCCAGGCGCTCGTTGGCGCGGTTCAGCTGCGTCACCTCGTCCTGTTTGAGGATCAGCGTCTGCTGCAGCTGGCGAAGCTCCATCTGCAGTTGCTGCAGCTGGGCTTCATGACGACGCTGCTCCTGCTCGCGCTGCTCTTTGCTGGCCTGGCGATAGTGCTCCAGCGCGTCGCGACTGTGCCGGTGCTTCTCCTCCAGCGAGCGGATCTGCTCATCGCGCTCCGTCAGCCGCGTCGCCTGATCCTGATTGGCCTGGAGCAGGCGGGCCTGCTCAACCTCCAGTTGCTGCAGCCGTTCGCGGGCTTGCCGATGGCTATCGCTCTCCCCTTGCAGCTGCTCGGTCAGCGCTGCGACCCCCGCCTCCAGCTGCCGCCCCCTCTCTTCCGCCAGCCGCAGTTGCTCATCCAGCCGGGCGCGCTCCTCGGCGAAGCGCTCGCGCATCCGCTCGACCTGTTCATCGGCCTCGCCCTGCAACCGCCCGGCCAGGGCAGCGACCAGGCGGCCCAGTTCCTCGCTCAGGCTGGCAGCGTTCTCCGCCTGCCCGGCCTCGCTCTCCTCCAGCTCCTTCAGATAGCGGTGGATGGTGGTCTTCGAGCCGGTATTGCCCAGCTCGATACGTACCGCGTCGATGCTGGGGTGTTCGCCGCGTGCCAGCAGCACCTGCCGTGCCCGCATGACCAGTGCCTTGTTGATGCCGCCCCGTGCCATATAGGGTCTTGCTCCTTCGAATATTTAGTACTGTTTTACGTACCATGTAATTACATACTAACTTATAGTATGTTTTCCGATAAATATTTCATATCTTGAGACTGGATAATTAAAGGTTATCCGCTGACAGGCCCCGAGGCAGCTGCGAAAATGGCGCTTTTCGTACGGGAGATGGGCAATGAGCGATATCGAGCGCTACCTGCAGGCCGGTACGCGGGAGAACACCCGGCGCAGCTACCAGGCGGCCATCGAGCATTTCGAGGTGAACTGGGGAGGCTTTCTACCGGCGACCAGCGACAGCGTGGCGCGTTACCTGGTTGCCCACGCTGACAAGCTGTCGCTCAACACGCTGAAGCTGCGCCTCGCCGCCCTGGCCCAGTGGCATCTCAGCCAAGGCTTCCCGGACCCGACCAAGGCGCCGGTGGTCCGCCAGGTGCTCAAGGGCATCCGCGCCCTGCATCCGGCACGGGAAAAGCAGGCCGCACCGCTGCCGTTGCAGCATCTGGAGCAGGCCATCGGCTGGCTCGACGGCGAGGCCGGCAATGCCAGCGTCCGCGGCGACACACCCGCTCTGTTGCGCTGCCGGCGGGATGCCGCACTGCTGCTGATCGGCTTCTGGCGGGGCTTTCGCAGCGACGAACTGTGCCGCCTGGATGTCGAGCGGATTCAGGCGGTGGCCGGTGTGGGCATGGAGATCTACCTGCCACGCAGCAAGGGCGACCGTGATTTCCTCGGCACTACCTGCCGTGCTCCTGCGCTGAAACGGCTGTGTCCGGTGCAGGCCTATCTGGAGTGGATCGAGCTGGCCGGTCTGGTGAAGGGACCGGTGTTCCGCCGACTGGACCGCTGGGGCAACCTCGGCGAGGAGGGGCTCAACCCCAACAGTCTGATCGCCCTGCTCCGGCAGATCCTGCGCCGCGCCGGAGTGCCGGGCGAGTCGTACAGCAGCCACTCGCTGCGCCGTGGCTTCGCCACCTGGGCGGCAGCCAACGGCTGGGACCTCAAGAGCCTGATGGGTTACGTCGGCTGGAAGGACGTGAAATCGGCTATGCGCTATATCGACCCGACCCTTTCCTTCGGTGGTCTGGCCGTCAGACCTGCCCTGGAGAACGATGTCAGAGCCCTGCCGAAGCTTCCAGAATCGCTTTGATTTATTTGCCCTGATTGCAGGTTTTTTTGCTGAGTTGTGGGGTGGTTCTGGTGAAATTTTTCCCTTTTCCTTAATTTCCGATTTCAGTAAATAGCATTTGAAGCTGTACCCACAAGCACGCAACCTGCGTGCATTGCTGGATCGGCTATGGTTTCAGGCAGACGACCGTATTGCTGGAGAACTGGAATGAGCGGCGCCGAGCAACGGTTGTGCCTCTATACCGACACGGAACTGGAACCGGTACTGCAGCGCATGGCGCAGCAGGCAGCCCAGCTCTTTCTGCCGGGACGCCCGCTGCATGTGGTGGGTCTATTGCGGCGCGGCGAGCCGCTCGCCCGGATGCTCGCCGAACGGCTGCGACCGCTGCTCGACCTGACCGAACTGCCGGTCATTCCCCTACGGGTCAAGCGCTACGCAGACGACCTGAGCCTGCTGCACCGCGACACCCTGCTGGAGGAAAACCCAGCCATATCCGGCCTGGAACTGGCCGGCACGCCGCTGCTGCTGGTCGACGACGTGCTCTATGGCGGGCACTCGCTACTGCGCAGCTGCGCCTACCTGAGCCGCCTGGGGGCCGACGAGATCCGCACGGCAGTGCTGGTCGACCGCTGCGTGAGCAGCCAGCCGGTGCATGCAGATGTCTGCGGGGTGCGTCTGCAGATCGCGCCGGGGGATATCATCGATTGCCGCGTGCCGCCCTACGAGGCGGAGTTCCGCATCGAACTCTGCCGCCGGTGAGGAATCGCCGGCCGGCTCAGCCCGCCAGATGCTCGAGGAACCACTTGCCGGCCAGCCGCTCCACCTCCTCCAGGGTTCCCGGCTCCTCGAACAGGTGAGTGGCATCCGACACCACCGCCAGTTCGTGCTGGCACTGCAGCCGCTCGGCAGCCCGGCGATTCAGCATGAGGACTTCGCTGTCCAGTTCGCCGACGATGAACAGCGAGGGAGCGCGCACCTTGTCCAGCACGTCTGCCGCCAGATCGACGCGGCCGCCGCGGGAGACCACCGCGGCGATATCGGCCGGACGCGCCGCTGCAGCGATCAGCGCGGCGGCAGCACCGGTGCTGGCACCGAACAGGCCGAGCCGCAGGTCGCGCAGTTCGACGTTGCCACGCAACTGGTCTACCACTCCGCTCAGCCGTTCGCTGAGCAGCGGGATGTCGAAACGAAACTGGCGGGTACGCTCGTCAACGGGCTGTTCCTCCTCGGTGAGCAGGTCAAACAGCAAGGTGGCCATCCCCAGGCCGTTGAAGAAACGCGAGACGCTACGGTTGCGCGGGCTGTGCCGGCTGCTGCCACTACCATGTACGAACACCACAAGCCCCTGCGCGTCCTCCGGAGCGGTCAGTTCGCCATGCAACCTGGCCTTGCCGAGGGGGAAACGCATCGGATGCGGTACAACAGAACTCTTCATGCTCACCTTTCTCCATTTTTTCTTTTTTCTGACCATGCCCGCTGCAGCAGCTCCTGCACTTCAGCGTCGGAAACCTGGTTGAAATCGCGGTACCAGTAGCCGATCGCACAGAGCTCCTGCGGCGTGTGCAGGCAGATTACCCGATCTGCCAGCCGGCGTAGCTGACCGACTGTTTCCGGCGCACCGACGGGCACGGCGACGATCGTGCTCTCCGCCCCCAGCCTCTTCGCCGCCTCGATGGCTGCGCGCATGGTGGCGCCGGTCGCCAGGCCGTCGTCGATCAGGATCACCGGCCGCCCCTGCAGCGACGGCAGCGGCCGCTCCCCGCGATAGACGCGCTCGCGACGCTCGAGCTCCAGGGTTTCCCGCTCGGCGACAAGATCGATGGTCGCCTGCGGCACATGAGCGTAATGAACGACGTCCTCGTTCAGCACCCGCACCCCGCCGCTGGCGATGGCGCCCATCGCCAGCTCAGGATTGCCCGGCAGGCCGAGCTTGCGTACTACCAGGATGTCCAGCTCCAGCCCCAGGCAGCTGGCCACCTCGTAGGCTACCGGCACTCCGCCACGCGGCAGGGCCAGCACCAGGGCATCCCTCCAGGAGCCTTCCGATGCCAGCTGTTCGGCCAAGCCCCGACCGGCCCGGGCACGATCGGGAAAGGGAATGTTCGGCTTCATTTGCATGGCTCCGCTGCACTTCTATGCTTTGAGTCTGGCCCAATAAATCCGCGTCAGGGACGGACAGCCGGAAATCGCGACGGATAGCCGAACTCCCCATGCAGCGAGGTGCCGTCATGGACAAGCAACGTCAGAGTCAGCGCGACCAACTGTTCAAGCCAGAGATTCACGACCCCTATCTCCGGCACTGGCATGCTCACGGCGATGCGTTCTGCCCGGAATGCGGGGTTTCCTACCAGGCCGGCCGCTGGTCCTGGCAAGAGCTGGACGACACCGAACATGCCGAGCGGACCGCCTGCCCCGCCTGCCGGCGCATCGCCGACAAGGCTCCGGCCGGCAACCTGACCTTGGCCGGCCACTTCGTCAAAGAGCACAGTGACGAGATCTGTAACCTGCTGCGCAACACCGAGGCACTGGAGAAGCAGGAACATCCCCTCGAGCGACTGATGACCATCGGCGACGACCCCGAGGGCCTGGTGGTGACAACCACCGGCATGCACCTGGCGAACCGCCTGGGACATGCGCTGGAAGCGGCCTACAAGGGACATGCCGACTACAAGTACAGCGACGACCAGACGCTGGTGAGAATCCGCTGGGAACGCAACTGAAGGACCGGCGCCGGTTCAGCAGGGCCGGCGCACCTCCTCATCCTCGGCGAGCAGGTCGAGGTAGCGGTCGTAGCGATAGACCGGCCCCTCCTGACAGGCCGAGCTGCGTCCGACATAGCAATGCCCGCAGCGCCCCATGCCGCACTCCAGACGCCGCTCCATGGACAGCCAGATACCCGTCACCGGCACGTTGTGGGCCAGGCAGAGCTCGGCGACATTCCGCATCATCGGCTCAGGGCCGCAGCAGAGCACGGCCTCCGGGGCCAGACTGGCGAACAACGCCGGCAACGGTTCGAGCGGCGTGCAACCGGGGCGTCCGTCCTCCGCCCGCTCGAGCGTTTCGACGAGTTCCAGACTACCCCGCCACTGCTCGCGCTCCCGGGGCAAAACCTGATGGACGCGGCTGCGCGCTCCGTAGACGAGCGTCAGGGCATCCTGCCGACCGCCCCGAAGTAGCGCTTCGATCAGCCCGGCCATGGCCGCCAGACCGCTGCCACCGGCGACCGCCAAGACTCGCCGGGCGCTCCACAGCTCTGGCCAGCCGGTCCCAAAGGAGCCACGATAGCCCAGCCTGGCACCCGGCTTCAGCTCGAACAGGGCCGAACTCACCGCGCCCTCCGCGCGGATCAACGCAGAGAAACGCCCCTGCCAGTCCGGCGGGCTGAGGTAGGTGAAGGGCACCTCGCCCACGCCCGGCACCGTCAGCATGAAGAACTGGCCGGGCATGACGGCCTGATCGCCGGGCCGTGGCGACTCGAGGGCGAAGCTGAAATGCCGGGCTATCTCACCCTCGTCATGGAACTCGAGCAACTGCATGCGCCGCGGAACCAGGCTGACCATGATTATCCAATCCTCTGCATGAACCGATGCCTGCCGCCGCCGGCGGGCACGGAAACGACCAGGCGGGCGATCGCCACGAGTGCTGGCGCAAGTGGCACCCGAGCAGGCGAGCACGGCCGTCCGCCAGCAGGCATGCCAAGAATATCCTTTCCCTAGAGAGCACTGTCCGGCATTTCGTCGCCTGCCCGGGGTAGGAAATAGAATTCGCCCGGGCATGTGCTTGACTGTGGAGCGTGTGGAACGTTTGTACTTTTTTCATCATCCACGCGGAGGAAACAATCATGGCTCAAGCAGATCGGAATGTTCCCGTCAGCAAGGAACAGCAGTCCCGCCAGCCCAGTGCCGCTTCCGGCGATCCTTGGCGCCCGCTGAGCAACCTGCGCCGGCAGATCGACCACCTGCTGGAGGACTTCGACCGCATGTCGCCGTTCTGGCCGATGGGCCGCAGCGGCTTCGAGATGGAGCCCTTTGCCCGAGGCGCCGCAGAAATGGCCGGCATGCCTGCGGTAGACATCGTCGAACAGGACAAGGCCATTCTCATCACCGCCGAACTGCCCGGCATGGACGAGCACAACATCGAACTCAAGCTCTCCAACGGCAACCTGATGCTCAAAGGCGAGAAGAAGAGCGAGCACGAGGAAAAGAGCAAGGGCTACTACATCTCCGAACGCAGCTACGGCTCCTTCCAGCGCAGTTTCGCCCTGCCCGAGACGGTCGATGCCGACAAGATCGAGGCTCGCTTCGACAGGGGCGTGCTAACCATCACCCTGCCCAAGAAGCCCGAAGCGCAGAAGCCGGAGAAGGTCATCGACATCAAGCCGACGACTCATTGATCGACCGGACCCCGGGCCGCGATCCAGCCCGCATGAAGTGGATGCGGCCGCCAAGGCCGCTCCCACTCATTCATCTCCTCCCCCAAACGCCCAGTGCATCACCCGCCTCACTCTGGCAACCCGGGTTCCCGGGACTTGGGCTCAGGCAGTTCGGTCATGGTCGCCTCGGTCAGCAGCAGGACGCTGGCGACCGACACCGCGTTCTCCAGGGCGACCCGCACCACCTTGGTCGGATCGATGATCCCGGCCTCGTACATGTCGACATAACGGTTCTGCGCCGCGTCGAACCCGACGCTGCCCTGTTCGGCGAGCAGCCGCGCCACCACCACGCCGTCATCCACCGCAGAGTTCTCGGCGATGATCCGCGCCGGCATTTCCAGGGCGCGGCGCAGGATCTGCAGCCCGGTGCGCTCGTCGCCCTCGAGCTTCGCCTCCTCGGCCTGCAGGGCCGGCACCGTGCGCAGCAGCGCCAGCCCTCCGCCTGGCACGATGCCTTCAGCGATGGCCGCCTTGGTCGCGGCAATGGCATCGTCCAGGGCATCCTTGCGGGCCTTCATCTCCGCCTCGGTCGGCGCCCCGGCGCGGATCACCGCCACGCCGCCGGCCAGCTTGGCCAGCCGCTCCTGCAGCTTCTCGCGATCGTAGTCGCTGCCGGTCTTGTCGAGCTGCGCACGGATCTGCTTCATCCGCGCCTCGAGTGCAGCCGAATCGCCGGCGCCGCCGATCAGGGTGGTGCTTTCCTTGTCGACCACCACGCGCTGGATACGGCCGAGCTGGGCCAGGGTGGTGTCCGCCAGGCTGCGGCCCAAGTCGCGGCTGATCACCTCGCCGCCGCTCAGCACGGCGATGTCCTCCAGCATCTCCTTGCGCCGGTCGCCGAACCCCGGCGCCTTGACCGCGACCGCGTGCAGCACCCCGCGGATATGATTGAGGATCAGGGTCGCGAGGGCCTCGCCCTCGATGTCCTCGGCGATGAACAGCATCGGCCGGCCGGCCTTGGCGACCTCTTCCAGCAGCGGGATGAGGTCCTGCAGCAGGCTGACCTTCTGTTCGCAGAGCAGGACGAAGGCATCCTCCAGCACCACTTGCATCTTCTCGGGGTCGGTGACGAAGTACGGCGACACGTAGCCGCGCTCGAACTGCATACCCTCGACCACCTCGAGGATGGTTTCGGTGGTCTTGGACTCCTCCACCGTGATCACGCCCTCGCCACCGACCTTCTCCATGGCCTCGGCCACCAGTTCGCCGATCTGCTCGTCGTTGTGCGCGGAGATGCTGGCGACCTGTGCCTTTTCCCTGCGCGCCACCACCGGCCGCGACTGCGCCTTCAGGGAGGCGACGGCCACCTGCAGGCCACGGTCGAGGCCGCGCTTGAGGTCGATGCCGCTGGCGCCGGCAACCACGTTGCGCACGCCGTCGGCAAAGATCGCCTGGGCCAGCACTGTGGCGGTGCTGGTGCCGTCGCCGACCGCCTCGCCGGTGCGCTCGGCGGCTTGGCGGAGCATGGCCGCACCGAGGTTCTCCTCGGCGTCCTCTAGGTCAACCTGCTTGGCGATGGTCACGCCGTCGTTGCAGACCGCCGGCGAGCCCCACTGGCGCTGGATCAGCACCGACTTGGATTTCGGTCCCAGGGTCACGCGCACCGCATCGGCCAACTGGGTCGCCCCCTGTAGAACCTTCTCGCGCGCGGCGTTGCGAAACAGGATGCGGGTCTTGGCCATCTCTCATCTCCTGTGGTGTTCGGGGTCGCAGACGCCCTCCGGATGAACCACCAGCACGCTGCAGGGCAGACGATAGAGCAGCGCCTCGCTGGTACTGCCGAGAATCTCGTGCTCGAACGACTTGCGCAGGCTGCTGCCCAGCACCACCACGTCGATCTCGCTGCGGACGGCGTAATCGGTAAGGGTCGGGACCGGCGGGCCGAGCAGGAAATGGCGCTGCTTCGGCGGTACGCCATGGCGGTTGGCGAGGATCGTGAATACCTCCTCGGCCCCCGTCCTCATCCGCTTCTGCAGCCCCTCCAACCAGGGCAGGCGAATCAGGCTGCTGCCGAAATGCTCGGCCGTGGCGTTACAGGCATGCAGCAGATGAAGTTCGGCGCGGCACAGCATGGCGAGCCCCTCTGCCGCACGAACGATCCGATCGTTGAACTCGCTGGCCCCGTCGGCATGCACGAAGGGGTCGACCGCCGCCGCCACCTTGAGCGGCACCGGGTTGTGCGCATCGGTCACCAGGTGGAGCGGCACCGGGCAGCGGCGTAGCAGTTGCCAGTCCAGCGGCGTGACGAAGGCCCGCATGACCGCTGACTCCGGTCGCACGTCCTTGATCAACATACCGGCCGGCATCTGCCGCACATGATCGATGATTTCCTCTGCCGGATGCTTGGTCCAGACCACCTCGGTGGTCACTTCCAGCCCCTGGCTGCGCAGGATCGAGGCTTCCTCCTCCAGCCACTCGCGATGGCCGGCCAGATAGCTGTCCACGGCCTGCTTCATCCCATCCGGGTTGATCCGGCCGACCGCCGCCAGGGTTTCCACATGGGTGAACAAAGCCATGTGCAGAGGCGTGCCGCTGACCCTGGCCAGGGCGACGGCACGCTCGAACGCCGGGGTTCGGCACATGTCTGGCGTGACGACCAGAAACAGGCGTTGAAACTGGCTCATGGAAAATCCCTCCGGGGGAGCAGGCCACGGTTTCATATTAGTAGGCCTGCCGCGAAATGCCGGAGGGCGCCAGAACCCGCGCTACACCGGTAGATAGCTCCGTTGTACGGCCTGGAGAAGCTGCCCGAGCGCCGCCTCCAGCTCCCCGCTGTTGTCGATGACGATGGCATCCGCCGGAAGCTCCGCCGACAGCAGGCGGGCCCGCTCGACCCGCGCAGCGATCTCCTCCTGGGTCTCCCGGCCGCGGGCGTTCAGCCGCTGCTGCAGCAACCCCGGATCGACCTGCAGCAGCAGCGGCACCAGGCGCTCGCCATAGCGCGCCCGGGCCTGCTCCAGATGGGCGCGCGAGCCGTTGACCAGCACGTCCAGCCCGAGCTCCAGCCAGCGGTCGATCTCCAGGCCGATACCGTAGCGGTAACCGTTGGCGCTCCAGTGCAGGGCAAAGGCGCCGAGTTGCAGCCGCTGGAGGAACTCGGCCTCGCTCAGCCACAGGTGGTTCTCCCCCTGCAGCTCGGGCGGACGAGTGATATAGCGCGAGGCGATCAGGCAGGAGCGCTCGCAGAGCCGTTCGCGACAGCGGAGCAGCAGGGAATCCTTTCCGGCACCCGATGGCCCCATCAGGTAGAACAGCCGGCTGTGCATATTCAACTCTCCCCTTCGCCGCAATGGCGAATCATCAATGTGCCAAGATGTTCCGGAAAGGCCACACGGACAATAGTGCCACTCCGCAACCCATTGAAAACTTTTCCAGGCTTAACATGCATTTGCTTTACAGGTTGTCCCTTGTATAGATAGCGATTGCCATTGCCGAAGCCATTGGCTAGCATCCTGCCCGCACGTGATCTGGTTCATGATTTCAGCCGTCCGGCTGTCATGGACAGGAGCACTCGCATCACAGGGGCATGGTGAACCCCACGCAAGGAGGCGACCACATGATTTATCGCACCTCATTCGCGAAGCCGGCGGCCGTCCGGGGTAGCCTGCTTTCGGTGCTGCTGTTACTGGGCAACGGCCAGGTTCGGGCAGAAGAAATTGCCGGCCAGGTGATCGATATCCTCGATGGTGACACCCTCAGCCTGCTCACGTCCGACAATTGGCAGATCCACGTCCGCCTGGCCGACATCGACGCTCCGGAACCCAGCCAGCCCTACAGCGACAAAGCCAGGAAAATGCTCTCCGCCCTGGCACTCGGCAAGCGCGCCACCCTGAAGGTACAGGCCCGTGACCTGGCCGGACGCAGCGTCGCCAGGATGCTCATCGACGGGCTGGACATCAATCGCGAGATGGTCCGACATGGCGCGGCCTGGGTTGACCATGACCAGGACCCTCCGCCAGCCCACCTGCTGCCCGTCGAGGCCGAGGCCAAGCGGGAGCGCCGAGGACTCTGGGCCATGCCCAAGAAGGACATAGTGCCGCCCTGGGTCTGGAGCAAGACCAAGCGCCAGCCTGTACAGACGGTGGTTTCGAGCTGCGCCGGGCACACCAAGGCCCCGAACTGCCTCATTCGCCGACTGAGCTGGGGACCACGGGACGAGGCGCAGTACTGAGCCAGCCGCGGCCGGGACTGGCTCAGCCGGTCGCCGCGCCCTCGAAGCCCAGCGCTGCCGGCGTATCGACATCCCACAGCACACCGCGGTCGCCGACCGCCAGCTCGTGCGCCCGCCCCTCGCGCAGCAAGCGCTTCGCCCCTCTGTCGCCGTCCAGGGACGCCAACGCCGCCCGGCAGCCCCTGCCGAAGCCGACCGGATGACCGTACCGCCCCTGCCAGGTGGGCACCACCAGCGGATGCTCCTCCAGTGCCCGCAACACGCACCCGACGGTCGCCGGCAGGATGAACGGCATGTCGCCCAAGGCGATCAGCCAGCCCGCACAGTCCGCTGTCCGCATCACCGCCGCAGCGATGCTCTCGCCCATCCCCGCCGAGTCCAGGGTCAGAACTTCGCAGCCGTGTGCCTCGCCGAGGGCCATCGCCCCGCCGTTGCCGGGACGGGTCACCAGCAGCACCCGCTCGAGATTCGCCCGCAGCGCCAGCAGCGCATGCTCCAGCACGGCGCGCTCGCTGCCGTCGCGGCCGCGACAGCGCGCCAGCAGCTTGTCCTCGCTCGCCCCGGCAACCGCGCGGTAGCGACTCCCCTGCCCCGCCGCCAAGAGCACGGCACAGAAATCGCTACTCACGCCGGCTGCCCGCTGGCCTGACGGGCCGGCCGGCTGATACTAGCGACGCCATTCTTCAGCGCGACGATCTCGGCGAGCAACGACAGGGCGATCTCCGCCGGCACCCGGCTGCCGATCGGCAGGCCAATCGGGCCGTGCAGACGCGCGATGTCGCTGGCGGCCAGGCCGAGAAAGGCCAGGCGCTCGCGGCGCTTGGCGCTGTTGACCCGCGAGCCGAGGGCGCCGACGTAGAAGGCGCGCGATTGCAGCGCGGTGAGCAGCGCCATGTCGTCGAGGCGCGGATCGTGGGTCAGCGCGACGATGGCGGTGCGCTCGTCCGGCGCGATGGCCAGCACCGCGTCGTCCGGCATGCCGGGCACGAAGCGGGCGCTGCCGTCCTCCCAGCCGAAGGCGAACTCCTCGCGCGGATCGCAGATCAGCACCTCGAAGTCGAGCATCCGCGCCATCTCGCTGACATAGCGCGACAGCTGCCCCGCGCCGATCAGCAACAGGCGCCAGCGCGGCCCGTAGACGGCGCGCAGGCGCTGCCCGTCGAAACTCAGGGCATCGCCGCGGCTGGCCGCGTGCAGACTGACCGCGCCGGTGGCCAGATCCAGCTCGCGGGCGACCAGCTCGTGGTTCTCGCAGCGCGCCAGCAGCGCCTCGACCCACGCGGTCTCCAGCACCTCCTCCTCGGTCAGGCGCAGGGTGCCGCCGCACGGCAGGCCGAAGCGCGCCGCCTCCTCGCGGGTCACCCCGTAGGTCACCAGGGACACCGGCCGGCCCGGCATGCTGCGTCCGTCGCGCAGCCGCTCGATCAGATCGTCCTCGATGCAGCCGCCGGACACCGAGCCGACCGGCACGCCGTCGCCGCGCAGGGCGAGCATGGCGCCGGGCGGCCGGGGCGCGCTGCCCCAGGTCTGCACCACCGTATAGAGCAGCACGCGCTGGCCGGCCTGCCGCCAGGCCAGCACGCTGCGCAGGACATTCAGGTCGGCGCTGTCCATCAGGCCTCCCGCCAGCCTTTGAGCTGGTCGCGGATCGGCAGCTCGCGGATGCGCTTGCCGGTAGCGGCGAAGACGGCGTTGGCCAGCGCCGGACCGACCGGCGGCACGCCCGGCTCTCCGACCCCGCCGAGCGGCACCTCGCCGGCCGGAATGACCGGATGCACGGCGATGGCCTTCGGCGCCAGCGGCAGGCGGGCCACCTGGTAGTCGTGCAGGTTGCTCTGCTGCACCCGGCCGTCCTTGAAGCTGATCTCGCTGACCACGGTGTTGCCGAGCCCCATCACGCAGGCGCCCTCCATCTGCGAACGGATGCGCTCGGGGTTGATCTGCGGGCCGCAGTCGACCGCCATGTCCGCCCGGTGCACGACGAGAGTGCCGTCGTCCCCGACCTCCACGTCGAGCACCACGGCGACGTAGGTGACGAAGCTGTAGTGCACCGCCAGTCCCAGCCCGCGCCCCCTGGGCAGTTCCTTACCCCAACCGGCCTGGCGGGTCGCCTCCTCGACCACCGCGCGCAGGCGGCCGGTATCGATGGGATACAGCGTCGGCGATTCGCCGTGGTTCCAGGCATCGCCCAGGCTGTGCGGATCGATCCGGCGCGCCGGCCCGAGCAGCTCCAGCAGGAAGTCGCGGTGGTCCCGGCCGGCGGCGGCGGCCAGCTCGGCGATAAAGCTCTGCACGGCGAAGGCATGGGGAATGTTCGACACCGAGCGGTACCAGCCGACCCGCGTGTGGGCCGCCGCCTCGGGATTCTCCAGGCGCAGGTTGGGCAATGCGTAGGGCATGCTGACGAAGCCCATGCCCAGCTCGATGGGGTTCTCGTGCCTGGGGTCCGGCCCGAACAGCGCGCCGATGCTCGGCGCCACGCTGCGGTGCAGCCAGGCGCTCGGTTTGCCGTCGGCGTCCAGGGCGCCGCGCAGGTATTCCACCGAGACGGTGTGAAAGTAGGAATGCTGCAGGTCGTCCTGGCGGGTCCACTGCACACGCACATGGCGGCCGGGGAACTCCTTGGCCAGCACGGCCGCCTCGAGGATGAAGTCCGGCTTGGACTTGCGGCCGAAACCGCCGCCGAGCAGGGTCACGTTGACCTTCACCTGGTCGAAGGCAATGCCAAGGCGCTCGGCGATGCGCTCGCGGGTGACCTGCGGCGCCTGGCTGGGCGCCCAGACCTCGCAGGCACCGTCGGCGAAGTATGCGGTGGCCACCGGCGGCTCCATCGGCGCCTGGGCCAGGTGCGGAATGTAGTACTCGGCCTCGAACAGTCGCCCCCCCCTGGCGAAGACCGCCTCCACGTCGCCGGCTTCGCGCACCACCTTGCCGGGCGCCTTTGCCGCCTGGCTCATGGCCTGGCGGTAGGCGACCGAATCGTAGACGGCATTGGCGCCGTCGTCCCAGTCGAGCTTGAGCGCCTCGCGGCCCTTGATCGCCGCCCAGGTATTGGAGGCCACCACCGCCACCCCGCCCAGCGGCTGGTACTCGGAAGGAATCGGCGAGCCGGCGATCTCAACCACCCTGACCACGCCCGGCACCTTGAGCGCGGCGCCGGCATCGACGGTCTTCAGCTTGCCGCCGTAGACCGGCGGGCGGGCCACCACGGCGTAAAGCATGCTCTCGAAGCGTGGGTCGAGGCCATAGACGGCGCGGCCGTTGACGATGTCGGCGCCGTCGATGGCACGGGTCGACTCCTTGCCGATGTAGCGGAACTGTTCCGGCGCTTTCAGGCGCAGGCTGTCGCGCGCCGGCACCGGCAGGGCCGCGGCGGCCTCGGCCAGCTCGCCGTAGCCGAGGCTTCGCCCGCTCGGCCCATGCACCACCTTGTGCATCTGCGCCCGGCATTCGCCGACCGGCACCTGCCAGCGCTCGGCGGCGGCCTGCTCGAGCATCTGCCGCGCCGCCGCGCCGCAACGACGCAGCGGCTCGAACCAGTGGCGCATGCTGCGCGAGCCGTCGGTGTCCTGGTTGCCGTAGCGCTGCTCGTCGCCCGGCGCCTGGACCACCCGTATCATCGCCCAGTCGGCCTCCAGCTCGTCGGCGACCACCATGGCCAGGCTGGTACGCACGCCCTGGCCCATCTCCGAGCGGCTGCAGACGAAGGTCACCAGCCCGTCGGCACCGAGGGCGAGGAACACCTTGGGATCGTCGACCCAGCCGTGCGCCATGCCGTCGGCGCCATAGGCTTTCTTCTCCTCGGCAAAAGCATTGCGCCAGCCCCAGTTCGCCGCGATCAGCAGTGCGCCGCTGGCCACCACGCCCTTGAGAAAGCCACGCCGGCTGAGGTTGGCAACGGCGAAATCGTCACTGTTCGACTGGGTCATGCCTGGCCCTCCTTCAGCTTGTCGGCGGCGACGTGGATGGCCGCGCGGATCCGGTTGTAGGTGCCGCAGCGGCAGACGTTGCCGGCCATGGCCGTCTCGATCTGCGCGTCGTCTGGGTTCGGGTTGCCCTTGAGCAAGGCGGTGGCGGTCATGATCTGCCCGCCCTGGCAGTAGCCGCACTGCGCCACGCCGAGTTCCAGCCAGGCCTGCTGAACCACTTGCCCGACCGGGTCGGCGTGCAACGCCTCGAGGGTGGTGACCTTCTTGCCGACCGCCAGGCCGACCGGGGTGATGCAGGCGCGGGTCGCCTGGCCGTCGACATGCACGGTGCAGGCGCCGCACAGGCCCATGCCGCAGCCGAACTTGGTGCCGCTGTAGCCGGCGACGTCGCGGATCGCCCAGAGCAAGGGCATCTCCTCGGGAACGTCGAGCGAATGATCCTTGCCGTTCAGGTTGAGGGTAATCATGGGAATGGTGTCCGGATGCTGTTCCTGGGGGCTTTAGTTCGGGGCCGAGCGGCCGAGTGGGCCGAAGGAGGATTAATCTATCCCATAGATCGTTGAAGGGGGTTCAATGATCCATTGATTCAGCGACAAACATGGGAGAGCGGATCGGAAGCCGAAATGTTTTTCCTCAAATCAACCATTGTCAAGCAAAGTGCCTTCACTTACTTTGTCGGCACGAAACTGTCGTGATCGCCTGCATTGTTGTTTGATTTTGCCAAGCGCCGCAGCCCCAGGCACGCCCTCCTCTTCGCCCCTTGCGTACTCGGCAGGGATATCCCGGCTCGCCCTTCAGCGGTGAGCGCCAACTTCGATGAGTTCGCCGCCAACACTCCGGCCGACCCGCCTCATCGCGTCCTCGCCAGGCGTGACAGCGCTCGCCTGAGCCTCGGTGACGCATACGGCAAGAAAGCCCGCTCACAGCCAAGCCCGAAGCCTCCCTCTACGCATCCCACATTGAACATCCAACACAACTGGAACGGACTACCCATGAGCATCAGCCTCGCAAAGAAACAAACGATCTCTCTGGACAAGGAAGCCGGTACGGGTCTGCGCAAGATCCGCATGGGGCTGGGCTGGGACCCGGTCAAGCCATCCGGCTTCTTCGGCAAGCTGCTGAACAGCGACACGGCCGTCGACCTGGATGCCTCCTGCATCGTGGTGGACAACAACCAACGCCCCGTGGATATGGTCTGGTTCCGTCAACTGAAGTCCAATGACGGCCTGATCGCTCACTCGGGCGACAACCGTACCGGCGACGGCAATGGCAATGGCGACGACGAAACCATCTCCGTGAACCTGGAAGCGTTGTCCGGCAACATCGCGCATCTGGTGTTCACCGTGAACTCCTTCCTGGGCCAGACCTTCGAGAAGGTGGGCAACGCCTACTGCCGTATCGTGGATGACGTAACCGGCAAGGAACTGGCCCGCTTCAACCTGAGCGATCAAGGCCACCATACCGGCATGATCATGGCCTATCTGACCCGCACCGCTTCGGGTTGGAACGTGACCGCGGTCGGCCAGCGCAGCAACGGTCGAACCGTGGCCGATCTGGGTAACGAAGCCGTGGCAGCGGTGAACGCATGACCACGCTGGCTCCCGGAGCCAATGCGCCCCTCGCCCAAGGCCCTTTGACCGCCACGATCGGCTTTACCCCGGTAGCCGGTGCGGGTCTGGACGTTTCGGCCTTCCTGCTCGACGCCAACGGCAAGGTCCGCGGCGATGCCGACATGTGCTTCTATGGCCAGACCATTGTCGCCAACGGGGCTGTCCAACTGTCCCAGGTTGAATCCGGTCGGGTGGTCTTCTGCCTCGATCTGGACCGTCTGGATGCCGCCGTGGAGAAAGTGGCCCTGACTGCCACCATCGACGAGAACAAGGCGCGCTTTGCGGCATTCCCGCATCTGGCCCTGAGCGTCAGCGGTGGCATCGAAGCGCCCATCCCGACCCAGGACATGCAGGAAACCGCGCTGATCCTCGGCGAGTTCTACCGCCGCCAGGGTGCCTGGAAGTTCCGTTGCGTTGCGCAGGGCTTTGCCGGCGGTCTCGCGCCGCTGGCCAGCCACTTCGGGGTCGAGATCGCGGTCCCGACCGCAAACCCGCCAACGACTCCCGCTCCAGCGCCGGCGCCCCCCGCCCGGATCAACCTGAGCAAGATCACCCTCGACAAGTCCCGCGCCAGCATCAGCCTGGAGAAGAAAGGCGATGGCGACTTCGGCGAGATCAAGATCAACCTGAACTGGAACCGCCCCACTACCTCCGGCGGACTCTTCTCCGGCCTGCTGGGCAGATCCGGCGGAGTCGATCTGGACGTGGGTTGCCTGTTCGAGCTGCAGGACGGTCGCAAGGGCGTGATCCAGGCGCTCGGCAAGGCCTTCGGCAGCTTCGACAACGCCCCCTACATTCACCTCATGGGCGATGACCGCACCGGCGCAGTCCGTGACGGCGAGTGGCTGCGGATCAACGGCAAGGAGTGGCGCAACATCCGCCGCGTACTGGTGTACGCCTTCATCTACCAGGGCGTCCCGAACTGGAATGCCACCGATGGCGTCGTGACGCTTTTCGCTCCCGGCCAACCGCCCATCGAGGTTCGCGTGAGCGAAGAAGGCGGCAAACTCGGTTGCTGCGCCATCGCCCTGCTCGAGAACGTAGGCGGCAGCGTGAAGGTCTCCCGCGAAGTGCGCTTCTTCCAGGACCAGCAGAAGGCCGATCAGGCCTACCAGTGGGGCCTTCGCTGGAGCGTGGGCTCCAAATAACCCGGACAACGGGCAGGGCTTCGCCTGCCGACTGTTCCGATCGTAAAGAAAACGCCTACCCCTACCAAGGAGAGTAAATCATGGCACTTACCCTGCAGAAAGGCGGCAACCTGTCCTTGTCCAAGACAGACCCGAGCCTGACCAAGATCCTGGTCGGCCTGGGCTGGGACCCGCGCGTCACCGACGGCGCCGCGTTCGACCTGGACGCCAGCGCCTTCCTGCTGAACGCCGACGGCAAGGTTCGCGGCGAACAGGACTTCATCTTCTACAACCAACTGCGCAGTCCCGAAGGCGCCGTCGAGCACGCCGGCGACAGCCGTGACGGTCTCGGCGACGGCGACGACGAGGCCATCAAGGTCGACCTGACCAAAGTTCCGGCCGACGTCGACAAGATCGCGTTCGTCGTGACCATCCACGAAGCCGAAGCGCGTCGCCAGAGCTTCGGCCAGGTGGGCAAGGCCTTCATCCGCATCGTCAACAGCGTCTCCGGCGTCGAGGTCGTGCGCTTCGACCTGGCCGAGGATGCGTCCACCGAAACCGCGATGATCTTCGGCGAACTGTACCGCCACAACGGCGAATGGAAGTTCCGCGCCGTCGGCCAAGGCTATGCCGGTGGCCTGAAAGCGATGTGCAACCAGTTCGGCCTGAACCTATAACCCAATCCCCAGCGAACACCTCCAGAAGGAAGTTGAAAATGGCTGTATCCCTGAGCAAAGGCGGCAACGTATCCCTGTCCAAAGAGGCCCCCGGCCTGACCGCCGTGAATGTCGGCCTGGGCTGGGATGCTCGCGTCACCGATGGCGCCGCGTTCGATCTGGACGCCTCGGTATTCGTGGTCGGCGAGAACGACAAGGTGCTGAACGATCAGGCCTTCGTCTTCTACAACAACAAGAAGTCGGCCTGCGGCAACGTCGAACACCAGGGCGACAACCGCAGCGGTGAAGGCAGCGGCGACGACGAGCTGGTCTCCGTGAACCTGGCCGGCCTGGGCGCCGAGGCCAAGAAGCTGGTCTTCGCGGTCACCATTCACGAAGCTACCGCTCGCCACCAGAGCTTCGGCCAGGTGAACAAGGCCTACATCCGCGTGATGAACCAGGCCGGCGGCACCGAGATCGCCCGTTTCGACCTGAGCGAAGATGCCTCCACCGAAACCGCGATGATCTTCGGTGAGCTGTATCGCCACGGCGAAGAGTGGAAGTTCAAGGCTATCGGCCAGGGCTTCGCGGGCGGCCTGGCTCCGCTGGCGGCCAACTTCGGCGTCAACCTCGCCTGATAGGACTTGGTAGCAAGGGAGGCCTCGCACCGCGGCCTCCCTTGCCCTTTCCCTCTGTTCCAGAGTCCTCTGGAACAGAACCAGCACATGCATCGGCTTCGCTTGAACAAGGACTTTCCGAATGCTCGAACTCATCCGGGGCCAGCGGCTGCCGTTGTCTTCGATTACACACTCAAGCTCCGTGGAAGTGGCTTTCGACATTCAGGGCTCGCTGGCGCTCGACCTGGCCTGCTTCGGCCTCGATGCCCAGGGCAAGCTCTCCGACGACCGCTACATGGTCTTCTTCAACCAGCCGGAATCGCCCTGCCAAAGCGTGCGACTGCTGACCCCGACGACCTTCGGCCTCTCGCTGGCCGAGGTCCCAGCCGGCATCGACAGGCTCGTCTTCACCGCGGCTATCGACGGCCAGGGCACGCTGCGCCAGCTCGGCGCGAGTCGGTTCAGGATTGGCGACGTCGGCCTCCCCAAGGTCGCCTGCGCGTTCGCCGGCGAAATTTTCGCCGAGGAACGTGCCGTCATGCTGGTGGAGTTCTACCGCAAGGACGGCGCCTGGCGGCTGAATGCGGTGCTGCAAGGCTTCAACGAGGGTCTGGATGCACTGGTACACCACTTCGGCGGCGAGGTAGCGGAAGTCCCGCCAGCCCCGGCACCCGCCGGCCACGTTTCCCTCGAAAAGAAAGTGGCTGCCGCCGCCCCGCAACTGGTGAGCCTGGCCAAGAAGGCACAGGTCAGCCTGGAAAAAGCCCGGCTGACCGGCGTGCGCGCCCGGGTGGGCCTGATCCTCGACGGCTCGGGCTCCATGCACAACCAGTACAAGCGCGGCCGGGTTCAGGAAGTGGTGAATCGCCTGCTGCCGCTGGCGGTTCACTTCGACAACGATGGCCAGCTCGACTGCTGGGCCTTCGGCGACCTGCCCCAGCAACTCGGCAGCATCACCCTGCAGAACTTCCACGACTTCATCGACACCGACCACGGCGGCTGGCGGAAATGGGAGCTGGGCTCACGCATCAACACCGAATACCGGGTCATCGAACAAGCCATCGAGTTCTACCGCCGCGGCAACGGCGCCACGCCGGTCTACATCCTGTTCGTCAGCGACGGCGGCATTTACGACAGCCGGCGGATCGTCAAACTGATCAGCGAAGCGGCCACGCTGCCGATCTTCTGGCAGTTCGTCGGCCTGGCCGGGCGCAACTACGGCATTCTCGAAAAGCTCGACGACATGAACGGCCGTGCGGTCGACAACTGCAACTTCTTCGCCCTCGACGACCTGCATGACCTCAGCGAGGAAATCCTCTACGACCGACTGATGGAGGAATTCCCCGGCTGGCTGAAGGCAGCCAGGGCCAAGGGAATCGTCGCCTGAAGAAATAACGGGCGGCGCTCATCGAGCCCTGAGCGCCGCTCTCAACGCGCCGGCTGAGACTTGCCGTCGGCCACCCCAGCCGTGTTCTCCAGCAGGCTGGATGTCGCGGTCTGCAGGAAGGCGTTCAGCTCGCGCTTGAGCAGCGCCGCGTCGGGAGCCCCGGCGAGCGGCGTGCTGGCCGGATCGCTGCCGAGACGGTAGTAATAAAGCTTCGCCGGCCTGTCGCGCGGTTGCACCAGCACCCGGTCGCCGCTGATCAGGGCGACCGTCTGGTCGCCACCCGAGGGCTTGATCACGCCGAAGCCCGGGCTGTCCGCCGGCTGGGCGAGCAGGTCGCGGCCCCAGCACTGGTGACGAACCTCGCCACCCAGGCGGCCCATGACGGTCGGCACGATGTCGACCTGGGTGCCGACGATGTCGCGGCGGGCGCCGAACTTCTCCTGCAGGCCCGGAGCGATCAACAGCAACGGCACGTTGAAGCGCAGCAGGTCCATCTCGGTGAGCTGCTCCTTGCTGCCGAAGCCGTGGTCGCCGACTACCACGAACAGGGTGTTCTTGAAATAGGGCGACTGACGCGCCTTGTCGAAGAAACGGCCCAGCGCCCAGTCCGCATAGCGCATCGCCGTCAGGTGCTGGTCCTGCTCGCCGAAGCCGGTCACCGGGGCCACCGGCAGCTGTTCCGGCAAGGCATAGGGGGTGTGGTTGGAGAGCGTCTGCAACAGGGCATAGAACGGCTTTCCGTCGGCGCTTCGGCGTTCAAGCTCCTCGGCCGCTCGATCGAACATGTCCTGATCGGAAACGCCCCAGGTCGGGTCGGAGAATACCGGGTTGACGAAGTCGTGGCGGCCGATGAAATTCTGCATCCCCTGGCTGCCGAAGAAGCCCGACTGATTGTCCCAGGCAAAGTCGCCGTTGTAGACGTACAGGCTGTCGTAGCCCCGCGCGCCGAGCAGTTGCGGCAGTCCGGAAAACCGGTGACCGCCCTCGGGCGTCTGCATCAGGTATTCGAAACCGGGCAGGTTGGGAAAGCAGGCCATGGTGGCGAACATACCCTGGTGGGTATGGGTGCCGTTGGAGAAGAAGCGGGTGAACAGCAGTCCCTCCTGCGCCAGCCGGTCGAAGCTCGGCGTGATGCCGCCCGGTGCACCCAGCGCGCCGACGTAATGGCCGGCGAAGCTTTCCATCAGGATCACCACCACGTTGCGGATCGGCAGGGTGCTCTCCTGTGGCGGCGAGTAGTCGCGGCGGACGGCGGCGCTGCCCTCGTCGACCAGCCGGTCGGCATCCGTCAACAGCATCTGCCGCACGGTCTGGCGGGCTTCGCCGCTCGCCAGAGTGGCCTTCCAGATATTGTCGCGCTGATCGGAGAACTGGCTGTGCGCGGCATCCATCAGCGTCAGGCTGCCGTTGAGGCCGAGCCGATTGGCAAACATCGAGTCGGTGGTGAAGGCATCGCCCCAGCGCAGCGGCGGCCCCTGGCGCAGGGTTCCCCGCGCCGAGAGCACCGCCAGCGCCAGACAGAGCGATAAGGCCACGGCCCGAACCGGCCAGCGGCTGCCTGCGGCTTCTTGCCCCGCCACGGCCGGCGAGCGGGTGATCCGGTCCAGGCGGCCGAACACCCAGCCCAGCAGAACCGTCGCGAGCAGCCAGGCGGCCAGGTAGCGAAGCACCGGAAAGCCGTACCAGAGCATGCTCAGCACGGTTTGCGGATCTTCCTTCACATACTGGAAGACCAGGCCATTCAGGCGCTGATGGAACTCGCGGTAGAAGTCCAGCTCCAGCACGCCGAGAAACAGGGTCAGACTGGCGAAGAGCGTCAGCCAGGTGCGCAGCAGCGCCCTCGCCCGCATCGCCCGACGGCTCGCCACGGCCAGCAGCAAAGGCGCGCAAATATAGACGACCAGGCGCAGGTCGAAGCGCAGGCCGTTGAAAAATGCCTCGGCGATGGTCGTGGCGGAGGCCGTGCCGATCTGCTCGCTGTTGTAGATCAGCAACGCCAGCCGCAGCAGGGAATACAGGGCCATCAATACGGCAGCGCTAGCCAGGGTGAAGGCCAGGTGCTGTCCGAGGGAAACGTTGAAGGATGTTGGCGCAGGTTGCGGGGCTGATGCCCGGTGATTTTTTCGCAAAAAGGCGAGCCCGACAGGACGGCTCGTAGGCATGGTTGCCGCGCTCCAGGAGGAAGTCTGCGGCAACTCTATTCATAGGGGCATGGTGAATACGTCAAAAACAGATGAACAAACTGTCAAGGATTGGTTCTACCCGTCAATTTCGGCGCCCGAGGCGCCGATGCCGCATTTAATGGACATGCCGTTTCCCGTCGGCATGGATGTGCGTCTTCGAGGCCGGTGCCTCGCCCTGCCCGGCAGCCGGAGCGGAGTCCTCGTGATGGCTGCCGCCATGCCCCTGCGACAGGCTCTCCCCGCCGCCGTGCCGGTGCCCTGAGCTGCTCGCGACCAGGCTCCGGTAGGCCTCGGCATCGAGGCTCGGCAGTCGCTCGACGAACGCCACCAGTTCCCAGATGTGCTGGTCGGCCATGCTCCGTCCCCAGGCCGGCATGGCGGAGGACTTGATGCCGTGCTTGATGACCCAGAAGGCGCCGGCCGGGTTCCCGCCGCTGCCGACCCGGCTCAGATTCGGCGGCGCCGGATAGAGACCCCTGCTCAATTCGGTTTCGCCCAGCCCCGGCGCCAGGTGGCAGCCGACGCACATGGCATCGTAGTTTCCGGCCCCGGCGCGGATCAGCGCCTCGTCGCCGAGCGACGGCACTTGAATATCCTCGGCACGCACGGCGATCGAACGCTCACGCAGCGTTTCCAGCACGGCATGGACCGGCGCGGAATGCGGAACGTCGGCGCCCACCTCGATCAGCCCCGAATACACCACGCCCGCGCCGATCGCGGCAACTGCCAGGCCGCTCACGGCCAACGTCTTGCAAACTCCCATGGTTTTCCTTTATCAGCTATCAGCTCGATGCGTTTCCGTCGGCAGCAGGCGGCGGGCGCGAATGTCCCGCCGGCACTAGAGAAATCACTCCTCCGAGTCGTCCTCCTCGTAGTCCCCCTTCTCGTCGTCGGGCGCGGTCTGACTGCCGTGATCCATGCCGCCCTTGCCCATGTGCTCTTCGTGCATGTCCTCCATCATCTTCTCGTGCTCTTCGTGGCTCATCTTGTGCTCGCCACTCGGGGTACCGCCCTGGTGCTCCTGGTGTGCCTTGGGGTGCTCCTTGGCGTGATCGGCGGCAGCGGCTTCATTCTTCTCCTGCGCAGCCATCGCGGGCAGTTGCAGGGCGGCACCGAGGAACAGCGCCAGAAAGCCGCCCAATAGAACCTTGCGTTTCGGGAAGTTGCTCATTCTTCGACTCCTGATGGATTGACGCGAAGCGGCAGCGGCCGAGAAGGATCGACGATGCCGTCCAGAGAAAAAATAGCCGCTTTAGCGGTTCACTACTCTGCCACGCCGATTAACAGGCTTTGATTACATTTGCGTAAGGCAAGCAAAGCATGTGGCACGCAGGCCGAATTACATTTTCGTCAGCTTGGAGTCTCCCGGTCGGATTGCACTAGACTGGATGCAAATGCATGAATAGCAAACAAAAGCCCATGAAAATCGAGCAAGATCGAGATAAATTCCGCCAAAACTGGCAGATATCCATAAACAAGCATCTACCAACGATGTAGTTGCCCCTGGACAACCCCGCAACGGAGAAACACTCATGAAGCATGACCATGGGCCCGACGAACCCCCGAAGGGTTTCTGGCACTCACGCCATGCCGTCGGTCTTCTCGTGATCGGGGCAGTAGCGGGTTATTTTCTTCTCACCGAGCACACCGCACATGTCGTGGGTGCATTGCCGTATCTGTTGTTTCTTGCCTGTCCCTTGATGCACCTGTTCATGCATCACGGCCATGGCCATGGCAAAAACGACAGGAGAGGAATAGACGGAAAGACTCCTCATGAACCACGCTGAACCGGCCTATGGATTATGGTCGCTGGTTATCCTGAACTCGGCAGTCTTCATCATGTTCGCCTTCAGCTTCTTCAAACCGGCGAGCGCACGGGACTGGAGAAGCTTCGGGGCGTTTTCCGCATTCATCGTCGCGCTCTTTGTCGAGATGTACGGATTTCCGCTGACCATCTATCTGCTGTCCGGCTGGTTGCAAAGCAAACATCCGGAACTCGATCTCCTGTCCCATGATGCTGGGCACCTTTGGTCGACTCTGGCTGGCGAAAAGGGCAATCCCCACTTTGGCATCCTCCATATCGCCAGCTACTTCTTGCTCGGCTTTGGTTTCTATCTGCTGGCCAGTGCCTGGAATGTCCTCTATCAGGCGCAACGCAACCACAGGCTGGCAACGACCGGCCCCTACGCACGAATCCGGCATCCGCAGTACGTGGCGTTCGTACTGATCCTGCTGGGGTTCCTGCTGCAGTGGCCGACACTGCTGACCTTGATCATGTTTCCGCTCCTGCTGGCGATGTACGGCCGCCTGGCAATTACCGAAGAAGCGGAAATGCGCAAACAGTTCGGCAGGGACTTCGAGCAATACGCCCAGCACACGCCCAGGTTTTTTCCTCGCCGGAAGCGGGAAGCCCACGAAGTCTGAAACAGGCTGTCGGGTATCCCATCTCTGCGGCGGCCCCCACCTGAGTGCGGACTAATCGCGTACCGGGCAGAAGAGACGAGCCCCCCGAGGCTCCACAAGCAGCGTCGAAGCCGCTGCCTAGATTTCGGACAATGGCGAGGGACTTATGAACACCGAAGTACCCGGACGCACCCCAACAGTAGACCCCGTCTGCGGCATGCCGGTCGAGGAAACCTCGGCAGCCCCCCGCACCACCTATGAGGGTCAGCCCTACTTCTTCTGCTCGCCGCATTGCCTCGAACAGTTCGAAGCCGCACCCGGCAAGTACGTCAGAGCTCCCGCAGCCCGCGCGCGCGCGCCATTCACAGCCCACGCGGAGCAACCGATGCAGGCGACCTCCGGCAAGGAACGAGCGGGCCTGGCGAAGGACCCGGTCTGCGGGATGCTGGTCGACAAGGCCACCGCCCTGCACAGCGAGCGCGGCGGGCGGACCTACTACTTCTGCAGCACCAGTTGCCAGCGCATCTTCGAGTCGCCGGAAACCGAACTGAAATCCATGCGCCGGCGGGTGACCATCGCCCTGACCGGCGTGCTGGCGCTGGCCATCCTGCGCGCCGGGGCCTTCATCGGCCTGGCCGCCGGGGCGACGATTCTCACCTGGGCGCCGATTCCCGCCCTGCCCTGGTTCACCTGGGGCATGTGGCTGTTCCTGCTGGTCACCCCGGTGCAGTTCATCGGCGGCTGGAGCTTCTACAAGGGTGCCTTCAACACCCTGCGCAACCGCACGATCAACATGGACCTGCTGATCGCCCTGGGCACCTCGGTGGCCTACTTCTACAGCGTGGCGGTGCTGTTCTTCCCCGAGGTACTGCCGGTGAAGGTGGACGAGCGCGCCGTCTACTTCGAGGTATCCGCGGTCATCATCGCCTTCGTGCTGCTGGGCAGGTACATGGAAGAGATCATCAAGAAGCACTCCTCGGCGGCGGTGCGCAAGCTGCTCGACCTCAAGCCCGCCACCGCCCGAGTGATCCGCGACGGCGTGGAGACGGAAATCCCCGCCGACAGCGTGATGGTCGGCGAAACCGTGGTGGTCCGTCCCGGCGAGCGCATCGCCACCGACGGCCTGGTGACCGAGGGCAGCTCGGCCGTCGACGAGTCCATGCTGACCGGCGAATCCATGCCGGTGGAGAAACAGCCTGGCGCCCGCGTCATCGGCGGCACCCTCAACCGCACCGGCAGCTTCCGCTTCGAGGCCACGCGGATCGGCGCCGAGACGGCGCTGGCGCAGATCATCCGCATGGTCGAGGAAGCCCAGGCCAGCAGCGCGCCGATCCAGCGCATCGCCGACCAGGTGACCCGCTACTTCGTGCCGGCGGTGGTCGGTACCGCCGTGCTGGCCTTCGTCGGCTGGTGGCTGGCCGGCAACTTCCCGCAGGGCCTGCTGGCGTTCATCGCCGTGCTGATCATCGCCTGCCCCTGCGCCCTCGGCATCGCCACCCCGGCGGCGCTGATGGTCGGCGTCGGCCGCGGCGCCCAGGCCGGCATCCTGATCCGCGGCGGCGAGATCCTCGAGAAGGCCGAGAAGCTCGACACCGTGGTCTTCGACAAGACCGGCACCCTGACCCGCGGCGAACCGGCGCTCACCGACGTGCTGCCTCTGGGCGGCTTCGACCGCGGTCAGGCCCTGCGCCTGGCCGCCAGCCTGGAAGTCGACTCCGAACACCCCCTGGCCGAGGCGATACTGCGCGGCGCCCGCGAGGAAGGCATCGAGCCGGCCAGGGTGCAGGGCTTCGACTCGATCCCCGGCCACGGCGTGCGCGGCGAGATCGACGGTCATACCGTGCTGCTCGGCAATCGCCGGCTGATGGAGCGCGAGGGGGTGGCGCTGGGCGACGCCGAGAGCGAACTGGAACGCCTGCAGGCCGACGGCAAGACCGCGATGCTACTGGCCGAGGGCGGCCGGCTGGCGGCCATCGTCGCAGTGGCCGACACCCTCAAGCACGAAGCCCTGGAGGCCATCGTCGCGTTGCGCGCCGAGGGCATCGAGGTGGTGATGCTCACCGGCGACAACGCCCGCACCGCCGAGGCGATCGGCCGCGCGCTGGGCATCGACCGGGTGATCGCCGACGTGCTGCCGGCCGACAAGGCCAAGGCGATCAAGGCGTTGCAGGCCGCGGGCAAGGTCGTGGCGATGGTCGGCGACGGCGTCAACGACGCCCCGGCGCTGGCCACCGCCGACATCGGCATCGCCATCGGCTCCGGCTCGGACGTGGCCAAGGAAACCGGCGGGATCATCCTGGTGCGCAGCGACGTGCGCGACGTGGTGACCGGCATCCGCCTGTCGCGGGCGACCATGCGCACCATCAAGCGCAACCTGTTCTGGGCCTTCGTCTACAACAGTATCGGCGTGCCCATCGCCGCCCTCGGCCTGCTCAACCCGATCCTCGCCGCCGCGGCCATGGCCCTGTCGTCGCTGTCGGTGATCGTCAACTCCGCCCTACTCAAGCGGGCGACCATCGGCAGCGCCTGAGCATCGCAGCGTGCCGGTCAACGAACCTTCGGCAACCCGAGGGAGATCAGCGCCGCCAGCAGCACGAAGAGACTCGACACCCACAGGCAGGCCGTGAGGCCATACGCCTGGAACACCCAGCCCGACAGCAGGGTGCCGAGCAGCCGGCCGAGGGCGTTGGACATGTAGTAGAAGCCCACGTCCAGCGACACGCCGTCCTCCTTCGCATAGCTGACGATCAGGTAGCTGTGCAGCGAGGAGTTGACGGCGAACAGCGCGCCGAACAGCAGGAGGCCGCCGATCAGCACCGCCTGCGCGGAAAGCCCCGTGTCGAGGCCGAGGGCAATCGCCGCCGGCAGCCCGGCCAGCGACAGCGCCCAGCCGAAGGCGGCGCGGCCGTCCGGTACCTGGCCGCGCCGCTTGCCGGTGAAGTACGGGGCGAACGACTGGACGATGCCGTAACCGATCACCCAGACGGCGAGAAAGCCGCCGACCAGCCAGAAGTCCCAGCCGAAGGTGCTCGCCAGATACACCGGCAGCGCCACCACGAACCACACGTCGCGGGCACCGAACAAAAACAAACGCGCGGCGGACAGGATGTTGATCGCCCGGCTCTTCGAGAGCAGGTCGCGGAACTTGGGTTTGCTCTTGGCCTTGCCCAGATCCTTCTTGAGCGTCGCCAGACTGCCCAGCCAGATCAGCGCCAGCACCGCGGCCATGGCCAGCACCGCGCCGGAAAACCCCAAGAGCGCCAGCAGCGCGCCGCCGAGAAAGAAGCCGACGCCCTTGAGGGCGTTCTTCGAGCCGGTCAGGAGCGCGACCCAGTGATACAGCGTGCCCTGCTGGCCGTCCGCCACCAGCAGCTTGATCGAACTCTTGGCGCTCATCTTGTTGAGGTCCTTGGCGATGCCGGACAGCGCCTGCGCCGCCATCACCCAGGGCACCGTGAGCATGGCCGCCGGCACGGTGAGCATCAGCAGCGCCAGCACCTGCAGGCCGAGGCCAAGGTTCATGGTGCGATTGAGGCCCAAGTGCGCGCCGAGCCAGCCGCCGACCAGGTTGGTGACCACGCCGAAGAACTCGTAGAAGAGAAACAGCGCGGCGATCTCCAGCGGGCTGTAGCCGAGGCCGTGGAAATGCAGCACCACCAGCATGCGCAAAGCGCCGTCGGTGAGGGTGAAGGCCCAGTAGTTGCCGGTGACCAAGAGGTACTGACGTACCTCCGGGGACAGGTTGGACAGGGTGTGCATGGGGTTGGGTCCTGGGAAGCAGAGGTTCGGATCGCTTGTGAAAGACGGCGGCTAAACGCCGACCAGAAGAATAAAAAGCAAGCCAAATATAACCCCTATCGGATATTCGAATTTCCTTGCCTGCACTGTGCCTACCCAGCATGTCGCCTCATCCAGCCGGCCGGATCGGTTCCGGCCCTCATCGAGGAATATCCATGCTTCTGCAAGGCCGCGACGAGAAGAGATGTTCAACCCGCAGGATGCCGCCGCACGGCGGCATTGCCGACGGCGACGTGGTGTGTGGAGATCGAACGCTGGACGGGCGAACTGCCGCCGGTGATCGCACGCTGACGCTACCTTGCGGCTGCGGACATCGCCGAACGCACGCCGCTCTCGATGGCGGCATAGAGGGTCACGGCACCGCAGCCCGGTGGATCAGTGCGCAGCCACGCCTTCGCTGGACGCGCCAACCGCGCGGATGGTGCGGACGCGGAAACCGTCGGAGCCATCGATGTCGATGGGCAGCCAGATCCGCCAGGCCTCGTCGGCACCGATCACGCGTGCCTCGATGACACGGCTGCCGACTATCTTGCCCGCCTTGAGGATATCGAGATCGATGGCCACGTTTTCCAGATCGCGTCCCGAGACGTTCACCCCCGTCCCCTGGAGGTAGGTCTTGTGGCCCATGGTGATCAGCTGCATGTTTCGCAACCTAATGTCATCCGCTGCCAGCGCACCGGCCGAGAACACCAGGGCCATCAGTGCCATTTTCACTCTTGACTGCATTGCATCCCCCGAATCGGGCAGCCTGACACTTGGTCATTCGCCCATGAAAAAGTCCCATTTAAGTACCTCTCCATACTGCCCAGATTGAAGTAAAGCCCGGCGTTAATAGCATAAAGCGCTATTTCTGCAGAGAACCGCTGATCTACTCTCTATAAAAGTAATCTCCGGAGCGACCGCCATGCACTTCGACAAGAACGCTCTCGACAGCCTGCTCGAACAAGCCCGGCGACAGGCCGATCAGGCCGTCGCACACAACGATCCGACACTCTACCGCGAAGCCCTCCTGGCCATGTGCCAGGCCGTAGCCCTGCTCGGCGAGGAGGCCGATAGCTGGCGCGAACAGGTAGTCCGGGCGACCGAGGAGTACATTCGCACCGAAGGCGTCTAGGATTCACTCGATTACCCGCCCCTACCGGGTTCAATCCGTAGCAACCGGCTTTTTGCTGCGCCGCCCCGTCGCCGTCTTGCGCGGGGCGGCCTTGCGCTTCTTCTTCCAGGGCGCGGCGCCGCCTCCGGCCGGGATCGCCGGTCCGCCGATGGTCAGGCGCAGGCCCGCGCAACGCTCCACCAGCTTGCTCATCCACGCCGACTGCTTGGCGACGAATTCCTCCAGCGGCATCTCGCCGCTCTGCACCATGTCCAGCGCCTGCTCCCAGATCGCCGTGGTGCCGGGGTCGGCAATCGGCCGCGGCACGGCGTCGATCAGACCGAAGGCCGCCGGGGTGGCCGCCAGGGCCTTGCCTTGCTTGATGAGATAGCCGCGCTCCAGCAGGCCCTGGATGATTCCGGCGCGGGTCGCCTCGGTGCCGATGCCGGTGGTGTCCTTGAGCTTCTGCTTAAGCCGCGGGTCGTCGACCAGTTTGGCGACGTTCTTCATCGCCTTGATCAGGTCGCCCTCGGTGAACGGCTTGGGCGGCTGGGTCCAGAGATCCTTGAGCGTCACCTGCGCGACGGCGCAGTCCTGCCCCTCGCACAGGGCCGGCAGGTCTTGCGGCGGCGGTGCCTCGCGCCCCTTGGCCGGGGTCAGGGCTTCGGGCAGCGCACGGCGCCAGCCCGGCTCGACGATGCGCTTGCCCACCGCGCGCAAGGCGTGGCCGGCGCAGTCGAAGTCGGCCTGAGTGCGGTCGTACTCGTGGTTGGGCAGGAACTGCGCCAGGTAGCGCGCGCGGATCAGGGTGAACACGGCGCGCTGCTTGCCCACCAGGCGGTCGAGATCCTTGGCGGCAGCGGTGGGGATGATGCCGTGGTGGGCGCCGACCTTGGCATCGTTCCAGGCCCGCGAGCGGCGCTGCGGATCGAGGTACGGCAGCAGCCCGGCCAGGGCGGGATCGGCACGCCCCAGCGCCGCCAGGATCGCCGGCGCCTCGCCGTGCTGGCTGAGCGGCAGGTAGCCGCAATCGCTGCGCGGATAGGTGACGACCTTGTGGGTCTCGTAGAGTGCCTGGACGATATCGAGGGTTTCCTGGGCGCCCAGGCCGAGCTTCTTCGAACAGACCTCCTGCAGGGTGCCGAGGTCGAACGGCAGCGGCGGCGCCTCGCGCATCCGCTCGGTTTTCAGCTCGACCAGCCGCGCGCTGGCGGCGCGGCGCATGGCGTCTGCCGCCCGTTGCGCCAATTCTTGTTTGAGGCAGCGCCCCTGCTCGTCGCAGACCTCCTCCGGCGCACGCCAGTGGGCGACGAAGGGCGTACCGTCGGCGCCGAGCAGTTGCACCTCGATGGCCCAGTACGGCACCGGAACGAAGTCGGCGATGCTGCGGTCGCGGTCGACCACCAGGCGCAGGGTCGGCGTCTGCACACGGCCCACCGGTAGCACGCCCTGATAGCCGGACTGCCGCCCGAGCAGGGTGAACAGCCGGCTCATGTTCATGCCGATCAGCCAGTCGGCGCGCGAGCGGCCCAGTGCCGCATGGTAGAGGGTGAAGGTCTCGGCGCCCGGCTTGAGCGCCGCCAGCGCCTTGCGGATCGACGCATCGTCCAGCGCCGACAGCCAGAGCCGCTGGATCGGCCCGCGATAGCGGCAGTGCTCCACCAGTTCGCGGGCGATCATCTCGCCCTCGCGGTCGGCGTCGGTGGCGATGACCAGCTCGCGGGCCTCGCCGAGCAGGCGCTTGACGACCTTGAACTGACTGGCGGTCTTGGGTTTGACCAGCATCTTCCACTGCTCGGGAACGATCGGCAGATCATCCAGCACCCAGCGCTTGTAGCGGGCGTCGTAGGCATCCGGCGGCGCGGTTTCCAGCAGGTGGCCGATACACCAGGTCACCGTCACGTTCGCACCCAGCCAGCAGCCGTCGCCGCGCCGGGTGGCCTGGAGCATCCTGGCAATATCCTTGGCCTGGGAAGGTTTTTCACAGAGGAAGAGTCGCATGGTCCGCCATCGTCGGTTGTCGCGATGGCGTCAAGCATGTGCAGTAATCGGCGTTCAGGCAATCGCTGCCTGTATAAATGCACAGATAAAGATGCCGACCTGGCCCCGACAAGCACCACCTGGCGGCGTTTGTCGTGAACGGCTGCCCTTTTTCGAGCCACATGCCCGCGCCGAGGATCAGGCCGACCTCGCTCGAACGCGGCCGGCACGGCAAAAATCCCCAACACCAGCTTGCCGGACGCCATGGTCTGGAAACCCGCAGCCCGCCGGAATATCCCACATATGAAACATGCCACCTCTTAAAGAAAGGCCGACTGTTTCATATATGGGACAATTGCCCATCGTCGCGGATGCGAGCCTGCCGCGCAGTGAGCCCCGTAGAGCGGACACCCCTTCGCTGGAAGGATACTTGCTTGGGATTTAGCAAGCATCACTGCTCCGGAGGTTATGCACCATGGGTATTCAGTGGGCTTTCTGGTCGACGATTCTTCTGGTGTCGATAGTCGGTATCGCCTGGCAAGGCACATACAAAGGCGATTGAAGCCTTTGCGTCTGGACTTTCCCCTCAACGGGGCGCCGGCACCCCATCGAGCCGATGCCTCTGCCAGGCGCTTGGACCCCCGCGCTGAGCGGTAATGACAGCGGGAAACGTCGGCGTGCTTAGCGGGCCAGTCCCACCAGCCGCGCCAGCTCTGCGGTACGGTTGGCGTAGCCCCACTCGTTGTCGTACCAGGCATAGAGCTTCACCTGGGTGCCGTTGACCACCATGGTCGAGAGCGCGTCGACGATCGACGAACGCGGGTCGGTACGGTAATCGATGGACACCAGCGGCCGCTCCTCGTAGCCGAGGATGCCCGCAAGCGGCCCCTCGGCGGCGGCCTTGAGCAGGGCGTTGACCTCCTCCACCGTGGTTTCGCGCTCCACCTCGAACACGCAGTCGGTCAGCGAGGCGTTGGCCAGCGGCACGCGCACCGCGTGGCCGTTCAGGCGGCCGCGCAGCTCCGGGAAGATCTCGGCAATCGCCGTAGCCGAACCGGTGGTGGTGGGGATCAGGCTCATGCCGCAGGCGCGGGCGCGGCGCAGGTCCTTGTGCGGCGTATCGAGGATGCTCTGGGTGTTGGTCAGGTCGTGGATGGTAGTGATCGCGCCGTGGCGGATGCCGAGGTTCTCGTGAATCACCTTGACCAGCGGCGCCAGGCAGTTGGTGGTGCAAGACGCGGCGGTGACGATGCGGTGCTGCGCCGGATCGAACAGCTGGTCGTTCACCCCCATCACCACGTTGAGCGCGCCCGGCTCCTTGACCGGCGCGCTGACCACCACGCGCCCGACGCCCTGGTCCAGATAGGCCTGCAGCAGGGCGACCTTGGTCATCTTGCCGCTGGCCTCGATCACCACGTCGCAATCCGACCAGTCGGTGTCGGCGATGGCCTTGTTGGCGGTGACCGGAATGCGCTTGCCGTCGATCGTCACGCAGTCGCCGTCGCTGCCGGCCTCGTGCCGCCAGCGGCCGTGCACCGAGTCGAAGTTGAGCAGGTGGGCGTGGGTGGCTGCGTCGGCGGCCGGGTCGTTGATTCTCACGAACTCCAGCTCCGGCCAGCCCCAGGCGGCGCGCAGGGCCAGACGTCCGATGCGGCCGAAGCCATTGATGCCTACCTTGATGGTCATGAAGGTTTCCTCGTTTCAGAAATCAGGAGTTTCGCGGGGCCAGCATGATGATCGCCCTCATGCCGGTGAGGGCGACGCTGCCGCCGAGCAGGTCCCACCAGGTCGGACGTACTCCATCGACCCACCACAGCCAGAACAGGGCAACGCCGATGTATACCCCGCCATAGGCGGCATAGACCCGCCCGGCCGCCGTCGGATGCAGCGACAGCAGCCAGGCGAACAGCGCCAGGGAGATCGCCCCCGGCACCAGCAGCCAGGCGCTCCTGCCCTCCCGGAGCCAGAGATAGGGCAGATAGCAGCCGAGAATCTCGGCAACGGCGGTCACTGCAAACAGGGCAACGGTTTTCAGCATGGGCCTGGCCTGGAGCGTTTCGGCGCCGAAACGCGGATCTTCGATCCTTTCGGCCTGCCGCTGCCGGACGACGCGCAGAAAACCCATCCCAAGGTGCAGAGCAACAGAATGCGCGGACCGAGGTTGGGCAGATCGTCGTGCATGGGCTGTCTCCGTCCGCGACGCGGGTTGCAGGTTCAGGCGCAGATGGTTGCGCGTTCGGGGCGATTGCGCATGCGCTCCAGACGCTGCAACTCGGGGCCGAGCCAGTTCCGGTTGGCGGCCAGGATGGTCTTCAGCATCTCGTGCACCCAGTCCGGCAGATGGGGATGCAGGCGGTAATACACCCACTGCCCCTGGCGGCGGTCTTCCAGCACGCCACAGGCGCGCAGCTGGGCGAGGTGGCGGGAAATCTTCGGCTGGCTTTGCTCCAGCGCCGCGGTCAGCTCGCAGACGCACAGCTCACCCTCGCGGGCGATCAGCAGGGTCATCCGCGCCCGGGTCTCTTCGGCCAGACACTTGAAGACCATGGTGGGAGTCAGGTGCTCGACCATGGCAATCCCCAGACGTTGCTTTTCATGAATTTGGAAACCAAAACATATGGCTTGCCGCATATTAAGTGAAAGGAGCACACTTGACGAGTCCGAGCTGCATGGACTTTCAAGGAGTCGATGATTTGAAGCTCCGGGCTATCGGGGCCAAAGCCCCCCCGACAGCCCGAACTCATCTGGATGTCAACATATTCGAAAAGACAGATGAAAGACTGATGACCATCGACGTGAACCGGCCGGAAAAGGAGATCTCCCCCATGTCCAGCCCCTGCGAAGTGGCGGCCAGGCAGGCCGCCGGCGCCCCGCTCGGCTTCTTCGAGCGCTACCTGACCCTCTGGGTGTTCCTCTGCATCGTCGCCGGCACCCTGCTCGGCCTCTATGCACCGGCCGTGGCCCAGGGGGTCGGCGCGCTGGAGATCGCCCAGGTCAACCTCCCGGTCGGCGTGCTGATCTGGGTGATGATCGTCCCCATGCTGATGAAGATCGACTTCGGCGCCCTGCACGAGCTCTACCAGCAGAAGGCCGGGATGGGCATCACTCTGTTCGTCAACTGGGCGGTCAAGCCGTTCTCCATGGCGCTGCTCGGCTGGCTGTTCATCGAACAGGTGTTCGCGCCCTGGCTGCCGGCCGGCGAGATCGACAGCTACATGGCCGGGCTGATCCTGCTCGGCGCCGCGCCCTGCACGGCGATGGTGTTCGTGTGGAGCAACCTGTGCGGCGGCAACGCCAACTTCACCCTGACCCAGGTGGCGCTCAACGACCTGGTGATGATCTTCGCCTTCGCGCCCATCGTCGCCCTGCTGCTCGGCGTGTCGTCGATCCCGGTGCCCTGGGACACCCTGCTGCTGTCGGTGGCGATGTACATCGTCGTCCCGCTGGCCATCGCCCAGTTCATCCGTGCCCGGCTGCTCAGGCGCGGTGCGGCGGCCTTCCAGACGGCGCTGGCGAAGATCGGCCCGTTCTCCATCGTCGCCCTGCTCGCCACCCTGGTGCTGCTGTTCTCCTTCCAGGGCGAGGCGATCGTCGAACAGCCGCTGATCATCCTGATGCTGGCCGTACCGATCCTGCTGCAGACCCTGTTCATCGCCGGACTCGGCTACTGGCTCAATCGCCGTTTCCGGGTACGCCACGACATCGCCGGGCCTTCGACGATGATCGGCGCCTCGAACTTCTTCGAACTGGCGGTGGCGGTAGCCATCGTTCTCTATGGTTTCGATTCCGGCGCCGCGCTGGCCACCGTGGTCGGCGTGCTGATCGAGGTGCCGGTGATGCTCTGGCTGGTACGCACGGTGAACCGCAGCCGCGCCTGGTACGAGCGCGGCCTGTCGCACAACTGAGGAGGCAACACCCATGGAATTTCTCGAGCAGCCACCGCGCTTTCTGTTCTTCACCGGCAAGGGCGGCGTCGGCAAGACCTCGATCGCCTGCGCCACCGCCATCCGCCTCGCCGAGAGCGGCAAGCGGGTGCTGCTGGTCAGCACCGACCCGGCGTCCAACGTCGGTCAGGTGTTCGGCATCGCCATCGGCAACCACATCACCGCCGTGCCGGCGGTAGCCAACCTGACGGCGCTGGAGATCGACCCGCAGGGCGCCGCCGAGGCCTATCGCGAGCGCATCGTCGGCCCGGCCCGCGGCGTGCTGGCCGAGGACGTGGTCCGCGGCATGGAGGAGCAGCTGTCCGGCGCCTGCACCACCGAGATCGCCGCCTTCGACGAGTTCACCGCACTGCTGGTCGACTCGGCGCTGACTGCCGACTACGAGCACATCGTCTTCGATACCGCCCCCACCGGCCACACCATCCGCCTGCTGCAACTGCCCGGCGCCTGGAGCGGCTTTCTCGAAGCCGGCAAGGGCGACGCCTCCTGCCTCGGCCCGCTGGCCGGGTTGGACAAACAACGCAGCCAGTATCGCGAAGCGGTGGAAGCCCTCGCAGACCCGCAACGCACCCGCCTGGTGCTGGTCGCCCGCGCCCAGCAGGCGACCCTGCGCGAGGTGGCACGCACCCACGAGGAACTGGCTGCCATCGGCCTGCGCCAGCAGTACCTGGTGATCAACGGCGTGTTGCCACCCACCGAGGCCGCGCAGGACACCCTGGCCGCCGCCGTCTGCGCCCGCGAGCAGGCGGCGCTGGCGGCCATGCCTGCAGCACTCGGCGCCCTGCCCTGCGACCGGATCGCCCTCAAGCCGTTCAACCTGGTCGGCGTCGAGGCGCTGCGCCAGTTGCTCGACGGCGCCGGCAGCGCCCCCCTCGAAGCGGTAGCCGCCGCGCCCACGCTGCCGGCCCCGAGCCTCGCCGAACTGGTCGACGAGATCGCCGCCGCCGGCCATGGCCTGGTGATGCTGATGGGCAAGGGCGGCGTGGGCAAGACCACCCTGGCCGCCGCCGTGGCGGTGGAGCTGGCCCACCGCGGCCTGCCAGTGCACCTCACCACCTCGGACCCCGCCGGCCATCTGGGCGAAACCCTGAACGGCTCGCTGGACAACCTCAGCGTCAGCCGCATCGATCCCCAGGCCGCGACCGAGCAGTACCGCCAGCACGTGATGGCGACCAAGGGCGCCAAGCTGGATGAGGCCGGCCGCGCGCTGCTGGCCGAGGACCTGCGCTCGCCCTGCACCGAGGAGATCGCGGTGTTCCAGGCCTTCTCGCGGGTCATCCGCGAGGCCGGCCGCAAGTTCGTGGTCATGGACACCGCACCGACCGGCCACACCCTGCTGCTGCTCGACGCCACCGGCGCCTACCACCGCGAGATCGAGCGGCAGATGGGCGCCAGCGGGATGCGCTTCACCACGCCGATGATGCAACTGCAGGACCCGCAGCAGACCAAGGTGCTGCTGGTGACCCTGGCGGAAACCACCCCGGTACTGGAGGCCGCCAACCTGCAGGCCGACCTGCGCCGCGCCGGCATCGAACCCTGGGCCTGGGTGATCAACAACAGCGTCGCCGCCGCACACACCGACTCGCCCCTGCTGCGCCAGCGGGCCTGGAGCGAGTTGCGCGAAATCGAGGCGGTGGCCAGCCGACATGCCCGCCGCCATGCGGTGGTGCCGCTGCTCGCCGAGGAGCCGGTCGGCGTGCAGCGCCTGCTGGCACTGAGCAGGCCGGGCGGCCGGTGACGCATCCGCGGCCGTTCGAAACCCCTTGGCCGCCAGGCTTCTGGCTGCCAATGGTCTACCGTTGTGGCAGGCCCACTCCATTGGCAAGACGGAACAAGCGGATGATCCATTCCAAGCAAGGCTATCGGTTCGATTGGCGGCTGGCCACGCTCCTGGTCGTGTCGTGGCTCCTGGCGGGCTGCGGCATCAACGACATTCCCACCTACGACGAGCAGGTCAAGGCGACCTGGGGGCAGGTGGAAAATCAGTACCAGCGGCGTGCCGACCTGATTCCCAATCTGGTGGAAACGGTCAGGGGCTACGCCCAGCAGGAACGGGAAACCCTGACCGCGGTGATCGAGGCCCGGGCCAAGGCCACCTCCATCCAGGTGGATGCCCGCACGCTGGACGATCCGCAGAAGCTGCAGCAATTCCAGCAGGCACAGGATCAGCTGAGCGGCGCGCTGAGCCGCTTGATGGTGGTCTCCGAGCGCTATCCCGAGCTGAAGTCCAACCAGAACTTCCTCACCCTGCAGTCCCAGCTGGAAGGCACCGAAAATCGCATCGCGGTGGCGCGTCGCGACTTCATTGCCGCCGTGGCGCGTTACAACACCGAGATTCGCACCTTCCCCGGGCGCATCTGGCACAGCGTGCTCTACAGCGACATGCCGGTCCGCGAGAGCTTCGAGGCCACGACCCAGGGCGCGGAACAGGCGCCGCAAGTGAAGTTCCGATGAGCGCGGCACACAGGCTCCTTCAGGGCCTGCTGCTCTGCGCCTGCGCCCTCCTCGTCCAGGCGCAGGAGGTCAGTTTCCCGACCTTGAGCGGACGGGTGGTCGATCATGCCGACTTGCTCGATGCGTCCACCGAGGCCCGCCTGACCCAGATGCTGGCGGCCCATGAGCAGGCGACCGGCGATCAGCTGGTGGTGGTCACCGTTCCGGACCTGCAAGGGCGCAGCATCGAGGAGTTCGGCGTCGAACTGGGCCGCCGCTGGGGCATCGGCCAGAAGGGCAAGGACAACGGCGCCTTGCTGATCGTCGCGCGCGACGAACGGCAGGTCCGCATCGAGGTCGGCTATGGCCTGGAAGAGCGCCTGACCGACGCCCAGTCCTCGCTCATCATCCACAACATCATCGCTCCCGCCTTCAAGCAAGGCGACTTTGCCCGCGGCGTCACCGAAGGGGCGGCGGCGATGATCCGGGTACTGGGCGGCGAGCCCTTGCCGGGCGAACAAGGATCGGGCGCCGCGGATCGGGATGCGGACGGGCCGTCGCCGGGCGCGCTACTCCTGCTGCTGATGGTCATCCTGCTGCTGATCCGCAGCGGGCATGGCCGCGGTGCATTCATAGCCGGTGCGCTGCTGGGCGGCCTGCGTCGCGGAGGCGGTGGTGGGGGTGGTTTTAGCGGGCGGGGCGGCGGCTTCGGCGGCGGTGGAGCCTCAGGTGGCTGGTAAGGACACGGACAACCCATGAAATTGCTGACCGAAAGCGAACAGCGGCAGGTCGCCGCGGCGATCGAGCGGATCGAGCGCGATACCGATGCCGAACTGGTGACGGTACTGGCGGCGCGGGCCGACGACTACACCTATATCTCCCTGCTCTGGGCCGGGCTGGTCGCCCTGCTGCTGCCCGGCCCGGTCAACCTCGTCGGTGGCTGGCTGAGCGCGGGGCACCTGCTGCTGGCGCAGTGGGCGACCTTCATCCTCTGCAGCCTGCTGTTCCGTCTTCCCGCCATCACCACCCGACTGGTCCCCCGGGCGGTACGCCACTGGCGCGCCAGCAACCTGGCCCGGCGGCAGTTCATCGAACTCAACCTGCATCGCACCGAGGCGGAGAGCGGCATGCTGATCTTCGTCTCGGAGGCCGAGCGCTATGTGGAAATTCTGGTCGACCGGGGAATTTCCAGTCGCCTGGACGACTCCACCTGGCAGGCCATCGTCGAAACCTTCACCGCCCAGGTGAAACGCGGCGAGACGTTGCAGGGCTTCCTCACCTGCATCGAGGCCTGCGGCGCGCTGCTCAAGGAGCACCTGCCCGCCACCCATGAACGCAACGAGCTGCCCGACCGTCTGGTGATTCTGTCCTGAGAGCCCGCCCTTTCAAGGCTCCTGAGCGCCGACGGCTATTCTTCAAGCCTTGCGCACGCCGTCTACCGCAGCGACATCATGTCGGCCGGGGTCCCGGGCCAGTCGCTCAAGTTCAACGTGCGCAACTACGCTTACGGCGGTGCCGTGCAACGGGGGGCGTCCCTTCCGTCTCCGTGACCGGCCACCAACGCCCCTCGGCGACAGCTTCGCGCCGGTGTCTCCGGGACTCGCGCCCTTGCCCTGAGCACGACGGGCATGGCGACCTCCAGAGGCAGTTCTTCAACTCACTCGGCAGGCAGGAGAACCATCCATGAGCAAGATCGACGTAGTGCTGTGCAACCCCGTACGTACCGCGATTGGCACCTATGATGGCGCGCTCAAGAATGTGCCGGCACCGGATCTGGGAGCGGCGGCGATTCGCGAGAGTCTGGCACGCTCGGGTCTGGCGGCCGACAAGGTGCAGTCGCTGATCATGGGCAACGTGATTCAGGCCGGCGTGAAAATGAATCCGGCCCGCCAGGCCGGTATCGCAGCGGGGCTGCCGCTGGAAGTTCCTGCCCTGGCAGTCAACCGCGTCTGCGGCTCCGGTGCTCAGGCTATCGCCAGTGCTGCGCTTGAAGTCTGGTCAGGCATGACCGAGTGTGCCATTGCCGGCGGCATGGAGAACATGGACCGTGCCCCCTACCTGCTGCCACAGGGTCGCTGGGGTGCGCGGATGGGAGATGTCACCATGCACGACAGCATGCTCTTCGATGGGCTGAACGATGCCTTCAGCGGGCAGCATTCCGGCTGGCATACCGAAGACCTGGTCAGCCAGTGCGGTATCTCGCGTGACGATCAGGATCGCTGGGCACTTCGTTCCCAGCAGCGCTTTGCACAAGCTCAGGCGGCGGGGTTGTTCGAGGCCGAAATCGCCACCGTGGAGGTGCCTGGCCGCAAGGGGCCGAGCCTGTTTGCCAAGGATGAGCACAACCGCCCGGAAACCACGGCCGAATCCCTGGCCCGGCTCAAACCGGCGTTTCGCAAGGACGGCACCATCACGGCGGGCAATGCGCCGGGGCTCAATAGCGGTGCGGCGGCCATGCTGGTGGCCGAGCGCAACTGGGCGGAGCGCAACGGTCTGGCCCCGATGGCCCGACTGGTCAGTTATGGTGTGGGCGCGGTCGAGCCAGGCTTGTTCGGCCTCGGGCCGGTGCCTGCGGTACGGCAGGCGCTGACCCGGGCCGGCTGGTCGGTGGCCGATGTGGAGCGGGTCGAGATCAATGAAGCCTTCGCGGCGATTGCACTGGCCTGTCTTCGCGAGATCGGCTTCAGCGAGGCGATCGTCAACGTCGAGGGCGGCGCAATCGCGCATGGACACCCGATTGGTGCGAGCGGTGCGGTGCTGACGACCCGCCTGCTGCACGCCATGCAGCGTGGCGGTGAAAAGCGCGGCATCGTGACGCTGTGCATTGGCGGAGGACAGGGCATCGCGCTCGCGCTGGAAATATTGTGATCCGGATGGGTTAAGGCGCATCGTCCTCGCGGATTGCGGCGTAGTCGAAGCCGTAGACGTCGCTGAACCACACCGGGCCGCCTTCGGCCATGCCGCCATAGGTGATGCGCAGGGCCAGCAGGTGGGCACCGTAGCCCATCTCGGCCAGCCGGCGGGGAAACAGGTCGCGGTAGAAGCTGCTGGCCTCCTCGTAGTCCTCGCCGCCGCGCGATGCCTCGTCGGGGAAGCGCGCATCCAGTTCGGCATCGAAGCGGGCGAAACGCTCGGTGAAGTCGGCAGAGGCATAGACGAACTCGTCCTCATCGCCGCCAAAAACGAAGGCCAGGTGCTCGCAGGGAGTTTCCAGATACTCGTCGTCCCGCTCGACGAACTGCTGCTGGCCGCAGATCGGGCAATGCACCTTGGGCGGCTGCACGCCGAACGGCTGCTCGATGGCGACGTAACCGACCTGACCGGCAACCGGGAAAGCGTTGTCCTGCATGAAATCCTCGCTGAATCGAGCCGAAACGAAACGGGGCCGGCCGGCGGCCGCCCCGTGGGCGATGCAAGTTTAAGGGCTGGAGCCGGGCTGCGGGCGGAAAAAGTCCCTCCTTGCGCAGCACCGCCGCTCAGTGCCCGCCCAGATAGGCGCTGCGCACCTCCGGGTTGCCGAGCAGTTCCTCCCCGGTACCGGACAGGCGGATCTGCCCGTTGACCATCACGTAGCCGCGGTCGGAGAGCTTGAGCGCGTGGTTGGCGTTCTGCTCGACGAGGAAGATAGTCATGCCGCCGGCCGCCAGGTCGCGGAGGATCTGGAAGATCTGCTTGACCACGATGGGCGCCAGGCCCAAGGAGGGTTCGTCGAGCAGCAGCAGGCGCGGCCGGCTCATCAGCGCGCGGGCGATGGCGAGCATCTGCTGCTCGCCGCCGGAGAGCGTCATGGCGCGCTGGTTGCGCCGCTCCTCGAGACGCGGAAACAGCGCGAACATCCGCCGCAGGTCCTCGTCGGCGTGCGCCGTGCCGATGGGGATGGTGCCCATCAGCAGGTTCTCCTCCACGCTCATGTCGGGGAACACCCGGCGTCCTTCCGGCGACTGGGCCACGCCGCCGGAGGCGACATGGTGGGCCGACTTGCGGGTGATGTCCTCGCCGCGGTAGAGGATCTGCCCGGCGCTCGGGCGCGGCTGGCCGAAGATCGACATCAAGAGGCTCGACTTGCCCGCGCCGTTGGCGCCGATCAGGCTGACCGTCTCGCCCTCCTCGACGTGCAGGCTGACCTGGCGCAGCGCCTGGATCGGCCCGTAGTGCAGGTCGACGTTGCGAAATTCCAGCAGCGGCACGCTCATGCCAGCTCCTCCTCGTCGGCGCCCAGGTAGGCGGCGATCACCTTGGGGTCGTGGCGGATCGCCGCGGGCGGACCTTCGGCGATCAGTTCGCCGTGGTCGAGCACCAGGATGTGGTCGGAAATGCCCATCACCAGGCCCATGTCGTGCTCGATCAGCAGCACGGTGACCTCGTGCGCGTCGCGCAGGGTGCGGATGATCCGACTGAGCGCGGCGGTTTCGGCCGGGTTGAGGCCGGCGGCCGGCTCGTCCAGGCAGAGGAGCTGCGGCCGGGTGCACATGGCCCGGGCGATCTCCAGGCGGCGCTGCTGGCCGTAGGACAGCTCGCCGGCCAGGCGGTTGGCGCAGTCGGCCAGATCGACCGCCTCCAGCCAGTAGAAGGCGTGCTCCAGCGCCTGCTCCTCGGCTCGCCGGAAGCCCCGGGTGTTGAGGATGCCGGCCAGCAGGTTGCGCTCGACCCACAGGTGCTGGGCCACCAGCAGGTTCTCCAGCACCGACATCTCGCGAAACAGCCGGATGTTCTGGAAGGTCCGCGCCAGCCCGGCACGGTTGACCAGGTGGGTGCCGCCGAACAGCTTGTAGCGCAGGCGGCTGGCGAAGCGCCGCGGGTTGACGAAGTCGCCCGCCCGGAACGGCCCGCCGAGCACCTGCAGCACGTCGGTGCTGCGGCCGCGGGCATTCAGGCGGATGCTGCCGCCGCTGGCGCGGTAGAAGCCGGTCAGGCAGTTGAACACTGTGGTCTTGCCGGCGCCGTTGGGGCCGATCAGCGCGGTGATCGAGTGGCGCTTGACGCCCAGGCTGACGTCGTGGAGCGCGCGGATGCCGCCGAACTGCATGGACAGGTGCTCGACGCTGAGAATCTCGTCGTCCTTCATGGCGCCACCCCCGGACGCTGCGCGAAACCGCGGCGGCTGATGCGGATCAGTCCGCGCGGCCGCCAGATCATCATCAGTACCATCAGCATGCCGAACAGCAACACCCGGTAGTCGGCGAAACTGCGCAGCAGCTCCGGCGCCACCGTCAGCACGAAGGCGGCGAGCACTACACCCAGGGTCGAGCCCATGCCGCCGAGCACCACGATGGCGAGGATCAGCGCCGATTCGAAGAAGGTGAACGAGGTCGGGTTGACGAAGCCCTGGTAGCTGGCGAAGAACACCCCCGCCAGCCCGGCGGTGGAGGCGCCGAGCATGAACGCCGAGAGCTTGACCAGCACGTGGTTGAGGCCCATGGCGCGACAGGCGATCTCGTCCTCGCGCAGCGCCTCCCAGGCCCGGCCGATCGGCATGCGGATCAGCCGGCCCTTGACGTAGAGCACCAGCAGCACGGTGAGCAACAGCACCGCGTAGATGAACAGGAACTTGAGGTTGGGGTCGTAGGCGATGCCGAAGAACTCGTGGAACGGCACCCCGCCGTCCTTGGCCCGGCGGCCGAACTCCAGGCCGAGGAAGGTCGGCGCCGGCACCGACATGCCATTCGGCCCGCCGGTGAGGGACAGCCAGTTGTTCAGCACCAGGCGGATGATCTCGCCGAAGCCCAGGGTGACGATGGCGAGATAGTCGCCATGCATGCGCAGCACCGGGAAGCCGAGCAGCGCCCCGGCCAGCGCCGCGGTGAGCGCGGCCAGCGGCAGCACGCTCCAGAAGCCGAGGCCGAGGTATTCGTAGCCGAGCGCCAGACCGTAGGCGCCGATCGCGTAGAAGGCCACGTAGCCCAGGTCGAGCAGCCCGGCGAGGCCGACCACGATGTTCAGGCCGAGACCGAGCAGCACGTAGATCAGCCCGAGGATGACCACGGTGAGCAGGTATTTGTTGGCGAAGAATGGCAAGACCACTGCCGCCAGCAGCACCAGCGGGACGATCCAGCGCAACCGCGAGCGATAGTCCGGCGCCAGCACCTGCACGCCCGCGCCGCCGCCGTCGAGACGCTGCAGCCAGCCGCGGCCGATGACGCTGTGCAGGAACAGACTGAGGAGGAAACGGCCGAGCATCACCGTGCCGACGATCCAGGCGACGCGCGCGGGCTGCAGGTTGAAGCCGTAGCCGTCGAGCACCACGCCGACGATGGGGCCGAACACCACCAGGGCGATCAGCCCGGCGAGCACGCTATCCAGCAGGGGCTGGCGGATATCCAGGGAAGAACGCTCGGGCATGTTCATACCTTCGTCACCTGGGGCCGTCCCAGGAGTCCTTGCGGTCGGAAGATCAGGATCAGCACCAGCAGCGAGAAGCTGAACACGTCCTTGTAGTCGGTGTTGACCATTCCGGAGAACTGCGCCTCGGCGACCCCGAGGATCAGGCCGCCGAGCATGGCGCCGGGCAGCGAGCCGATGCCGCCGAGCACCGCGGCGGTGAATGCCTTGATGCCGATGACGAAGCCGGCGTAGAAGTCGAAGGTGCCGTAGTTCAGGGTGATCAGCAGGCCGGCCAGCGCGGCCATGGCGGCGCCGATGACGAACACCCAGGAGATCACCCGGTCGGTATCGATGCCGAGGATCTGCGCCATCTTGCGGTCCTGCTGGGTGGCCCGGCACATCCGCCCGAGCCGGGTGCAGTGGATCACCCAGGTCAGCGCGGCCATGCCGGCGAAGGCGGCGACCAGGATGAACACCTTGGTGTAGCTGATCTGCAAAAAGCCCTCGCCGACGTGGAAGCGGAAGGCGCCGTCGAGCAGGGTCGGTATGCCCTGCTGGCGCGCCCCCTGGCTGAGCTGCACGTAGTTCTGCAGGATCAGCGAGATGCCGATGGCGCTGATCAGCGGCGCCAGGCGGGTGGAGTTGCGCAGCGGCCGGTAGGCGATGCGCTCGATCGTCCAACCGTACAGGCCGGTGACGCAGACCGTGAACAGCAGCGTGCCGAAGATCAGCAGCGGAAAGGATTCCAGGCCGAAGAACGTCAGCAGCGACAGACCGATGGCCGAGAGGTAGGCGCTGATCATGTACACCTCGCCGTGGGCGAAGTTGATCATGCCGATGATCCCGTAAACCATGGTATAGCCGATGGCGATCAGGCCGTAGACCGACCCGAGGGTCAGCCCGTTGATCAGTTGTTGCAGGAAGATGCCGTCCATGCGTAAGTCTCGTCTATGGGCGGTTCATGAAGAATGCGGCTGCGCAGCGTCGTAGGGTGGAAAACCCGCGCAGCGGTTTTCCACCGGACCGCACCGCCAGCAGGTGGAAAAGACCTGCGGTCGTTTTCCACCCTACTCGGCCTGGGCGGCTTGTCACCTCTGGTGATACTTGCCCTGGTCGTCCCACTCGTAGATCACGTAGTCGCTGACTTTCAGGTCGCCCTTGGCATCCCACTCCTTGGTGCCCATCACGGTCGCGACCGGATGGCTCTTCAGCCACTGGCTGGCCTTCTCCGAGTCGGTCTTGCCGACCGCATTGAAGGCCGCGGCCAGGGCCTGCAGGGAAGCATAGGCGTACAGGGTGTAGCCCTCCGGCTCGTAGCCGCTGGCGCGCAGCTTCCCGACCAGGGCTTGTCCCTCGGGGATCTTGCGCGGGTCGGCGCCGAAGGTCATGAAGGTGCCCTTGACGTACTTCGGACCACCGGCGGTGGTGACCAGCTCGTCGGTGACGATGCCGTCGCCGGAGACGAAGCTGGCGGTCAGGCCCTGCTCGCGCATCTGCCGCAGCAGCGGGCCGGCCTCGGTGTGCAGGCCGCCGAAATAGACCACATCGACGTTGGCGCCGCGCAGCTTGGTGACCAGCGCGTTGAAGTCCTTCTCGCCGCGGGTCAGGCCCTCGTAGAGCACCTCGGTCACGCCACGCTGGCGCAGACGGGCCTTGGCCGCATCGGCGATGCCCTGGCCATAGGTGTCCTTGTCGTGGATGACCGCCACCCGCTTGCCCTTCAGGGTATCGACGATGAAGTCGGCGGCGACCTGGCCCTGCTGGTCGTCGCGGCCGCACATGCGGAACATGGCGCTCAGGCCGCGCTCGGTGATCTGCGGGTTGGTCGAGCCGGGGGTGATGGTGAGGATGCCCGCCTCGTCATAGACCTCGGAGGCCGGGATGGTCGAAGAGGAACAGAAGTGGCCGATCACCGCGGCGACCTTTTCCTGGTCGACCAGACGGTTGGCCACGGCCACGGCCTGCTTCGGCTCGCAGGCATCGTCGCCCTTGACCAGCTTGATCGGTTCACCGTTGATGCCGCCGGCCGCATTGATGTCGGCGGCGGCCTGGCTGGCCCCGCGCCAGTATTGCTCGCCGAAGGCGGCATTGGGGCCGGTGTGCGGGCCGGCCACGCCGATCAGCACGTCGGCCTGGGCCACGGAGGACAGGCCCAGCGCGGCGGACACCGCGAAAGCCAGCATGCCTTTTCTCACCATCGTCATGAAGTGAAGCTCCTTGTTGTTGGAGGTATGGGGAGTGACGTTTCGTTTCCAGCGAGACCTGTCGTCTCCTGCATCCGGGTCCCGACGGTTGTCCTGCGGGGATATCCGGACAGTGGGTGCGCGAGAATGCCCGGCCACACTACACGGTCAATCAGACCGGCGCGTGGAAAGTCACACTGGCATAAGGGGTATACGATTCGCGGGCCGAGTTTAAACAATGACTTACGTGTCGTCGACGGCGCGCCGTCGGAGCTGCGAAGACACGTCACAGGTTGCGCCGGCCATGCTCCCGGCCCCAAGCCAGCATAGCCTCCAGCAGCGCGCGCAGCACGTCGCGGGTCGGCCCGGCGAGATCCTCGCGATAGCGGAAGGGCTCGTCCTCCTCCATGTAGCGACACTGGACCAACTCCAGCTGTACGGCGTGGACGCCCTCCCCCGGCCGCCCGTAACGACGGGTGATGTAGCCGCCGGTGAAGCGCCCGTCGAGCACCCGGCTGTAGCCCTCGGCCGCCGCGCACACCGCCATCAGCCGCTCGGCCAGCTCCGGCGCGCAGCTCGCCCCGGAGTGAGTGCCCAGGTTGAGGTCCGGCAGGCGCCCCTCGAACAGCCAGGGTACTTCGGCGCGGATCGAGTGGGCGTCGAACAGCAGCGCGTAGCCGAATTCCGCCTTCAAGCGCGCCAGCTCCTGCGCCAGGGTGGCGTGATAGGGCTTCCAGACCCGCTCCAGATAGCCGGCCCGCTGCGCGGCGCCCGGCTCCTGCCCCGGCAGGAACAGCGGCGTGCCGTCGAGAAAGGTCGCGGGAAACAGTCCGGTGCCCGGCACGGTGTACAGCAGGCTGTCGTCGGGCGGCCGGTTGAGGTCCACCACGTAGCGCGAATAGCGTCCTACCAGCAAGCTCGCGCCCAGCCCGGCGGCGAAGTCGTAGAGCCGCGGCAGGTAGCGGTCGGTGTCCGGCAAGGAACGGGCGCGCGGTATCAAGGCGGCCTCGACCTCGGGCGTCAGGCGGGTGCCGGCGTGGGGAATGCTGATCAGCAGCGGTACCCGCCCGCGGCTGAACGCCAGAACCTCATCCATGGGTGACCTCCAGTCCGTGGAAAACGATCTGCCTGGGCAGCTCGCCGCCCAGCCAATAGGCCAGTTCGGCCGGGCGGTGGATGTCCCAGGCGACAAAATCGGCGTACTTGCCGACCTCCAGGCTGCCGTGGCTGTCCTGCAGCCCCAAGGCGCGGGCCGCGTGCAGGGTGACGCCGGCCAGCGCCTCCTCCGGCGTCAGGCCGAAGGACGTGCAGGCCATGGCCAGCATCAGGCGCAGAGACAGCACCGGCGCAGTGCCGGGGTTGAGGTCGCTGGCCACGGCGATGGGCACGCCGTGCCGGCGCAGTGCCCCGACCGGCGGCAACTGGCGCTCGCGCAGCAGGTAGAAGGCCGCCGGCAGCAGTACCGCCACCGTGTCCGCTTCCGCCAGGGCGGCGATGTCGGCCTCGTCGGCGTATTCCAGGTGATCGGCGGAGAGCGCCCGGTAACGCGCTGCGAGCCGCGTACCGCCCTGCGCGGAGAGCTGCTCGGCGTGCAGCTTGACCGGCAGCCTAAGCGCGCTGGCGCAGCGAAACAGCCGCTCGACCTGCTCCGGCGAGAAGGCCAGGTGCTCGCAGTAGGCGTCCACCGCATCCACCAGCCCCTCCTCGGCCAGCGCCGGCAGCATCTCCTCGCAGACACGAGCGATGTAGTCGTCGGCCCGCCCGGCGTATTCCGCCGGCACCGCATGGGCGGCCAGGCAGGTGGTGCGCACCGTCAGCGGCAGGCGCTCGGCGAGCCGACGGGCGACCCGCAGCAGCTTGCGCTCGCTGGCCAGGTCGAGGCCGTAGCCGGACTTCACCTCCAGGCAGGTCACCCCGTCGCGCAGCAACTGCCGGGCGCGGCGCAGGGCGCCTTCCAGCAGGGCCTCCTCGCTGGCCGCGCGGGTCGCGCGCACCGTGCTGGCGATGCCACCGCCGTGCGCGGCGATCTCCGCGTAGCTGGCGCCTTCCAGGCGCAGCTCGAACTCGGCAGTGCGCTCGCCGGCGAACACCAGGTGGGTGTGACAGTCGATCAGCCCCGGCGTGACCCAGGCACCGCCGAGGTCGACGGCCTCGGCAGCGCCGGGCGGCAAGGCCTCGCGCCGGCCGATCCAGGCGATCCGCTCGCCGCGCACGAGGATCGCGGCGTCCTCGATCACCGAATAATGCCCGCCCCTCATGGTGGCGGCATGACAGTGGTACCAGCAGCGGGTATAGGTCATGGTCGGACGGCTCCCCTCGATCGCCACCGCCGCTCCCGCAGGAGCCAGCGTGCTGGCGATCCATGACAGCGAAAAAGCATCGCCAGCACGCTGGCTCCTGCCGAGGCGCATCATCCGGCGTCCACCATCGGCAACTTCAACCCCTGCTCACGGGCGCAGGCGATGGCTTCGGGGTAGCCGGCGTCGGCGTGGCGCATCACCCCGCTGGCCGGATCGTTGTGCAGCACCCGGGCGATCCGCGCCGCCGCTTCGTCGCTACCGTCGCAGACGATCGCCATGCCGGCATGCTGCGAGTAGCCCATGCCCACCCCACCGCCGTGGTGCAGGGACACCCAGGTGGCGCCGCTCGCTGTGTTGAGCAGGGCGTTGAGCAGCGGCCAGTCGGACACCGCGTCCGAGCCGTCGCGCATGGCCTCGGTCTCGCGATTGGGGCTGGCCACCGAGCCGGAGTCGAGGTGGTCGCGGCCGATGACCACCGGCGCCTTGAGTTCGCCGCTTCGGACCATTTCGTTGAAGGCTAGGCCGAGCCGGGCGCGCTGGCCGAGCCCGACCCAGCAGATCCGCGCCGGCAGCCCCTGGAAGCGGATGCGCTCGCGGGCCATGTCCAACCAGCGGTGCAGGTGCGGATCGTCGGGGATCAACTCCTTGACCCGGGCGTCGGTGCGGTAAATGTCCTCGGCCTCCCCGGACAGGGCCACCCAGCGGAACGGCCCGACGCCGCGGCAGAACAGCGGGCGGATGTAGGCCGGGACGAAGCCGGGAAAGGCGAAGGCATTCTCCACCCCCTCGTCCCGGGCCATCTGGCGGATGTTGTTGCCGTAGTCGAACACCGGCACGCCCTGCCCGTGGAAGGCCAGCATGGCACGCACATGCTCGGCCATCGACTGCTTGGCCGCCTTGACGGTCACGGCCGGCTCGCGGGCGGCGCGCTCGCGGTACTCGACCCAGGTCCAACCCTTGGGCAGGTAGCCGTTGAGCGGGTCGTGCGCGCTGGTCTGGTCGGTGAGCAGGTCCGGTCGCACGCCGCGGCGCACCAGTTCCGGGAGGATGTCCGCAGCATTGGCGCAGAGGCCGACCGACACCGCCCGGCCCTCGCCGCAGTAGCGGACGATACGCGCCAGGGCGTCGTCCAGATCGCGCGCCTGTTCGTCCAGGTAGCCGGTCTTCAGGCGGAAATCGATCCGGCTCTGCTGGCACTCGACCAGCAGCGCGCTGGCCCCGGCCAAAGTCGCCGCCAGCGGCTGCGCGCCGCCCATGCCGCCGAGCCCGGCGCTGAGCAGCCAGCGCCCGCGCAGGTCGCCGGCATAGTGCTGGCGGCCGGCCTCGACGAAGGTTTCGTAGGTGCCCTGGACGATGCCCTGGCTGCCGATGTAGATCCAGCTGCCGGCGGTCATCTGCCCGTACATCGCCAGGCCCTTGGCATCCAGCTCGTGGAAATGCTCCCAGGTGGCCCAGTGCGGCACCAGGTTGGAATTGGCGAGCAGCACCCGCGGCGCATCGCGGTGGGTGCGGAACACCCCCACCGGCTTGCCCGATTGGATCAGCAGGGTCTCGTCGTCCTCCAGAGCTTTCAGGTACTCGACGATCTTGTCGAAACATTCCCAGTTGCGCGCCGCCCGGCCAATGCCACCGTAAACCACCAGCTCCCTGGGGTTCTCCGCCACCTCCGGATCGAGGTTGTTCATCAACAGGCGCAGCGGCGCCTCGCAGAGCCAGCTTCGGGCGTTCAGCGCCGTGCCGCGCGGGGCGCGGATCTCGACATCGCGGTACGGGTGGAAGGACTCGCTCATGGGGCGTCCTCGCGCGGCGGCCTGCTACCAAGCATAGCCGCCGCGGCCGGACTCAACCGAAGCGGCCCAGGCAGCGAAGAGGCGCGCGCCGCTCACCAGTTCGACCACGACCTTGGAATGGCTGAGCGAGAAGCGGGCGAGCACCGGCGGCAGGACGTAGGTGCCGAACCAGTCGGCCGAGGAGATCCGCAGCATTCCGTCGAGCGGGTCGCCTTCGCCGGCCAGGATGGGGCTCCCCATGTGAGTTTTGCTTTCCTGAAAAAGCGCACCTACTTTGACCGTAGCACTGCCCTGTCAGCTGCATTCAATCCGGCTACGCACCTGACTTGCGAGCCTCGGAATGGTCGGCTGGACAAGCGCAGATATGGTCAAGTTCGGTTCATTCCAAAGGTTCGATCATGCGCTTTATATGGATAGTAGCCTGCCTCACGACAATCCTTCTCGGGGGCCAGGTAATCGCGACTGACCGAGAGCAAAAAGCGGAAGCGGCAGTAGACAAGGCGGAGATACTGGAACAGAAGGCAGCGACCAAGGGAAACGAGGCACCTGCACCTCCGACCAAGGCCATCACGAAACCTGAAGCGCAGGCGGTCGATCCGGCAGGCGAAGCGCCCCTGGACGATGCAATCACCTGTCTTGCGCGCAGCATCTACTGGGAGGCCAAAGGCGAGGCGTCTTCCAACATGGAGGCCGTCGCCAACGTTGCCATGAACCGGCTAGGCCACGAAGGGTTTCCAGACACGCTGTGCGAGGTTGTCAAGCAAGGCTCCGAGCAGGGGACCTGTCAGTTTTCGTGGTGGTGTGATGGGCGTTCGGATCAGGTGAAGGAGGACGACCAATATGCGATTGCCAAGGAAATAGCGCGAAAAGCGCTCAACCGACAATTAACAGACCGAACCAACGGCGCTTTGTATTTCCACGGTAAGAATGTGACCCCCGATTGGGCCAAGGAATACATCAAGACAGCCGAGACCGGCAAATTTCTCTTCTATAAGCCTTCCGACGGTAAGGCACGATAGGTCGGTGCGCTCATCAGTGGCAGCTGAATGGTTGATCCCATCTTCAACAACATTGGGGCAAACACTGCTTTCACCTGCACGGCAAGGGCGCACAAGGGCGGATGGTATTTCGCAAGACGGTGTCGAGCAGCCAGATCGACGTGACAGCGCTCATGGCGATGGTCTCCGGAAAAAACAATCCCCGCTCAGCGTAACCGCTTCGCGGGGATCGGGCTGATCCATCTCATTAGGCCCGGCGTGAAAGCCGAGCCCTGGAACCTGCGGACCGATCAGTCAGTCGCGGTAGCTGTAGGCGTTGCGGTAGGTGCTCTTGTCAGCCACCGCCATGTCGCTGGTGCGGAAGGCGCGGCGGCCGCGAACGTCGACCTCTTCGCCAATCGCCAGCTCTTCGCTGGAGCGCACGATCTTCTCGTGGCCGTCAGCGATGCGGACCTTGTAGGCGCGCTCGCTGAGCCCGGTGGTCTCCTGGGCAGTGCCACCGAACAGGGCGCCGACGCCGGCACCGATCAGAGCGCCGATGGGGCCGCCGACGCCGCCGATCATCATCCCGGTCATGCTGCCGGTCGACTTGCCGGTGGTTTGAACTTTGACTTCCTCGAGCACTTCAGCGGCGTTAGCAGCGCCGGCGGCCAGCAGGGTAACGGTCAGAGCCAGGGTACCGAGCTTTTTCATGGCGAATCCTCCGAGGAAACCTTTGTGCGAATCGTTGGGGACCGAGCGAAGCGTCGAGCGCTTCAGGGTGCGTCCCTTCGTTGAGGCAGAAATTAACAGCTCCATTGATCCAAGTCAATAAAAACCTCATTTTTTACTGTATATCGACGCATTTAAAGACAAAAAGTATCAATTACACCGGAGATCGCTTCTTATCGGAACGCTAATCCATTGATTTTGTGTGGAAATAAAAACTCGTGATTGGCAAGACCGTTCTGTCGCGAGGATGGCCACCCTAACGAGGTCGCTCTGTAACCCATGGCTCTTGGGACTCGCCTCCGCAACGCCCTTCCCCAGCCAGTTCGACCCGGCCAAGATGACCCTCGACTGTCGCCACCTGAGCTTCGTCGACTACTCGGCCATCGCCACGTTGAAGACCTGCGTGAACGGTCCGGGTTGGCCCGGCTGCCGAAGTCGGCGGCGCTGGCCACCGGCTTCCAGCTCATCGCGTAGAGGTCGGAGACCTGCACCTCGTGGCCCGCGCCGTTCTCCTGCCAATCCAGCCGGTCGTAACGCAAGGACGGACGAGTTCGTCCCTACAGCGCGGCTCAGATGCTCATTCGATTTAGCGGCGTCTCGGTCGCCACCAGGATCAGCGGAATCGGCCCTTTGCACACTGCCTTCTGCAGTTTGCCCACCACTTTGAGGCTCAGGCTGCTCTGCGCCTGGATGCAGCAGGCCAGCACGGTGCCGTGCTCCTGCTCGTCGGCACTGACGTGCTGGCGACTCATGGTCCGGGTCTGCGTATAGCTGCCCCCGGTGACCCGTACCTTGCACACCCCGCAGCCGCCGCCACGGCAACCAACCGGGATGCCCTTGCGGCCGAGCCTGGCCATACCGTTGAGCACCGTTTCCTGCTCGTCGCAGGCGTAGCGCTCGCCGGTGTCCTCGATATGGATCTCATGCTTCATGCGGCGCCCTCCCCGGCTGCGGCGCGGGCACGCGCGGCCACTTCCTCGGCGCGCAGCACGCTGGCCGGCGCGCCGCCTATGGACCACGCCTCCGGCGGCACTCGGTGGCAGCGTCCGCACACCGGCTCGCGGCGCACGCCGAGCACCTCCACCAGCAGATCGCCGAAGGCCCCGGTGGCGCCCACCACCACAGCCAGTTCCTTGTGCTCACTCATGCTCGGTTCCCCTCGCTATCCGTTCGCCGCACCGGCAGGAACGGAGTCGGCCGCGACTGCATGACCCCCAACACGGTCGACCCGCTCCTTGCCCCCGGCGACTCAGGCGCTCTTCAGCAGACCGCGCTCCTTGGCCATGGTCATCGCAGTGTCGAGGATCATGTCCTCCTGGCCGCCGATCATCTTCTTGCGGCCCAGCTCGACCAGGATGTCGCGCGCCGGCACGCCGAAGCGCTCGGAAGCACGCTTGGAGTGCAGCAGGAAGGTCGAGTAGACGCCGGCGTAGCCCAAGGTCAGCGACTCGCGGTCGACGCGCACCACGTGTTCCATCATCGGCACGATGATGTCCTCGGCGACGTCCATCAGCTTGAACAGGTCGACGCCGGTCTCGATGCCCATGCGCTCGCACACCGCGGCGAACACCTCCAGCGGGGTGTTGCCGGCGCCGGCGCCGAGGCCCGCCGCCGAGCCGTCGATGCAGCTGGCGCCGGCCTCGATGGCGGCGATGGAGTTGGCGATGCCCATGCCCAGGTTGTGGTGGCCGTGGAAGCCGATCTCGGTTTCCGGGTTGAGCACCTCGCGCAGGGCGCCGATGCGCGCCTTGACGTCCTCGGGCAGCATGAAGCCGGCCGAGTCGGTGACGTACACGGTCTGCGCGCCGTAGGACTCCATCAGCTTGCCCTGCCTGGCGATGCCGGCGGCGTCGTTGAGGTGGGCCATCATCAGAAAGCCCGAGGTGTCCATGCCCAGCTTGCGGGCGAAGGCGATGTGCTGCGGCGAGGTGTCCGCCTCGGTGCAGTGTGTGGCGACGTGCACGCTGCGCGCGCCGCAGTCGTAGGCCGACTGCAGTTCCTTCATAGTGCCCAGCCCCGGAATCAGCAGCACCGAGACCTTGGCCTGCTTCATCTGCGCGGCGACGGCGCTGATGTACTCCTCGTTGCTGTGCGGGGCGAAGCCGTGCTGCAGCGAGTTGCCGCCCAGGCCCGCGCCGTGGGTGACCTGGATGTAGGGCACGCCGGCGGCGTCGAGGGCGCTGGCGACCTTGACCATCTGCTCGACGCTGATCTGCTCGCGCTTGGCGTGCATGCCGTCGCGCAGGCACATGTCGTGGAGGATGACCTTGCGGCCTTTCAGACTATTGGACTGGCTCATCACGCAACCTCCGGGGCTGGCAGCTGGATCGTTCCTTTGATGATCTCCTCGGCGAACATCTCGGCGGTACGGGTGGCCGCCGCGGTCATGATGTTGAGGTTGCCGGCGTAGGTCGGCAGGTAGTCGCCGAGGCCGGCCACTTCCATGAACACCGTGACCTTGTTGCCGTCGAACAGCGGCCCGTTGACCAGCCGGTAACCCGGCACGTACTTCTGCACCTCGCCGATCATCTCCAGGATCGAGGCGGTGATCCTGTCCTGGTCCGGCTCGTCGTCGGTCAGGCAGTAGATGGTGTTGCGCATGATCATCGGCGGCTCGGCCGGGTTGATGATCGCCAGCGCCTTGCCCTTGCGCGCGCCGCCGACCTTCTCCAGCGCACTGGAGGTGGTGTAGGTGAATTCGTCGAGGTTGGCGCGGGTGCCCGGGCCGACCGACTTCGACGCCAGGCTGGCGACGATTTCGGCGTAGCCGACGCTCTGGATGCGCGACACCGCATGGACGACCGGGATGGTCGCCTGGCCGGCGCAGGAGATCATGTTGACGTTCATCTCCAGCTTCTCGGCGTGCTGACGCAGGTTCACCGGCGGCACGCACAGCGGGCCGATGGCCGCCGGGGTCAGGTCGATCATCAGCACGCCCAGCTCGTTGAGCTTGCGGCTGTTCTCGGCATGCACGTAGGCGCTGGTGGCGTCGAAGGCGATCTGGATGTTGTCTTCCAGCACGTGCGGCAGCAGGCCGTCCACGCCCTCGGCGGTGGTCTTCAGGCCCATCGCGCGGGCACGCGCCAGACCTTCGGATTCGGGGTCGATGCCGACCATCCACACCGGCTCCAGCACTTCACTGCGCTGGATCTTGTAGATCAGGTCGGTGCCGATGTTGCCCGAGCCGATCAGTGCGCAACGAATCTTCTTCATTGGCCCTGCTCCTGCAACGCGGCGCGTTGCGACTTGGTCAGACCGGCGACGTAGAACTCCTCGGTGCCGTGCTCGGTGATCAGGATGCGCACGGTTTCCGGGCTGCAATTCAGGCTCTCGGCGACCGCCTTGGTGACGGCAGCGGCGACGCGGTGCTTCTGCTCGACGGTGCGACCTTCGATCATGTGCATTTCGATGATGGGCATGGCTGTATTCCTTATTGTTGTGAAAGGGCCTGTTCACGATCTCGCGAGCTAGAGCCAGGCAAGGCGGAAGTGGTTGAGGAAGCGGAGTTTGCTTAATGCAAATGAGCATTCCGAAACCACTTCCAACGCCGCATGGCCGACGCGCAGCAGATCGTGGACTGGCGCTTATTCGATGAAGCGCATGGAAACGCTGCCCAGTTCCTGGAAGCGCGCGACGATGCTGTCGCCCGGCTTGACCGGGATGGCCTCGGTGATGCCGCCGCTCATGACGAAGCTGCCGGCCGGCAGGTTTTCGCCCAGCTCGGCGAGGATGTTCACCAGCATGGCGATGGCTTCGGCCGGATGACCGAGCACCGCGGCGGAGGCGCCCATGGTGACGATCTCGCCGTTCTTCTCCATGACCACGCCGAGGGTGCGCAGGTCGAGGTCCTCGACGTAGCGGGCACGGCCGCCGCCGACGAAACGCGCGGAGGAGCCGTTGTCGGCGATCACGCTGGCCAGGTCGAACTTGAAGCCGGAGAAGCGCGAATCGATGATTTCCACCGCCGGCAGCACGTAGTCGGTGGCCGCCAGCACGTCAGCCGCGGTGCAGCCCGGCCCCTGCAGGGTTTTCTTCATCACGAAGGCCACTTCGCACTCGACGCGCGGGTGCACCAGGTCGGAGGTGCTGATCGCCGAGTTTTCCGGGCGCGCCATGCGGTCGGTGAGGAAGCCAATCGACGGCACGCTGACGCCCATCTGCTGCATCTTCGCCTTGGAAGTCAGCCCGGCCTTCCAGCCGACCAGCTTGTGGCCCTTGGCGATGAAGCGGCGGCGCAGTTCGCTCTGCACGGCGTAGCCGTCGGCGATGGTCATGTCCGGGTATTCGTCGGTCAGCTTGGGGATCGCGTAGGCGCGGGTCTGCGCCCCTTCGACGCGCTCGCCCAGGCGCACGATGTCCTCGCGGGACAGGGTCAGGTTGCTGCTCATGCTGCGCTCCTCCCGGAGAATTTCACCCGGCAGCTACCGAGGCCGCCGACCGTGCACACCAGCTCGTCGCCATCGACCACCGGCACCAGCGCCGACTGCGAACCGGAGAGGATCACCTCGCCGGCCTTGAAGGGAATGCCCAGCTCGCCGAGGGTGTTGGCCAGCCAGGCCACCGCGTTGGCCGGCGAGCCCTGCACCGCCGCGCCGACGCCGGTGGAGAACAGCTCGCCGTTCTTCTCCAGCACCATGCCGGCCAGGCTCAGGTCGAGCTTGCGCGGGTCGCCCTTGGTCTTGCCCAGCACGTACACGCCGCAGGAGGCGTTGTCGGCCACGGTGTCCTGGATCTTGATCTGCCAGTCGGTGATGCGCGAATCGACGATCTCGAAGCACGGCAGCACGTAGTCGGTGGCGCGGATCACGTCCATCGCGGTGATGCCCGGCCCCTTGAGGTCGTGCTTGAGCACGAAGGCCAGCTCCGCCTCGGCCTTGGGCTGGATCAGCTCGCCGAGGTCGATGGTGTCGCCCTCCTGGTAGACCATGCCCGAGGTGAGGATGCCGAAGTCCGGCTGGTACACGCCGAGAAAATCCTGCACCGGCTTGCTGGTGGCGCCGATCTTCTTGCCGACCACCGTCTCGCCAGCCTCAAGGCGGCGCGCGACGAAGCGCTGCTGGATGCGGTAGGCGTCCTCGATGGTGATCTCCGGCTCGCGGCTCAGCAGCGGCGGCACCGCACGGCGGGCGACGAAGGCCTCGTACAGCTCGTCGCCGTATTGCTCGATCTTGTTGTTGTCCATGTCTGTGTCCCGTGGGGGCGAATGCAATCGAATGTCTGGGCCGGCTCTTGTAGGGCGAATTCATTCGCCTTTTACGTACCTCATTGGCGAATGAATTCGCCCCTACAGGTCCGCGGCGCGGCTTACAGCTTCACGCAGACGTTGCGCGTCTCGGTGTAGAACTCCAGCGAATGCACCCCGCCCTCGCGGCCGATGCCGGACTGCTTGGAGCCGCCGAACGGAGTGCGCAGGTCGCGCAGGAACCAGCTGTTGATCCAGGTGATGCCCACCTCGACGCGCGCCGCCATGCGGTGGGCGCGGGCCAGGTCGTTGGTCCAGATGGTGGTGGACAGGCCGTAGACGTTGTCGTTGGCCAGCGCGACCACTTCGCTCTCGCTGTCGAACGGACGGATGTGGCAGCACGGGCCGAAGATCTCCTCGCGCACCACCGCCGCGTCGTCGGACAGGCCGGTCCAGATGGTCGGCTGCACCCAGGAACCCTCGGCCAGCTCGCCGGGCATCTCCGGCACGCCGCCGCCGGTAACCACGGTGGCGCCCTCTTCCACCGCCTTGCGGTAGTACGACAGCACTTTGTCGCGGTGCTCCTGGCTGATCAGCGGACCATAGTTGGCGTTGTGATCGTCCGGGCGGCCGAACTTGACGGCCTCGGCCTTGACCTTCAGCGCCTGCACGAAGCGCTCGAAGATCGGCCGCTCGACGTAGACGCGCTCGGTGCCCAGGCACACCTGCCCGGAGTTGAGGAAGGCGGAGCGGAAGATGCCGTCCACCGCCGCGTCGAAATCGGCGTCGGCGAACACGATGCCGGCGTTCTTGCCGCCCAGCTCGAAGGACACGTCGCGCATGCCTTCCGAGGCGGCCTTCATGATCGCCGCGCCGGTGCGGGTCTCGCCGGTGAAGGTGATGGCGTTGACGCCCGGATGCTGGGTGATGAACTCGCCGGCCGAATCCGGACCAAAGCCGTGCACCACGTTGTACACGCCCTTCGGAATGCCCACGGCGTTCATCACCTCGCCGAGCAGCGCGGCGGTCTGCGGCGACTCCTCGGACGGCTTGACGATAACGGTGTTGCCGCAGGCCAGCGCCGGGCCGACCTTCCAGGTCATCAGCATGAACGGCGCGTTCCACGGGCAGATCACGCCGACCACGCCCTTGGGCACGCGCATCGAATAGTTGAGCGCGCCGCGGCCGTCCGGGGTGGCCATCTGGAAGGATTCGCTGGCGACGTTCTTGATCACGTCGGCGAACACCTTGAAGTTGGCCGCGCCGCGCGGGATGAACACGTGCTTCATCACGTGCGAGGGCTGGCCGGTGTCGGCCATCTCGGCTTCGACGAAGTCGTCGAAGCGACGGGTGATCTCGTTGGCCACGCCGTACAGCAGCTCGACGCGCTGCTCGGTACTCAACCCGCCCCACTCGCCGTTGAGCGCGCCACGCGCAGCCTTGACCGCCGCATCCACCTCGGGGCGACCGGCCTCGGAAATGGAGGCGATCACGCGGTTATCGAGCGGCGAACGCTTGTCGAAACGCTTGCCGCTGGCGGCGGCGACGTACTCGCCGGCGATGAAGTTCTCAATCTTGCGCATGGTCACTCCGCGTTGTTGTTCTGGGGGTGGCCAGCCGGTGCGACCGGGGTGGTGGTCGGAGGGGCTGGGCCTTGGGAGTGAGGATAGGGATGGGGAGCTATACCGGCTAATACTTTGTTTCTTTTGCATCAATACCTACAGGGTATTTTATCGAGCAATCAACCTCTGCCCCCCGTTGGACCGCTCAAAATCGGGGGTTCTGCATCTGGCACCAAATTGGTGCCACCGTCGTCGAGACAAGGAGAGGTCCAACGTGCACCTGCAAAACCGAGTTTCTCCCCTTGGCCAGTTGCATGCCATCATTAAAAAGGGCCGCTGGATGAGCAATCTGGGGCGTCTGCACGACGCAGACATCAAACTCATCCGGGCAGTACGAGCACCCGCTCTGGATCAACTGCGAACTGCCCTTCAAGGGGCGCAAGCGCGAACTCTGGAGATGGCCATTGCACGCCACCAGCCACAAGCAGAGGTACTGCTGCACTCGGATCGCGGCAGTCAAAACTGCGCGTACGACTACCAAGCCTTGCTTTGGCGGCATCGCATTGTGCCCAGCAACCAGCTCCGGAACAGACCATATACCATCCAGCCAGCCCGACAACGATGGCGAGCAGCCGGGATTCAGCCTTCATTCCGGCTGCCATACATTCTCCTGCGACTTACCTACCCCATCGCCAGGAAGTGATTGGCCTCCTCGTTGAGGCGCGAGAAACTCACTTCGGCACTACGTAGTGCCGAAGTGACGCCTCAAGGAAGCGTGCGTTCAGATACTCCGGGCTGAGCTGTCCAGCTTCGTAAAGCTGGTTGAAGAGCAACTCATCCAGTAACACAAGATCTGGGCTCACTGGCACTGCGAGAAATTTCGCTTCGTACAGTGCCCAGTTCGAGTCGGGGAGGATGAATTTTCCACCAGTTGTTGAGTAAGGCACCCAGACGGTGTCTTGCAGCACCAAGCGACCCCGAATGAAGATCTGCGTGAGGGCCATTGTCACAACCTGCCGTGCCATAGCATGAGCATTCCCCGCCCCCCTGAATATACGGACAGTATCATGAATCTGATCCACTTCATCTTCTTCAAGCTCTGCCTGGGATGGCATCCAAGATGACGGTTCCATTATTGAGCCGTAATAAGGTCTTGCTCTGGCGGTACAGTAGGCCCGCGCTGCCAACATGACGAAATATTCCGTGATGATGACCTGGCGGTCTATGCTCCCCTGGCTCCGAAGGAGGTCTATCTGTTCCTGATAGAGGTCTTCGGTGGATTTGATCATGCCCTGCTCGGCGGGCTGATCCCACAATCTGGCTACCACGAACGCGTCTTTAGGAGCCCTTTGCAGAGACTCACCAGTCAGCTTGTTGATGACCGTTATGAGATTCTCACCGCACAGCCATTCCGCTAGGTGCTTCTGAGGGATCACGTGTTGGTTGACGGTGATCTGGTTTGGGTTATTCAGGAAAACCCTGAAAAAGACTTCGCCATGCGGGTGAAACAATCCCGTCCCATTGCGCGAGTATCCCGATGAAGCTGTCTTTCTCCACCGATGCCGAGTGATCTTGCCCAGCAGTCGTGGACACGGCTTTAAGCATCTCCCCTTTCAAAGGCTTGGCGTAGCCTCTCCCGACAATAGATCGGGAGAGCAAGATCAATCAATTACATACCAAGACCGACAGCCAAAAGGGCTTCACTTCGTGGCGCCAAGAAAAGCATAAATCCGATACAACATATTAAAACCAGCGCATCGACCAGCAGACATCTGATACGGGAAACCCAGAACAGAGAAGAGTAAAACAACCAAAATCCAGGTGAAACCTGATTACTCCACATAGCGCACTCCAAATTTCTCATATAAAAATCAACAATTAAATCTCGCCACCGGCAGAAGAAAAAAGAGCAGCGCCTGAACTGGCGACCCTACTCTCACACTGTGCATGCCCTGCTACTGTCCAACGGCAAAAGCCTGGGAGGGCAGCGGTTTGCCGAAGCGATAGACCGTCGCGCAGCACAACAGCAGTCCACCCACTGCCAGTAGTCCGCCAACGACGCCGACATTCGCCAGCCCCAACTGGCTGCTCACCACGCCGCCGAGCAAGGCTCCGCCGCCGATGCCGATGTTGTAGATGCCCGAATGGAGGGCCATCGCCACATCGGTGGCGTCCGGAGCCAAGGCCATGACCTTGGACTGCTGTACCATCCCGAAGCACATGATGGCGATCCCCCATGCCAGGCTCAGCGCGCCGAGCGCCCAGGCGTCCTGGGTCAGAGGCAACAGCAGCAGCATGCACAGCGCCATGGCGGAGACTGCCGTGACCAGCAAGCCGTTCGGGGTCCTATTGTAGAAACAGCTGAACACCAGGGAACCGATGATGCCGGCACCGCCGAAGAGCAGCAGCAGGATCGTCGTCCCCTCGCCGGTCAGATGCCCGACGGTCTCGGCAAAAGGCTCGATATAGCTGTAGGCCGTGAAATGCGCGGTGATCGCCACGGCGGTCAGCGCGTAGCACGCCACCAGTGCCGGGCGCTTGAACAGCACCGGCAGGCTGCGGAGCGAACCCGAGTTCTGGCTGGGCAGCGATGGCAGCGTCCTGGCCAGACACACCAGGACCAGCATGGCGACCGCTGCAATCGCCGCGAATGTCGTGCGCCAGCCGAGCATCTCGCCCACCACGCGCCCCAGCGGGATGCCCAGCACCATGGCCAGAGAGGTGCCGGTTGCCAGCAGGCCAAGGGCTTGCGTCTGTTTGCCCGCTGGAGCCACACGCACGACCAGGGAGGCAGTGATCGACCAGAACACGGCGTGCGCAAGGGCAATGCCGATCCGGCCCAGCAGCAGGACACCGAAGCTGGAAGCCACAGCCGAAAGAACATGGCTGGCAATGAACAAGACGAACACAAATATCAATAGCTTGCGCCGGTCGATATTGCGCGTCAGCAGCATCATCGGCAGCGACATGAGGGTAACCACCCAGGCATAGATCGTCAGCATCAGGCCGACCCGGTCGGTCGACAGGTCGAAACTGCCGCCAATGGCGCTCAGCAAGGCAACGGGAACGAACTCGGTCGTGTTGAAAATGAAGCCTGCCAGGGCCAGTGCAACCACACTCAGCCAACTGCTGGCGGAGGCATTCGATGGAGTGTTCATTTAACGACGTGCACCTTCAAAAGGGAGGCGACAGGGGCCGTCCGCCGGGCATGGGAAGCACACACCAAGCGCCTGCTCGCAAAATAGGGACACGCACCCATACCCAAAACGCAGACACGCCAAAGCCCGCCGCCCACGGCTTGAAGCCAGGGCGCAGCGGCATAGCGCGCAGTTAGGAGACTTATTATGGGTATGGGGGAGACAGCCAGACGGCTCGAATTCTAGGGTGCGCCGGCCTGCACCACAACAGGCCTGTCAGGGCCGTTTTCTAGTACCTGACAGCCGGCATCTCGATGGGCCTAACGTCGCCCCCCTTTCAAGGTCTTTTGCCTTTCGAGGCCTTGATGAGGCGCTCGGTGAGACATGGGTGCGAGCCGTCGCGGCATCGCCCCAGGCCTTGGGCTCGTCCACCTTGGTGGCCGCGCTTGCTGGTGGCCACCTGACTGGGCAAGATCACTGCCTGTTTTATTCAACGACACAGAAAGCGATCATCGGCTTTGGCGTTCCCGGCAGAGCTGCTGTATAGCAGGCGGAAACCCATCAAGCCCGGCCGGGCCTATCGAGAGGAAGGAGTGCCAGTGAATGGCCGTAGAAATACTGTATCGCAGCAGTCGAGACCCGGAGAAACTGTTCATGGATCGCGCTGAGGCAGATGCCCACGACCGGATGCTGGAGCTGGCCGAGAGTGTGCAGGCCGTCATCCTGAAGGCAGTTCCGAGCATCAGCGAAGAGCAAGCCGAAGAACTGAGCATCTACATGGCAAAGAACCGCGATGTCTTCGCCAAAGCATTCAGTAAGAAACCGGATGCCCTGAACGCCCTGATCACCGGCATCGATGCCGGTAAAGAAGGCGACGACAACGCCCAGGATTGACCTCCTCGCCGCCCTGAAGAATGGGGGGTTCCCAGCACTGGAGGCGCTCCGCGGGTACTGAGCGCGCAGCAGAAACGGGAGATGCGCCCCCGATGCCGCCGCGTGAGTTCGCCATCTTCGCGCGCTGCGCTTTCGGTCTGCCATACATCGACAACGTGACAGTGCCACTCAGCGCGCCGTCGCCACCGCCAGCGCCTGTTCCAGATCGGCGATCAGGGAGGCGCTGTCGTCCAGACCGACATGCAGGCGCACCACGCTGCGCGAAGCCGTGGGCAAGGCGCCGCGTCCGCTCAGCTCGGCGAGGACCGCCAGGCTTTCGTAGCCGCCCCAGGAGGCGCCGATGCCGAACAGGCGCAGCGCATCGACGAAGCGCGCAGCCAGCGCCGGATCGTCCCGGGCGAATTCGAACGACAGCAGCCCGTTGCTGCCGGTGAAATCGCGCCGCCAGAGCGCATGGCCGGGATGCTCGGGCAGGGCCGGGTGGTAGACGCGGCCGACGTCCGGGCGCGCCTGCAGCCAGCGGGCGATCTCCAGCGCCTGGCGTTCGTGCACCTCCAGGCGCGCCGCCAGCGTCCGCGCGCCGCGCAGCACCAGCCAGGCGTCGTCCGGGCTGACGGCGGCACCCTGGGCGCCGCCTATGTCGCGCACGCCAAGGCCGATGGCTACACCCTGCTGAACGCCTCGGTCGGCAACCTGGCGATAGCCCCGCAGCTGATCCCGGCGAAGTTCGACCCGTTCGCCGACTTCACCCCGCTGGCCAATATCGGCGAATCCCGCTCGGTCATTGCGGTCAATCCGAAGTTGCCGGTCACCAGCCTCAGCGAGCTGGTCGCCTACGCAAAAGCCAATCCCGGCAAGCTCACCTACGGCAGCTCCGGCGTCGGCACTCCAGGCCACATCTCGCTGGAGTACCTCAAGCTGCTGGCCGGCATCGACCTCGTCCATGTGCCTTACAAGGGCTCGGCACCGGCCCTGAGCGACGTCATTTCCGGCCACGTCGACCTGATCTCCGACCCACTGGCCAATGCTGCGGTGAAGAGCGGGCACCTGCGCGGGCTGGCCTATTTCGGCGCACCCGACGCCACCGACCTGCCCGGTGTCCCGTCCCTACTCGACACCTACCCGCAGTGGAACTTCTCCGGTGCCTTCCTGGCTGTCGCCCCGCGCGGCACTCCCGATGCGGTGGTGACCCGTCTGCGCGCAGCCTTCGACAAAGTGCTCGCCTCGGCGCCGGTGATCGCCCAGTTGCAGGCGATGGGGGTGTCCCCGCAGCGCCTGCCGCCGGAGGAGACCTCCCGGCTGATCCGCAAGACCCACGACGTCAGCGCCGAGATCATCGAGAAGGCGAACCTGAAGGCGCAGGCGCAATAGCTACCGGGCAAGGCGAGCGCGCCCGCCCCCACCCACAGGAGCCCCACCATGAGCGCCACCCATCGCGTCGAGTTCATCGGTTTTCTTTCCCATCGGGAAGCCAGCGAGGCCCGGCCGGGCGACGGTCCGCTGGTGAACAAGGCCTTTCTCGGCGCCTGTGCCCGTGCCCAGGAGCACGCCGGCTTCGACCGGGCGCTGATCGCTTACCACAGCACGGCCCCGGACGGCCTGCAGGTGGCTGCCCAGGCGGCCCAAGAAACTCGCCGCCTCGGCCTGCTGGTGGCGCGGTGGCGCACCGGCCAGGCGTGATCGCGCCGACGGTAGCGGCGCGCCAATTCGCCACCTTCGACCATTTCAGCGACGGACGCGCGGCAATCAACATCATCAGCGGCGGCGACGCAGCCGAACAGCGGCGCGACGGCGACTTTCTCGATCACGACGAGCGCTATGCGCGCACCGACGAGTACCTGGACGTCCTCAAGCACGCCTGGCGCAGCCGCGAGCCCTTCGATTTCGAGGGCCGTTACTATCGGGTCAAGGAGCATTTCGCCCAGGTGCAGCCGTTGCAGGCACACCTGCCGATCTATTTCAGCGGCTCTTCGCCGGCGGCCCTGAAGGTGGCCGGCCGGCACGCCGACGTGTTCATGATGCGGGGGGAGCCGCTGGCCGGCATCGCCGAGCAGATCGCTGCGGTTCGCGCCGCCGCCGCCCGCCATGGGCGCGCCGGCGCGGTGCGTTTCAGCCTCTCGGTGCGACCGATCCTCGGCGCCACCGAGGCCGAGGCCTGGGCGCGCGCCGAGCGCATCCGCGACGCGGTGCGCGCCCGCCTGGGCGGTGCCCGGCCGGCTGGCGGGATGCCGCAGAACACCGGCTCGCAGCGTCTGCTGGAGTTCGCCGCGCGTGGCGAGGTGCTCGACAGTTGCCTGTGGACCGGTATCACCGCGCTGACTGGCGCGTCCTCCGGTGCGGCGGCGAGCACCGGCATCGGCGGCAACTCCACCGCACTGGTAGGCACCCCGGAGCAGGTCGCCGACGCGCTTGTTGCCTATCACCGGCTCGGCGTCGACACCTTCCTGGTACGTGGCTTCGACCTGCTCGCCGATGCGCTGCAATACGGCAGCGAACTGCTCCCGCGGGTGCGCGGGAAGATCCCCGCCTCGATCCCGGCGGCGGCCTTGGCGCCGTTTTGAGCGGCGTTTGTCCGGGCACCCAATTCCCTTCCATTGTGGAAGTCATCCTTGGAGTCATGCATGTCGTATCGCAGTTGCAAATCCTTGCTCCGTCGCCCCCTGCGGCGTCTCCTCGCGTTTGGCGCCATCGCCCTGCTACCCCTGGGCGTCCAGGCCGGCGACTGGCCGAGCAGGCCGCTCAAGCTCATCGTGCCGTTCCCGCCGGGCGGCGCGGCGGACACGGTATGGCGTTTCTACGCGGAACGCCTGGCGAGCAGCCTGGGCCAACCCGTGGTGGTCGAGAACAAGCCCGGCGCCGGTACCGCGATCGCCGCCGAAGCGGCGGCCAGGGCCGTGCCGGACGGCTACACACTATCGCTGGCGCCGGCCGGCCAGCTCACCATCCTGCCGCACCTGGCCAAGGACCTGCGCTTCGACCCGCTCAAGGATTTCGCTCCGGTATCGGTGGTGGCCTCGGTGCCCTATGTGGTGGCGGCCAACGACACGCTGCCGGTAAACAGCCTGCAAGCGTTGACGGCCCATGCGCGGGCGAATCCGGGCAAGGTCAGCTATTCCTCCTGCGGCAGTGACACGCTGTGCCATCTGGCCGGCGCGCTGTACGGCAGCCTGACCGGCACCGAACTGCTGCATGTGCCCTACAAGGGCAGCGCGCCGGCAGTCGCCGCACTGCTCGGCGGCGAGGTGAACGTGGCCTTCGACACCCTGACCGTGCTGGCGCCGCAGATCAGGGCCGGCAAGGCGAAGGGGCTGGCGATCACCAGCGCGAAGCGCTCGCCGGCTCTGCCGGACGTACCGACCGCCGCCGAGGCGGGCCTGCCGGGCTACGAGGTGTCCTCCTGGTTCGGCATCGTGGTGCCGGTGGCCACGCCCGCCCCCGTGGTGGAGCGCCTTGGCCGGGAGCTTGCCGAAATCGCCAGTCAGCCGGCGACCCGTGCGAGGTTCGCCGAGCAGGGCCTGGACGTGGAAAGCACCACGCCCGAGGCATTCGCCAGACTGATCCGCGAGGACAGTGCGAAGTGGGCCAAGATCGCCGCCGAGTCTGGGGCGAGGATCGAGTAGCCCGCGTCCGCCGCGGTATGGCTATGGCGTGGCGGAGCGCCAGCCGGCGCATCGATAGGGAAGGCGACAGCCTTGCTGGCACGACACCCCGAAGCGGGCCATCGCCCCGGGAGCCGTCCGATGAGTTACACCTCACTGCATTGGGGCGCCTACCGGCCGCTGGTCGAGAACGGCCGGCTGGTGGAAATGCGTCCGGTGCCCAGGGATCGCGACCCCTCGCCGATCGGCAGTTCTCTGCCCGGAGCGATCGACTCGCCCAGCCGCATCCGGCGTCCGGCGGGGCTTTCTCGAGCGGCCGGGACAAGACGGCAGCGGCCGGGGCCGCGAGCCTTTCGTGGAAGTCGACTGGGAGACTGCACTGGATCTGGTCGCCGCCGAGTTGCAGCGGGTCCGCCGGGACTACGGCAACCGGGCGATCTTCGGCGGCAGCTACGGCTGGAGCAGCGCGGGCCGCTTCCACCATGCGCAAAGCCAGCTGCATCGCTTCCTCAACGGCTTCGGCGGCTACGTCTCCAGCCGCGACAGCTACAGCCTGGGCGCCGGGCGCGTGCTGATGCCGCACATCGCCGGCGACATGGACTGGCTGCTCGCGCAGCACACCTCCTGGGACAACCTGGCCGAGCATTGCCAGTTGTTCGTCGCCTTCGGCGGCCTGCCGCTGAAGAATGCCCAGGTCAGTCCGGGCGGTGCCAGCGATCACCTGCTGCGCGAGGCCATCGGCAAGCTGTCGCGGGCCGGCGTCCGTTTCGTCAACGTCGGCCCGCTGCGCAGCGACCTGGAGGGGGCGACCGACTGCGAGTGGTGGCCCCTGCGGCCGGGCAGCGACACCGCGCTGATGCTGGCGCTGGCCTATGTGCTGGTCGACGAGGGCCTGCAGGACGAGGCCTTCCTGGCGCGCTACACGGTGGGCTTCGAACGCTTTCGCGACTATCTGCTGGGGCATTCCGACGGCCAGCCGAAGGACCCGCACTGGGCGTCCGCGCGCACCGACATCCCCGCGCCGCGCATCGTCGAACTGGCCCGGCGCATGGCCGCCAGCCGCACCATGATCAACGTCGCCTACGCCCTGCAGCGCGCCGTGCACGGCGAGCAGCCGTTCTGGATGACCGTGACGCTGGCGGCCTTGCTGGGCCAGATCGGCCTGCCCGGCGGCGGTTTCGGCCTGGGTTATGGCGCGATGAACAATACCGGCAGCGGGCGCAAGCCGTTTTCCGGTCCACGCCTGGATCAGGGCAGCAACCCGGTTCGCGATTTCATTCCCGTCGCGCGCATCGCCGACATGCTCCTGCAGCCGGGCGCGCCATTCGACTACGACGGTCAGCGCCACCACTACCCGGATATCCGACTGGTCTACTGGGCGGGCGGCAACGCCTTCCATCACCACCAGGACCTCAACCGCTTCGTCCGTGCCTGGCAGCGCCCGCAGACCATCGTGGTCCACGAGCAATACTGGACGGCCCAGGCCAAGTACGCCGACATCGTGCTGCCGGCGACCACGGTCCTGGAGCGCGACGACATCGGCAGCGCCAGCTCGGACCGTTTCATGGTGGCGATGAAGCGAGCCATCGCCCCCGTCGGCGAGGCGCGCCACGATTACCGCATCTTTCTCGATCTTGCCCGGCGCCTGGGCTTTGCCGAAGCCTTCGGCGAAGGGCGCGACGAAATGGACTGGCTGCGCCACACCTACGAGGGCTCGCGGCAGCGCGCCCGGGAGCAGGGCATCGAGCTGCCGGACTTCGACGACTTCTGGGCGGAGGGCTGTTTCGAGGTGCCCCGTCCGGCGGAGCAGACCGTCCTGCTCAAGGCCTTCCGCGACGATCCGCACGCCCATCCATTGGGCACGCCCTCCGGCAGGCTGGAACTCTACTCCGAACGCATCGCCGGCTTCGGTTATGCCGATTGTCCCGGCCACCCGGTCTGGTTCGAGCCGCCGGCGCCCCGCTATCCGCTGCACCTGATCTCCAACCAGCCGAAGACCCGCCTGCACAGCCAGTACGATCACGGTGCCTACAGCCGCGCCTCGAAGATCCGCGAACGCGAGCCCTTGATGCTCAACTCGCAGGATGCCGCCGCACGGGGTATCGCCGACGGCGACGTGGTGCGCGTGTTCAACGCGCACGGTGCGCTGCTGGCGGGAGCCAGGGCAATCGCGCTATGAGGCATCCGGGCCAAACAGCAGTTGGGTTCGGTACTGCGCATTGGTGCAAGCCCGCATGCGCCGCCTGCCAATGCTCAGTTGACTGCTGTCGTTCTGTCGTATCAGGTTCAGTGCCGCACGGCGTATCACGGCCAGGTTGCTGGCCGAGTGGTCCTTGCGACTGCGATTGGCATCCTCGCGAAACTGCACATCCAACACCCAGTGCTGGCTGTTCTCAATGGCCCAGTGGTCGCGCACCACGCCGGCAAAGCGTTCCAGGTCGCCGATCGAGCTCAGGAAATAGCGGCACTCGC
>NZ_FOFJ01000070.1 GCF_900110885.1 Azotobacter beijerinckii | reverse complement strand
CACCCAGTATTCGGCGAGCATCCCGGCGCCCTGCGCCTTCGCCCCGGAAGCACTGACCAACGTGCTCGGCGAGTACCTGGCCAATCACGGCAAGACCCAGCTGCGCATCGCCGAGACCGAGAAGTACGCCCACGTCACCTTCTTCTTCTCCGGCGGCCGCGAGGAACCCTTCGCGGGCGAGGAGCGCATCCTGATCCCCTCGCCGGCGGTCGCCACCTACGACCTCCAGCCCGAGATGAGCGCCCCCGAGGTCACCGACCGGCTCGTCGAGGCCATCGAGCAGCAGCGCTACGACGTGATCGTCGCCAACTACGCCAACGGCGACATGGTCGGGCATACCGGGGTGTTCGCGGCGGCGGTCAAGGCGGTCGAATGCCTGGACGCCTGCCTCGGACGGGTCGTCGCAGCGCTGGAGAAGGTCGGCGGCGAGGCGCTGATCACCGCCGACCACGGCAACGTCGAGCAGATGGAGGACGAGAGCACCGGCCAGGCGCACACCGCGCACACCTGCGAGCCGGTGCCGTTCATTTATGTCGGCCGGCGAGCGCTGCGCCTCCGCGACGGCGGCGTGCTGGCCGACGTGGCGCCGACGATGCTGAAGCTGCTCGACCTGCCGCAGCCGAAGGAAATGACCGGCCGTCCGCTGGTCGAGCCGGCCTGAGAGACTGCTCCCCGACGCGCCACGGCCCCTGAATAGGTTCCGAAACCGCGCCCGGCAAAAGCTGCTACTCCATTAAGGCAGCACTGAATGGCATGCCTCGGGTCGATGCTGTTCATACCGAAACGAACTCCGCCGGCTTTCGCGAAGTCGGCGGAGTTCAGCGCATGACCCGACCACAACAATAAATTCCATGCTCAAAGGCGAGTCACCCCCATGATAAGAAAATCGTCGCATCGTGCTGCCGCGCTGTGCATGCTCGCAGCCCTGCCCTTCAGCACCATGGCCGCGGAGAAAACCTATCCGCTCTGGATTGGCAGCTACACGGCCGGCCCCAGCGAGGGCATCTACGTACACCGTTTCGACAGCCAGACCGGGACGATTGCCAGCGAACCGCTCCAGGTCGTGAAAGCGGAAAACCCCTCCTGGCTGACCTTCTCGCCCGACCGCCACTACCTGTACGCCGTCAACGAGAACGGTCCCGGCCAGCACGACGTCGTCGGCCGCGTCACCTCGTTCCGCGTCGACCCGACGACCGGTAGCCTGGAAAAAATCAACGACGTGAAATCGCTCGGCGCCGAACCGACGCACCTCAGTGCCAGCACCGACGGTACGCACCTGTTCGTTTCCAACTATTCGGTGGCGGCCGATCCGGGCGGCACCCTGGTGGTGATCCCGGTGGACCGCGACGGCCGGCTGCAGCCGGTCAGCCAGGTCAAGACCCATCGCGCCAGCCAGGCCAATCCCGAGCGCCAGAAGTCGCCCCACGTGCATTCGGCGGTCGAGTCGCCCGATGGGCGCTACGTGCTCGCCCAGGATCTCGGCGCCGACAAGATCTACATTTATCGCTACGACCCGGCGGCCAACCCGGAGCACCCGCTCACCGCCAACCCGAAGCAGCCCTTCGTCCAGTTGCCCGAAGGCTCGGGGCCGCGCCACCTGGTGTTCGGCCCGACCGGCAAGCAGGCCTACGCGACCCTGGAAATGCTGGGGGCGATCGCCGTCTTCGACTATGCCGACGGCAAGCTCACCCTCAAGCAGACGGTCCCGCTGGCCGCCGAGGACTTCAAGGGCCGGAACAAGGCTGCCGCCCTGCACGTCTCGCCGGACGGCCGCTTCCTCTACGCGACCAACCGCGGCACCGCCAATCAGCTGGTGGTCTTCCAGATCGACCCGAACGACGGACAACTCGTCCTGGTCTCGCGCCACTCGGTGGAGGGCGAAGAACCGCGCGAGTTCACCTTCGATCCGAGCGGCCGCTTCATCCTCGTCGCCAACCAGAACAGCAATGCGATCGTCGTCATGGAGCGCGACCCGGTCACCGGCAAGGCCGGAAAGATCACCCAGACCCTACCCTTCCCCTCGCCTTCCGACGTGAAGTTCGCCACCCGCCCCTGAGCCGCCGCGGCCAGCTTGTCTGACAAGCTGGCCGTTCCACCAGCCCCGCCAATCCCCGCTGAAACCGCACTCCCGCCGGCACCCGCCAATCCACTGCATGCCAAGTCATCATATAACATCAGAGCCAAGCGGCCCGACTCGCGCCGCCCTCCTGTAGCGAACGACAACCGCACGAAGCCTTCCGCAATTACCTGATGACTCGGCAAAAACCCGGAAAGTCCAGGCCAAGCGAGCCTTCACGCACCAAACCTGGACGCCTTGCCAACCGCCGCCGACAGCCCGACGCCCCGCCGTGCGGCGTTGACAAAACTGTCCTGCCCTGCCGATAATCAAGCCGAGTCATACGACGACAGATAACAAACTCACAAGAACAACCCGAGCGGACTCCAGCCATGACCCATCCTGCACGCCCCGTCCTCGATCGTCTCCTGCTCACCGGCGCGGCCGGCAACCTGGGGAAGGTCCTGCGGGAAACCTTACGTCCCTATGCTCGCACCCTGCGCCTGTCCGACATCAGCCCCATGGCGCCGGCTGCCGGCGACCACGAGGAAGTGATCGCCTGCGATCTGGCGGACAAGGCCGCGGTCCACGCCCTCGTCGAGGGCGTCGAGGCCATCGTCCACTTCGGCGGCATCTCGGTGGAGCGGCGCTTCGAGGACATTCTCGAGGCCAACATCCGCGGTACCTTCCACCTCTACGAGGCGGCGCGCCGGCACGGCGTCCGTCGCGTGGTGTTCGCCAGCTCCAACCATACGATTGGCTTCTACAAGCAGAGCGAGAAGCTCGACGCCAGCGTCGTCCACCGCCCGGACGGCTACTACGGCCTCTCCAAGGCCTATGGCGAGGACATGGCCAGCTTCTACTTCGACCGCTACGGCATCGAGACGGTGAGCATCCGCATCGGCTCCTCCTTCGACGAGGCGCAGAACCGTCGGATGCTCAGCACCTGGCTGAGCTATCGCGACCTCACCGACCTCATCGGCCGTGCGCTGTTCACCCCCGATGTCGGCCACACCATCGTCTACGGCGCCTCGAACAACCGCGACCTGTGGTGGGACAACCGCCTGGCCGCGCACCTGGGCTTCGAGCCGCAGGACAGCTCGGAAAGCTTCCGCGCCAAGGTCGAGGCCCAGCCCGCCCCGGCGGCGGACGATCCGGTGGCGGTCTACCAGGGCGGCGCCTTCACCGCCGCCGGCCCCTTCGACGACTGACCGATCCGCACACGCGCCCATAACGACAAGAGACAGCGCCGCCATGCACGCCGAACTCGTTCTCGACGCCCGCAACGGCACCGGCGAAAGCCCGGTGTGGAGCGTGGCCGAACAGGCCCTCTACTGGGTCGACATCCCCGCCCGCCGCCTGCACCGCTGGCGTCCGGCGGACAACGCCGCGCAGAGCTGGGAAGCTCACGAAATGCTCGCCTGCATCGCCCGCCACCCGACGGGCGGCTGGCTGGCCGGCATGGAGAGCGGCCTGTTCCACCTGCGCCCCGGCGGCGACGGCCGCCTGGCCGCCTCCCGCCTGGCCGATGTTCGCCACGCCCTGCCCGAGATGCGCTGCAACGACGGTCGCTGCGACCGCCAGGGCCGCTTCTGGGTCGGCAGCATGCACCAGGAGATGGCCGCCGGGCATCGCGCCGGCATGCTCTACCGCTTCGTCGGCGATGCCGGCGGCGTGCCGCTGCTGCCCTGGCTGGACGACCTCGTCGTCCCCAACGGCCTGGGTTTCAGCCCCGACGGGCGGACGATGTACCTGTCCGACTCGCACCCCTCGGTGCAGACCATCTGGGCCTTCGACTACGACCCGGACGACGGCGTCCCGTACAACCGCCGGCTGTTCGTCGACATGCAGCGCCATCCCGGCCGTCCCGACGGCGCGGCGGTGGACGAAGACGGCGGCTACTGGATCTGCGGCAACGACGCCGGCCTGGTCCATCGCTTCACCCCCGACGGCCGCCTCGACCGCTCGCTGGCCGTGCCGGTGAAGAAACCGGCGATGTGCGCCTTCGGCGGCCCTGGCCTCGACACCCTGTTCGTCACCTCGATCCGCCCGTCGGGCATCGACCTCAGCGATCAACCTCTGGCCGGCGGAGTGTTCGCCCTGCAGCCGGGCGTTCGCGGCCTGGAGGAAACCGTGTTCCGGGGCTGAGCCGGGGTCCGGCAACTCCGCAACCTCTCCAACAAAAGCAATCAGGAGACTCGTTCCATGATCGGCAAATACAACAAGCTGCTGCTCGCCCTTCCCTTCGCCTTTTGCCTACCCGGCCTAGCCAGCGCCCTGACCCTGCGCGCTTCGTCCGACTACCCACGAGCCCCCGACTAAGTATCCGAACGGAAATTTTCCTGGATTTGTACTGCTCAGAACTGCAATCCCCGCATTTCGATAGTCCGGATGGGCAGGCACAGGAAAGATGGCGGATTGTTTTTCTTCGAGTCCTTATACCGGCAATACAATAAAAACCAACTGGGACAAAGCGATGACAGCTCAGATTGCTCCACCTAAAATATCCTTGATCGGTAAATATCGATGGGTTATTTGCGCACTCCTCTTCATTGGTATCGGCATCAATTATATCGATCGCCAAATGATAGGCATCCTCAAACCTACCCTGCAGGCCGATCTGAAGTGGACCGAAACCGATTATGCCTCCATCGTTTTCTGGTTTCAGTGCGCCTATGCCATTGGCTTTCTAACTTTCGGGCGAATCATTGACCGGCTTGGAGTACGTGTCGGCTATGCAATTGCCTTTACCATTTGGACAATTGCCACCGTCGGCCACGGTCTTGTCCACACAGTCGTGCAATTTGCCATAGCACGCTTTACTTTGGGATTTGGCGAGTCCGGTAGTTTTCCGGCCAGCCTGAAAGCTGTTTCAGAATGGTTCCCGCAAAAAGAACGCGCCCAGGCTACCGGCATTTTCAATGCCGGTACCGCGATGGGGCCTATCATCACGCCACTGCTTATTCCGGCCATCACACTGGCCTGGGGCTGGCGTGCGGCATTCATCTCCATCGGAGTAGTTACGTCCCTGTGGCTGGTCGCCTGGTTACTGGTCTATCGCCGCCCGCATGAGCATTCGAAAGTAGGTGCTGCGGAACTCGCGCATATCCGCGCCGACGACGCCCTCTCGATACCCTCGGAAACCACCGCTCCGGTGAAGATCTCCTGGCTCAAGCTCCTGACCTTCAAGGAGACCTGGGCCTACGCCCTGGGGAAATTCCTGACCGATCCGATCTGGTGGCTGTATCTGTTCTGGCTCCCGGACTTTCTCGGCAAGACTTACGGCCTCGACCTGAAAACCTTTGGCCCGGCACTGATTGCCATCTACATTTTGGCAGATGCCGGCTCGATCATTGGTGGCTGGGGCTCTTCAAGACAAATGAAAGCCGGCCGCTCCGCGAACGCGGCACGAAAAATCACCATGCTCGTCTGCGCTTTCATGGTTGTACCGATCATCACCGCTCAGTTCGTTTCGAATGTGTGGCTTGCCGTCCTGATCATCGGCTGCGCCGCGGCTGCACACCAGGCTTGGTCGGCCAACTTGATGACCTTACCGTCGGACCTTTTTCCAAAAGAGGCAGTAGCCTCCATTATTGGCATAGGGGGTACTGCCGGGGCCATCGGAGGAATGTTGATGTCGACTTACAATGGCTACATTCTAGAAGTATTCAAGTCTTACCAGCCAATTTTCATCGTTGCTGGAACTACTTACTTGCTAGCACTTCTTGCCATCCATACACTGACCCCGAGACTAAAACCTGTGCCGCTGGAAAGAATGAAAGCAGAATAGAACAAGTATCCCCCGGCAAAGCCGGGGGGTTCATATTCCTGGCGGCCGTAAAATAAATATAAATGCAGTATCCGATCATTTCGGCTAAGGCATTGCCATGCTCCAGGCACCTGAATTGGAATTTGCCTGGAGCTGCTCCGCTTCATGTTCACGCTCCCGTTTTCGGAGGTTCCCATGCTGACCCTGGAAGACCGCCTGACCCGCCTGACCCTGGCCCCGGAGACCGGCGGCAGCCTGGCCGGCTGGCATGCAGTGGATTCCGGCCGGCCCCTGCTGCGCCCCTCGTCGGCCGACGATCTCTCCAGCGGCAGTCCGCGCCGGCTGGCCTGCTACCCCCTGGTGCCCTGGTCGAACCGCATCGACCGCGGCGGCTTCGCCAACCCGGGCGGCTGGCTGGCGCTGGCGCCCAACAGTCCGGGCGAGCCCTACCCGATCCACGGCAGCGCCTGGCAACAGGCCTGGACGACGCTCGAGCATGGCGCGCAACACGCCCATCTGGTGCTGGACAGCGCCAGCCCCTTCCCCTACCGCGCCGAACAGCACATCGCCCTCGACGAGGGCCGGCTCGACCTGGAGCTGGAAGTTCGCCATCTGGGCGACGCGCCGGCCTGGTACGGCCTCGGCCTGCACCCCTATCTGCCGCGCACCCCGGCCACCCGGTTGCAGGCGCCGGCGAGCGGCGTCTGGCACGAGACCGGCCGCCAGTTGCCCGAACGCTACGTTGCGCTGCCGGCGGAGTGGGACTTCAGCGAGCCGCGCGCCCTGCCGCAGACGACGGTCGACCATGCCTTCGACGGCTGGGACGGACGCTGCCGCATCCTCCAGCCGGATGCCGGCTACACGCTGGAGTGCCGGGCCGAGGGCGCCGGGCTGTTCCTGCTCTACACCCCGCAGGAGCGGGAGTTCTTCTGCTTCGAGCCGGTCAGCCACCCGATCAACGCCCACCACCTGCCGGGCCGGCCGGGACTCCGCCTGCTGGAGCCCGGACAGCGCCTGCGCCTGGGCTGGTCGATGCACTATCGCCCCTGGTGACTCACTTGCCGATCAGGATCAGCTTGCCGGTCTGCGGGTCGCGGTAGACCTGGCCGACGCTCTCCAGGCCCTGGCCGGCGGCACCATCGAGGCTGTCCGGCAGGTGCGGCAGCTCGCGCCCCTGCTCCACGGCCACCGGCTGGCGCTCGGCCCTGAGCTGGGCCAGCAGGTCGGTGCGCGCGGCCAGGGCCACCAGCAGGCCGCAGGCGAACACCAGCATCAGGTCGACCAGATTGGCCACCGAGCCGAGCGGGTCGGTGTCCACCTCGTCGAAACGGCTCGATCGCCAGCGGCTCATCGTGCCCCCTCCTGTTCGCGCTCCATGGCGTCCAGGAGTTCGTCGTACCAGCGCCGGCGCAGGCGGCCGAGCACGAAGCCGGCCATGCCGCCGAGCAGGCCCATGACGGTGGCGTCGAAGGCCACCCGCATGGCCACGCCGAGTACCTTGAGGTCGCCGTCGCCGAGCGCCGCCAGACCCGGGCCGAGCGGGATCAGGGTGCCCATCAGGCCGAGGATCGGCCCCAGCCGGGCGATCAGGTCGGAACGCTCCAGGCGCCGCCGGGCGCGACGCTCGACCTCGGGGGCCGGCAAGCGGCGCCAGCGCGCCAGGCCGCCGAGGCGCTCGCCGCAGGCCACGCCGACGTCCCAGATCGCCAGCGCCAGCAACGCCAGCATGGCGACGGTCACCGGCTCCAGCAGCCAGCCGACCAGTTGGTGAATCCAGGCGAAGATCGCACTGTCCAGCATCCTCACACTCCTTTCGCAACGCGCGGGCCGCGCCCGCGCCAGATCCCCAGGCCGAGCAGCAGCACCAGGCCCGCCAGCGCCAGCCAGAGGCGCTCATCCGCCGCCTGGGCCGCGCCTTCTCCCGCATCATCGGCCTTCGCCTGCGCGCCCTGTTCGGTCGCCTCATCCTGCGCCGCCGGCTGCAGCTCGCTGAGCGTGTTCGGTGCGGATGCCTCGGTCGCCGGCAACTGCGCAGCCTGCAGGCGGCTCTCGAGGCCGGCGCGCAGTTCGGCCGGCAGTTGCGGCAGCAGCCACTGCAGCATCGGATGGTCGGGGCGGGTATGGCCGCTGCCCGGCAGACCGTGGGCGCCGACCAGGCGGGCGAACTGCTCGCCGAGCTGCCGGACGGTGGCCGCGTCGGCCTGCCAGAAGCCCTTGTGGATCGCCACCAGCATCAGCGCCAGCATGTTGCTCTTCACATGGACGTTCTGCCCCTGTTCGAGGAAGTCGTCCAGGCCGAGCTGGTAGCGGTCGTCGAGGTACACCGCCTTGACCTCCTGCCAGGCGCTGTCGCCGATGATCTCCGGGTTGGTCACCTGCCAGCCCCAGAGGTATTCGAGGAACTCGCTGCCCATGGTCCGCGCGCCGGCGTAGTCGTGGCGCATCAGCGCCTCGATCCAGGCCGGGTTGAGGAAGCGCCCGCGCAGCTCGGCCAACAGCGCCTGCGCCAGCGGCTGCAGGCGCACCTGGGCCGGATCGTTGTGCCAGGCGACGAAGTTCTCCGGCACCTGCCCGGAAAGCTGCTCGACCGCCAGGCTCAGGCCGCCGAGGTAATCGAAGGCGTCGTTGTTGTCCATCAGCCCGTAGAGGTTGCTGGAGCGGCCCAGGTAGGTACGGCGCACCTGCTTGAGGTTGTCGGCGAAGGCCGCCTGCGCCGCCTCGCCCTGCTGGGCGAGGCCATAGGCGTGGCCCATGCGGGTGACGTAGGCGCGGGCCAGCTCGCCGCGCTCCTGCCAGCTGCCGGAGCGCTCGACCAGGCGGTTGATGCCGGCCCCGTAGGCACCGGGCGCCACGCCGAACAGGCGCAGCGCGGCCAGCCGTCCGGCCTCGCCGGCGGACAGGCCGGCCTTCAGCCGCTCGGCGGCGCCCTCGATCCAGTGCGCCGCCACCCGGTTGCCGTCCAGGCTCTCGCTGCCGGCCTCGCCAGCACCGGCAAGCGGCGCCAGCGCCTCGGCCAGCGCCGGGCGCAGGGCTGGGTAGTCGCGGCGGATGCGCTCGGCAGAAGCGTTCAGCGCCAGCAGCACGGCGCGTTCGAGCAGCGCCAGCTGGTCGGCGTAGAGGTCGCGGAACAGCCCGGAGGTGGTGAACAGCAGGTCGCGGCGCTGCTCGCCCGGCGCCAGCTCGCGCAGGCGGATGCCTTCGACGATGCCGCGGCTGTTCCATTGCAGCTCGACGCCGAGCAGCTCGAGGCCGAAGGCGATCATCGCGCCCTCGTCGCGCACCGTGTCCGAGGCCCAGAGGATCACCGCCTCGCGGCCGTCCGCCGGCAGCGGTCGGGCGCGTGCCTTGGCCGCCATCTCGCTGCCGATGCGCCAGCCGATGCGGCTGGGCAAGAGGCTGCTGTCGAGGGCGTGGAAGTTGCGCCCGGTGGGCAGCGCCTCGGGGGTGCGGATCGGGTCGTTGCCCTTGCCGGGCGCGACGAAGCGGCCGTCCAGCGCATTCAGCAGCGCCGCCATCTCGGCCCGCGGCGAGTCGACCAGCGCCGGGCGGAAGGCCTCGCCGCCCTCGCCCATCGACTTGATCAGGGTGTCCACCGCCTCCGGCTGCCAGGGCTTGCCGAACACGTGCAGGCCCATGGGCATGAAGCGCTCCTGGATGGCGGTCAGGTAGTGGCCGAGTTCGTGCACCAGCAGGTCGTCGTCGGCCTGCTCGAAGCCGATGCCGCGAGCCGCCAGCGGCTCGGCCATCGACTGGCGCAGCTCCGGCTCCAGCCCGGAGCTGCCGATCAGCCGGCGGATCTCGGCGATGGTCGCGCGCCGCGCCGGACCGTCCACCTGCCCGCTGCCGGCCTCGAAGCTCTCGATCAGCTGGCGCAGGCGCAGCAGGTCGTCGTACAGCGGGGTGGCGACCAGCGGCGGGGTCAGGTGGTCGATCATCACCGCCAGGCCGCGGCGCTTGGCCTGGATGCCTTCGCCGACGCCGTCGACGATGTAGGGGTAGATGCTCGGCAGGTCGCCGACCACCTGCATCGGGTAATCTTCGTCGCTCAGACCCGCGCGCCGGCGCGGCAGGAATTCGTAGGTGGAATGCCGGCCGAGGTGGATCAGCGCATCGGCTCGGAAGCCGTCGCGCAACCAGTGGTAGAAGGCCAGGTACTGGTGCGGCGGCGGGAACACCAGGTTGGCGTGCAGCAGCTCCTGGTCGATCTCCCAGCCGCGCGGCGGCTGCGGACCGACGAACACCTTGCCAAAGCGGATGCCCGGCAGCAGCAGGCGCTCGCCCTGCACCATCACCCGTCCCGGCGCCTCTCCCCAGCCGCGCAGCCCCTCGATGCCGGTGGCGGCGAGGGCCAGCACCAAGGCCTCGGCCTGCGCCCAGTCGGCCTGCCCCGGCGCCTCCAGGGCGGCGCGGTAGAGGGTTTCGAGCTGGGCCAGCAGGTCCAGGGCGCGCGCGCGCGCCGGATGCACCACGCCGTCCAGCACATGATGCAGTTCGCCGGAGCCGTTGTCGAAGAGGCCGCGGGCGATCTCGCTGCGGCCGCTGTCCAGGGCGCGGCGCAGTTGGGCGTGCCAGTAGCCCAGCGGTCCCTGGACCATCTCCGCTTGCAGCGCCACCGGCAGGGTTGCGAACCAGCGGCGGTAGTCCTCGCCGCTCAGGGTCTGCACCTTGTCCGCCATGGCCGCCAGGGCATCGCCCTGCTCCGGCAGGTTGACGCCGCGCTCCTGCAGCAGGTCGAGCAGCGCCGCCGGCGAGGCCGGCAGCGGGCCGGTGTCGTAGCCCTCGGCCTTGAGCCGGGTGAGGATCTCGAACAGCGATTGCGGCACGTCGAGGTTGTCCGCGCCGATGTTGTGTCGGCCCGGCGGGTGGTTGTAATAGACGATGGCCAGGCGCTTGTCCGCATTGGCCTTCCGCTGCAGCGTGTGCCAGCGCTGGAGGCGCGCGGCGAAGGCGTCGAGCTGGGCCGGCAACGGCGCGGCGACGCCGAAACGGATGCCCGACCGCGGGTCCTCCTGTCGCTCGTGCCAGGCCGCCAGCACCGTGGCCTGGCTGCTGCCCTGCAGTTCGGGCATGGCCAGTTGGTAGTGCACCTTGTCGCGCGCCAGGCCGTCGCCGGACAGCTGCCAGCCGGTCTCGTCGCGATCCTCCAGACGCAGGCCCTTGAGCACCGGCACGTTCAGCTGCTCGAACAGCCCGGTGACCTCCTCGCGGCCTTCGCCGCCGCCGACCACGAAGTCCTGCAGCACAACGATGGCGGCGAGCGGCGGATGGCGTCCCTCCTTCAGCCAGCGTACCGCTTCGACCGAGCCCGGCCCCCAGTCGGCGAACAGGCTGACGCAGGCCAGGCCACGGCTTTCCAGGCGCTGGCAGAGGGCGTCGTTCAGCTCGCGGTCGCCGGCACGGTCGGCACGGCCGTGGTCGATCAGCGCCACCAGGCCGTCGGCGGCGAACGTCAGTTCAGCCTCGGCACGCAGTGCCCCCCGCTGGTAGAAGCGCAGCGGCGGACGCGCCTGTACGGCCGGCACCGCCACCGCATCGTCGTGACGGGCGGCCAGCCAGGCCAGCAGGCCGGCGATGTTGTCGACGCCGCCGGCCTGCCAATAGCTGCGCGCGGCGATCCATTCGGCCTGGGCAGGATGTTCGGCCTGCTGGCGGGCGATCCAGCCGGCCAGTTCGCCCTGCGGACGCAGCCGGCCGAGGGTCTCGACCGTCTCGCGCGCAGCGAACAGCGGGTGCCCACGGCTGTGACTGAGCTGCACCAGGGCGTGCTCGCTGTGCATGAGGAAGCTGTCCGCCGGCGCGACCTGGCCGAGCAGCGGCCCCAGGCGCTCCACCTCGGCGCCGAACAGGCCGACGCCGAGCAGCGCCCGGCCCTCGCCCAGCCAGGTGCGCAGCGCCGGCTCGTCGAGCTCGGCGAGCTGTTCCGGGGTGCGCGCACTGATCTGCCACTGCGGATTGCCCCGTTGGAACTGCGCGACGGCGCCGGCGAACTCGGCAGCGCTGTAACGGGAAACGATGGCGTTTAGCTGTGCCGCAGACGCCCAGGGCGCGAGCAGCCCGAGCAGCAGGGCCAAGCCGAAGCGGCGGAGAAAAAGAGAGGTCATGCCCAGTCCCGGGTCGAAGGCAGCGGGCACGCGAAACGGACGCAGCGCCGGCGGAAAGACACCGGAACAATCGGGGCTGGCGACCGCACGGCCGCCCACCGCGGCCTGCATCGGGAGAACGGGCTGGTGTCGGGCTCGGCCGTGGAACGGCCCTACCGTTGCGGGGGCAGCGTCAGCCTGGACTGACTTCCCATTTACCCCGGACCAGGGTCCGGGCACCGCGCTCTCCATGTCGCCGGCCAGAGGCCGGCAGGGGCGCACCTTACGCGGCGGATGGCGGCGGAGCAAGCGCAATGCCTCGGGCGGACGGCCGGTCCGCCGACGGTTTTCCGACGACCCTATCCCGGATTATTGGCCGTCGCGCCCGTCCCTGCCTAATCTGACTTTGCTTGGGCGCATTGCCTCGACAGGCCGCCGGCAGATTCCGAAGTGGCATCCGGAGACCGATCCGGCAGAGCCAACTCAGGACGGAACAACCATGAGCCGAGAATTCACGTTCAACGCCGGGTCCAGCTATCTTTCCCAGGACTCCGGCCTGCATCGCCTGTTGGTCGAGCTTCTGCAACGGGCCGACATCTGCATCGGCGGCAGCCGTCCCTGGGACATGCAGCTCAAGGCCGGAGGCGTGCCCGAGCGGATCTTCGCCCAAGGCAATCTGGGGCTGGGCGAGGCCTACATGGAAGGCGCCTGGGAGGCGGAGCGGCTGGACGAATTCTTCTGTCGCCTGTTGCGCGCCAACGTCGACCGGCAGGTCAAGCCGGCCCGGCTGATCTTCCATGCGCTGCGCGCGCGCCTGCTCAACCTGCAGAACCGCCGGCGCGCCTGGAGGGTCGGCGAGGCTCACTACGATCTCGGCAACGATTTCTACGCAGCCATGCTCGACCCGCGCATGACCTACACCTGCGGATACTGGCAAAACGCCAACAATCTGGCCGAGGCCCAGGAGGCCAAGCTCGAGCTGATCTGCCGCAAGCTCGGTCTGGAGCGCGGCATGCGGGTGCTGGACATCGGCTGCGGCTGGGGCAGCTTCATGGGCTATGCCACGGAGCGCCATGGCGTGCACTGCGTCGGGGTGACGGTTTCCCGGGAACAGCAGGCCTGGGCCCGAGAGCGCTACGCCGACCTGCCCGTGGAGTTCCGCCTGCAGGACTACCGCGAGATCCAGGGGCGCTTCGACCGCATCGTCAGCATCGGCATGTTCGAGCACGTGGGCCGCAAGAATTACCGCCAGTTCTTCGAAGTCGCCGCCCGCTGTCTGGCCGACGACGGCCTGTTCCTCCTCCATACCATCGGCAAGAACCGGCGCCACTCGACGTCGGACCCCTGGATCGACCGCTACATCTTCCCCAATGGCGAACTGCCCTCCCTGGGGCAGATCGGCGACGCGCTGGACGACCTGTTGGTCCTCGAGGATCTGCACAATTTCGGCGCGGACTACGACAAGACCCTGATGGCCTGGCATGCCAACTTCGAGGCAGCCTGGCCACGCTTCGCCGAGCGGCTGGGAGAAAGGTTCCGGCGCATGTGGCGCTACTACCTGCTGTCCTGCGCCGGCTCCTTCCGCGCCCGTGACATCCAGCTCTGGCAGTACGTGCTGTCGAAGAACGGCGTACCCGGCGGCTATCGGCGCCCGCTCTTCTGAATCCAACGATGGAGGTCCCATGGACGACGACCGCGACGACAAGCCCCTGACCTGGCGGCAGATGCTGCACAGCGTCCTGGCCGCCGCCCTCGGCGTGCAGAGCGGCAAGAACCGGACACGGGACTTCTCCCGGGGAAAACCCAGCCATTTCGTCCTGCTCGGCGTGCTCTTCACCCTTCTTTTCGTGCTGCTCCTGTTCGGCATCGTCAAGCTGGTGCTGCACCTTGCCCAGCCCTGAACGGAACAGCCTGCTCCTCGTTGAACAGGCCGCGTCGGGCCTGCCTGCGGAAAACCCGGATCGCCCTTGAGCACTTTCCATAACAAGCAATTCTATTGTTATAGAAAAACATTACTTTTGCGCATAACCATGAACTGCTATCGTGATCCACCGCCCTGAAAGCGGCGCGCGGCCGTGCGCGCAGAAAAAGCAGTAAGCAGCCTGACCGACAGGACACTTCATGTACGTATACGACCAGTACGATCAACACATCATCGAGGACCGGGTCCGCCAGTTCCGCGACCAGACCCGCCGCTACCTGGCCGGCGAGCTGAGCGAAGAGGAGTTCCGTCCGCTGCGCCTGCAGAACGGCCTGTACGTCCAGCGCTATGCTCCCATGCTGCGCGTGGCCGTGCCCTACGGGCTGCTCTCCTCCCTCCAGCTGCGCAAGCTGGCGCAGATCGCCCGCGACTACGACAAGGGCTACGCCCACATCAGCACCCGGCAGAACGTGCAGTTCAACTGGCCGGAGCTGGAAGAGGTCCCGGAGATCCTCGCCGAACTGGCGACCGTGCAGATGCACGCGATCCAGACCAGCGGCAACTGCATCCGCAACACCACTACCGACCAGTTCGCCGGGGTCGCCCGCGACGAGTTGGTCGATCCGCGCCCCTGGTGCGAGATCATCCGCCAGTGGTCGACCTTCCACCCGGAATTCGCCTTCCTGCCGCGCAAGTTCAAGATCGCCGTCAACGGCGCCGCGAGCGACCGCGCCGCCATCGAGGTGCACGACATCGGCCTGGAGGCCGTGCGCAACGGCGCCGGCGAGCTGGGCTTCCGCGTCTCGGTGGGCGGCGGCCTGGGCCGCACGCCGATCGTCGGCAGCTTCATCAACGAATTCCTGCCCTGGCAGCACCTGCTCACCTACCTGGATGCCGTCCTGCGGGTCTACAACCGCTATGGCCGTCGCGACAACAAATTCAAGGCGCGCATCAAGATCCTGGTCAAGGCGCTGACGCCCGAAGTCTTCGCCGAACGGGTCGATGCCGAATGGACCCACCTCAAGGACGGCCCGAGCACCCTTACCGAAGCGGAAGTCGAGCGCATCAGCCGCTGCTTCGTCGATCCGGCCTACCAGGCCCTCGAGGATCAGGATGCTACCCTCGCCCGTCTCGACGCCGAGCATCCGGGCTTCGCCCGCTGGCGCGCGCGCAACGTGATCGCCCACAAGAAACCGGGCTACGCCGCCGTGACCCTGTCGCTGAAACCCACCGGCACAGCCCCGGGCGACATCACCGACAAGCAGCTGGACGCCCTCGCCGACCTAGCCGACCGCTACAGCTTCGGCGAGGTACGCAACTCCCACGAGCAGAACATCATCCTCGCCGACGTCGAGCAGGCCCGCCTGCTCGAGCTGTGGGGCGAGCTGCGCGAGCTGGGCTTCGCCACCCCGAACATCGGCCTCCTGACCGACATCATCTGCTGCCCGGGCGGCGACTACTGCTCCCTGGCCAACGCCAAGTCGATCCCGATCGCCGAAGCTATCCAGCGCCGCTTCGACGATCTCGACTACCTGTTCGACATCGGCGAGCTCGACCTGAACATCTCCGGCTGCATGAACGCCTGCGGCCATCACCATGTCGGTCACATCGGCATCCTCGGCGTAGACAAGAAGGGGGCGGAGTTCTACCAGGTGTCCCTCGGCGGCAGTGCCAGCCGCGACGCCAGCCTGGGGCAGATCCTCGGCCCGTCCTTCGCCCAGGAGGAAATGGCCGGGGTGATCGAGAAGATCATCACCGTCTATGTGGAAAAGCGCGTCGAGGACGAGCGTTTCATCGATACCTTCCGCCGCATCGGCATCGAAGCGTTCAAGGAGCGCGTTTATGCAGCGAATCATTAAAAACGGCCAGGTGATCGACGAAACCTGGCACCTGCTGGACAAGGACGCCACGCTTGATGGCCTGTCCAACTCCGACGATCTGATCGTCCCCCTGGCCCTGTGGCGCGAACATGCCCACGCCCTGAAAGTCCGCGACGGCGGCCTGGGGGTATGGCTGGACAGCGACGAGGAAGTGGAGGAAATCGCCGAGGATCTTGGCCACTTCAAGGTCATCGCCCTGAACTTCCCCAGCTTTGCCGACGGCCGCCATTATTCGAGCGCTCGCCTGCTACGCGAACGCTATGGCTACCAAGGCGAGATCCGCGCCATCGGCGACGTGCTGCGCGACCAGTTGTTCTTCATGCAACGCTGCGGCATCGACGCTTTCGCCATCCGCCCGGACCGCGATCCCTACGATGCCCTGCAGAGCCTTCAGGACTTCTCGGTGTGCTATCAGGCCGCGGTCGACCTGCCGCCGCTATTTCGGCGTCGCCAGGACTGAGAGGCTGTGAAAAATTCAAGCCGCTGCTGAGCCCCCTTCAAAACCCCCGCTAAAACGTTGCGCTACGTGAAAAGTGAGACTATTTGGTCCGCAAACTCTCCTGCATTTCACGTAGCACGCCGTTCTGAAGGTGGTTGGAGAGGTTCTCGCGGCGCTATTCGATTTTTTCACAACCTCTGAGCCCTATCCGGCCCAAAACGAAGAAGCCCCGCTTGGCGGGGCTTCTTCGTTTCATGAGCCTACTGGTAATGCCGCTGGTTGAGACGCTCCCACCAGTTCAGCAGAACGCGATCCAGAGCCAGGGCAGCGCTCAAGCCGAAACGCTCCTGCAGACTCTTCTTCTCGGCATAGTGCAGCTGGAACAGCTCCGCCCCCCTGGCCCGCCCCGCCAGGTACTCGTCGCTGGTCATCAGTTCGTCGACCAGTTGCTTGCCCAGCGCGCTCTGCCCCAGCCAGATCTCGCCGGTGGCGATCTCGTCGATGGACAACTGCGGGCGATAACGGGCGACGAAGTTCTTGAACAACTCATGGGTGGTTTCCAGATCCTCCTGGAATTTCTCCCGCCCCTTCTCGGTATTTTCACCGAACACCGTCAGGGTGCGCTTGTACTCCCCAGCCGTAAGCACCTCGAAATCGATATCGTGCCTCTTCAGCAACCGATGCACGTTGGGCAACTGCGCCACCACGCCGATGGAGCCGAGAATGGCGAAGGGCGCGGAGAGGACTCTCTCGCCGATGCAAGCCATCATGTAGCCACCACTGGCTGCGATCTTGTCGACGCATACGGTCAGAGGTACACCTGCCTGACGGATACGGACCAACTGCGAAGCAGCCAGACCATAGCCATGCACCATGCCGCCACCGCTTTCCAGGCGCAGTACCACCTCGTCCTGAGGGTTGGCCATGCTCAGCACGGCGGTTACCTCGTGACGCAGTTTGTCGGTGGCAGAGGCCCGGATGTCGCCATCGAAGTCCAGCACGAAGACCCGCGGCTTTTCCTTGCCCGCCTTCTTGGCTTGCTTCTCGGCCTTCGCTTCTGCCTTGCGCTGCGCCTTCAGACGATCCTTGCCCAGTACCGCCTGCTCCAGGCTTTCGCGCAGGGATTTGTAGAAATCGTTGAGCTTGTGCACTTCGAGGTGCCCATCGCCCTTGTGACGCTCTCTGCTGCGCAGTGCCGCGAAAGCGACCAGTATCAGCAAAATGGCCACCAGCACCGTCACAGCTCTGGCCAGAAAACCCGCATAATCGAGAAGAAACTCCACAGCCGCCCCCTTGATCCAACCCACAAACAAAACGCCCGGCCTCGAGCGTTGTCGAAACGCTCAAGCATACCGATCAGGTTATGTCCCAGCCAACACAATAGAAGGAAGCCAAGCCTCCACCTGATTAGCAATGAGCCTCAGCCAGAAGCCCTACAGGTACTCGGCAACGCCTACACTGGATATATGAACAGACTTCATGGAGGGGCGATCCATGTCCATGAACCGAATCCAGTTCCAACCCGGCCTGTCGATGCCCGAGTTTCTCAAATGTTACGGTACTCAAGCGCAGTGCGCGGCAGCATTGGAGCAGGCTCGCTGGCCGGCAGGGTTTCGCTGCCCCCGCTGTGATGGAGCCGTCTACAGCCGGGTGCGCGGACGACCCCATGCGTTGTTCCAGTGCCAGGCCTGCCGGCATCAGACCTCGCTGATCGCCGGCACGGTAATGCAGGGCACCA
>NZ_FOFJ01000043.1 GCF_900110885.1 Azotobacter beijerinckii | reverse complement strand
CAGCGTCATGTCCTCCATGCTGCCGTCGTCGCGCGGGCTGTTGCCGGTGATGTGGCCGGCGTAGAGGGTCAGGTTCTTGATCTCCTTGGAGGTGAGCATGGTGCCTTCGAAGGTCTGCGGCAGCGAGCGGCCGTCGTCGGCACGGAGGATCGGCAGCACCAGGTACCATTCGCCGACCCGCAGTTCGGTTTCGGAAAACTTCATCTTGCCCGCGACGGCGATCCGCCCGAAGTGGTCGGCGGGCTTGCCGTCGTGGTCGAGCGGCAGCAACGCGGTGCCGCCGGTGCCCCGGCCGCCGTCGAGCTTCTGCGCATAGAGGCCGAGCACGTCGACGCCGAAGCCGACCGGGCCCGGGGTGTAGCCCGACTTGAGGTCGAGGATGAAGTTCTGGGTCCACTCCTCGGCCTTGCTGCGGGTGGCGTTGTCGCGCTTGAAGTCGCGGTTGATGAAGAAGTTGCGAAAAGTCAGGGTGCCCTTGGAGTCCTCGAAGAAGCCGGCGGCCTGGGCGCCTGCGCCCGAGAACGTGCTGGCGAGAAAGAGAGCGATAACGGAAGGGTGCTGGATCGAAAAATAGAGTTTTTTGCTGTTCTTCATTGTTGTTGTTTTCAGTAGAGGTCGATGATGAAAGCGCCCGTTACCTGCCAGGGCAGGTAACGGGTACAAGCCATTCCCTTGGAGCCACGGCGCGGACAAAGAACCGTAGGCTGGATGAGCGTAGCAGCGCGGGAGCCGAACGGCTTTCGCGCATATATACCGGCCCTTCTCCGTCCATTGCCTGGACGGGCGACGGAGCGCGGCATGGCCTTCATCGACACGGGCGGGAGGTGCCTGGGCAGCCTTGCGAAGCGGAGGGAGCGAGGGGCATGGCGCCGGCGTCCCTCTCCCCGACGGGGAGAGGGCGCGACGAGCGGCGCCTGAACGAAACCGCTAGCGCGCGGCGGCCTGGCAGATCGCGGCGAACGAGGCGGCCTCCAGCGAGGCGCCGCCGATCAGCCCGCCATCGATGTCCGGCTGGGCGAACAGCGCTTGAGCGTTGTCGGCCTTGACGCTGCCGCCGTAGAGCAGCGGGGTGGCGGCGGCCAGGGCGCCATCGGCCTCGCCGAGCAGCGCGCGGATCTGCCGGTGCACCGCCTGGGCTTGCTCGGGCGAGGCGGTCTCGCCGGTGCCGATGGCCCACACCGGCTCGTAGGCGACGACGCCAGTAGCGATCCCGGCGATGCCGACCCGCTGCAGGACCGCCCGCACCTGCGCGGCGATCACCGCCTCGGTGCTGCCGTCGCGGCGCTGCGCCAGGGTCTCGCCGACGCACAGCACCGGCAGCAGACCGGCCGCGAGCGCCGCCTCGAACTTCTCCGCGACCAGCCCGTCGCTCTCGCCGAACAGGCTGCGCCGCTCGGAATGGCCGACCAGTACGTAGCGGCAGCCCAGCTCCTTGAGCATGCCGGCGCCGACCTCGCCGGTGAAGGCGCCCTTCTCCGCGGCGTGGAGGTTCTGCGCACCCAGCGCCACGCCGGAGCCTTCCAGCAGGGCGCCGACCTGCGCCAGGTAGGGAAAGGGCGGGCAGACCGCCACCTCGATGCCCGTCAGTGCCGCCAGCGGCGGCAGCAGCTCCTGCAGCAGGCGCCGGTTGGCGTCGAGGCTGCCGTTCATCTTCCAGTTGCCGATGACCCGTTTTCCGCTCATGGCTCGTCTCCTCGGACCTGCAGCCGCTGCTGGTTGCCGATCCGCTCGGCGCAGCGCGACGCGCCGGTCCTGCTCTGTTCATTCATCGTTCGGGGTGTCCTGTGCTGGGCTCGGCGCCACGGCCGACTGGCCGGCGGGCACGAGCGGTTCCTGTTGTTCGGCGTAGGCGACGCGACAGTCGAAATCTTCCGCGCCCTCCCTTCGACGGCGCCAGGGCGCTGTCCGTTCGGCCACCTCGAGTTCTTCTCCTCAAAGAAGGATACGCATGACGGCACCGGTGTGATTTTGCCAGTCGGTAGCGCCGACCCGCCAGGACAGTTGCCGCCGGGACGGCGAGGGCTGGCGAAACGACCATATTGGAAAATAAATTCCATATCAATATTTAATGGAATCTTTATTCAACAACGAGCAACCGGCAGCGAGGCGTGCGGGAGGGCCGGACAGGAGGCGGAGGATCGACTCGGCGGCGATGGACAAGGCGACGCCGTTACCCCCTGACGCAGGGACCGGGATGTTGCCGGACGGCGGGCCGCTAGTCGAGGTCGTCGTCCGGCTCGTCGTCCTCGGGTCCGCCCGGTTCGCTGATTTCCTCGACCTTGAGTTCCAGACGGTAGGCCACGGCGATGAACAGCGCCTGGCACAGGCTCAGGGTCGCGCTCAGCGAGCGGAAGGCGAAGGTGCTGCCCTCGTTCACCAAGAGCAGGGCGCTGGCGTGCTTGGCCAGCGGGGCGACCTGGCTGTCGGTGACGATCAGCGTATGGGCCTTGTGGTGCTGGGCGATGCGCACGCACTGCTGGGTTTCCTTGCCGTAGGGGCTGAAACTGATGGCGACGACCAGGTCGCCCTTGCGCACGCTGCGCATCTGCTCGCGGTAGCCGCCGCCCAGGCCGCTGACCAGGTGGACGCGCTTGTTGGTGTGCTGCAGGCTGTAGACCAGGTAGTGGGCCACCGCGAACGAGCGGCGCACGCCGACCACGTAGATGTTGTCGGCCTCGGCCAGCAGCTCCACGGCCTTGTCGAACTCGGTCTCGTCGAACTCCTCGGCCAGCCGGTCGAGCCCCGAGCGGGTGCCGTTGATGCACTCGCGCGCCAGCTCGCCGCTGGAGGCCTTCTGCGAGCGGTTGGCGATCATCCGGCGGATGCGCTGCTGGTAGTTCTGCACCGGCGTGGTCTTGTCGGTGTAGGCGTCGCGAAACAGCGCCTGCATCTCGCTGAAGCCCTTGAAGCCGAAGCGCTGGGAAAAGCGCACGATGGCCGAGGGATGCACCTCGCACTGGCGGGCGATGTCGCTGACCCGGTCGACCATCACCCGGTCGCTCTGCTGGCTCATGTAGCTGGCGATGCGCTTGAGCTGGCGCGGCAGGCTCTCGTATTGCGCGGTGATCAGCTGCTGCAGGCGCTCCACGCTGGCCGGCACCTCCTGCAGCGCTTCGCCGGCGGCGTCGGGCAATTCGGAACTGGACATGCGGTCTCTACCTCTTGTTGTGGTTCGTGTGGCCTGCCTGGCGACAGCATACCGGCGCGGCCTCCGAAGCGCCTTCCGACTGAAAGCCCATAGCCGCCCCGACGCACCTATGAGGCTCGCGCGCGGCGGTCGAAAATGGCTCGGGCGATGGTCGACGGCCGGCCAATGGACGCTGGCTCCGGCTTACGACGTGACGTTCTGCGAGGGGCCGGGGGTTACCACCAAATGGACGTGATGGGCGAGGCCCTGGAGATCGGACGAAAGGACATGGTCTCCCTTGGGGAGCAAGAAGCAGAACCCTCGGCCCGGAACGCAGGCGACATCATTGACAGGATATGCGCCGTGGCCAGCAATTTCACGGCCAAGGCCAAGAGCATGTTCCCCGGTAAAATCACGCAAGACACGATGCGCACGATTCAGAGCCGAATCGACGACAACATCAATCGGCTTCGATAAAGGCAAACGGCGCGAAGAAAGAGGGGGACCGGGCTACCGAACTTGCTTCAGCTGCCGGCCGTTCGCTCCATCCATCCCCGAAGCCGCCATTTCTGGCGGCTTTTTGCTTTCCGATCCAGATAAAACTTTATCCTAGGCAAGACTAATCCTGTCAAAGGTAGGAGGCGCAGTAAGAATAAAGAATAATCTTAAAAGAGCTTGGCTTGCTGTATTCCATTCTCCTGCTTATGACCGGAAGCGACCCAAACCGGCCGGTCGCCACAGACAACAAGCGGCCAAAAACGGACGGTTTGCCATAACTAAATCTGTCCCCTTTTCCTCTCCAAGGTGTGAATGCGAGATCGCAATGTCCCAGTGTGAAATCGCTGGTTAGCAGAGTGAATTCGCTTTGTGGAGCTGCGAGCTCACAAGAGAGGAGTGCAAACTCACAATGGGATATTGCGAGTTCACAGTGATGAAGAGTGAGTTTAGAGGCTAGTGCGTGATTTCTTGGATTGCTCTAGCTATGTGGGATTCCCAGTGTCTGTATAGGGGGGCGCAAGCAAGATGAAACATTAGCCAACATGCGTATATGCATGCACTCTGATGGCACTCGCCCGCAGTGAATTTCCCATGCGCCATTTCGTGCCCTAACATCGGGCCACCTTTCAAATTGAAGAGGAGATGAAATGCATAGGTTATGTCGACCCCGAAAGCCTGCTCAAGCTCTTTTTTGCGGTTTGAGTACATTTGGCTCAGGGATTGATCTTCTTGAGTAAGATCTATGTTGAGTTTGGCTGTGCTTGATCCTCGATTGTTCAGCACATATCTAAGAGAGTTTTCTAGTTGGGGGATTAAAGTGTGGGCTGCTGAAATCATGTCTCCTTGGATAAGCCGAGCAAACCCAAGTGCAAAGACTGACTCGTGTCCAGGTGGTACAAATGCACTATGGTAGGCAATCGGCTCTAAATGTCTTTCGTCGATACTCTGGCAACGAGACATGGTCATGCACGCTGGCTTAATAAAACCCTCGACTGATATGTGATAGTGAAAGCTCATTTCAGCAAGGCTTTCATAGTCGAACCATTCTTCGGAGGGGTTATTGCCTAGCGGAGCAGACGATACTGTGGCTATTACTTTCCCTTTTTCGTCCGAATAACTTTTCTCTGACATTGAGGAGAAGAAATATTGGCTTCTCTTTTTTAGGCAGTTTTTGTGAAGAGCTATTTTTTCAGGGTTGCTAGTGATAAACGCCAAGCGGAAGAGCATTTCATGAACCTCAAGCTCTTCAAAATCTTCAATGGTCGCCTGGCGCTCTTCTGTTAGATCAATCGGTATGCTGAATTCGCCAAGTTCAGAAAGCGAATCATCTTCATATTGTTGTAGTTCTTTCTTGAGCACCTCAATTTTTTCTTGCATGCCCCCAATTGAGCGAAGTTCACCAATTGCATCTCTTGTCCATGAGGCTTTTGCCGTGGCCGATCCGACTGCATCCCGCATTCTTAGCGTCTGGTCGACCGCACTAACTTTGCACCTAGTGGAAGATTCTTTGTCTCCAAGTTTGAAGTAAGCATGCGCTGCATGCAGCCAGACTTTTTTCACAGCTTCGGCATATTGCTTATCTTTCGCAGCAATCGCCATGGCCTCAGCTTCAATAGCGATATCTCTCCATTCAATCAACCCGTAAGACTGGCCTAGTGACGAGAGCCTATGGAAGGCCACAAGGTTTTGGTTGTCCTTGGCGGTTTGATAAGTGAGTGCAAAAGTTTTCTTTGCAGTGTCTGGAGTGTTTTTTCTCTTGCCTATGGAAGCATAGATGGCAAATGCTCGCTCGATGAGGTCGACCACTTTTGACGGTACTTCAAAATCGGATTCGTATTGGTAAAGCAGCGCCTTACTAAAAAAGGATTCCACAGCATTTAGGTACGAGCTTGAGGCAAGCTCTGCCATCGTATGAAGCTTTTTGTTGCTGTACCAACAACTATCTGCAATCCGCGCGCGAAGCAAAGGATGATCAACTTGTTCGGCTATCTCGGTGAGAATCACTTGTTGCTCACCAAGGTAATCGCTCGGTATTAATGATCTCCTGCCGCCCATGATGATTTGAGGAGTGAACGCGTCAGATCTGTCAGGATTAAAGTGATAACTGCATATGACCGCCAAGACATTGTACGCCCTTACGGCTGAGTCATCGCCAGCTTCCTTCGCTGCGTGAGCGGCCTCCTGGAATACCCTCTCGAGCGTGTGGAAGTGCAATGAATTACTCATCGCGAGGACCGACGCAGGGTTAATGTGGGCGAAGTCATCCAGAGTCGCCACATCCATCAGCAGCTGCTGCTTTTCTTCCTGTTCCTTGTCTGACACGTGCTTGGCCTTATTAATTTTAGGTGAGGTGAACTCAGCTTATCTCAAAACGAGATGCTGGCCAGTTGCCGTGTTGAGGGTGAAGGGTAGATCTATGGGTAGTGCCAGTCGGTAGTGTCTATGATGGGGGCATGCCTCAGATACGATCAGTCCAGGGAAAAGGGGACAATCTATTTATAGCAAACCGTCTGCTTCTGGCCGCTTGCTGTCTGTAGCGACCGGCACCGCACGCCCGGAAGCAAACGATCAGGAAGGCGTCGATAGTTTGAGGCCGACGATACCGGCGAGAATAAGCGCAAGACTTAGCAGCCGCCCTGCATTGGCCGGCTCGTTGAAGAAGGCAATGCCCAATATGGCTGTGCCAATGGCACCGACACCGACCCAGACCGCATAAGCGGTACCAACCGGAAGCGACTTCATGGCAACGCCGAGCAAACCCAGACTCAGCGCCATGGCAATGAGGGTGGCGACACTTGGCCAAAGGCGCGAGAAGCCCTCCGTGTATTTGAGCCCGATCGCCCAGCCGACTTCCAATAGCCCTGCCACTACCAAAATAATCCAGTTCATGAGCGGTATCCCTCGTAAATGCGCCCAGCGTCTTAACACACCTCAATCGGTAGGGGGGGAAGCTGCTGACGCGGTGGCCCTGCTTGCCTTACACGTATTGCGCTGCCGCGTAGCCGGAGGCCCAAGCCCACTGGAAGTTGAAACCGCCGAGGTGACCGCTGACATCCAGCACTTCGCCGATGAAGTACAGCCCAGGCGATTTCAGCGACTCCATGGTCTTGGACGACACCTCGCGGGTGTCGACGCCGCCCAGGGTGACTTCCGCGGTGCGGTAGCCTTCGGTGCCCGCCGGCACCAGTTGCCAGTCGCTCAGGCGTTCGGCAATGACCTTGAGTTCGCCCGACGTGTACTGCTTCATCGGTTTCGAGATGAGCCAGTGCTCGGCCAGCAGGCCGGCCATCTTCTTGGTGAACAGGTCGGCCAGCAGCGTCTTCAGCTCGCTGTTGGGACGCTCCCGCTGTTGTTCGGCAAGCCAGGCCGGCAGATCGATCCTGGGTAGCAGGTCGATGCTGATGGCTTGGCCGGGCTGCCAGTAGGAGGAAATCTGCAGGATCGCCGGACCACTGAGGCCACGGTGGGTGAACAGGATGTTCTCGACGAAGCTCTGGCCGTTACAAGTGACCCGACAGTCTTCCACCGAGGTGCCGGATAGCTCGCTGCACAGCGCCTTCAACTGTGGGTCGGTGATGGTGAACGGCACCAGGCCGGCGCGAGTCGGCAGCAGGCTGTGGCCGAACTGGCGGGCGATCTGGTAACCGATGCCGGTGGCGCCGAGGGTGGGGATGGACAGGCCGCCGGTGGCGATGACCAGCGATTCGCAACGGGTCGGGCCGATGCTGGTCTGCAGCTGGTAGCCACCTTCGACGCGCGCGATCTCGCTCACCGAGGTGCTCAGGCGCAGGTCGACGCCGGCCTGCTCGCATTCGTCCAGCAGCAGGTCGAGGATGTCGCTGGATTTGTTATCGCAGAACAGTTGGCCGAGTTTCTTCTCGTGGTAAGGCACGCCGTGCCTGGCTACCAGGGCGATGAAGTCCCACTGCGTGAAGCGCGCCAGCGCAGACTTGCAGAAGTGGGGGTTGTGCGAGAGAAAGTTGGCCGGTTCGCAATACAGATTGGTGAAGTTGCAACGCCCGCCGCCGGACATGAGGATCTTCTTGCCGGCCTTGTCGGCGTGGTCGAGCAGCAACACTCGGCGACCGCGTGCGGCAGCGCTCATGGCGCACATCAGTCCGGCGGCACCGGCGCCAATGATGATGACCTGGGATGTGAGCACGGCGGTTTCCTCGAGTGCGGGGTGTTTGGCTGGCGGCGTGGGGCGGCGCATGTTACCCGAAGCACATGGCCGGAATCCGTTCCCGATCTGCCACGCGTCGACTCTGCTGCATTGAACGTTGCCTGCAGCCAACGCCCGCCGGGATACCCCCTGGGCTCATTTGGCCGGATAATGCCGATCAAGTCGTTTTTTATCGTGGTAATTTCGCATGGAAATCAAGGTTAATTTTCTCGATAACCTTCGGTTAGAAGCCAGGTTCGATGATTTCACGGTGATCGCCGACCAGCCGATCCGCTACAAGGGCGATGGCTCCGCACCGGGCCCGTTCGATTACTTCCTGGCTTCATCGGCTCTGTGCGCGGCTTACTTCGTAAAGTTGTACTGCCAGACGCGCGATATCCCCACCGATAATATCCGTCTGTCGCAGAACAACATTGTCGATCCGGAGAATCGCTACAAGCAGATCCTCAAGATCCAGGTGGAGTTGCCGGCGGATATCTCGGAGAAGGATCGCCTGGGCATCCTGCGTTCCATCGACCGCTGCACGGTGAAGAAGGTCGTGCAGACCGGGCCCGACTTCGTGATCGAGGAAGTGGAAAACCTCGACGCCGATGCCCAGGCGTTGCTGATGCTCAACCCCGACGCCGACGCGAGCACCTACATCCCGGGCAAGGATCTGCCGCTGGAGCAGACCATCGCCAACATGTCGGAAATCCTCGCCGGCCTGGGCATGAAGATCGAGATCGCGTCGTGGCGCAACATCGTGCCCAACGTGTGGTCGCTGCATATCCGCGATGCGCAATCGCCGACGTGCTTCACCAACGGCAAGGGTGCGACCAAGGAAAGCGCGCTGGCATCGGCGCTGGGCGAATTCATCGAGCGCCTGAACTGCAACTTCTTCTACAACGACCAGTTCTGGGGAGAAGACATCGCCAATGCGGCGTTCGTGCACTACCCGGATGAGCGCTGGTTCAAGCCTGGCCGCAAGGATGCGCTGCCGGCTGAAATCCTCGACGCGTACTGCCTGGAAATCTACAACCCCGACGACGAGTTGCGTGGCTCGCACCTGTACGACACCAACTCCGGCAATGTGGAGCGCGGCATCTGTTCGCTGCCGTTCGTGCGTCAGTCCGACGGCGAGGTGGTGTACTTCCCGTCCAACCTGATCGAGAACCTGTACCTCAGCAATGGCATGAGTGCCGGCAATACGCTGGCCGAAGCGCAGGTGCAGTGCCTGTCGGAAATCTTCGAGCGCGCGGTGAAGCGTGAAATCCTCGAAGGTGAACTCGCCCTGCCCGATGTGCCGCGCGAGGTGCTGGCGAAGTACCCGGGCATCCTGGCCGGTATCCAGGGCCTGGAAGAACAGGGCTTCCCGGTGCTGGTCAAGGATGCGTCGCTGGGCGGCGAGTTCCCGGTGATGTGCGTGACCTTGATGAACCCGCGTACCGGCGGCGTGTTCGCCTCGTTCGGCGCGCACCCGAGCTTCGAGGTGGCACTGGAGCGCAGCCTGACGGAGTTGCTGCAGGGCCGCAGTTTCGAAGGCCTGAACGACCTGCCGGCGCCCACCTTCGAAAGCCACGCCTTGACCGAGCCGAACAACTTCGTCGAACACTTCATCGACTCCAGCGGCGTGGTGTCGTGGCGCTTCTTCAGCGCCAAGGCCGACTTCGAATTCGTCGAGTGGGACCTCTCCGGCCAGGGGGAAGACTCCAATGCCGAGGAAGCCGCCACCCTGTTCGGCATTCTCGAAGGCATGGGCAAGGAAGTGTACATGGCGGTGTACGAGCACCTGGGGGCCACAGCGTGCCGCATCCTGGTGCCGGGGTATTCGGAGATCTATCCGGTAGAGGATCTGATCTGGGATAACACCAACAAGGCGTTGCCGTTCCGCGAGGACATCCTGAACCTGCACAGCCTGGACGATGCCCGCCTCAAGGCACTGCTCAAGCGCTTGGAAAACTGCGAGGTGGATGACTACACCGACATCACCACCCTGATCGGTATCGAGTTCGACGACAACACGGTCTGGGGCCAGTTGACCCTCCTCGAACTGAAGCTGCTGATCGGCCTCGCCCTGCGTCGCCTCGAAGATGCGAAGGAGCTGGTGGAAGCCTTCCTGCAGTACAACGACAACACGGTCGAGCGGGGGCTGTTCTACCAGGCCCTGAACGTAGTGCTGGAAGTGATGCTGGACGAAGAGCTGGAGCTGGCCGACTACGAGGTCAACTTCCGGCGGATGTTCGGCAACGAGCGGATGGACGCGGCGCTGGGGTCGGTGGATGGCAGCGTGCGCTTCTACGGTCTGACGCCGACCAGCATGAAGCTGGAAGGGCTCGACAGGCACCTGCGCCTGATCGACAGCTACAAGAAGCTGCACGGGGCTCGGGCCAGAGTCACGGCTTTATCCCAATAAGCTGGGCTGACAAGAAGGGCACCACAGGTGCCTTTCTTGTTTTTGGCGACTGCAGATCCAGGTGCTGGATCGCACGCAGCCCATGCTGCCGCTCAAGCCCGGGCAGGTTGAGCGGCGGACGCATGAGGACGGCCAGCCTGTATGCCGCCTTTGACATCCTGACGGGCAAGGTCAGCCAGGGCGTTTCTCGAGTTCCTGCGACAGATCGACCGCAGCACCCCGTCCGCGCTGGACCTGCATGTGATTCTGGACAATAGCTCGACTCACAAGACCGCGGCCGTCAAGGAGTGGCTGGAGAAGCAGCCCCGTTTCAAGCTGCACTTCACGCCGACCAGCGCCTCATGGCTGAACGCCGTGGAGGGCTGGTTTGCGCAGCTGGAAAGACGGGCGCCTTATCGTGACACCTTCAGCAGCGAGGCTGACCTGAGAGCGGCTATTCGTCGCTTCATTGAGGCTCATAACGAACATTCGGCCAAGCCGTTCCAGTGGAACAAAACGGCTGAGTCGATTATCGGCTCGGTGCATCGAGCAAAGCTGGCAGTTATCCGGAATCTCCCGCTTGTGACTGGAAGCGACACGCAGGAGACGGTCGGGCCGAAAGTTATTTCAGCGCAACGGCCCTAATTCTTCGCATTGTCAGTCGCCCGATAATTCGCAAAAGCGGATTCGATTACCAAAGGGATCAATTACTTCTAATACTTGTCCCCAACCAGTAACTTGAATAGAAGGCTTCGAGTAACCATAGCTTTTCGCTGTGAGTTCGGCGTGCAGCTCACCAACGCCGATAACTGGAACGAAGATCGTAGAGCCTGGTGTGGCGTCGCCATGATACTCAGTCAAATGAACAACAAGGTCGCCCCTACGGGCCTGAAGATACAGCGGAAAATTTTTTCAAAACGATGTTCCCAATCGACGCTGAATCCAAGGAAATCAATATAGAACTCTTTCGCCTTAGTCTCAGAAAAAATTCTAAGCAACGGTATGGCGCTCGAAGTTTGCATCCTTTCACCTATCGTTTGGCCAAAATAAGAGTTTAACCCAGTGGCTGCTCCTGGCCGATTCTGTTGAAAAACCAGGTTTTGCGGCGAGTCGGCTGGGGACACGGCGCCTGGCCAATACACACGCCCTCTCGCTCGACTCGGGATGCAACTTTCCGGGTCTTCCCACCGCTACGTCATGCGACCGGGCGCCGGTCGGGGCGTCCGGCTTTACGGCTTACGAAGACGCCCGGTCGATAGGCCAGGCGGCCGCCAGGGCAGCCTAGTCGAGGTCGTCGTCGGGCTCGCCGTCCTCGAAGCTGCCCGGCGCGCCGATTTCCTCGACCGAGATCTCCAGGCGGTAGGCCACGGCGATGAACAACGCCTGGCACAGGCTCAGGGTGGAGCTGAGCGAGCGGAAGGCGAAGGTGCTGCCTTCGTTCACCAGCAGCAGGGCACTCGCCTGCCTGGCCAGCGGCGCCAGCTGGCTGTCGGTGATGACCAGTGTCTTGGCCTTGTGCTGCCGGGCGATGCGCACGCAGTGCCGGGTTTCCTTGCCGTAGGGGCTGAAGCTGATGGCGACGACCAGGTCGCCTTCGCGCACGCTGCGCATCTGCTCGCGGTAGCCGCCGCCCAGGCCAGAGACCAGGTGGATGCGCTTGTGGGTGTGCCGCAGGCTGTAGACCAGGTAGTGGGCCACCGAGAAGGAGCGGCGCACGCCGATCACATAGATGTTGTCGGCCTCGGCCAACAGGTCCACGGCCTTGCCGAACTCGGTTTCGTCGAGTTCCTGGGCCAGCCGGTCAAGGCCCGAGCGGCTGACGTTGATGCACTCGCGCGCCAGCTCGCTGCTGGAGGCCTTGTGCGAGCGGTTGGCGATCATCCGGCGGATGCGCTGCTGGTAGTTCTGCACCGGCGTGGCCTTGTCGGTGTAGGCCTCGCGGAACAGCGCCTGCATCTCGCTGAAGCCCTTGAAGCCGAAGCGCTGGGAAAAGCGCACGATGGCCGAGGGGTGCACCTCGCACTGCTGGGCGATGTCGCTGACCCGGTCGACCATCACCCGGCCGCTCTGCTGGCTCATGTAGTTGGCGATGCGCTTGAGCTGGCGCGGCAGGCCCTCATACTCCGCGCCGATCAGTTGCTGCAGGCGCTCCACGCTGGCCGGCGCCTCCAGCAGCGCTTCGCCGGAACTGGCGGATGATTCGGAACTGGACATGCGCTCGTTACCTCTCGTCGTGAACCCTGTGGCCGGCGGCGGCGCGATGGCGCCGCAACGGCAGAATGAATCCCCTCTTCCCCTCGTTTCGCCCTCCTCGCCGCCCTGCGGGAGCACGGCCAGCCTGCCAGCCGTACGGACAGGATACCCCAACAAATAGAAAATACATTCTAAAAAATAAAATTATGGAAAAAATGTTGATTTACCGGCGCCGCCCGTTCTAATCTCGGCCCATCGCATCAGTCACCACATTCGGGTGCGTGAAACGCAGGCCGACAAGAACACACAAGAGGAGGCAGCATGGGCGAAATCACTTTCGCAAACGGACGTCAGCTGGACGTCATATGTCTGGGGAGGCTCGGCGTCGACCTGTACGCCCAGCAGATCGGCGCACGGCTCGAAGACGTCGGCAGCTTCGCCAAGTACCTGGGCGGCTCGTCCGCCAACATCGCCTTCGGCACCGCCCGCCTGGGCCTGAAGTCCGCCATGCTGACCCGCGTGGGCGACGACCACATGGGCCGCTTCCTGGTCGAATCGCTGCAGCGCGAAGGCTGCGACACCCGGGCGATCAAGGTCGATCCGCAGCGGCTGACCGCCATGGTCCTGCTGGGCATCAAGGACCGCGACACCTTCCCGCTGATCTTCTACCGCGAGAACTGCGCCGACATGGCGCTACGCGAGGAAGACATCGACGAGGCCTTCATCGCCTCGAGCAAGGCGCTGCTGATCACCGGCACCCACTTCTCCACCGACGGCGTCTACCAGGCCAGCAGCAAGGCGCTCGACTACGCCGAGAAGCACAACGTCAAGCGCGTGCTGGACATCGACTACCGCCCGGTGCTCTGGGGCCTGACCGGCAAGGCCGACGGCGAGACCCGCTTCGTCGCCAGCGCCGAGGTCAGCGCGCACGTGCAGCGCATCCTGCCGCGCTTCGACCTGGTGGTCGGCACCGAGGAGGAGTTCCTCATCGCCGGCGGCGCCGACGATCTGCTCGGCGCCCTGCGCAAGGTCCGCGAAGTGACCGCCGCGACCCTGGTGGTCAAGCTCGGCCCGCTGGGCTGCACCGTGATCCACGGCGCGATTCCCGCGCGCCTGGAGGACGGCAACATCTATAAAGGCATCCGCGTCGAGGTGATGAACGTGCTGGGCGCCGGCGACGCCTTCATGTCCGGCTTCCTGCGCGGCTGGCTGACCGGCGGCGACGACGAGCGCTGCTGCCGCCTGGCCAACGCCTGCGGCGGTCTGGTGGTGTCGCGCCACGCCTGCGCCCCGGCGATGCCGACCCCGGCCGAACTCGACTACATCTTCAACAGCCCGGAACCCATCACCCGCCCGGATCTCGATCCGCAGCTCAACCGCCTGCACCGGGTCAGCGTGCCGCGCAAGACCTGGAAGCCGCTGTTCATCTTCGCCTTCGACCACCGCGGCCAGCTGGTCGAGCTGGCCCAGCAGGTCGGACGCGACATCAAGGCGATTCCCCAGCTCAAGCAGCTGTTCGTCACCGCCATCGAGCGCGTCGAGGCCGACCTCGCGCGCCAGGGCATTGAGGGCGACGTGGGCCTGTTGGCCGACCAGCGCTTCGGCCAGGACGCCCTCAACAGCGCCACCGGCCGCGGCTGGTGGATCGGCCGCCCGGTCGAGCTGCAGGGCTCGCGGCCCTTGGCCTTCGAGCACGGCCGCTCGGTCGGCAGCAACCTGGTGCAGTGGCCGCGCGAGCACATCATCAAGTGCCTGGTGCAGTTCCACCCGGACGACGAGCCGCTGCTGCGCCTGGAACAGGAAGCCCAGCTCAAGGGCCTCTACGAGGCGGCCCAGGCCAGCGGCCACGAGCTGCTGCTCGAAGTGATCCCGCCGAAGAACCACCCCTCCGAGCATCCGGACGTGCTCTACCGGGCGATCAAGCGGCTCTACAACATCGGCATCCAGCCGGACTGGTGGAAGATCGAGCCGCAGCCGGCCGCGGTGTACCGGCAGCTCGACGCGCTGATCACCGAGCGCGACCCCTACTGCCACGGCGTGGTCCTGCTCGGTCTGAACGCCCCGGTCGAGGCGCTCGCCGAAGGCTTCCGCCAGGCCGGCGCCAGCCAGGTCTGCCGCGGCTTCGCGGTCGGCCGGACGATCTTCCAGGAGCCCAGCCGGGCCTGGCTGGCCGGCGAGATCGACGACGAAACCCTGATCGCGCGGGTGCAGGCCACCTTCGAGTTCCTGATCAAGTCCTGGCGCGAGGCGCGTCAGCAGGCCTGACGCCGCCCGGCCCCTCGCTCAACCGAACAACGACAATCAGGTGCGAACGACATGACGAATTCACCGGTCAAGATCGGCATCAACCCGATCTCCTGGAGCAACGACGACCTGCCCTCGCTGGGCGGCGAAACCCCGCTGAGCACCGCCCTGTCCGAGGGCAAGGCGATCGGCTACCGGGGCTTCGAACTCAACGGCAAGTTCCCCAAGACCCCCGAAGGCGTGCGCGCGGTGCTCGCCGAATACGACCTGGAGCTGGTCTCCGGCTGGTATTCGAGCCTGCTCGCCCACCGCTCCGTGGAAGAGGAGATCGAGGCCATCGCCCCGCACTGCCGACTGCTCGCCGAGAACGGCGCCCAGGTGCTGGTCTACGGCGAGGTCGCCGGCTCCATCCAGGGCCGGCGCATCGCCCTCGGCGAGCGCCCGCGCTTCTACACCGACGAAGCCTGGAAGACCTACGGCGACAAGCTCACCCGGCTGGCCCGCTACACCCAGTCCCAGGGCCTGCGCCTGGCCTACCACCACCATATGGGCGCCTACGTGCAGGCACCGGAGGACATCGACCGGGCGATGGCGGCGACCGGCGAGGAGGTCGGCCTGCTGTTCGACGCCGGCCACTGCTACCTGGGCGGCGGCGATCCGCTGACCGTGCTCAGGAAGCACCTCGCGCGAGTCTGCCACGTGCACTGCAAGGACGTGCGCGCCGGCGTGGTCAAGCTCTCGCGCAACGAGCAGTGGAGCTTCCCGGAGTGCATCGTCAACGGCGCCTTCACCGTGCCCGGCGACGGCGACATCGACTTCGAGGCCCTCCTCGCCACCCTGCTGACCGCCGGCTATCGCGGCTGGCTGGTGGTCGAGGCCGAGCAGGACCCGGCCGTGGCGCCCAGCTACGCCTACGCCAAGAAGGGCTTCGAGACGCTGAACCGCCTGCTCGCCCGCCTCGCCCCCCAACACGCCAGCGCCTGAAGGAGGAACACCGTGGAAAGAAACAACGCCCCGGATCTGCTCGTCAAAGGCTCGGCCGACCAGCGCACGCTGGTCCAGGTGCCCGAGGGTGCGCTCGACTACGTGGGCTTTTCCGCCCACCGCCTGGCCGACGGCGAGGAACTGCCGGTCAAGGGCGGCGACCAGGAGCTGTGCCTCGTGCTGCTCGCCGGCAAGGCCACCGTCACCGCCAGCCACCCGCAGAAGGGCGCCTTCGCCTGGGAGAACATCGGCGAGCGGCAGAGCGTCTTCGAGGACCAGTCGCCCTACGCCGTCTACCTGCCGCCGCACAGCGAAGCGCGGGTGCGCGCCCACGGCACGGCCGAGATCGCCGTCTGCCGGGCACCCGGCAACCCGGACGAAACGCTGGCGCCGCGGCTGATCGAACCCGCGCAGATGAATCGATCCACCCGCGGCAAGGGGGCGAACACCCGCTACGTCTGCGACATCCTCCCGGACACCGCCGCGGCCCATTCGCTGCTGGTGGTCGAGGTGATCACCCCCTCGGGGCACACCTCCAGCTACCCGCCGCACCGCCACGACACCGACGACCTGCCGGCGCAGAGCTTCCTCGAGGAGTCCTACTACCACCGCCTGAACCCGGCGCAGGGCTTCGTCTTCCAGCGCGTCTACACCGACGACCGCGGCCTCGACCAGGCCCTGGCGGTGGAGAACCACGACGTGGTGCTGGTGCCCCGCGGCTACCACCCGGTCTGCGTGCCCTACGGCTACACGTCCTACTACCTGAACGTGATGGCCGGGCCGACGCGCGCCTGGAAGTTCCACAACGACCCGGCCCACGAGTGGCTGCTCAAGCTCTAGGAAAGCCGCCAACCGAACGGAAGCGACCTTCGCTGTAGCTGACTTCTGGACCCAAGAACAACAACCAGAGCACGCGACATGAACGACAAGACCGTTGCACCCCAGCAGCACGATCTCTACTACGTGCTGCGGATCTGCGCCGTGGCCGCCCTCGGCGGCCTGCTCTTCGGTTACGACACCGCAGTGATCTCCGGCGCCGTGGAACCCCTGCAGCAATATTTCTCCCTCTCCCCCGCACAAACCGGCTGGGCCGTCTCCAACGTGGTGGTCGGCTGCATCGTCGGCGCCCTGGGCGCCGGCTGGATCGCCGGCCATCTGGGGCGCAAGAAGGCCCTGGTGCTGTCGGCGCTGCTCTTCACCGTTTCCGCCATCGGCGCCGCGGTGGTGGACAGCTTCGTCTGGTTCGTGATCTACCGGATCATCGGCGGCCTCGCCGTGGGCATCGCCTCGACGGTGTCGCCGATGTACATGTCCGAGGTGTCGCCGAAGAACATCCGCGGCCAGGCGCTCGGCATGCAGTCCTTCGCGATCGTCGGCGGCCAGGTGGTGGTGTTCTACGTGAACTACCTGATCGCCAAGGGGGCGACCGACGCCTGGCTGGTCGAGTACGGCTGGCGCTGGATGCTCGGTTCCGAGGTGATCCCCTGCCTGCTGTTCTGCCTGTTCGTCTTCACCATCCCCGAATCGCCGCGCTGGCAGGCCATGGCCGGCCAGGACGATCAGGCGCTGAAGACCCTGGCGCGCATCTCCAACGACGCGCATGCCCACCACCTGCTCGCAGAAATCAAGGACTCCCTGCACCAGGACCGCCCGGGCCGGACGCAGAAGCTGAACCTGCGCGAAGCCGGACTGGCGCTGATCCTCTTCGTCGGCTGCATGCTCGCCATGCTGCAGCAGGTCACCGGGGTCAACGTGATGATGTACTACGCGCCGATGGTGCTGAAGACCGTCACCGGCAGCACCGAGTCGGCGCTGTTCCAGACCATCTGGGTCGGCGTCATGCAACTGGTCGGCACCGTCATCGGCGCCTGGCTGATCGACCGCGTCGGCCGCCTGCCGCTGATGCGCATCGGCACCGTCGGCATCATCGCCAGCCTGCTGCTCACCTCCTATGCCCTCTACACCCAGCAGACCGGCTACCTGGCGTTGTTCGGCATGCTGCTGTTCATGGTGTTCTACGCGCTGTCCTGGGGCGTCGGCACCTGGGTGCTGATCTCCGAGATCTTCCCCAACCACATGCGCTCGATGGGCATGAGCGTGGCGGTGTGCAGCATGTGGATCGCCAACTTCCTGGTCAGCCAGAGCTTCCCGATGCTCAACGAGCACCCGCTGCTGATGGAGCTGTTCCACGGCGCCTTCCCGATGTGGCTGTTCGCCGGCTGCTGCGTGTTCTGCTACTGGTTCGTCGCCCGCTTCGTCCCGGAAACCCGCGGCGTGTCCCTGGAAAGGATGGAAGCGCTGATGCTGGCCAAGCTCAGGCGGCAATCCCCGGAGCACGAAGAAAGCGCCGCGCTGCGCTCCAGCCAGGCCTGATCCCCCGAACGCGGGACCGGGCCAAGGGCGCCGGTCCCTCCAATGACGCCAACGACGCTGCCGCCTTCCCGACGGCAGGGAGGAATCGAAAATGACTCAAGCAAATCTCATCGGCCACTTCATCGACGGCCAGATCCAGCACGCCGGCGAGCGCCACAGCGAGGTGTTCAACCCGGCCCTCGGCGAAGTCACCGCGCGCGTCGCGCTGGCCGGCCGGCAGACCGTCGACGAGGCCGTCGCCGCCGCCAAGGCGGCCTTCCCGGCCTGGTCCGAGCGCTCCGCGCTGCAGCGCTCGCGCATCCTGTTCCGCTTCAAGGAACTGCTCGACAAGCACCACCAGGAGCTGGCGGCGATCATCACCGCCGAGCACGGCAAGGTGCTCTCCGACGCCATGGGCGAGGTGACCCGCGGCATCGAGATCGTCGAGTTCGCCTGCGGCGCGCCGCACCTGCTGAAGACCGCCTACACCGACAACATCGGCGGCGGCATCGACAACTGGAACATGCGCCAGGCGCTGGGCGTCTGCGCCGGCATCACCCCGTTCAACTTCCCGGTGATGGTGCCGCTGTGGATGATCCCGATGGCCCTGGCCACCGGCAACACCTTCGTCCTCAAGCCCTCCGAGCGCGACCCCTCGGCCAGCCTGCTGATGGCCGAGCTGCTCAAGCAGGCCGGCCTGCCCGACGGGGTGTTCAACGTCGTGCAGGGCGACAAGGACGCGGTCGACGCCCTGCTCCAGCACCCCGACGTGGAGGCGGTGTCCTTCGTCGGCTCGACGCCGATCGCCGAGTACATCTACCAGGAAGGCACCCGCCGCGGTAAGCGCGTGCAGGCCCTGGGCGGCGCCAAGAACCACATGATCGTGATGCCCGACGCCAACCTCGAGCAGGCCGCCGACGCGCTGATCGGCGCCGCCTACGGCTCGGCCGGCGAGCGCTGCATGGCGATCTCCATCGCCGTGGCGGTGGGCGACACCGGCGATGCGCTGATCAAGAAGCTGCTGCCGCGCATCGACCGCCTGCGCATCCGCAACGGCACGGACCCGGAGGCCGACATGGGCCCGCTGGTCACCGCCCAGCACAAGGCCAAGGTCGAGGGCTACATCGCCAAAGGCGTCGAGGAAGGCGCCCGGCTGATCGTCGACGGCCGCGACCTCAAGGTGCCGGGTGCGGAGAACGGCTTCTTCGTCGGCGCCACCCTGTTCGACCGGGTCGGCACCGAGATGACCATCTACCGGGAGGAGATCTTCGGCCCGGTGCTCGGCATCGTCCGCGTGCCGGACTTCGCCGCCGCCGTGGCGCTGATCAACGCCCACGAGTTCGGCAACGGGGTGTCCTGCTTCACCAGCGACGGCGGCGTCGCCCGCGCCTTCGCCCGCGCCATCAAGGTCGGCATGGTCGGCATCAACGTGCCGATCCCGGTGCCGATGGCCTGGCACTCCTTCGGCGGCTGGAAACGCTCGCTGTTCGGCGATCACCACGCCTATGGGGAGGAAGGCATCCGTTTCTACACCCGTTACAAGAGCGTCATGCAGCGCTGGCCGGACAGCATCGCCAAGGGTCCGGAGTTCAGCATGCCGACCGCGAAGTAACCCAACCCCCTGCGTGTAGCCTTACGGAGAACAACAATGACCCCGTCCCTCCCCTTCGCCCTCAACCGCATCGTCGCCCCGACCCTGCCGCTGGCCGAGTTCCTCGACCTGGCGATTGCCCTCAAGGCCGACAGCATCGAGCTGCGCAACGACCTTTCGGGCATCGAGATCGAAGACGGCACGCCGCCCGAACGGGTCCGCGAACTGTGCCGGGCCAAGGGCATCCGCGTGCTGAGCATCAACGCCCTCTACCCCTTCGACGTGTGGAACGACGCGCGCCGCGCCCAGGCGCTCAAGCTCGCCGCCTATGCCCGCGCCTGCGGCGCCGAGGGGCTGGTGCTCTGCCCGCTGAACGACCCGGCCGACCCGCGCGGCCGTGCCGAGCGGGTCCGGGGTCTGCGCACCGCGCTGACCGCGCTGGCGCCGATCCTGCGCGAGCACGGCCTGCTCGGCTTCGTCGAGCCGCTGGGCTTCGAGAGCAGCGCGCTGCGCCGCAAGCACGACGCCGTGGAGGCGATCAAGGGCATCGGCGGGCTCGACGTGTTCCGTCTGGTCCACGACACCTTCCACCACCACCTGGCCGGCGAGCAGGAGTTCTTCCCCGAGCTGACCGGCATCGTGCACATCTCCGGGGTCGAGGACCGTCAGGTTCCGCCGGCCGAGATCCGCGACGGCCACCGCGTGCTGGTCGGCGAGGCCGACCTCCTCGGCAACGCCGAACAGATCCGCCGCCTGCTGGCGCTGGGCTACCGCGGCCCGTTCTCCTTCGAGCCCTTCGCCGAGAGCGTGCACGCCCTGGCCGCGATCCGCCCGGCGCTGCAGGAAAGCATGCGCCACCTGCAGGCGAGCGTCGCGATACCCGAAGGCTGCGCCGCGTAACCCAGCCGTTTTCCACGCGACGTAGGGCGGGTGCAACCCGCCGACTCCGGTGCGGCTCCGCGCCATGTCCGGCGGGTTTCACCCGCCCTACGAAGCACCACCGAATTGAGGGGAACCTATGAGTACGACACGACTGACCATGGCCCAGGCGCTGGTGAAATTCCTCGACAACCAGTACGTCAGCGTCGACGGCGTCGAGAGCAAGTTCGTCAAGGGCGTCTTCACCATCTTCGGCCACGGCAACGTGCTGGGCCTGGGCCAGGCGCTGGAACAGGACCCCGGCGAGCTGGTCGTTCACCAGGGCCGCAACGAGCAGGGCATGGTCCACGCCGCCATCGGCTTCGCCAAGCAGAAGCGCCGCCGGCAGATCTACGCCTGCACCTCCTCGGTCGGCCCCGGCGCGGCGAACATGCTCACCGCCGCCGCCACCGCCACCGCCAACCGGATTCCCGTGCTGCTGCTGCCGGGCGACGTCTACGCCAGCCGCCAGCCCGACCCGGTGCTGCAGCAGATCGAGCAGAGCCACGACCTGTCGATCAGCACCAACGACGCCTTCAAGGCGGTCAGCAAATACTGGGACCGCGTCAGCCGCCCCGAGCAGCTGATGAGCGCGGCGATCAACGCCATGCGCGTGCTCACCGATCCGGCCGAGACCGGCGCGGTGACCCTGGCGCTGCCGCAGGACGTGCAGGGCGAGGCCTACGACTACCCGGACTACTTCTTCGCCAAACGCGTGCACCGCCTCGACCGCCGCCCGGCCACCGAGGCCATGCTGGCCGACGCCGTGGCGCTGCTCAAGGGCAAGCGCAAGCCGCTGCTGATCTGCGGCGGCGGGGTGAAATACTCCGGCGCCGCCGAGGCCCTGCAGCGCTTCGCCGAACGCTTCGCCATCCCCTTCGCCGAGACCCAGGCCGGCAAGAGCGCCATCGTCTCCGCTCACCCGCTGAACCTCGGCGGCATCGGCGTGACCGGCGGCCTGGCGGCCAACCTGCTGGCCAGCGAAGCCGACCTGGTGATCGGCGTCGGCACCCGCTACACCGACTTCACCAGCGGGTCCAAGGGCCTGTTCCAGAACCCCGAGGTGGCCTTCCTCAACCTCAACGTCAGCGCCTTCGACGCCTGCAAGCTCGACGCCGTGCAACTGGTGGCCGACGCCCGCACCGGCCTGGAAGCGCTCGGCGAAGCCCTCGGCCGCAGCGGCTACCAGGCCCGGTGGGGCGAGGCGCCGGCGCAGGCGAAGGCCCGGCTGCAGGAGGAGATCGACCGCCTCCACGCCGTGGAATACGGCGGCGAAGGCTTCGTCCCGGAAGTCGACGATCCCCTGCCGCGCCGCGTGCTGGAGGAGTTCGTCGAACTGACCGGCTCCAGCCTGACCCAGAGCCAGGTACTCGGGGTGCTCAACCAGGCCCTGGCCGACGACGCCATCGTCGTCGGCGCCTCCGGCAGCCTGCCGGGCGACCTGCAGCGCGCCTGGCGCAGCAAGGGGCCCGACACCTATCACATGGAGTACGGCTATTCCTGCATGGGCTACGAGGTGAACGCCGCCCTCGGGGTGAAGCTGGCCGAGCCCGACCGCGAGGTCTACACCCTGGTCGGCGACGGCTCCTACCTGATGCTGCACTCGGAGCTGGCCACCTCCATCCAGGAGCGCCGCAAGATCAACGTGGTCCTGCTCGACAACATGGCCTTCGGCTGCATCAACAACCTGCAGATGGGCCACGGCATGGGCAGCTTCGGCACCGAGTTCCGCTACCGCAACCCGGAGACCGGCCGGCTCGACGGCGGCCTCGTGCCGGTCGACTTCGCCATGAGCGCCGCGGCCTACGGCTGCAAGACCTACCGGGTGAAGACCCTCGACGAACTGCATGCGGCGCTGGAAGACGCCCGCCGACAGAGCGTCTCCACCCTCATCGACATCAAGGTGCTGCCCAAGACCATGCTCCACGGCTACCACGCCTGGTGGCGGGTCGGCGGCGCCCAGACCTCGAAGAGCGAGCGCATCGCGGCGGTCGCGCGAGTCCTTCAAGAGAACCTCGCCAGGGCCCGGCAGTACTGAGAGTTCGCCCGACCTGCGCGGGACGCGCCGCGCAGGGCTTTCCCCACCACAACGCCAATGAAAGGAAGAGACGCATCATGACCTTGAACATCGGAGTGATCGGCACCGGCGCCATCGGCCAGGACCACATCCGTCGCTGCAGCTTCGCGCTGTCGGGCGCACGGGTGGTCGCGGTCAACGACATCAATCAGGACCAGGCGAAGAAGGTGGTGAGCGACCTGGGCATCGCGGCGGAGGTCTACGCCGACGCCCATGAACTGATCAATGCCGCCAACGTGGACGCGATCCTGGTGACCTCCTGGGGCCCCAGCCACGAGGAGTTCGTGCTGTCGGCGATCAGGGCCGGCAAGCCGGTGTTCTGCGAGAAGCCCCTGGCGGTGACCGCCCAGGGCTGCAAGAACATCGTCGACGCGGAAATGGCCTTCGGCAGGCGCCTGGTCCAAGTCGGCTTCATGCGCCCCTACGACCAGGGCTACCGCGCGCTCAAGGCGGCCATCGACGGCGGCCGGATCGGCGAGCCGCTGATGATCCACGCCGCGCACCGCAACGCCCGCGTCGGCCAGGCCTACGCCACCGACATGGCGATCACCGACACCCTGATCCACGAGATCAACGTGCTGGGCTGGCTGCTCGACGACCACTACGTCTCGGCCCAGGTGATCTTCCCGCGCAAGAGTTCCAAGGCGCTGGCCCACCTCAAGGACCCGCAGATCGTCCTGCTGGAAACCGCCCGGGGCACGCGCATCGACGTGGAAGTCTTCGTCAACTGCCAGTACGGCTACGACATCCAGTGCGAAGTGGTCGGCGAAACCGGCATCGCCCGCCTGCCGGAGCCCAGCTCGGTGCAGCTGCGCAGCGAGGCCAAGCTCTCCAACGAGATCCTGGTCGACTGGAAGGACCGCTTCATCGCCGCCTACGACGTCGAGCTGCAGGCCTTCATCGATGCCGTCGTCGCCGGCCGGGTCGGCGGCCCCTCCGCCTGGGACGGCTACACCGCGGCGGTGACCGCCGACGCCTGCGTGGCCGCCCAGCGCAGCGGCAAGGTCGAGCCGATCGAGCTGCCCGAGCGCCCGGCCTTCTACGCCCCGGCCTGATCCCGGCGACAACGACAACACCCGCCGCCTGCCCTCCCCGGGCAGGCCGGCATGGTTCGGCTTCGAATCGACAATAACAACAAGTGGAGATCTTCGATGCACATCAAGAAACGTCTGGCCGCGGCCGCCCTGTCGCTGATCGCCAGCACCAGCGCCCTCGCCGAGCTGAAAGTCGGTGCCGTCATGGCGTCGTTCGACGACAACTACCTCACCTACGTCCGCGAGCACATGGCCGCCAAGGCCAGGGCCGACGGCGTGCAACTGCAGTTCGAGGACGCGCGCAACGACGTGGTGAAGCAGCTCAGCCAGGTGGAGAGCTTCATCAGCCAGAAGGTGGACGCCATCGTCGTGCACCCGGTGGATACCGCCGCCACCCGCAGCATCACCGACGCGGCGGTCAAGGCCGGCATCCCGCTGGTGTACATCAACCGCAAGCCGGACGACGCCAAGCTGCCGCCCGGCGTGGTGACCGTGACCTCCGACGACATCGAGGCCGGGCGCCTGCAGATGCAGTTCATGGCCGACAGGATGGACGGCAAGGGCCGGATCGGCATCCTCCTCGGCGATCTGGCCAACAACTCCACCCGCGGCCGCACCCAGGGCATCAAGGAAGTGCTGGCCAAATACCCGGGCATCACCGTCGTCGAGGAACAGACCGGCCTCTGGCTGCGCGACAAGGGCATGGACCTGACCAGCAACTGGCTGCTGGCCGGCCAGCAGCTGAACGCCATCCTCTCCAACAACGACGAGATGGGCATCGGCGCCGCCATGGCCCTGCGCCAGGCCGGCCGCAAGGACGTGCTGGTCGGCGGCTCCGACGGCACCCCCGACGGAATCGCGGCGGTCAAGCGCGGCCTGCTGGCAGTCTCGGTGTTCCAGGACGCCAAGGGCCAGGCCGAAGGCTCGCTGGACGCCGCGCTGAAGATGATCGCCAAGCAGCCGGTCGATCAGCATCTGCTGATTCCCTACCGGCTGATCACCGCGGACAACGTCGGCGAGTTCCAGGTCGCGACCAAGCGCTGAAATCCCGGGACACTCCGGCCGCCGCCAGCCCCGGCGCGCGGCCGACCCCTCCGGAAATCCGGGACTCTCCCGGATTTCCGCATCTTGCGGGCACACCTCGCAGCGCCCGACGGCGGCTGAAGCCGACCAGCCGCGTTTCCTGCGAACAGGAGGACTTCCCATGCACGGACACCACGGATCGCCTTTCAAGCTGGCGGTCAGCGCCGAAATGCTCTTCCTCGACCGGCCCTTCGTCGAGCGCGTGAGGCGCATCCACGAACTGGGCTTCGGCGTCGAGATCTGGGACTGGACCAGGAAGGACATCGCCGCCCTGGCGGCCACCGGCGCCGACTTCACCTCGATGACCGGCTACGTCTCCGGAAACCTGACCGAGCCCGAGGGCATCGCCGCCCTGCTCGCCAGCGCGAAGGAATCGCTCGCCGTCGCCGAACGGCTCGGCTGCCCCTGCCTGAACCTGCACGGCACCGGCCTCGACGACAAGGGCTTGCCGGTCCGGCCCGTCGAGCGGGTCACGGGCAGGATGTGGCTGGCCGCCTATAAGACGCTGGCCGAACTGGCCCGGCTGGGGCAGAGCGCCGGCAAGGTCTTCCTGCTGGAGAACCTGAACACCGCGGTCGACCATCCCGGCGTGCCCTTCGCCAGGGCCGCCGACACGCTGGCGCTGGTCGAGGCGGTGGACAGTCCCCATCTCAAGATGAACCTGGACCTCTACCACGCGCAGATCGGCGAGGGGAACCTGATCGAACTGATCCGCCGGGCCGGCCCCGCCATCGGCGAAAGCCAGGTGGCGGACGTTCCGGGCCGCCGGGAGCCGGGGACCGGCGAGATCAACTATCCGGCCATCGCCCGGGCGCTGCACGAGATGGGCTACCAGGGGGTCGTCGGCCTGGAAGGCTGGGCGTCGGGAGAGCCGGAAACGGCATTGCGGCGTTTCCGCGAGGCCTTCTCCATCGCCCCCTGAACATCGGCCAAGCCCGGTCGCTGCCGGCTACAGCGCGCAGCACCGGACTTTCCCCTGCCCCAGAACTCCGGGTCTTTCCGGCGTTCCCGCTTCACAGGCACACCCACCTCGCCGACAACCGACAGCCGTTTTCCGGCCATCCACCGGTTCGACACGGCAAACGGCATCGCCCTGCTCTTGGCAGGCCAAGGACACTCCCCTCTCCATCGCCGAACGGCTGCGCTGGCCGCCCTGCTGCCGCCTGCCGTACTGGCCAGCTGCGCATTGTGCTTGCCAATGCCATCACGGCCGAGGTATGGGGATACTGGCGCGGGAAACATTGGTGTATAACTTCCCGAAACGGTCATCACGACCGCGAAACCCTCGGCCTAGACAGGGAGAGCGAACATGACCAAGAATGTTATCCACCACGCCCGTTCGGGTAGTTATGCACCAGTTGGTGTCTAATAGTAGTTAACCAACAATATCCACCATCGGGCGTAGGGAAACGTAAATGATGTGGAATCAATCGCCGAAAAAACCGAAAAAATCAGCTATACCCAGCACGGGGCTCCGGCGGAGCATAACGAAGTTAATGCACACGCCGGAGCCCCGTGCTGGGGGAGAGGCAAATTTTTCGATTTTCATTGCGCTTGAGCGCCTACCCCATTTACAGCCCGCTGCGCGGGACGGAGTGTATTGTCGGCTAACTAGTCGCTCAAACACACACTCGCAAAAAGCGCGCGAGCGGTGTTTAGCTCCGTTACGTTAGGAGCTTCACATAGCAATCATGGACGCAAATATAAACTACGCAAAATACATGCTCGCGTGGCTTGATCGGATCGACCCCCCACAGCTACCCGTAATGGTAGAGGCATTGGTGGCTATTCGGAAGCACTGGTCTGGCGAAGAAAAAATTGATCTAGCAAAGATCAAAAAAACCCTTTGGTCGTGGGTGGACGCCAACGGCGGCCCAAGAATTGAAACTGAAAAAAATATGCTTATTGCTCGGCTTATTCTTTGCGTCGCATATGAGGATAATCGAGAACTTGAAGACATGGGTTTCTTTGAAGATCTCCTGAACAATTACGGTGCTTCTAGGACAGAGATAAACAAGTATGGGCCAGCAAATCCACCATCCAGCCCCTAACCCTACGCTCAAGTTCGCTCCCTTTGGTCGCTGGGACGCGCCTACGGCGCGCTCCTTAGCTACACGTTAGGTGGCCTCCAACGATGATTCGATATCTCCAATTCCCGTTTTTGTTTGCTCTATGCGTCGGTCCCGCAACTGCTGGTTCGGCTATGCCGACACATTGCCAGTCAGATGAATACTCAGTCACCAACGCCTGGATGGGGCCTATCAAGGCAACCGAAGGCGGTTGGAAAAATACAAAGGAAGGAAAGCTACTTTCTCTGTGCGCAGACAAGCAAATTGAACCGTTCGAGAAACTTTCATACCGATACGGTGCGCCACGACTTGTTGAGTTCGAGGCTGTCGCAACCCGGTCAAAGAAGTTTTTTGTCTTTAGTCGCCAGACCTCCCCCCACACTGGTGAGGACATCATTTTCTTTTCAAACGGCAACTACGCTTACTACGTCGCAATTGCGGGTGGGCAAGGGCACGGTGTTTCGCTTCGCGTGTACCGTGACAAGACACTGATACTAGACCGTTTCTCTGGAAACTATGAAAACGACGATTACTCGCTTGGCCCCGCGGAAATCGATTACTCCGGTACGGGATCGCGAATCCTAAAACTCAAGGAGCCAGTCCATGAGTTCTAGCAAGCAAAGGCTTATGTTAGTCATCGAAATGCAGCCTAACCCGGCGCTCAACCTCGCTCCCTTCGGCCGCTGGACGCTGCGCGATAAAGCCGCGCAGCGCCGGTTAGCTCTACGCTATCCAACAATAGGCACCATCGGTGCATGGGAACTGTAAATGGCAGGGAATCAAGCTGGCCAAAAAGCGCAAAATCAGCTAATACGCTGTATAGACTCCTGCCGGGGCATAATGAAGTTGATGCCCCGGCAGGAGTCTATACAGCGGTGGAAAAGCCATTTTCCGCTTCTTTGTTCGCCTGAACGTCCAGTGCATTTACACCTCTGCTGCGCAGAGGGGAGTGTATTGTCGGATAACTACTCGCTAGAGTACACACTCGCACTGCGTGCGAGCGGTGCTTACCTCGTATCTTGTTAGACGTATGAGCAAAAAATCTAATCAGCATTATGTGCCACAGTTTTACTTTAGATTATTTTCGAGCGACGGAAGATCTATATGCGTTCTTAACAGGAAAAATGGCACATCCTACCCTGCAGCACCAATAAAGGGGCAGGCGTCAAAACACAAGTTCTATGGAGCCGATGAAATAGAAGACGCATTTTCAAATATCGAAGGAGTTTTTAGCAGCACACTCCGCCATCTAAAAAACTGCGTAGATTTGCGTGAGCTTTCAGAAGCTGATCACCTTTTAACGCTACAGGCAATCATGTTCCAGAAAGCACGCACACTGGGTGCAAGAAACAGCTCTCACCCAATGAACGACCGGCTTACAAAGCTATGGCTAGAAGCTGAGATAAACAAGAATGAAAGCCTTACAGGCGACCAAAAACTCGAATACATATCTAGTCTAGATCTATTTGAAGTAGACCATCTTAGATTTCATCTTGAGCAAATAAAAACCTCAATTGAGCAAGCTCACTTACTCGGCGATCTAGTTCCAATACTGCTCGACAACAGAACCAATAGACCATTTATATTTGGCGACTCACCTGTAGTATTTCACAACTCGCATTTTGGAAATGTAAAATTACGAGGGGTCTTAGGCTTTACAACTCCTGGCCTACAAATCTTTTTTCCTCTATCTGAAAAGAGAACGTTACTGCTCATAGATCCTATGCATTACTCAGTCAAAAGAATTCGTGCCGGGAATGTGGTTCATGTTAGAGAACTTCGAGATATTGCGATCATCAACAAGCTTCAAATACACTCTGCAACCACGGCGATATATTTTTCAGACTACAAGCATGCTGACTACGTAAGATCCATTTGGAGTGAAGAGAATAAAAAATTATCAGCAAATTTAGTCGCAGTAGTTGAAGCTCCAAGCTTCGACCACAAGGGCACTCCGCAGGGGGAAATTGTTCACAGTTTTGCCCCGATGCTACCAGTGAATCTAAGTCTCTCATTCCTAGAGCATGAAATATTAGGAGATAGCGACTATAGCTTTGCAGAGCGGAGTGCATACGTCTAACTAGTGGTTCAAGTCGTTCGCTTCGCTCACTCGGGACGGGCTAAAGCCCGCCCCTTAACCAAACGTTGAGGCGATAGAAAAACCTGCTGCCAGCCTCTCCACCGGCTGATACGCTCCAACCCACTCAAATCGCAGGGAGGCACGGAGCGATGCCTCGGTACAAGACCGTTTGATGGCTCCCACGCTCCTGCGTGGGAAGCCCAAGGCTAGGTGCTCCTGCGCCCCAGGGGCGCCGAAGCGTCCCCTGCAACGTGCCCACGCAGGGAAAGCGCTCCATGAACCCCACCTTCAAATGAGGTACAGACCCGACGATGCTTTGCTCCCGTTATTTTCTGGAGCCAGTCGCCATGATGCGTCCCGACGCCAAGGTCGAAAGAGTCTACCTCTACCCCAAGCCGGTCGATTTCCGAAAATCCATCGATGGTCTCGCGGCCCTGGTCGAGCTGGATATCCAGGTGGCGGTGTTCGATCCGGTGCTTTTCGTTTTCCTGAATCGCCAGCGTAATCGAGTGAAGATATTGTATTGGGAGCGCAACGGCTTTTGCCTTTGGCTCAAACGCCTCGAGTCCGAACGGTTCAAAACATCGC
>NZ_FOFJ01000023.1 GCF_900110885.1 Azotobacter beijerinckii | reverse complement strand
GGCGGTGCTCAAGCGCAGCGTGGAACAGGCACATCGCGAACGGCTTCCCGAGGGCTGGGAGGCGTCCCCCTACCACCTGGCGGTGCAGGTCAGAAGCCGTTACGAGGGGATGCTCGTCGCGCTGGCGGTGGAGCACTGGCCCGCCTGGGCCGACGATTCGGCCAGCACACTGGCACAGCGCCTGTTGGCATTGGCACGACAGATCAAGCCCAGCCAGGTGGCGACCAGTAAGCGCGGCCCCAAGGTGGAAAAGCCCAAGGCCTGGGTCGATGCCGCGACGGCTCGCGCCCATGTCTCCACCGACCGCCTCATCAAGGCCTCGAAAAGTAAAAGACCTTGAAAGGGGTGCCTCTCAATGGGCGTGCTTGGCCAGCTTGTCCATGTAACCCATGAGGAAGGCCGAAACGACGAAGGTCATGTGGATGACCACGTACCACAGCAGCTTGTCGTTGGGGATCTTCTGCGCATCCATGAATACGCGCAGCAGATGGATCGAGGAGATCGCCACGATGGAGGCGGCCACCTTGAGCTTCAGCGAACCGGAATCCATCTTGCCCAGCCAGCCGAGCTTTTCCTTGCCCTCGTCGATATCCAGCTGGGACACGAAGTTCTCGTAGCCGGAAATCATCACCATCACCAGCAGACCGCCGACCAGCGAGATGTCGATCATCGAGAGCAGGACCAGGATCAGCTCCGACTCGGCCATCTCGAACACGTGCGGCAGCAGATGGTAGAGCTCCTGGAAGAACTTCAGGGTCAGCGCCAGCAGGGCCAGGGACAGGCCGATATAGATCGGTGCCAACAGCCAGCGGGAGGCATACATCGCATTTTCGAGAAAACGTTCCATGGGGCATCCACTCAGCCAAAACCGGCGGCGAGTATACCCATGGGCATGAACGGGACAAAGACGCTACCGAAGGCTGGAAGCACTCGGCAACATATCCCCATTTTCTGTGGATAACCCTGTGAACAGAGAGCGGATGAATCCCTCCAGAGCCCAGTGGATGGGCTCCCGCTCCTGCCGTACAAATATCGAGCAGCGCCCCACTCAACCCTCCGGTCGGGATTCGCAGTCGCCCGGACGGCACGGGCGCGGACCGTTCAGCCGACGCAGTTCGGCCTGCAGGTGGAGGCGCCAGATGGGCATGTCGGTGCAGGCCTGATAGCCCACTCCGCCCAGGGTCGCCGCGACCTCGTCAAGCACCCGCTCTGCCGCCAGAGGCCCGCGAAACGGCCCCTGCGCCTTGACCGAGGATGGCTGCGCGCCGGACAGGCCGGCGGCAAAGAGCAACATCCACAGCCCCTGCTCTCCCGCCAGCGGGCGGGCTGCCAACTCGATGCGAATGACCAGACCCAGGCAGTTCCGGGTCAGACAGAGCGTGCGTGACATAGGGCAATCCCCCTTCAGGGTGGTGTTTTCAGCCTACACGCCGCACGGCGCTCCAGAAAGCTTTTTGCTTCCATTCAGCCTGTGGATAAGTCTGCGGGCGATCCGGGACGAGGAGGAACCGACGTGCGACATTCGACCACCCCGACCCGCCGCGCGGGCCGGGGCGCACTCACTCCTGGAGGCCGATCTGCGGCTCCTTCGCCTTGCCGGGGTCCTCTTCCATCCCCATTTCGGCGATTTCCCGCAGCCGCTCCACCACCCGCGCATTGACGCTGCCGGCCGGGAAGCGGCCCTCGGCATCCGGCGTGCCGGCCGGTTCGCCGAGCAGCAGACTGAGCGCCTCGTCCACCTGGCGCACCGCATAGACATGGAAACGGCCGGCGCGCACCGCCTGCAGCACCCGCTCGTCGAGCATCAGGTTGGTGACGTTGGCGCGCGGGACGATCACCCCCTGCTCGCCGGTCAGCCCACGCGCCTCGCAGAGCCGGAAGAAGCCCTCGATCTTCTCGTTGACCCCGCCGACCGCCTGCACCTCGCCGAACTGGTTGATCGAGCCGGTGATGGCGAAGCACTGCTTGAGCGGCGTACGCGACAGTGCCGAGATCAGCGTGCAGACCTCGCCGAGGGAGGCGCTGTCGCCGTCGACGTAGCCGTAGGACTGCTCCAGGGCGATGCTCGCCGAGATCTCCAGGGGGAACTCCTGAGCATAGCGGCTGCCGAGGTAGCCGGTGAGGATCATCACCCCCTTGGAGTGGATCGGCTGGCCGAGGTTGACCTCGCGCTCGATGTCGACGATCCCCGAACCGCCTGGATAGACGGTGGCGGAGATCCGCGCCGGCACACCGAACACGGAGTCGCCGATCTCCAGCACGGTCAAACCGTTGCACTTGCCGATCGCCGCGCCCTCGGTGTCGATCAGGATGATCCCGGCGAGCATGTCGTCGAGAATCCGCGCCGAAACCCGTCCGGTACGGGTTTCCTTGGCCTTCAGGGCGCGCTCGATGTGGCCGACGTCGGTCAGCGCCTCGCCGGCCAACTGGCGGACGAAGTCGGCCTCGCTGACCAGCTGGAAGAGATCGCCGATGCGTGCCGACAGCCGCCCCTGATGCTCGGCCAGACGTGCGCTGTAGGTCGCCAGGCGCGCCACCGCCGCGGAACTCAGGGGCGCCATGCCCTCCTCCGAGGTGCGCGTCTTGAGCAGTTGGGCGAACTGTTCGAGGCTGTCCTCGCCAAGGGGGATCTCCTCGTCGAAATCCACCAGCACGCGGAACATCTCCTGGAAGTCCGGGTCCACGTCCTGCAGCGTGTAGTAGAGCTGGCGCGAACCGACGATCACCACCTTGACCTGCAACGGAATGACCTGCGGGGTGAGGGTCACGGTCGCCAGCCGGCCCAGCTCGGCCAGCGGCGACTCCATCTTCAGCTGGCGCGAATGCAGGGCGCGCTTGAGGGCATCCCAGACGAAGGGCTCGCCGAACAGCTTCTCCGCCTCGAGTACCAGGAAACCGCCGTTGGCGCGGTGCAGTGCGCCCGGGCGCAGCTGGCGATAGCTGGTATAGAGCGCACCCTGATCGGTGCCGTACTCGATGCGGCCGAACAGGTTGTCGTAGGTGGGATGCGGCTCGAACACCACCGGCGCGCCGCCCTGGCTGTGGTGACCGACCACCAGGCTCGGGCAGTACTGCTCGACCAGCAGGGTGCGCCGCTGGGCGTCCGTCCCGCTCTCCTCGCCCAGTTGCTCGACCACGGTGCGCAGCAGGTTGACCTGCATCGCCTGCAGATAGGCACAGACCCCGGCGCTTTCCGCGTACTTCTCCGAGAGCGGCGCGAGCAGCGGCTGCAGGGCCAGGGTGATGGTCTCCTCGTTGAGCTGGCGCAACTGGTTGCTCGACTCGCGCTTCCACTGCGGCAGGCTGGACAGCTCCTCGTTGAGGCGCTCCTCGAGGTAGCCGATATCCTCGTGGAAGCGATCGCGCTCGACCTCCGGCAACAGGGCGAAGTCGGCCTCGTCCAGCGCCTTGCCGTCCTTCATCGGCGTGAAGGCGATGTTGGCGCTGTCGCGGTACAGGGCGATCCCCTTGTCCAGCGCCTGCCGCTCGATGCTGTCCAGGGCACGGTCGTAGCGCTGGTTGAAGCCGCGGTCGATGGCGCTTTTCTTCTGCTGGTAGGTCGGCGTCTCGAACACCGCCGGGAAGGTCGCCAGCAGATTGTCGACCAGCAGGCTGATGTCGGCGATGAACGCGCTGGCGCTACCCGGCGCCAGTTGCAGCGAGCGCGGCTCGCGAGGCTCGTCGAAGTGGTTGACGTAGACCCAGTCCGCCGGCGTCTCCAGGCGCTTGGCTTCGGCCTGGAGATAGCGCTTGACGTAGGAGAAGCGACCGGTGCCCGGTTCGCCCATGACATAGACATTGTATCCCGGACGCGGCATCGCCACGCCGAACTGCAGCGCCTCCACCGCGCGCTCCTGACCGAGCACGCCGCGGAAGGGCTCCAGCTCGTCGGTACTGGCGAAGTCGAACTGGGCGGGATCGAAGGGGCGGGTCAGCTCATCGGGTGCCAGGCGCAGGCCGGCAGCAACGGAGTCGGGCATCGGGAGTCCTTACATCGGGCGGCCAAAGGCCGCGGAGAGGGGAAAAACAGTCGCCATTCTGGCCTTCGCACCGACCCGCCGCAAGGCGCCTCGGCGAAGCCTCGCGCGCAAGCGGCCACCGCCTCAGCGCTCCAGCCCCGCGCAGTGCAGGCACAGCTCGGCGGCCGGCAACGCGGCCAGTCGCGCCGGCTCGACGGGCTGACCGCAGCGCCGGCACACACCGTAGCGCCCCTCCGCCAGCCGCCGGCGGGCCTGCTCGACTTGGCGCAGGCCCTCCTCGGCCTCGGCCAGCAGAGCGTGCAGCACATCGTCGTTCTGCCGCTCGCCCGCCTGCTCGACGGCGTCCGAGTCATGCAGCAGACCGAGATCGCCACGAATGGCCTCGGCCCGCTGGCGATACTCCCGATACAGGCGCTCGAGAGCGCCCCGTGGATCGAAGGCATCGGACATATTCGGCTCCCTGGAATCGACCATACTCATGTTCAGTGTGGCCCAGACTGAGCGATATGCAGTGACCTGCATCAAGCGCCCCAACCACCATTGGGGCAGCCGCCTTGACAGCCCCACGGCATTGCAAAATGCTGCGCACCGGCCGGCCAGGACCGGTCCGTTTTTCCACATGAAGAAGAGATCATCGATGAAAAGGATTCTGTTGGGTTCCCTGCTCGCCACCGTCTCCCTCAACGCCCTCGCCGAAGCGCCGGGCGGCCCAAGCTGCGGCTGGGGCAACATGCTGTTCAAGGGACAGCGCGGCACGGCCACGCACCTAGTCGCCTCGACCACCAACGGCTCCTCGGGCAACGCCACCTTCGGCATGACCTCCGGCACCAACGGCTGTCGCACCGACGGCGCCCTGACCTATACGGGCAAGCCGATGCTGGTGCTGGGCAGCATCATGGACGAGCTGTCCGAGGACATGGCCAAGGGCGAAGGCGAAGCCCTGACCACCTACGCCGTGTTGCTCGGCGTACCGCCGGAAGACCGCGCCCGCTTCGCCGCCGTGACCCACGAGCACTTCGCGGAAATCTTCAGCTCCGCCGACGTCACCGCCAAGGACGTACACAACGCCACCCTCGCCGTACTGAAGAAAGACACCCGCCTGGCCAAATACGCCGAGCAGGCCTGATCCCGGCCCTGCGCCGCCTCGTGCCCGCCCCGGCGGGCACCTCTGTCCGATCCCCCATCCCTTCATGCTCAAACGCCTGCTTCCCCTGCTGCTGGGCTGCGCCTGCGCGATGCTCCAGGCCGCTCCGCCGCTGTCCGATACGCGCCTGCACGAGCTGGCCTCCGCCCCCTTCTGGCTCGCCCTCGGCCACTACCAGCGCGACCGGCTGGGCGGCTGGCGCAGCCATGTCGACGACGACGCCTTCTTCTTCGCCGAACGGGGCGAGCGCGACCCGGCCGCGGAACTCGCCGCCACCCTCGCCGCCCTCTACCGAGAGCCGGGTCTCGCCGACCGCCATCCGCAGTGCCGCTTTCCGGCGCGTACCCGCTGGCTGCGCGAACGCCTGATCCTGAACGACCTGCCGCAGCCACAGTGCCGCGAATATGCCGACTGGTACGCCGAGATCGCCCCGCACAGCACCGTGCTGGTATTTCCCGCCGCCTACCTGAACAGCCCCTCGTCGATGTTCGGCCACACCCTGCTGCGCATCGACCCGGCCGGCATCGACACCCAGGGCAGCGCCCTGCTCAGCTATGCGCTGAACTTCGGCGCCTACATCGAAGGCAGCGACAACAGCATCCTCTACGCCTGGAAAGGCCTGATGGGCGGCTACCCCGGCCTCTTCGCCCTGCTGCCCTACCGGGAAAAGCTGACCGAGTACAGCCGCCTGGAAAACCGCGACCTCTGGGAATACCGGCTGAACCTCACCGCCGAGGAAACCGGGCGGATGGTCGAGCACGTCTGGGAACTTCGGCAGATCCAGTTCGACTACTACTTCTTCGACGAAAACTGCTCCTACCGCCTGCTGGAACTGCTGGACATCGCCCGCCCGGGCCTGGAGTTGACCAAAGGCTTTTCCCTCACCGCCATCCCCGCCGACACCGTGCGCGCGGTGGAGCAGGCCGGGCTGATCGAGAGCGTCGACTACCGCCCCTCGCGGGAGAAGGAGCTGCTCGAGCGCGCCGCACCGCTGAGCCAGGCGGAGCGGGACTGGACGCGGCGCCTGGCCGAGGACAGCGCCCCGCTCGCCAGCCCGGCCTTCCAGGCGTTGCCGACCGGGCGCCAGGCGCAGATCCTGGACGCCGCCTACCGGCTGATCCGCTACCGCAAGAGCGGCGAGGAGCGCGACGAGGCCAGCGCCCGCGACAGCCATCGCCTACTGCAGGCGATCAACCGCAACCCGCCGCCGCGCCTCGCCGTGGCGCGCCCCGTGCCGCCGGAAAACGGCCACCCGTCGCGTACCTGGCAGCTCGCCTTCGGCAACCGCGAGCAGCGCAGCTTCGCCGAATACGGCCTGCGCATGGCCTACCACGACCTGCAGGACAACCTCGACGGCTTCCCCCTCGGCGCGCAGATCGAGATCGCCCAGCTTAAGCTGCGCCAATACGAGGGCAACCACTGGCAGCTGCAGCAGCTGGACCTGGCCAACATCCGCTCGCTGACCCCACGCAGCGCCCTGCTTTCCCCCTGGTCCTGGCAGGTCGGCAGCGGGCTGGAGCGGGTCATCGGCAAGGGCCGCCACGACAACGAACAGTTGGTCGGCCACCTGAGCGGCGGTATCGGCTCCACCTGGCAACTCGACGAGAGCCTGGTCGGCTTCGTCCTGGCCACCACCCGGCTGGAGCAGAACGAGGACTTCGCCGCCTTCATCAGCCCCGCGGCCGGCTTCGATGCCGGGCTACTGTGGCGCAACCCGCTCGGCAACCTCGGCCTAGAGGCGGGTGCCGACTACTTCCACAACGGCGAGGTACGTCGCACGCTGGGCCTCGCCCAACACTGGGAAATCGCCGACAACCTCGGCCTGCGCCTGTCCGCCCGTCGCGAATTCAGCCAGCAGGCCTCGCCGGCCAGCGAGGTGAGCCTGCAGCTGCGCTGGTATCACTATTGAAGGCGCCGGGCGCAGTAGTCGAGGTTTTGTCACGGCGCCCGAACCGAGGCACATCCCGCTGCCGGCCCCCATGGCTCGGGAGCCCAGCGGCGGCGGCTCGAAACGACGCCCGCTCCGCCCTGGAGGGCCGAGCGGCGGATCAGGCGGCTCCGGACTCCGCTACCGGCGTCCCGATCAGGTAGGTAATCCGGTAGGGGCCGATCAGCAGATCGGATGTCCAATACCGCCCGGTCTCCCACCGGTAGCTATCCCGATCCAGGCCCTCGGTGAGCTGCTCGAGTTCCTTGGGCGTGTAGGTTCTGAAGCAGGAAACGACGCCGTCGAATGCGATGAAGAAAGGTGCCAGCGGTATGACGTAGGTGAAGAAGAAGCGCTTGAAAGTCAGGCGCCCGACAAAAGGCGTAAAGATGAGACTGCCGAGCAACAGGAGGATGGGAACCGTGAGTATTCGCCAGAGGCTGCGCTCCTGGGCCTCGAACACCGCGATCGGGGCTTTTCTCCGCACCGCATCGGCCAGGATTCTCTTCGCACTCTCCGGACGAAAGTGATGGAAGCCGGTAAATATCGTCCGGAATCCCCGCAGCGACTCGGGGCAATTCATAGCATTCGTGGACTCCGCGCGATACCTGACCGCTCCATCCACCTGCACATTGATCCTCTCGACGGCCGAGGCGTTCGGGTACAAGTCGGTCAAGGTGGCGGAAACGGGGCGACCGGCCTCCTGCGCGATTGCAGGCAGGAGCGCGGGAATCGGCCCTCCACCCCCCGAACAGAGATCCACGATCGACGTCTGCTCCGTCGATTTCATTGCCTCGGCCAGTTGCGGGACGACCGCACGGTATGCCCGCCCCATGTAGAAGGCCAGGTGGTCGGTGATGAAATCGCGAAACAGCTCGGGAAACCACTCCTGGTCTTCCCACTCGAAGAGGTGAATACGATCCATGGAAACGCTCCTTGTCAGGTCTCGGCAGATCCGAAGGCGGGGGGCAGCACGGTCACTCGCTCACGGCAGGAGCATCATGCTGCATTGTCGTGACCTGCGTCAGCACTTCGCTTCGGGCAGATGATTCCCGCATACCGAACAATGCAGGCCGTGCGAACACGTAGCGAGCAAAGGCCGAGCTAGGCAAAGCGCAATCAGGCGAAGCTACCCAGCTTACATGGCACTCCGAGTGCCGACCCCAACGCAGCATGGCCGGTTGCAGCAGTTTTTACACGGCCTCAAGCCGGGCAGCGGGTGCAGAACTTTCCCTGTGCCCGCAACTCGCCCAGCCGGGTGGTGAACTTCTGCCGATAACCGCGCCCGAGCCAGACCAGCCGGGTCACGAGAGCATCGGTCACATAGCGGCCGCCGTAGCACATGAGTCCGGTTTCCACGACGGCTCCCGAGTCGCCCAGGATGTCGCGAAGACGTTGCGTCAGGCCCAGCACGCCGTAGGCGGCCTGGCCATCCGGGTCGATGAAGATGGAATAGGCCCGGGTATCCCGCAGATAGACCCATGCCTTGACCTCGAGGCTGCGCACGGCGGCCAGCACCTCCGGCGGCACCGTTATCGACTTGCCCGCCAGCCCCTCCAAGGCACGCTCGAGCCGGGAAGGATCGGCCAGGTATCGCTTCCGGCCGGCCGCGAGTAGCGTCCGAATGTCCCGACCGCCCGCGGCCTCCTCCGGCCCGAGGACTTCCAGCATGAGATGCTTGTACCCCTCGATGAAGGCGAGCGCCTCCGCCTCGCCGACGATCATGGTTCGCTCCCCGCCTTCGCGCCCCCGACCGGGCGCTGGCCAGCCTCGAGCGGCAAGGCGGCCAGCGCCTGCTGCGCCTGACGGTCGGCGCTGCGCCGCACATCCTCCAGCTCCGCCTTCAGCGCCTCGTTCTCCTGGCGGAGCATTTCCGCCACTTCGCGCCAGACCCGGGCGACCGCTTCCTGCTCGTGCGCCTCGCCCGGCGTGCCGGCCTGGCGTGCCCGCTCGTCCGCCTGCGCGGCCCGAGCCTCGGCCTGGCCGAGGTTTTCCGCCTGGCGCCGGCGGAGGACCGCCTTGAACCTGTCGAACAGCCAGTCGGAGAACTCGTCCAGGACCCTGCCGAGAAGCGCCTTGAGCAGTGGCCCGAGCAGGCCGATCAGGAGTTTGGAAAGCATGTGCCGTCTCGCTCCGAAAAATATCCGCATGGGGCCGGGAACGCCCGGCCCGTCGGCGGCGCAGCTTGCCGGAAGCGCGGTCCGGCGCGCAATCTCCGCGCGCCGGCCTTCAGCGCGCCTCGATGTCGATATCCACCTTGGCGCCCTGGATCAGGGTGTTGTAGACCGGCGAAAAGGCCGCCAACTCCTTCAGCTGCACGATGTTTTCCGGGGCGGTCTTCACCCGGAACTTCACGCGGATACTCGTGTAGCCCTTGGGCACGCCGGGGTCCAATCCGAGAAAGCCGCGCAGGTCGATGTCGCCCTCCAGCTCCGACTCCAGCTCGTCGATCTGGATGCCGCGCACGGCCGCATGGGCGACCATGCTGGTGGTGATGCAACCGGCCAGGGCGTTGAGCAGATGCTCGACCGGATTGGCCGCCCGATCTTCTCCGGCCAACACGGCGGGTTCGTCCGCGTGCAGCTCGAATGCCTGCTGGTGGACAATCTCTTGCCCGGCGCCGTGGAAGCCGGCAATCGTGCTGCAGTTGCGTGTGGCGCCGAGCCAGCGGTTGCGCGCCCGAAACCGGCAGGCGCCGAGGGCGGGGTCCCGCTGGATGGCGCCGATGGTGGCCTTGAGGACCTCCAGGTCGATGCCGTTCACATGACTGACGCTCGTTTCTGCTGCCATCGTTGTTCTCCCCTGCCGTGACACTGGATCGATGGCCGGGCCGAGGCGCGACTGCACGCGCACCGAACGCCCAGGCCTCGGAAAAACCGCCAAGGCGGTCATACAGCGTATTAGCCGCTCCCCGGCATTCCGGCCAGCCCGCTTCGTCGCCCCGCCCCCGACCGACACCGGCCCGCGCCATGCCGCATAGCCCGCGCTTTGTGCGATCATCGCGCCCTCCGAAAACCACACGAACGAGAGGAAAAATGAGCAGCGAAGCTTCCGGCACCTGCCGCCACTTCGTCACCTACAGCGGCGTCAAGCTGCCGCTGAAGCTGATGAACGAACTCGACGAGGCCGGTCTCCACAACCGCAACACCTTCTTCCGCGGCCACTTCGACGAACAGGAACGCCTGATCAAGATGGAGAAGATCGTCTATGGCGAACTGGAGCTGCAGCACGTCTACCGCTACCACGTCAACGGCGCCCTGTGCCAGGCCGAGATCACCGACGCCGACGACGAGGTCACGGTGCTGAACTTCGACGAGAACGGCCAGCCGGCGTAGGACGGGTTGTAACCCGCCATCGGAGGCCGGGCCACGCCGCCACCCGGCGGGTTGTCCCTTCTCCCGCAGGCACCAGCAAAAAGCCCCGGCCATTCGGCGCGGGGCTTTTTGCTGGGCGGCGTATCGCGACGGCGACGGTTACGCCAGCTTCTTGTAGCGCACCCGGTGCGGCTGGGCGGCGGCGTCGCCGAGGCGCTTCTTGCGGTCGGCCTCGTACTCGGTGTAGTTGCCCTCGAAGAACACCACGCTGGAATCGTCCTCGTAGGAGAGGATGTGGGTGGCGATCCGGTCGAGGAACCAGCGATCGTGGGAGATCACGATGGCCGAGCCGGGGAAGTCCAGCAGTGCCTCTTCCAGGGCGCGCAGGGTTTCCACGTCGAGGTCGTTGGACGGTTCGTCGAGCAGCAGCACGTTGCCGCCCTGCTTCAGGGTCAGCGCCAGGTGCAGGCGGCCGCGCTCGCCGCCGGAGAGGTCCTTGACGAACTTCTGCTGGTCGGCGCCCTTGAAGTTGAAGCGGCCGACGTAGCTGCGCGAGGGCACCTCGTAGTTGCCGATGCGGATCGCGTCGAATCCGTCGGACACCTGTTCCCAGACGGTCTTGCTGCCGTCCAGGCTGTCGCGGCTCTGGTCGACGCTGGCGACCTGCACGGTGTCGCCAAGGTCGATGGTGCCGGCATCCGGGGTTTCCCTGCCGAGGATCATGCGAAACAGCGTCGACTTGCCCGCGCCGTTACCGCCGATCACCCCGACGATGGCGCCCTTGGGCACGGCAAAGGACAGGTCGTCGATCAGCACGCGGTCGCCGTAGCCCTTGCGCACGTGGCTGAACTCGATGACCTTGTCGCCCAGACGGGGACCGGCCGGGATGTAGATCTCGTTGGTCTCGCTGCGCTTCTGGAATTCCTGGGACTGCATTTCCTCGAAACGCTGCAGACGCGCCTTGGACTTGGCCTGGCGGGCCTTGGCGCCCTGGCGCACCCATTCCAGTTCGGCCTTCATCGCCTTGGCGTGGGCGGCCTCGGCCTTGGCTTCCTGGGTCAGACGGGCGGCCTTGGATTCCAACCACTGCGAGTAGTTGCCCTCGAAGGGGATGCCGTGGCCGCGGTCCAGTTCGAGAATCCAGCCGGCGACGTTGTCGAGGAAGTAGCGGTCGTGGGTGATCGCCACCACGGTGCCCGGGAAGTCGTGGAGGAAGTGCTCCAGCCAGGCCACGGAGTCGGCGTCCAGGTGGTTGGTCGGCTCGTCGAGCAGCAGCATGTCGGGCGCCGACAGCAACAGGCGGCACAGCGCCACGCGGCGCTTCTCGCCGCCGGAGAGGTGCTCGATCTTCGCCTCCCACGGCGGCAGGCGCAGGGCGTCGGCGGCGACTTCCAGCTGGCGCTCGAGGTTGTGGCCGTCGGACGCCTGGAGGATCGCCTCCAGCTTGGCCTGCTCGGCGGCCAGCGCGTCGAAATCGGCGTCCGGCTCGGCATAGGCGGCATAGACCTCGTCGAGGCGGGCCTGGGCCTGCTTGATCTCGCCCACCGCCTCCTCGACGATGTCGCGCACGGTCTTCTCCGGATCGAGCTGCGGCTCCTGCGGCAGGTAGCCGACCTTGATGCCGGGCATCGGCCGGGCTTCGCCGTCGAACTCGGTGTCGACCCCGGCCATGATCCGCAGCAGGGTCGACTTGCCCGCGCCGTTGAGGCCGAGCACGCCGATCTTGGCGCCGGGGAAGAACGACAGGGAAATGTCCTTGAGGATTTCACGCTTCGGGGGCACGACTTTGCTGACCCGATGCATGGTGTAGACGTATTGAGCCATGGATGACCTTGGTTTCGACCAGGAAGTGGAAACATAGCGGACGGGGGCGCGGACGAACGGCGATCCGCGACAGCTCAGTGACACCGGCTGCCCGGTCCCCCGCGCATGCCGGCAAAGCTACCCGAAATGCGCCGGGCAAACCAGCCGAGGGCGCGCCGCGAGCGGCGAGCGGCTTTGCCTCGTGGCCTTCGGGATGAGCCGGATTCGCCCACGCTTGATCGCGTTTCATGTGCCGGCCCGGCATGGATAGGGTAGAATTTACGCCCTCTTTAATTTACCGCCCAGCCGAACCCAGGGGATTGCCATGTTCAGCCGTGATTTGACTCTCGCTCGCTACGATGCCGACCTGTTCGCCGCCATGGAGCAAGAAGCCCAGCGTCAGGAAGATCACATCGAGCTGATCGCCTCCGAGAACTACACCAGCCCGGCGGTGATGGAAGCCCAGGGGTCGGTGCTCACCAACAAGTACGCCGAAGGCTACCCGGGCAAGCGCTACTACGGCGGCTGCGAGTTCGTCGACGTGGTCGAGCAACTGGCCATCGACCGTGCCAAGGCGCTGTTCGGCGCCGACTACGCCAACGTCCAGCCCCATGCCGGCTCCCAGGCCAACGCCGCGGTGTTCCAGGCGCTGGTCAAGCCGGGCGACACCGTGCTGGGCATGAGCCTGGCCCACGGCGGCCACCTGACCCACGGCGCCAGCGTCAACTTCTCCGGCAAGATCTACCACGCCGTGCAGTACGGCCTGAACCCGGAAACCGGCCTGATCGACTACGACGAGGTCGAGCGCCTGGCCGTCGAGCACCAGCCGAAGATGATCATCGCCGGCTTCTCCGCCTACTCGCAGGTGCTGGACTTCCCGCGCTTCCGCGCCATCGCCGACAAGGTCGGTGCCTACCTGTTCGTCGACATGGCCCACGTGGCCGGCCTGGTCGCCGCCGGCGTGTACCCGAACCCGGTCCCCTTCGCCGACGTGGTCACCACCACCACCCACAAGACCCTGCGCGGCCCGCGCGGCGGCCTGATCCTGGCCAAGGCCAACGAAGAGATCGAGAAGAAGCTGAATTCCGCGGTGTTCCCGGGCGGCCAGGGCGGCCCGCTGATGCACGTGATCGCCGCCAAGGCGGTGTGCTTCAAGGAAGCCCTGACCCCCGAGTTCAAGGCCTACCAGCAGCAGGTGGTGAAGAACGCCCAGGCCATGGCCCAGGTGTTCGTCGAGCGCGGCTTCGACGTGGTCTCCGGCGGCACCGAGAACCACCTGTTCCTGCTCAGCCTGATCAAGCAGGACATCACCGGCAAGGACGCGGACGCCGCCCTGGGTCGCGCCTTCATCACCGTCAACAAGAACGCCGTGCCCAACGACCCGCGCTCGCCCTTCGTCACCTCGGGCCTGCGCATCGGCACGCCGGCGGTCACCACCCGCGGTTTCGGCGAGGCCGAGTGCCGCGAGCTGGCCGGCTGGATCTGCGACATCCTGCAGAACATGGGCGACGAGTCGGTGGTCGACGCGGTGCGCGAGAAGGTCAAGGCGATCTGCACCCGGCTGCCGGTCTACGGCAAGTAATCCTCGGCGCTGCCACAAAAAAGCCCGGCCAAGTGCCGGGCTTTTTCGTAGGCGCAAAACTCGCCCGGGGGGTTGGCCGCTACACGGCATAGCGCCCTGCGAGACCTGCGGAGTCAGCCCTGCACCTCGGCAAACCCCGTGCGGATCTCCTCCTCCGGCAGGTTGTCGCCGATGAACACCAGCACGCTCTCGCGCGCCTCGTCCGCGCCCCACTCCTCGGCCCAGTCGAAGCCGTAGAGGCGCAGCACGCCCTGGAACACCATGCGCCGCGACTCGCCGGCCAGGTTCAGCACGCCCTTGTAGCGCAGCAGCGCGCTGCCGTAGCGCTCCAGCAGACCCTCCATGAACAGGCCGAGCCGTTCCAGGTCCAGCGCCTGCTCGCTGCGCAGCACCAAAGTGGCAATGCGGTCCTTGCTGACGGCCGGCACCAGCGGGCGCAGGGTCAGGGCCTGGCCGAAATCGGCGTTGAGGTTGAAGCCGCGTACGTCGAGCAACTCGCCCAGCTCGATGCGCCCGTGCTCGACGATGCGGATCGGTGCGCGGCGGTTGATGCGCTGCAGGCGCTGGCGCAGCGCCTCGACCGCTTCGACCGCCACCAGGTCGGTCTTGCTCAGCAGGATGCGGTCGGCGAAGCCGACCTGGGCCTGGGCGATGGCCTCCTGCAGATGGCGCTCGGCATTGACGGCATCCACCAAGGTGATGATGCCGTCGAGCACGTAGCGGTCGCACAGCTCGTCGTCGGCGAAGAAGGTCTGCGCCACCGGCGCCGGATCGGCCAGGCCGGTACACTCGATGACCAGGCGGTCGAAGGCCAGCTCGCCGGCGTCCAGGCGCTCCAGCAGGAGGAACAGGGCCTTTTCCAGCTCGACATGGATAGAGCAGCAGACGCAACCGTTGGCCAGGGTCATCACCTCGACCGGCGCGGAGCCGAGCAACTGGCCGTCGATCGGCGTCTCGCTGTATTCGTTCTCGATCACCGCGATCTTCAGACCGTGCTCGGCCTCGAGCAGGTACTGCAGCAGGGTGGTCTTGCCGGCACCGAGAAAGCCGCTGAGCACGGTGACCGGGATGGGGGCTTGGGACATGAAAACGTTCCTCGAAACGAAACGCGCCACGGCGGAGCGTGGCGCGTGGATGCAATGCCAGGTGTAACGATCCGACAAGGGCGTAGGGGGGTGCAACCCGCCGGACATGGTGCGGAACCACACCGGCGTCGGCGGGTTTCACCCGCCCTACCCAAAGTCAACAGCAGCGTACCGGCCGTCCCTTGCCGCCGCCGTAGCGGGCCTCCTGGCGTTCGCGGAAGAAATCCTCGTAGCTCATCACCGGCTGGTCCGGATGCTTGCTCTGCATGTGTTCGACATAGGTGTCGTAGTCGGGCATGCCGACCAGCATGCGAGCGGCCTGACCGAGATACTTGCCCATACGGCCGAGATCGTTGAACACGAAACCTCTCCTCTCTCAAGGGCCGGGTCCCGCAGGACCCGGCAGGCAGGCAGTCAGGCGCCGGGAATCGCCTGGAAGGGCGTTTCCTTGTCGGTGCGCTCTTCGACGATCCAGGCGGCACGGCCGACCTTCAGCGCGTAGAACAGGATGCTGAACACCACCACCAGGAACAGCACGCTGAGACCGGCGTTGGTGTAGGCGTTCATGATCACGTTCTGCATCTGGCCGAGATCCTTGGCCGGGGCCAGGACCTGGCCGGCGTCCAGCGCCACGGCGTATTTCTTGGCCAGGGCGAGGAAGCCGACCGCCGGGTTCGGGTCGAACAGCTTGATCAGGCTCGCCGCCGTGGTGCAGATCAGCAGCCAGAAGGCCGGCAGCAGGGTGACCCAGACGTAGCGCTGGCGCTTCATCTTGATCAGCACCACGCTGCAGAGCATCAGGGCGATGCCGGCGAGCATCTGGTTGGAGATGCCGAACAGCGGCCAGAGGGTGTTGATGCCACCCAGCGGATCGACCACGCCCTGGTACAGCAGATAACCCCAGAGCGCCACGCAGCCGGCGGTGGCCAGCACGTTGGCGCCCCAGGAGTCGGTGCGGCGCAGGGCCGGCACGAAGTTGCCGAGCAGGTCCTGGAGCATGAAGCGCCCGGCACGGGTACCGGCGTCCACCGCGGTGAGGATGAACAGGGCCTCGAAGAGAATGGCAAAGTGGTACCAGAACGCCATGGTGTCCTCGCCCGGCAGCACCTGGTGGAGGATCTGCGCGATACCCACGGCCAGGGTCGGCGCACCGCCGGCACGGGCCAGGATGGTGGTTTCGCCGATGTCGCGAGCCACGCCTTCGAGCGCTTCGGGGGTGATGGCGAAGCCCCAGTGGCTGACCGCCGCCGCCACGCTGGCGGTGTCGGCACCGACGATCGCCGGCGGGCTGTTCATGGCGAAGTACACGCCGGGCTCGATCACCGAGGCGGCGACCATCGCCATGATCGCGACCATCGACTCCATCAGCATGCCGCCGTAGCCGATGTAGCGGGCCTGGGTCTCGTTGGCCAGCAGCTTGGGCGTGGTGCCGGAGGCGATCAGCGCGTGGAAGCCGGACACCGCGCCGCAGGCGATGGTGATGAACAGGAAGGGGAACAGCGCGCCTTTCCATACCGGACCGGTGCCGTCGATGAACTGGGTCAGCGCCGGCATCTTCAGTTCGGGACTGAGAATCACGATACCGACCGCCAGGGCGGCGATGGTGCCGATCTTCAGGAAAGTCGACAGGTAGTCGCGCGGGGCGAGGATCAGCCACACCGGCAGCACCGCGGCGACGAAGCCGTAGCCGATCAGCATCCAGGTGATCTGCACGCCGGTGAAGGTGAACACGCCGCTCCAGTAGGGATCGGTGGAAATCGCCCCGCCCAGCCAGATCGAGGCGAGCAGCAGGACGATGCCGATCACCGAGATCTCGCCGATCCGTCCCGGGCGGATATAGCGCATGTAGAGGCCCATGAACATCGCGATCGGGATGGTCGCCATCACCGTGAACATGCCCCAGGGGCTATGGGCCAGAGCCTTGACCACGATCAGCGCCAGCACCGCGAGGATGATCACCATGATCAGGAAGCAGCCGAACAGCGCAATGGTGCCGGGAATTTGGCCCATTTCCTCGCGCACCATGTCGCCGAGGGAGCGGGCGTTGCGGCGGGTGGAAATGCACAGGACCAGGAAGTCCTGCACCGCACCGGCCAGCACCACCCCGGCGATCAGCCACAGGGTGCCGGGCAGGTAGCCCATCTGCGCGGCCAGCACCGGGCCGACCAGCGGACCGGCGCCGGCGATGGCGGCGAAGTGGTGGCCGAAGAGCACGTGCTGGTTGGTCGGCACGAAGTCCAGACCGTCGTTGTTGAGCACCGCCGGGGTGGCACGGCGGGGATCGAGCTGCATCACCCGGGTGGCGATGAACAGGCTGTAGTAGCGGTAGGCGACCAGGTAGATGGCCGTCGAGGCGACCACGATCCACAAGGCATTGATGGGTTCGCCGCGGCGCAAGGCCACGACGCCCAGAGCGAGCGCGCCCAGCACGGCCAAAGCCAGCCAGGCGAGACGACTGACCAGTCGAGTCATTGAAGTTCTCCTGCCGTCGGCCGGTGGCCTGCGGCGCCATTGTTATTGATTGTCTGCGCTCCCGGGACGGGGCCTTGCTACTATCCCCACATCTGGCACGCGCCGATATTCGCAGTGCTACTCAGGGTCACTACGTAGTTCTACGTAACGCAGCCAGGACGGCATGCCCATGCCCCTCCCCCACACAGGCCCGGCGCCCCTCTGCCACGGCCCCTGGCGGGAGGCCGCAGACCGGCGGGCGGCAGCGCTCCGCAAAACGCTCCTACCGAAAATCCTAGGACAGAATTCCCGGCCCCGGCGGCCTCCCCGCCCCGATCGCCCGGTCGGAAACGCCTTTTACAGATAATCCCGGTAGCGGACCATGGGCGTCTCGGGCGCCCGGCCTGCCAGGGCCGGTCCACCGGCCGACCACCGTCTCCCGCTTCCGACGAGAAGACCCATGCAGCTCAAATACAAGATAGTTGCCCTCAGCATCCTGCCGCTGCTGCTGGCCGTGGCGGTCATCTGCGCCCTGGTCATCGTCCAGAACCAGCGGCTGGGAGAACAGCAGGCCCAACTGATCGAGAACGCCATCCTGTCCGGCAAACGCGCCGAGCTGAAGAACTACGTCGCCATGGCGCTGAGCGTCATCGCCCCGCTGCATGCCGGCGGCCAGGGCGATGCCCGGGCCCGGCAGCAGGCGCTGGAGGCCCTGGCCAGGATCGACTTCGGCCAGGACGGCTATTTCTTCGTCTACGACCAAAAGGGCCGCAATCTGATGCATCCCCGGCAGGCCGAGCTGGTGGGCCGGGACTTGTGGAACCTGACCGACCCCCACGGCCTGCCCGCCGTCCAGGCGCTGATCGAGAGCGCCACCCGCGGGGACGGCTTCCAGCGCTATGTCTGGCAGAAGCCCTCGACCGGCCAGGTGACCGACAAGCTGGCCTACGTGACGATGCTCGAGCCCTGGGGCTGGATGCTCGGCACCGGAATCTACCTCGAGGACGTGGATCGGGCGACCCGCCAGGTTCGCGAAGAAGTCGCCGGCGGGATACACGACACCATGGTCGCCATCGCGACCATCGCCCTGGTGGCGGTGCTGCTGGTCTTCGCCGGCGGCCTGACCCTGAGCGTCCGGGAGCACCGCCTGGCCGACAGCACGCTGCAGTCGCTCAACCGGCGCATCGTCTACCTGCAGGAGGAGGAGCGCTCGCGGGTATCCCGGGAACTGCACGACGGTATCAGCCAGTTGCTGGTATCCATCAAGTTCCAGTTCGAACTGGCCGGCCACCAGTTGGAAGCCGGCCAGCCCGACGGCCTGGCGACCCTCGGCACGGCCACCGAGCGGCTGGGCAGCGCCATCGGCGAGATCCGCCGGATCTCCCACGACCTGCGCCCCTCGCTGCTCGACACCCTGGGCTTGCCCGCGGCCATCGGCCAACTGGCCGCGGAGTTCGAGCAGCGCGGCGGCCTGGCGGTCGTCTACCGCAACGGCCTGCACGACGTCCGGCTGCCCGACGGAGTGACGGTCGCGCTGTTCCGGATCGTCCAGGAAGCGCTGACCAACATCGAACGCCATGCCCGCGCCGGCACGGTACTCATCGACCTCGAACCCTGCGTGAACGGCGTGCAGTTGCAGGTGCAGGACGACGGCATCGGCTTCGACCCACGGACCATCGAACGGCCGCAGGGCGGCATCGGCCTGCGCAACATCCGCGAAAGGGTCGAACACCTCGGCGGTCAGTTCAGCCTATCGTCGACCTCTGGCCATACCGGGATGCGTGTAATATTGCCCGTGCCGGCCACCTGATGGGCCGGCATGTCGTTCACGATAAGAAGAGCTGCAGCATGAACTCCGCCACCCCGATCCGGATCGTCCTGATCGACGATCACGCACTGGTACGCGACGGCATTCGTGCGTTGCTGGCCGTCATGCCGCAGATCGAGGTGGTCGGCGAGGCGGAAAGCGGCGCCGAGGCGCTCGAACTGCTCGCCCGGGTGCAGCCGGACCTGCTGCTGCTCGACATTGGCCTGAAGGACACCAACGGTCTGGAACTGACCAGCACCCTGTGCCGGCAGTACCCGGACATCAAGGTGCTGATCCTCAGCATGTACGACAACGGCGAATACGTCAGAAGCTCGATCCGCGCCGGCGCCCGCGGGTATGTCCTGAAGGACGCCTCGTCGCGGGAAATCGTCGCCGCCATCGAGGCCATCGCCGCCGGCGGCAGCTTCTACAGTTCGGAAATCGCCCGCAAACTGGTCGACCGCAGCGCGGAACCCCACAACCTGACCCCGCGGGAGTGCCAGATCCTGAAGATGCTCGCCCAGGGGCTGGACAGCAAGGCCATGGCCCGCGAACTCGAGATCAGCGTGCGCACGGTGGAAACCCATCGCCTGAGCATCCGGCGCAAGCTGAACATCGACGGCTCGACGGCCCTGATCCAGTACGCCCTGAGAGCCGCCCGGCTCTGACCGGAGCGCCTCAGAGCCAGCGCCGCACCCGCGCCCGATAGGCCCGGTAGCTGTCGCCGAAAAGTTCGCTCAGCAACGCCTCTTCATGGCGGATCACCAGGCGGTTCATGCAGAGGATCAGCACCGGCAGCAGCAGCCAGGGCCAGGGGCTGGCCAGCAGCAGGGCGATGCCGGCGTAGACCAGGGTGTCGGCCAGGTAGATGGGATTGCGCGACAGCCGGAACGGCCCCTCCTCGAGCAGCTTCGCCGGGGTGCCGTAAGGGTTGACGGTGGTGCGCTGCCGGGCCATCTGCAGCACCGTCAGGAGCATCAGCACCAGGCCGCCGTCGATCAGGCCCCAGCCGGCCCAATGTGTCCAGTCGTTGTCCGGAAGCGGTACCGGCAGCAGCGCGTCCAGGCCCCAGGCGAACCCGACGAAGAGCAGATAGATGACCGGCGGCGGCAGGATGGGACGGGTGGACATGGCGGCACTCCTTGGCGGAAAAGCCCGATTGTAGCGCCCACCCCGGCGCTCACTCGAACAGCGCATCCAGCGCCTGCTCCAGGCGCGTCACCGGAATCACCGAAAGCCCCTCCGGCGCTTCCTTGGGCGCGTTGCCGCGGGGCACGATGGCACGCTTGAAGCCGTGCTTGGCGGCCTCCTTGAGGCGCTCCTGGCCGCTCGGCACCGGGCGGATCTCGCCGGACAGGCCGATTTCGCCGAACACCAGCAGGTCGTGGGGCAGCGGCCGGTTGCGCAGGCTGGAGATCACCGCGGCGAGCAGCGCCAGGTCCGAGGCGGTCTCCAGTACCTTGACCCCGCCGACCACGTTGAGGAACACGTCCTGGTCGTAGGTGGGGATGCCGCCGTGGCGGTGCAGCACGGCCAGCAGCATGGCCAGGCGGTTCTGGTCCAGGCCCAGGGTGACGCGGCGCGGGTTGCCCATATGGCTGGTGTCGACCAGCGCCTGCACTTCCACCAGCATCGGCCGGGTACCTTCCCAGGTGGCCATCACCACGCTGCCGGGCACTTCCTCCTGGGCGCGGGTGAGGAAGATCGCCGAGGGGTTGGACACCTCCTTGAGCCCCTTGTCGGTCATGCCGAACACGCCCAGCTCGTTGATCGCGCCGAAGCGGTTCTTCACCGCGCGCAAGAGGCGCAGGCGGCCGTCGGACTCGCCCTCGAAATACAGCACGGTGTCGACCATGTGCTCGAGCACCCGCGGGCCGGCCAGCGCGCCCTCCTTGGTCACGTGACCGACCAGGAACACCGCCGTGCCGCTCTGCTTGGCGAAGCGCACCAGCAGCGCCGCGCTCTCGCGCACCTGGGCGACGCCGCCGGGGGCCGACTGCAGCTGCTCGGTGAAGATCGTCTGGATCGAGTCGATCACCATCACCTTGGGCTTTTCCAGGCGGGCGGTGGCGACGATCGCCTCGATGCAGGTCTCGGTCATCACCTTGAGCTTGTCCTGCGGCAGGTCGAGGCGACGGGCGCGCATCGCGACCTGCTGCTGGGACTCCTCGCCGGTGACGTAGAGTGCCGGGAAGCGCTCGGCGACGTTGCACAGGGTTTGCAGGAGGATGGTCGACTTGCCGATTCCGGGGTCGCCGCCGATCAGCACCACCGAGCCGTCCACCAGACCGCCACCGAGCACCCGGTCGAGTTCCTTGGAGGCGGTGGAGAAGCGCGGCAGCTCCTCGACGCTGACTTCCGCCAGAGTCCTGACGTTGGCCTGCTGGCCGGCCCAGCCGCCGCGCCCGCTCAGCGGCGCTGCCCCCTCCAGCAGGGCCTCCACCAGGGTGTTCCAGGCACCGCACTCGCCGCACTGGCCGGCCCATTTGGGGAAGGTGGCACCGCACTCGGTGCAGCCGTACATGCGCTTGGCCTTGGCCATGGGAACTCCGCTCCGGGGAAAGCCCCCATGATAGCGGCCGGGCGCGGGCCTGTGTCCCGGCGCGCCGCGAATCAGCCGGTGCGGGCGTTGCCGAAGGCCTTGCGGAGCTGGCGGGCGATGTCGTCCTTCATCACCACCCGCTCCTGCTTCAGCGCGTTCAGCTGCAGATCGTCCATGCTCTCCGTACCGCCCTCGACGCGGCAGATGCGCTTGTCCAGCACCTCGTAAGACTCGATCAGGCGGGAGAAGCCGGCGTCCGTCTGCCGCAGGCGCTGCAACGCTTCGCTCATTTCCGGGAAATCCTTGCTCAGGGGATGGGTATCGACGTGCATGAAGCGCTCCTCCTGTTGGCTGTTGGTCATCGGCGGTCCCTTTCACCTTAGCAGCCGACGCCCGCCCCTGCCGGCCAGCGCCAAGACGCACGCGGTCGGCATGGCGGACCGCGCCGCCGGTCGCCAGGGGATGCCGCCGCTCAGCCCAGCGCCTTCTCGATCGCCTGCAGCAGCGCCGGGTCGTCCGGCGCGGTACGCGGCGAGAAGCGCGCCAGCACGCGACCGTCCTTGCCCAGCAGGAACTTCTCGAAATTCCAGCCGATGTCCCCGGGAAATTCCGCACCCTCCCCCGCCAGCAGGCGATACAGGGGATGGCGGCCGGGGCCGTTGACCTCGAGCTTGGCAGACAAGGGGAAGGACACCCCGTAATTGAGGGAGCAGAACTCGCGGATCTGTGCCTCGCTGTCCGGCTCCTGCCCGGCGAACTGGTTGCACGGCAGGCCGAGGACGCTGAAGCCCCGCGCCCGGTACTGCTGGTGAAGCGCCTCCAGGCCGGCATACTGGGGCGTCAGGCCGCACCGGGAGGCGACGTTGACCACCAACACCACCTTGTCGCGGAACGGCGCCAACGGCAGGTCCTGCCCGTCCAGCCCGCGCAAGGTCAGATCGTGAAAAACGCTCATCTATCGACTCTCCCTGCTTGACGGAGAAAAGGCGCCAACAGGCGCCTTTTCGGTTCGTTTCCAGTCGGCCGGCTGCCGGCCTCAGTGGTGGTGACCACCCTCGCCGTGGACGTGGCCGTGGGCGATCTCTTCCGGATGGGCGTCGCGCACGTCGACCACCTTGACCTGGAAGGTCAGGCGCTGACCGGCCAGCGGATGGTTGCCGTCGACGGTCACGTCGTCGCCTTCCAGATGACGGATGGTGACGATCTGCATGCTGCCGTCCGGACCGGAGGCATGGAACTGCATGCCCACCGCCAGCTCGTCGACGCCCTCGAACATGGCGCGGTTGAGGGTGGCGACCAGCTCGGCGCTGTATTCGCCGTAGGCCTCTTCCGGCTCGATGGCGACCTTCAGCTCGTCGCCGGGCTGCTTGCCCTCCAGCGCCTTCTCCAGACCGACGATGATGTTGCCGGCCCCATGCAGGTAGACCAGCGGAGCGCCGCCGGTAGAACTGTCGATCACCTCACCGGCATCGTTGGTCAGGGTATAGTCGATGGAGACAGCCTTGTTGGCGGCGATCAGCATGAGCGAACAACCTTTTACAAAAGAAGAATGAGTTTTCGAGTTTAACCGCGCCGCCACGGGAAAGCGAACCGGGCTTGGACGAGCGGAACGCGCTCGCTCGGCAGCGTCCGGTCAAGCCACGCGCTGCACCGAAAGCGACACCCCAAGGAGGATCGATGGCCACACGCAACGTTCTGGTGATCAACTGCGGCAGCTCGTCGCTCAAGTTCGCCCTGATCAGCCAGGCCCACCCCCAGCCCCTGCTCGCCGGCCAGGCCGAGCGCCTGGACAGCCCCGAAGCGGTGCTGCGCTGGTGGCACGGCGACCGCATCCGCCGGCAGCGCGAACTGCCCGGCGCCGACCACCGCATCGCACTGCAGGCGCTGCTGCCGCTGGTCGAGGAAGCCGGCGGCGACCGGCTGCACGGCATCGGCCACCGGGTGGTGCACGGCGGCGAGCAGTTCGCCCAGTCGACCCTGATCGACGCGCAGACCCTGGCGGCGATCCGCGCCACGGTGCCGCTGGCGCCGTTGCACAACCCGGCGAACCTGCTCGGCATCGAGACGGCCATGCAGCTGTTCCCCGACCTGCCGCAGGTCGCGGTGTTCGACACCGCCTTCCACCAGAGCATGCCGGAGCATGCCTACCGCTATGCCATCCCCGAGCGCTTCTACCGCGACCACGGCGTGCGCCGCTACGGCTTCCACGGCACCAGCCACCGCTACGTCGGCCAGCGTGCCGCGGAGTTCAGCGGGCTGGCGGTCGGCGACAGCTGCTGGCTGACCGCCCACCTCGGCAACGGCTGCTCGACCTGTGCCATCGTCGACGGCCAGAGCCGCGACACCAGCATGGGCCTGACCCCGCTGGAAGGCCTGGCGATGGGCACCCGCAGCGGCGACGTCGACCCCAACCTGCACGGCCATCTGGCCCGCGTCCTGGGCTGGAGCCTCACGGAGATCGAGCACCTGCTGAACAGCGAGAGCGGCCTGCTCGGCCTCTCCGGGCTGTCCAACGACATGCGCAGCCTGGAACAGGCGCGCAGCCAGGGCCACCGCCCGGCGACCCTGGCCATCGAGGTGTTCTGCTACCGCCTGGCCAAGTCGCTGGCCGCGATGTCCTGCGCCCTGCCGCGCCTGGACGGGGTCGTCTTCACCGGCGGCATCGGCGAGAACTCGGCGCTGGTGCGCGCCCGGAGCGTCGCCCACCTGCCGCTGCTCGGCCTGGCCCTCGACGAGGCCGCCAACGCCCGCTGCGTCGGCGGTGCCACCGGCGCGATCAACGCCCCCGGCCATCCGCGCCTGCTGGTGATTCCCACCAACGAGGAAAAGCAGATCGCCCAGGACACCCTCGCGCTGCTCGACGCCCAGACCCACTGACCGGACAAGGAACGCCCCATGCAGACCTTCCTCATCGCGCCCAGCGGCTACGGCGTCGGCCTCACCTCCGTCAGCCTCGGCCTGGTCCGCGCCCTCGAACGCCGCGGCCTGAAGGTCGGCTTCTTCAAGCCGGTCGCCCAGCCGCACCCCGGCGACGCCGGCCCGGAGCGCAGCAGCGCGCTGATCGCCCGCACCCACCACCTGACGCCGCCGGAGCCGCTGCCGCTGGCCCAGGTGGAACGGCGCCTCGGCGACGGCCAACTGGACGAGCTGCAGGAGGACATCCTCGGCCGCCTGCAGCAGCTGGAGAACGGTCACGACGTGCTGATCGTCGAAGGCCTGGTGCCGAGCCCCCAGGTGGGCTATGCGGTGCGCTTCAACGGACAGCTGGCGCGCAGCCTGAACGCCGACGTGATCCTGGTCTCCACCCCCGCCGAGGAAAGCCTGGAGGAACTGCGCGACCGCCTGGACATCCAGGCCCGCCTGTTCGGCGCCGGCCAGGACTCACCGGTCGCCGGGGTGATCCTCAACAAGGTGCGCCCCGGCCCGCTGGCCGAGCGCCTGTGCCAGCCCGAGCCGCTCGGCAAGGCCCTGCGCCTGCTCGGCTGCGTGCCCTGGCGCGAGGCACTGAACACCCCGCGCACCAGCGACATCGCCGACCTGCTCGGCGCGCGCCTCGTCAATGCCGGCGACTACCGCCAGCGGCGCGTGCAGCACACCCTGCTGTGCGCCGCCGGCGTGCCGAGCCTGCTGGCGCAGTTCCGGCCCGGCAGCCTGCTGGTGACGCCGGGCGATCGCCACGACGTGATCCTCGCCGCCGCCCTGGCCAGCCGCAACGGCATGCCCCTGGCCGGCCTGCTGCTGTGCAGCGCCCTGCCCGCCGACGCGCAGGTGCTCGAACAGTGCCGCCCGGCCATGGCCGACGGCCTGCCGGTGCTTGCCGTGGATCGCACGCCCGAGGAGACCCTGCGCGAACTGGAACGGCTGAACCGGGAGATCCCCCTGGACGACCTGGAGCGCGCCGAACAGATCAGCGACTACGTGGCCAGCCATCTCGACCACGCCTGGCTCACCCGGCGCTGCGGCACGCCCCGCGAGCCGCGCCTGTCGCCGCCGGCGTTCCGCTACCGGCTGGTCAAGCGCGCCCAGGCGGCGAACCGGCGCATCGTCCTGCCGGAAGGCAGCGAGCCGCGCACCGTGCAGGCCGCGGCGATCTGCCAGCGACGCGGCATCGCCCGCTGCGTGCTGCTGGCCAAACCCGAGGAGGTGCAAGCGGTAGCCCGCGCGCAGGGCCTCGAACTGCCCGCCGGCCTGGAGATCCTCGACCCCGAAGCGATCCGCGAGCGCTACGTCGAGCCGATGGTCGAGCTGCGCCGGCACAAGGGCCTGAGCGCGCCGGCGGCCCGCGCCCAGCTGGAGGACAACGTGGTGCTCGGCACCCTGATGCTGGCCCTGGACGAGGTCGACGGGCTGGTTTCCGGCGCCGTGCACACCACCGCCAACACCATCCGCCCGGCGCTGCAGCTGATCAAGACCGCGCCCGGCTGCCGACTGGTGTCCTCGGTGTTCTTCATGCTGCTGCCCGACCAGGTGCTGGTCTACGGCGACTGCGCGGTGAATCCCGACCCGGACGCCGCGGAGCTGGCCGACATCGCCCTGCAGAGCGCGGCCTCGGCCCAGGCCTTCGGCATCCCGCCGCGGGTGGCGATGATCAGCTACTCCACCGGCGACTCCGGCGAGGGCGCGGACGTCGAGAAGGTCCGCGAGGCCACCCGCCTGGCCCGCCTGGCGCGACCCGACCTGCCGATCGACGGCCCGCTGCAATACGACGCCGCGGCGATCGCCAGCGTCGGCCGGCAGAAGGCCCCGGACAGCCCGGTGGCCGGGCGCGCCACGGTCTTCGTGTTCCCCGACCTGAACACCGGCAACACCACCTACAAGGCGGTGCAGCGCAGCGCCAACTGCGTCAGCGTCGGCCCGATGCTGCAGGGCCTGCGCAAGCCGGTGAACGACCTCTCCCGCGGCGCCCTGGTCGACGACATCGTCTTCACCATCGCCCTCACCGCGATCCAGGCCGGAACCGCCGCCGGCTGAAACGAAAGAGCCCGGCATCGGCCGGGCTCCTCCACTGCGCGAAGCCTCTCGGCTTACGGCTGCTGGGTGGCGCCCGGCAGCGGCCGCAGGTTGATCTCCACGCGGCGGTTCTGCGAACGGCCGGATTCGGTGGCGTTGCTGGCCACCGGGCTGTCCGGACCGACGCCGCGGGTGGAAACCCGCGCGCCGTTGACGCCCTGGGAGACCAGGTAGTTGGCCACGCTCTGCGCACGGCGCTGCGACAGGCTCAGGTTGTTCTGGTAGGCGCCGGTGCTGTCGGTGTGGCCGACGATCTCGATGCTGTTCTGGTCGTACTGCTTGAAGGAGGTCGCCAGATCGTTCAGCGGGGTATAGAAGTTGCTGGCGACATCCGCCGAGCCGGTGGCGAAGGTGATGTTGCCGGGCATGATCAGCTTGATGTCGTCGCCCTGACGCTGGACCTCGACGCCGGTGCCGGCCATCTGCTGGCGCAGCTGGGCCTCCTGCTTGTCCGCGTAGTAGCCGTAGCCGGCACCGGCGGCACCGCCCACCGCGGCGCCGATCAGCGCGCCCTTGCCGCGGTTGTCGTGGCTGATCAGCGCACCGGCGGCCGCTCCGGCCAGCGCGCCGAGGCCGCCGTACTTGGCGGTGCGGCCGATGCCGCCCTGATCCCCGGCGGTCTGGGTCTGGTCCTGGGTCTGGTAGGGATTGTTGTTGGTAGCACAACCGGCCAGCAGCGCCATGGCAGTCGCGGCGATCAACAGGCGAGACGGAGTAAACATGCAGTACGGCTCCTCAGCGATTCATCAGCCCTGGAAAAGGGAGGGCAATTTGAACATGAAAACGGCAGGAAATTCCCTACACCATCCGCAGGGTTCCGGAACGGGGAATCTGCCGCCATAGCTATAGATGGGGCGATTTAACGCCCCGTTCAACGTCGGGCGGGCACGCTGCCCACCCGGCGACCTCAGGCCCGGACGAAGGGATTTTCCCGCATTTCGTCGCCCAGGCAGGTATCGGGACCATGGCCGGTGACCACCGTGGCCTCCTCGTCCAGCCTGTAGAGCCGCTCCTTGATCGAGCGCTTGAGCGCGGCCGCGTCTCCGCCCCACAGGTCGGTGCGACCGACGTTGCGGTGGAACAGGGTGTCGCCGGCGATCAGCAGCTTGGCCTCGGCGAACCAGAAGCTCATCGAGCCCGGCGTATGCCCCGGGGTGTGCAGCGCCACGCCGCAGCCACAGGCCAGCTCCTCGTCGTCGCTCAGCCACTGGTCGGGCGACGGTACGGGGGTGTAGGGCACGCCGAACATGCGGCACTGCATTTCCAGGTTGTCCCAGAGGAACTGGTCGCCCTGGTGCAGGTGCAGGGTCGCACCGGTCAACTCCTTGAGCTGTCCGGCGGCGAGGAAGTGGTCGAGATGGGCATGGGTGTGGACGATGCTCACCACCTTCAGTCCGTGCCGCTGCAAACGCGCCAGGATCAGCTCCGGATTGCCGCCCGGATCGACGACGATGGCCTTCTTGCTGACGGGATCGCCGATGATGGTGCAGTTGCATTGCAGGGGGCCGACGGGGAAGGTTTCGCGGATCATCGCGGTGGGCGCGGTCATGGGGGAAGGGCTCCGGAAGCTTCGGTGCGCCATCTTGGCACACTGCGAAGGAACGTCGAGCATTTTGCGCGCAAGCCCATTTCCCTGCCCGCCGTTACAAAAGGAGGGCAGGGAAACTCCTCAGCCGTCCACCCCCGTCATCAACGCCAGGATGGCGGCGACCCGCTTCGGTCGGCAATTCAGGTAGAGCGACGAGGCCAGCCACTTCTGGTCGGGGTAGTAGGAGAACATGAACTGCCCGCCCTTGAGGCTGTCGACCACCATCCGTGCCACCTCCGGGCGCACCGCCGGGCAGCCGTGGCTGCGCCCGAGGCGTCCCTCGCGGGCGATCCAGCTCGGGCTCACGTAGTCGGCGGCGTGGATGACGATGGCGCGATCGCGCGCCCGGTCGTTGATGCCCGGCTCCAGCCCGTCCATGCGCAGCGAGTAGCCGTGCTCCCCCTCGTAGCTTTCCTGGGTGCGGAACAGGCCGATGCTCGACTGATGGCTGCCCTCGAGGTTGGAGAAGCGCGTGGCGTAGTCCTCCCCGGACTCCTGGCCGTGGGCGACATAGTCCTCCAGCAGCAGTCTCCGGCGCTCCAGGTCGAAGATCCACAGGCGGCGCTGCGAGGACGGCAGGGAGAAGTCGATCACCGCCAGGCGCTGGGCCGGCGGCGAGCCGTTGTTGAGGGCGCACTGCATGGCCGCCAGTGCGCTGTCCAGCACCTCGCGGTTCAGCGTCGGGGCAGTCCTGGACAGGCTGTCGAGCAGAAAACGGGAAGCCGGCGCGGCGTCGACGGTAGCGGACAGGCCTGCCAAGGTCAGCAAGAGCATCCGGAAAAGGGCGGACATGGAAAAGGAAGCCTCTTTCTGGTTGGGTATTGAGAGCGTTCCGTGCTGCCCTGCCCTTTGCCTTGCCGGACAATTGGGTAATCATGGGGGCCGCACCACTGAAGTCTAGCCTGCAACTTTCGATCCGAGTGTCCAGCAGGCCTTACGGAGCCCGCCATTGTATAAAAAGTGCACACTGCTGTTAACCGGCCTGTTTCTGGCAACCCGGTTCGCCCAGGCGGACCCGACCGAAACCCTGCCCGGCGACGAGGCGATCCGCCAGCAGCTGGCGCAACCGTCGCTGAGTTGCGCCGCGCCCGCCCTCGATCTCGACGGTTTCAGCCAGGAGGCGCTGTCGGCCTTCTATCGCCAGCTCGGCGACCAGCGCGTCTGGGCGGTCGACGCCCGCCTGGAGAAGCTGCTCGAGCAGCTCGCCCTGCTAGTCGACGACGGCCTGGACCCGGCCCGCTACCAGCTCGCCACCCTGCGCCAGCTCGCCGCCGACCCGGCCAGCCATCCGCAGCGCAGTGCCTGCACCGACGCCCTGGCCACCCATGCCTATCTGCAAGCCTTGCGCCACCTGGCCTACGGCCAGCTCGACCCGGCCCAGGCGGAGCCCCTCTGGCGCTCCCCGAACAGCCGTGCGCCGGCGCCCCCCGTGCTGTTTCCCGCCTTCGCCGCGACCCATCTGGACGACCTGCCCGCCGCCTTCGCCGCGGCCCGTCCGGACTTCGAACCCTATCGGGCGCTGCGCAGCGCCCATGCGGCGCTGCGCCAGCACCCGCCGCGCAACTGGCGGCACGTGCCGGCGGGCGATCTGCTGCGTCCGGGCATGGCGGACGAACGCGTCCCCCTGCTCGAACGGCGCCTGGCCGACGAGGGCTATCTGACCGACAAGGTGCGCTCCGGCTCCGGGTCCGACCGCCAACGCTACACACCGCGCCTGGTCGGGGCCATGAAGCGCTTCCAGGCCCGGCACTTCCTCGAGGACGACGGCGTCGTCGGCCCATCCACCCTGACGGAGCTGAACGTCTCGTCCGCCGCGCGTCTGGATCAGGTCCGCGTCAACCTCGAACGCTTCCGCTGGCTGGCCCGGGAAATGGAGCCGACCCTGCTGCTGGTGGATATCGCCGGCGCCCAGCTGACCCTCTTCCGCGACCACCAGCCGCTCTGGCAGACGCGCACCCAGGTGGGGCGCCCGGCCCGGCCCACGCCGCTGCTGAAGTCGCAGATCACCCACCTGACGCTGAACCCGAGCTGGACCATCCCGCCGACCATCCTGCGCGAGGACAAGCTGCCGAAGATCCAGAGCAACATCGGCTTCCTGGCCAGCCAGAACCTCAAGGTGATCGACCGCCAGGGCAACGAGGTCAACCCGCACAGCGTCGACTGGCACAACCCCAGCGGCATCATGCTGCGTCAGGACCCCGGTCCGCACAATCCGCTCGGGCAGATCGCCATCCGTTTCTCCAACCCCTTCTCGGTGTACCTGCACGACACGCCGAGCCAGCACCTGTTCGCCAAGGAGACGCGCACCCTGAGCTCCGGCTGCGTCCGTGTGGAGCGGGCGATGCAGCTCACCGACCTGCTGCTGGAGGGCGCCAGCCCGGCCGAGCGCCAGCGCTTCGAGGAACTCCTCGCCAGCGGCAAGACCCGCAACATGAACCTGCCGCGGCCGGTGCCGATCCTCCTGGCCTACTGGACCGCGCAGGTCGACGACAGCGGCCAGCTGACCTTCCGGCCGGACATCTACGGACACGACGAGAAGATCCTCGCGGCGCTGAACGCCTCGCGCTGAGCGACAAGCGCCCGGCCCGCCCGGGCTAGAAGCGCATGCCGAGGCTCAGCATCAGGAAGTCGCGATCCACCAGGGTGCTGTACTCGCCGCCGAAGAAGTCGGTGTAGGACAGCCCGGCGCTGTAGGTGTCCAGATAGGCGACGTCGAGGCTGAAGCCGAGCGCCTTGCGCCCTTCCACGAAGTTGCCTTCGGGGCCGGGGGAATAGCCGTCCACGTCGTGGGACCAGGTGATGCCCGGCTTAAAGTCCATGCCCGGCAGGACGTCGAGGTACTCCCAGGTCGCGCGCAGCCGGTAGCCCCAGGAGTCGCGGGTGGTGAAGCCGTCGCTCTCGCAGTAGCGCGAGAGATTCTTCTGCGAGCTGCCCGCCAGGGCGGCGGCGTTCTGCGCCTGGCAGGCGCCGTCCGGCAGCGGACCGGCGCCGAATACCGGATCGCGGCCGTAGCGCAGCTGGCTCCCCCCCTCCAGTCCGCCCACATGGGTCCAGCCGACCTCCCCCTCCAGGGTCAGGCGGCGGGCGCCCATCACCGACTCGAGCAGGTGGCTGAAGCCGGTCTGCAGCTGGGTGATCTCCTTGCGCCGGTAGCCGTGGACATCCTGTCCCGGGCTGGCCTGCAGCAGCGCCGCGGCGGGGTCGAGCGGGGTCAGGGTGGCGCCGAGGAGGTCGTTGATGTTGATCTGCACCGGGGCGTTCGGCCGGTAGCTGAGTTCGCCGCGCCAGCGGGTCCCGGCCGGCAGCGTGGTGGAGAAACTCAGGCCGAACTGGCGGATGTCCTCGGGATACTCGACGAAGTAGCGCGCGTTGCCGGCCGCCGCCAGCGGCAGGTTCGCGGCGAACGCCGCCGGGGCGGCGACGCCGGTACTGAAGATCCCCGCGCGGCTGTGGTAGTTCATACAATAGGCGCCGAACTCGGTGTCCAGCGGGTCGGCAAAATAGTGCAGGGCGACGCCCCACTGGCCGCTGTCGCGGGCGTCGCGGTCGCCGGCGCGGCGCACCAGCACCCCTTCGTCGGGCGAGGTCCAGGCGACGCCCTGGGCCTTGAGCGCGGCGATGTCGGCGGCGCTCAGAGTGTCGGCCCGGCTGCCAAGGACCGCCAGATTGCGGTCGCAACCGTCGGCCAGCATGTCCGCCTGGGAGAAGAAGGTGCCGCAGTTGTCGCTCAGGGTCTGGTCCCAGGCCAGTTGATAGAAGGCCTCCACGCTGAAGGCATCGCTCAGGCTCTGGGAGAGGTGCAGCAGGGCGACCGGCAGACGTCCCTCGCGGACCTCCGAAACCGGCCGCCGGAAAGCCTGGGCATCGAGGGGGTTGATCGCGTCGATACCACCCTGCAGGAAGAGCCCCTCGCCCCAGTTGACCACCTGCCGGCCGAAGCGCAGCGAGCCCGGCAGATCGCCGAGGGCATAGTGGTGGTAGACGAAGGCATCGAGCAGCCGGGCACCGGAGGACTGGGCGCCTTCCTTGCGGTTGTGGTCGTCGATGTCCTTGAACGGCCGCTGCTCGTCCTTGAGTTCGAAGTCGTACCAGTAATCGCCGCGCAGGAACAGGCCGGTGTCGCCGCGCTTCAGTTCGAGGCCGTGGACGCCACGCAGGCGCTTGGCGAAGGTTTCGCCGCGCTTGAAGTTACGCCGGCCGTCGTCGGAGATCGCCGACAGACCGCGCCCACCGCTGCCGGCGCCGATCAGGTCCTTGTCCGCCTGGTCCGTCGACCAGCCGGCCTCCAGCGACAGGGTGGAGTCGAGCTGTGCCTCGAGCGGGCCGATGTTGAAGCTCACGGCGCCGACCGGCGCCGCCAGCGACGCGACGCAGGTAGCGAGCAGGCACCGGAGGGAGGGGAAGGATGACATCGACACGGCTCCAGGAAGGGGCAAACGGCCGCGGATCTCTGCCCCGGCCCGGCAAGCAAAGTGCGTATTGTCCCTGTCTGTCCCGGGCTGCCGCCAGTCGGGAAACGCCCTTCGCGCCGAACGGAAAATCTCTGTTAGGCTCGCTCCTCGTCCCCGTCCCAGCCAAGGAACCCCGATGAACAAGCGCCGCGCCGTCTTCCTCGACCATGCCTCCCTCGATCTCGGCGATCTGGATCTCGCACCGCTGCGTCAGACCTTCGACGAACTCGTGCTGCACGATGCCAGCCGCGCCGGCGAGGCGGCCGAGCGGCTCGCCGGCGCCCGGGTGGCGATCGTCAACAAGGTAGTACTGAGCGCGGAGACCCTGGCCGCCTGCCCCGACCTGGAGCTGGTGCTGGTCTCCGCCACCGGCACCAACAACGTCGATCTCGCCGCCGCCCGGGCGCAGGGCATCGCGGTGTGCAACTGCCAGGGCTACGGCACGCCTTCGGTGGCCCAGCACACCCTGATGCTGCTGCTCGCCCTAGCCACCCGCCTGCCCGACTACCAGGCGGCGATCCGCGCCGGCCGCTGGCAGCAATCCGCGCAGTTCTGCCTGCTCGACTTCCCGATCGTCGAACTGGAGGGCAAGACCCTCGGCCTGCTCGGCCACGGCGAGCTGGGCAGCGCCGTCGCCCGACTCGCCGAAGCCTTCGGCATGCGCGTGCTGCTCGGCCAGCTGCCGGGCCGCCCCGAGCGCGCCGACCGCCTGCCGCTGGCCGAGCTGCTGCCGCAGGTCGACGCCCTGACCCTGCACTGCCCGCTGACCGAGCAGACCCGCCACCTGATCGGCGCCGCGCAACTGCAGGCGATGAAGCCCGGCGCCTTCCTGATCAACGCCGGCCGCGGCGGGCTGGTCGACGAACAGGCGCTGGCCGACGTCCTGCGCCGCGGCCACCTGGGCGGCGCAGCCAGCGACGTGCTCAGCGAGGAGCCGCCGCGCCACGGCAATCCGCTGCTGGCACCGGACATCCCGCGACTGATCCTCACCCCGCACAGCGCCTGGGGCAGCCGCGAAGCGCGCCAGCGCATCGTCGGCCAGCTGGCGGAAAACGCCCAGGCGCATTTCGCCGGCACACCGAAGCGCCGGGTCGACTGAGTCGGGAACGGCTCTGCTAAGCTGCGGGCTTTTTTCGAGGAGCCTCCATGGACCCGCGTAGCGAAGTGCTGTTGCGCCAGGCCGAGCGGTTCGGCGGTGCGCTGCTGCTGGCCGGCCTTCCGACCGACGATCTGCTCGGCCAGTTGCCCGCCGCCCACGGCTGGAGCTGGCAGGCCGGGGAGCACGCCGCGCTGGCCGCGCGCTTCGCCGGCCGCTGCCAGTTCGGCGTGCTCCCCGGCAAGCGGCCCTTCGCCGCCTCCGTGCTGTTCCTGCCCAAGTCCGCCGAGCTGGCCCGTTACCTGCTCGACGTCCTCGCCGCCCGCCTGGCCGGCGGCGAGCTGTACCTGGTGGGCGAGAAGCGCGGCGGCATCGAGGGCGCCGCCCGCTGGCTGCAGGCCTTCGGCCGGCCGTGCAAGCTGGACAGCGCGCGGCACTGCCAGCTCTGGCAGGTGACGGTGGAGCAGGCCCCGCCGGCTCCCGTGCTGGAGGAGCGCGCCCAGCGCTACCGGCTGGAGCTGGCCGACGGCCCGCTGGAGGTGGTCACCCTGCCCGGGGTGTTCAGCCACGGCCGCCTCGACCGCGGCAGCGCCCTGCTCCTCGAACATCTCGACGGGCTGCCGCCGGGCGACCTGCTCGACTTCGGCTGCGGCGCCGGGGTGCTCGGCGCGGCGCTCAAGCGGCATTATCCGCAGAGCCGGGTGAACCTGCTGGACGTCGACGCCTTCGCCCTGGCCAGCAGTCGCCTGACCCTGGCCGCCAACGGCCTGGAGGCCGAACTGATCGGCGGCGACGGTATCCAGGCGGCGCCCGGCGGATTGGCGGTGATCGTCAGCAATCCGCCGTTTCACCAGGGCGTGCACACCGACTACCAGGCCAGCGAGACGCTGCTGCGCGAGGCCGCCCGGCACCTGCGCCCCGGTGGCGAACTGCGCCTGGTCGCCAACAGCTTCCTCAAGTACCCGCCGCTGATCGAGCGCCACCTCGGCCCCTGCCAGGTGCTCGCCGAGGCGCACGGCTTTCGCGTCTACCGCGCCGTTCGCACAGGCTGAGCTTGCCCGCCACCGGCGGCTTGGGCACAATGCGCGCCGTCCTGGGGGAGTAGTCTCCCGCGAGCGCCCGCTCGCCCGGCACCCGTCAACATGCTTGGCCCACCGGCCATGGCGGGTGCGACCCCGGCCCGCCATGCAGGCCGCAGGGTTTGACAAGACCCATGACACGTACACCTTACGCAGGGGCGGGGAGGTGCGCGTGTCATGGAAAACTGTCGACCCGCCCCTCTGGAAATCCGATGGAATCCCTCTTCGTCCCCACCCTGATCGTTGCCCTGGCCGAAATCGGCGACAAGACGCAACTGCTCGCCCTGCTCCTCGCCGCCCGCTTTCGCCAGCCCTGGCCGATCATCTGGGGCATCGTCGTCGCCACCCTGGCCAACCACTTCGCCGCCGGCGCGGTCGGCAGCTGGGTCGCCGGCTTCTTCTCGCCCGCCGCACTGAGCACCCTCCTCGCCGTGGCCTTCGCCGCCGTGGCGGCCTGGACGCTGGTTCCGGACAAGCTGGACGACGACGAGGAATCCGCCTTCAAGCGCTACGGTCCCTTCCTCACCACGCTGATCGCCTTCTTCCTCGCCGAGATGGGCGACAAGACGCAGATCGCCACGGTGATGCTGGCCGCCCAGTATCCGCACTTCGTCCTGGTGGTGATGGGCACCACGCTGGGCATGCTGATCGCCAACGTGCCGGTGGTACTGGCCGGCAACTTCGCCGCCGACCGCCTGCCGCTGACCCTGATCCGCCGGATCGCCGCCGCCGGCTTCGCCGCCCTGGCGGTCTATACCGGCTACCAGGCGCTGCGGCTGGCCGGCTGGCTCTAACCCTTTCGTCCAAGGGGGCCGCGCTTGCCCGGCGCGGCCCCCTTGGGCACAATGCCTGCCGTCCTAGGGGAGTTCTCTCCCGCCCGCCCGGGCCTGTCGCCAGGTCCGGCCATGACGCGTGCACTCCAGGCCCGTCGTATTACATGCCGAAGGTATGACACGCGTCCCTCACACCCGGGGCGGGAAGGCGTGCGTGTCCTGGAAGACTGTAGCCCCGCCCCCAGGAAATCCGATGGAATCACTTTTCATCCCCACCCAGATATCCATCCTCGCCGAGATCGGCGACAAGACCCAGCTGCTGGCCATGCTGCTGACCCTGCGCTTTCGCAAGCCCTGGCCAATCGTCTGGGGCATGATCGTCGGCATCCTCTGCAACCACATCCTCGCCGCCGAAATCGGCCACCTGGCCGCCGGCTTCTTTTCGGAAGTCGTGCTGAACGGCATGCTCGCCGCAGCCTTCGCCGCGATCGCCATCTGGACCCTGCTGCCGGACCAGCGCGGCGACGACGACGACTCCCAGCTCAAGCGCTACGGCCCGTTCCTGACCAGCACCATCGCCTTCTTCTTCGCCGAGATGGGCGACAAGACGCAAGTCGCCACCCTGGTGCTGGCCGCGCAATACACCTATCCCTTCTTCGTGGCGGTCGGCACGACGCTGGGTATCGTGATCTCCAACGCGCCGGTGGTGCTGCTGGCCGGCAATTTCGTCGCCCAGAACCTGCCGCTGAAGCTGATCCGCCGGATCGCCGCCCTGGCCTTCATCTGCCTGGCGGTGTATTCGGGCTACGAGACCGCGAAGCTGGCCGGCTGGCTGTAAGCCGGCGGCGCTGCCCCCACGCGGGGGCAGCGCGTCGACTCAGTTGCCGCCCCGGGCCTGCCGGTACAGCGGCATGACCTTGGGAATCGCCGCCTCGAGTGCGGCCGTGCGGTTGCCGGGCGAGGGGTGAGTGCTCATGAACTGCGGGGTGCCGTTGTTGCCCGCCTGGTTCATCTTCTGCCACAGGGTGATCGCCGCGTTCGGGTCGTAGCCGGCGCGGGCGGCCAATTCCAGGCCGATCAGGTCCGCCTCGCTCTCGTTCTCGCGGCTGTTGGGCAGGGTCATGCCGTACTGCACCGCCGTATTCGCCAGGGCCAGCCCCTCCCCCGTCAGACCGAGCAGCGCACCGGCGCTCTGCTCGGCCATCTGCACGCCGTAGGCCTTGGACATCGCCTCGCGACCATGCTCGCGCAGGGCATGGGCGATCTCGTGGCCCATGACCGCAGCGATCTCGTCGTCGCTCAGTTGCAGCCTGTCGATCAGCCCGCTGTAGAAGATGATCTTGCCGCCCGGCCCGCAGCTGGCGTTCAGCTCGTCGCTGTTGATCAGCGCGACCTCCCATTGCCACTGCGCGGCATCGGCGCGGAACTGCGGCGCCTTGGCGATCAGCCGACGGGCGATGGCGTTCAGGCGCTGGGCATTGGCGCTGCCGGTATCCAAAACACCCTTGCTGGTGGCCTCGCTCAACGTCTGCTGATAGGCCTGGGCGTACATCTGGTTGACCTGCTCGGTGGTGAGCATGCTGAACATGTACTGCTTGCGATCCACCCCCACGGCGCCGCCGCTGGTGGTCTGGACGGGCTGACAGCCCGCCAGCAGCAGGGCGGCGGCCAGGCCGGTGAGATAAGACGACTTGCCCATGTGGGTACTCCTGACGAACACGGCCCGTATGCTAGGTCGCCGGCGGAAGGGCGGCAACCGGGGCCGGGAAACGGACGATAGCATTGAGCCGGCCCCGCAGGCGGGGCCGGCAAGTTCCCGCGACACCGCTGGCTCAGGCGGGCGTCAGACACTCCGGGGCATCCAGCCGCGGGTCGTTGACCAGCGTCGCCAGGGCCCGCTCGCGCAGCGCCGGAGCGGGCCGCAGCAACAGCGCCTGCAACTGCTCAGGCGGGGCGGCGGTGTCCAACCAGAACGCTTGCGCGGTTTCGTCGAGGATCAGTGGGCGGCGCTGGCCGGCCACCGCCTGAGTGATCATGGCAACGCTCAGGTAGAGCTGCCCGCCGACCGGATAGGACTCCCAGACTGCCGCGAAATAAAGCAGCGATGCCTCGCCGGTCAACCAGTAGGGGCGCTTGCGCGCGCCGCCGCGCCACTCGTAGAAGCCGTTGGCCGGCAGCAGGCAGCGGCGCAGGCGGAAGGCCTCGCGGAACATCGGCTGCTCGGCCAGGGTTTCCGCCCGGGCATGGGCCGGGGCGCGCGACAGGTCGGTCAGCCAGGCCGGGGTCAGCCCCCAGCGCGCCAGCGCCGCCTCCCGCGTGCCGGCCGCGCCGCGCAGCATCAGCACCCGGGCCGCCGGGGCGAGGTTCCAGTGCGGCGCCAGGTCTGCGGGAAATCCGGGCAGGGACGCCAGGGCCGGCGGCCAGCGAAACAGGGCGTAGCGTCCACTCATGGCGGCAAGGACTCGGGGCAGGATTGGCCAAGGCGTCGGTCATTGTAGCGGCGCCGCCCCGCCCACGCCTCACTCGTCCTCCCGGCGAACCTCCAGGGTCCAGTCGATGCCATCGGTATGCAGCTCGAAGAGCAGCGGCCGGCAGCACACCGGGCAGTCCTCGATGTACTGCCGGTCGCCGGCGGAGAGATCGAGCAGCGCCTCGACCGTCTCGCCGCAACAGGGACATTGATAGCTCTGCGTTTCCAGCATCGTGGAGTCTCCCGAGTTGTCGCTATAATGCAGCGCCGATTTTTCCCCGCGACAGGAGGCGCAGGCCTGCGCCTCCGCCTCCTTTTTTATCTACCCAGTCCTGATCAAGAGCACATGATGGGCGAATTCGATGCCATCCGACCCTATGCCGACGCCGAAGTCCCTGCAGTCCTGCAACGGCTGATCGCCGACGCCGACTTCCTCGACATCCTTACCCGCTTTCGCTTTCCGCGCCTGGCCGGACCGCTCGGCTGGCTGCTCAAGCCGCTCATCGCCCTGCGCCTGCGCGCCGAGTTCGCCCACATCGACGGCGTCGCGGCGCTGCAGACGAAGGTCGAAACCTATGTCGACCACACCATCGAGCGCGCCACGGACGGCGTGACCTACAGCGGCGTCGAACAGCTCAAGCCCGGCAAGGCCTGTCTCTTTCTCGCCAACCACCGCGACATCGTGATGGACCCGGCCTTCGTCAACTATGCGATCTACCATGCCGGCATGCGCACGCCGCGCATCGCCATCGGCGACAACCTGCTGCAGAAGCCCTTCGTCAGCGACCTGATGCGCCTGAACAAGAGCTTCATCGTGCACCGTTCGCTGAGCGGCCGGCGGGAGAAGCTCGCCGCCTACCAGTTGCTCTCCGCCTACATCAACCATTCGATCCGCGTAGAGGGCGAGTCGATCTGGATCGCCCAGGCCGAGGGCCGCGCCAAGGACGGCGACGACCGTACCGATTCGGCGATCCTCAAGATGTTCCACATGAGCTGCAAGGACGAGCCCTTCGCCAACGTGGTGAAGGCCCTCAACCTGATTCCCGTGTCGATCAGCTACGAATACGACCCCTGCGACCAGGCCAAGGCCCGCGAACTGTACATCCGCGCCAGCACCGGCAGCTATACCAAGGCGCCGGGCGAGGACGACCAGAGCATCGCCCTCGGCATCACCGGCTACAAGGGACGGGTGCACATCCACTTCGGCGCGCCGCTGGAGACGCCTCCGGAGGAGGCCAAGCAGCTCGCCGCGGAGATCGACCGGCAGATCCTCGGCAACTACCGGCTTTTCCCGGTCCACTACCTGGCCTACGCCATGTACGCCGGGCGCGACCCTCAACTGCAGGTGCCGGAAGCGGCGCAGCTGTTTCCCGCCGAGGAGGTCGCCCGCGCCGAAACGGAGTGGCAGAAGCGCCTGGCCGCCTGTCCGGAGGAGCAGCGGCCCTATCTGCTCCTGCAATACGCCAACCCGGTGCGCAACCAGTACCGGGTCAGGGCCGGCCTGCCCCTGTAGGTGCGGCGACGCCGCACCCCGTCAGAACTGGGTGCTGCTCCAGGAGAGGAGCAGCGCCAGCAACAGGGTGCCGGCGCCGAAGCGGTAGAAGAAGCGGTTGACCTGCCCGGTCGCCGCCTCCAGCGCCCAGCTCCCCTCCTCGTCCAGCTGCCCCTCGCCGGCCAGGCGCGCCAGGGCACGCTGCTCGCGGAGACGGGTGGCGATCAGCAGCCAGCTCCCGGCGAGGGCAAAAAACAGGGCCACGGCATTCAGCAGCAGTGACGGGGGGAGCGGCAACGGGAACTCAAGGGCCGGCAATAACATCGAAACCTCCGCATCGGCGAGGTGCACGGAAAAGCCGCGCGCACCGCAACTGGGAAAAACGGACTGCTCTCCGGTAGGCCGAAAGCGCCAGCATCCGCTGCAGCGGACGGGAAAACCCCCAATCACAGAGCGGCCTGGCAGCCTCCATGGCCCCCGCGGGGGCGACTGGCCGGCACCTTGCATGAAGCCTTGGCGCAGACAGAGAAGACTCGGACACATTCTACTCAAGCGGAGCGCCTTATAAGCGCTGCTTTCGACCAAATGCCCAATGAGTCCTCGAAGTTCTGACTCCGTCGGGAAACGGTCATCCGGCCACCCTAAAGTCCGAAGTCCAGCCCAGACGGCAAGGCACCCGAATCAGCCACGGAGGAACCGACATGCAACACGCTGAATCCCTTGAGCGTTCGACCGATTTGCAGGATGACCCGGAAGAGAGAATCGGCCTGGACTTCTGCGTCCACGACCAACACTGGCTGGACTACTGTCGGCTGGGCGGCCACGAGCACTACGAACTGCCCACCGCCAAACGACCCAAGCGACGCTACGCCACAGCTGCCTGACAGAACGAAGGCGCTTGACCCGGGCGCCTCCGGGGCGGCCGCCGCAATCGGCTCCAGCCCCCCCCGAAGGCGAGCCCGGCTCCGACCTGCGGACCCGGCGGCACGCCCCCCCGCCTCAACGCCCCAGCAGCAGCTGGCCGATGGCCGGATCCTTGAACGCACGGGTCAGCGCATCGCTGAGCACGTTCTCGATCAACTGGGTGTTGGTCTGCTGGTTCGGCGCCATGCCGAAACGCTGGTTCAGCGAAGCACCATAGCGACCGCTGTAGCGGCGCCCGGCATTCTGCACATCGACCCGGAAGGTGGCCCCGATATCGGCCTCGGTGACATACATCCCCTGCTTCGGCGACTGGTATTTCAGCTCGGCCAGGGTCAGGGTCAGCTGCGGCGCGTTGTAGGCATTCGGCGACGGAGTGAAGCCGAGCAGACGCACCGCCGTTTCGGCCTGGGTCTGCAGCCTGGGCAGCACGTCCTGCCCGCGCACGACGATCATACTGGTTTCCGGATACAGCCCACCGCGGGTGCCCAGGTTCGGCGAGGCGCGTCCGTCGACCACCCGCACGACGACGGGCTGGCCACTGCCGACCGCGGCGAGCGGCGCGTTGAGCTTGGGCTCGGGGACGATTTGTTGCGGGCTGAGGGCACAGCCGGCCAAGCCCAGGCCGGCAACGGCGATCAGGCCAAGCAACAGACGATGCAGCATGCTTGATTCTCCATGAGTGCGCGAAGGAAACGCAGTATAGCGACAGCGGCTCCCCCCCGCAGCCAACGCCGCACCCCCTGAGCACAACCCCGCTCCAGGCCCCGGGAAGCCTGGAATAAAACTAAAGCCAAAGGGCCAACTCTGCCGATTTGACGGTATACTCGACCCCCGATTATAAGGTCGCCTCCTGATCGGGCATCGTCATGCACAGCCGTGCAGCGCCATATATGGCAGGACTTTCCCCAGCCAGAGAGTCGCCCAGCCGCCGCCAAGGTTGGCACTGGTTTTACTTCGCCCATCGCGCAGAACACTTTCGCTTGCAAGGACGCGGCGCGTCTCGTCACGCCTCGGGGTATCGGCGTGCCGGAGACAACGACTAGCATGGTTCACGCCTCCAAAAGAGCGTGACAATACGGTTTTTTCACTACTTCAAAAGAGTGTGGCGAGCAATGAACGACTATGCGTCCCGAGCGAACATTGATGCTCCTTCGCCCATCGACAATCCACTGACCGAGAGATCGGGGTCTACCCGCTAGGGCCGGCCGAATGGATGCCTCGACGAGAGTCGCTGACTGCCGGAGCGGCAACCCGCCCGCTTTCCCGACAGCCATTTCAGGTATCCCGTGTGAGCACGGCCGAGCGTTCGGCAGGTGCCCGTCAAGGAACAACGGATAACAGGCCGACCGGGCGGCCGGGGCATCCTCGCGGTGCAACGGCGCAGCCAGATGCCTGAGGAACAGGCGCAACAAGGTCGTACTGCCAATTTGGTGTTGCAGATTTGGAGGCGTTAATGGCGCAGAAAAACTACGAAGTCGATGTGGTGCTGGTCGGCGCCGGCATCATGAGCGCGACACTGGGCGTGCTGCTGAAGGAACTCGATCCCGGCATCAAGCTGGAAATCATCGAGATGCAGGACTCCGATGCCCTGGAAAGTTCCAACCCCTGGAACAACGCCGGCACCGGACATGCCGGCCTGTGCGAGCTGAACTACACCCCGCAGGCAGCCGATGGCTCGGTCAAGGCGCAGAAGGCCGTCGAGATCAATGCCAAGTTCGAGGTTTCCAAGCAGTTCTGGGCCTACCTGCTGGAGCAGGGCACCTTCGGCTCGGCACAGTCCTTCATCAACCCCGTTCCGCACCTAAGCTTCGTGCGCGGCGAGAAGGACATCGGCTTCCTCAAGACACGCTTCGAGGCACTGAAGACGCACCACTGCTTCGCCGACATGGAATACACCGAGGACCAGGCGACCCTCAACGAGTGGATTCCGCTGATGATGGCCGGCCGCGCCCCGAACGAGCGCATGGCCGCGACCCGCTCTCAGGGCGGCACCGACGTCAACTTCGGCGCCCTGACCGGCCAGTTGCTGCAGCACCTGACCAGCAAGCCCGAGGTCACGGTGAGCTACGACCACAAGGTCACCGGCCTCGAGCGCGACGGCAGCGGCTGGAAAGTCACCGTCAAGGACAGCAAGACCGGCGAGAGCCGCGGCATCAAAGCCGGCTTCGTGTTCCTCGGTGCCGGCGGCGGCGCCCTGCCCCTCCTGCAGATGTCCGACATCCCGGAAGGCCACGGCTACGGCGGCTTCCCGGTCAGCGGCCAGTGGCTGCGCTGCGACAACCCCGAGGTGGTCAAGCAGCACCAGGCCAAGGTCTACAGCCTGGCCGCAGTCGGCGCGCCGCCGATGTCGGTGCCGCACCTCGACACCCGCGTGGTGGACGGCAAGAAGTCCCTGCTGTTCGGACCCTACGCCGGCTTCACCACCAAGTTCCTCAAGCGCGGCTCCTTCCTCGACCTGCCCCTGTCGATCCGCCCGAGCAACATCCTCCCGATGCTCGCGGTGGCGCGCGACAACATGGACCTGACCCGCTACCTGATCAAGGAAGTGAAGCAGTCCATGGGCGACCGCCTGGAAACCCTGCGCGGCTTCTACCCCGAGCTCAATCCCCAGGACTGGCGCCTGGAAATCGCCGGCCAGCGCGTGCAGATCATCAAGAAGGATGCCGAGCGCGGCGGCAAGCTGGAGTTCGGTACCGAGATCGTCGCGGCCCAGGACGGCAGCATCGCCGCGCTGCTGGGCGCCTCGCCGGGTGCTTCGGTTTCCGTGTCGGCCATGCTCGACCTGATGCAGCGCTGCTTCGCCGAGCGGATGAAGTCCGAACAGTGGGTCGCCCGCCTCAAGGAGATCTTCAAGGCCTCGGCCAAGGATCTGCAAGAGAGCCCCGAGCTGTACCGCAGCGTCCAGGCCTCCTCGAACCAGCGCCTGGGTCTGGCTTCCGCCGCTCCGTCCAAGGCTGCGCCCGCCGCCGCCAACGCCGATAGCTGAGCAGGCTGCCGGCCATGAAAAAACCGCCTTCGGGCGGTTTTTTCGTTTCCGGACGCTCGCCAGTCAGTGCCGGACGGCCCGCACGATCTCGATGTAAGGCTCGGCGAGACGCTGGTCCTGGATCAGCGCGACGAAGTCGCGGCCCTGGGCGTCCTGCGCCGCGAGGTCGTAGCCGGCCTCGACGAAGAAGCCCACGAAGCGCTCGAAGTCGTCCACCCGCAGCCCCCGGTAGGCCTTGACCAGCTTGTGCAGGGAAGGCGGCGTGGCGTCCGCCGGCTCGAGGGCGAGGAACAGGCGGATCTTCTCCTCGCTGATTTCCTCGCCGATCACCTGCTTCTTGTCTTTCTTGCGCATATCTCGCTCCATTGACCGATCCGAAGGGGGCGGCAGTTTAGCCCCGGCACCCGCCGCACTCAACGTGCGGCGCCCTACAGCCCCTTGACCGCATAGATGCCGGCAGCGTTGCGCCAGTAGCCCTTGTAGTCCATGCCGTAGCCGAACACATAGCGGTCCTCGCAGCTCAGTCCGGCATAGTCGGCCTTGAGGTCGGGCGCGGCCTTGCGCTGGTGCCGCTTGTCGACCAGCACCGCGGTATGCACAGCACTGGCGCCCTCGTGGCGGCAGAAGTCGACGATTGCCGCCAGGGTATGCCCCTCGTCGAGAATGTCGTCGACGATCAGCACGTCGCGGTCGATGAAGGAGATTTCCGGCTTGGCCTTCCAGAACAGGTCGCCGCCGCGGGTCTCGTTGCGGTAGCGGGTGGCGTGCAGGTAGGACAGCTCCAGGGGGAAGTCCAGCAGCGGCAGCAGCTTGCCGGCGAAGACCAGCCCGCCGTTCATCACGCAGAACACCACCGGGTTGCGCTCAGCCAGCTCGGCGTTGATCGCCGCGGCGACGCGCCCGATCGCCGCCTCGACTTCGGCATGGTTGAACAGACAGTCGGCCTCCGCCATGACTTGACGGATATGGGCGAGATCGACGGACATGGCATTTTCCTCAGGTGGATGGAGCGCTGAAGGCCCGCCGCAGCGGCCCGGCCCCGGCAATCGGGAGCGGAAACGTTACCCAGCCCCCCCGCCGCGGGCAAGTCCCGCCGCAGCGCTGCCCATTCATTCTCCGCCGGGCCGGTGTTTTAATTCAGGCAACATCCCTGAGCGCCGGAGCCCATTCATGCCCATCCACGAAATCCGCCACCCCCTGATCCGCCACAAGCTCGGCCTGATGCGCCGCGCCGACATCAGCACCAAGAGCTTCCGCGAGCTGGCCCAGGAGGTCGGCGCCCTGCTGACCTACGAAGCCACCCAGGACCTGCCCCTCGAGAGCTGCGAGATCGAGGGCTGGTGCGGTCCGGTCGAGGTCGAGAAGATCGCCGGCAAGAAGATCACCGTGGTGCCCATCCTGCGCGCTGGCATCGGCATGCTCGACGGCGTGCTGCGGCTGATCCCCAGCGCCAAAGTCAGCGTGGTCGGCCTGTCGCGAAACGAAGAAACCCTGGTCGCACACACCTACGTGGAAAAGCTGGTGGGCGAGATCGACCAGCGCCTGGCGCTGATCGTCGATCCCATGCTCGCCACCGGCGGCTCCATGATCGCCACCATCGACCTGCTGAAGAAGGCCGGCTGCAAGGAGATCCGCGCCCTGGTGCTGGTCGCCGCGCCGGAGGGCATCCGCCAGCTGGAACAGGCCCATCCCGACGTGACCATCTATACCGCGGCCATCGACCAGCGCCTCAACGAACACGGCTACATCATCCCCGGCCTCGGCGATGCCGGCGACAAGGTGTTCGGCACCAAGCAGAAGCCGAGCTGAGGCTTAGCCCGGCGTGCGGCAAAGCTGCGCCAGCGCGACCGCCCACGCCGGGTGGTCGTTGAGGCAGGGCACCAGCTGCAGGTCCTCGCCGCCGGCGGCGCGAAACTGCTCGCGGCCGCGCTGGCCGATTTCCTCCAGGGTCTCGATGCAGTCGGTGACGAACGCCGGACACATCACCAGGAGCTTCTTCACCCCCCGCGCGGCCAGCACGTCGAGGTGTTCCTCGGTGTAGGGGCCGATCCATTTGGCGCGACCCAGGCGCGACTGGAAGGACACCGACCACTGCGCCTCGCCCAGCCCCATCTGCCGGGCGAACCCTTCGGCACTCCGCAGGCACTGTGCCCGGTAGCAGCGCGCGAGCACTTCCGGCGGCGCCTGCCGGCAGCAGTCGGCGCCGCCCAGGCAGTGCCTGCCGCTCGGGTCGGCCTTGCGCAGGTGCCGCTCCGGCAGGCCGTGAAAACTCAGCAGCAGATGGTCGAAGCCCTGCTGCAGGTGGGGCCTGGCGCTCTCGACCAGGGCCGCGAGGTACTCCGGCTGCCCGTAGAAGGGCGCCAGTACCTCCAGCTCCAGCTCCAGACCGCTCGCGCGCAGTACCCGCCGCGTCTCCTCCAGGACGGTGGTCACGGTACTGTCGGCGAACTGCGGATAGAGCGGCGCCAGGGTCACCCGGCGCACGCCCCCTTCCGCCAGCCGGTTCAGCGCCGCCTCGATGGACAAGCTGCCATAGCGCATCGCCAGCTCCACCGGCCCCTCGTGCCAATGGGCCTGCACCGCCTCCTGCAGGCGACGACTGAGGGCGATCAGCGGCGATCCCTCCGGCCACCAGATCGAGGCATAGGCATGCGCCGACTGCTCCGGCCGCTTGCGCAGGATCAGCGAGACCAAGAGGCGCCGCAGCGGCCAGGGCAGGTCGATCACGTAGGGGTCCATGAGGAACTGGTCGAGGTAGCGGCGCACGTCGGCTACTTCGGGAGAGTCGGGCGAACCCAGGTTGACCAGCAACAGCGCGTGATCGGTCATGCGGCATCCTTGATGATTCGGTCGCCGCCCAGCAGATCGGCCAGGGCGGCATCCAGGTCGGTGAAGCGGAACACGAAGCCGGCCTCGCAAAGACGCCTCGGCACGGCGCGCTGGCCGCCGAGCAGCAGCCCGGCCAGCTCGCCGAGGCCCAGGCGCAGGGCGAAGGCCGGCGCCGGCAGCAGCGCCGGACGGTGCAGCACACGGCCCAGGGCGCGGGCGAACTCGCCGTTGCGCACCGGCTTCGGCGCGCAGGCATTATAGGGACCCTGCGCATCTTCCCGACGCAGGAGAAAGTCGATCAGCGCGACCTGATCGGCGATATGCACCCAGGGCAGCCACTGCCGGCCGTTGCCGATCGGCCCGCCGAGGCCCAGACGGAACACCGGCAGCAGGCGCTGGAGAAAGCCGCCGTCGGGCGCCAGCACCACCCCGCTGCGCAGCAGCACCACGCGCATGCCCAGCTCCTCGGCGCGCCGCGCCGAATCCTCCCAGGCGCCGCACAACTGGCTGGCGAAATCCCCGCCGACCGGCCCCATGTCCTCATGCAGCTCGCGCTCGCCGCCATCGCCGTACCAGCCCACCGCCGAGCCGGAGATCAGCACCCGCGGCCGCTGCAGGCGCGTCTGCAGCCAGCCCACCAACTGCTCGGTCAGGGTGATCCGGCTGGCCCAGAGCAGGGCCTTGCGCTTGCGCGTCCAGGGCCGGTCGGCGATGGGCGCGCCGGCCAGGTTGACCACCGCATCCAGCGTCTCGCCGTCCAGCTCCTCAAGCCGTCCGATGCCCCGCACCGAATTCCCGCAAAGGCCGGGAACCCGCCCCGGCGAGCGGCTCCACACCGTCAGCCGGTGTCCCTCGGCACTCCACTGGCGACACAGGGAACGCCCCATCAATCCGGTACCGCCAGTCAGCAAAATATGCATTGCCCTCTCCTCGCATTGCCCAATGGCACGCATGGCCCTACTTTGAATTTATGACGCTTTTACGCTTTCGCACTCCCGGATTTAGGAGTACAGATGAAGGAGCGCCAACCGTTGTGATCTGCGCCGGGCGTACAGGTACGGAACGGGGAATTCGTCCAGGGCGCACCTGCTGAAGGGGTACGAGGTAAACCATGACTTTTCCTATTGCCATCATTGGCACGGGTATCGCGGGGCTCTCCGCGGCGGGGGCACTGCACGCGGCGGGACTCGAGGTCCAGCTGTTCGACAAGGGCCGCGGCAGTGGTGGCCGCATGGCCAGCAAGCGCACCGAGGTCGGCACCCTCGACCTGGGGGCCCAGTACTTCACCTGCCGCGACCGCCGCTTCGCCGAGGCGGTCCAGCAATGGCGCAGCCACGGCTGGGTCGCCGAATGGCAGCCCAGCCTCTACGACTCCGCCAACGGCCTGTTGCGCCCGTCCCAGGACGAGCAGATCCGCTGGATCGGCACGCCGCGCATGAGCGCACTGACCCGCGGCCTGCTCGGCGACCTGCCGGTGCGCTTCTCCTGCCAGATCACCGAAGTCTTCCACGGCACGCAGCACTGGATGCTGCAGGATGCCGGCGGCAACGCCTACGGCCCGTTCAGCCAGGTGGTGGTGGCCACCCCGCCGCCCCAGGCGGCGCAGTTGCTGGCGGCCGCACCGAAGCTGGCCAGCAGCGTGGCCGGCGTGGCGATGGAGCCGAACTGGGCGGTGGCCCTGTCCTTCGAGCAGGCGCTGGACACCCCGGTGGATGGCTGTTTCATCCAGGACAGTCCCCTCGAATGGGTGTCGCGCAACCGCGGCAAGCCCGGTCGCGCCAGCCAGCCGGACACCTGGGTGCTGCAGGCCAGCAGCCGCTGGACCCGGCAGCATCTCGACCTCGCCAAGGGGCCGGTCGTCGAGCAGTTGTACGGCGCCTTCGCCGAGATGATCGGCTGCACCGTGCCGCAACCGACCTTCACCCTCGCCCACCGCTGGCTCTACGGCCGGCCGGTCGGCACCCACGGCTGGGGCGCCCTGGCCGACTCCAGCCTGGGCCTCTACGCCTGCGGCGACTGGTGCCTGTCCGGTCGCGTCGAAGGCGCCTGGCTGAGCGGCCAGGAAGCTGCCCGCAAACTGCTGCAGCACCGCGCGAACTGAACACCGCGTTACTCCCGCACGATATCTGCCCGACGGCCACCGCACGGCGGCCGTCACCGATGCCAGCCAGACCCCGACCACTCCACCGCGCAACCGTGCTGCCTCCATGCCCCGCGCCTCCCCGGCACCGACCGCCAACAGCTGAACAAAACCAGATCACGTACAAGGATATGCCCAAATCGGGCCGACACTTATACAAATCCAACTTAATGTACAGATATTGGCGCCTGCCTGCCCGGCGGGCAGTCGCGCGCCTCAAGGATCGCAAAGACTCGCCCCGCTGCAGCTGAACGGGCGACGGCCTCAGCCGCCGGGCAGCGCCTCGACTACCGCGGCCGCCCCCCACAGCCGCGGCAGCACCCGCGCCAGCTCGGCGGGATCGCCGCTCGACCAGAAGCGCGCCTCGGCGGGTCCGGCGGCCAGCAGTTCGCCGGCCTGCAGCAAGCGCTCGAGCTGGCGCGCCACCGCGGCACCGGTGTCGATCAGGCTGACCGACTCCGGCACCAGCTGGCGCAGCAGCGGCCTGACGAAGGGGTAATGGGTGCAGCCGAGGATCAGGGTGTCGCAGCCCTCGGCCAGCAGCGGCGCGACCAGGCCCCGGAGCAACTCGCGGGTCTGCGGTCCGTCCAGCTCGCCGGCCTCGATCAACTCCACCAGGCCGGGACAGGGCTGGGTGATCACCCGCACGTCGCCGGCGAAGCGGTCGAGCAGCGCGGCGAAGCGGGCACTCTTCAGCGTTCCGGTGGTCGCCAGCACGCCGACCCGGCCGCTGCGGGTGGCCGCCGCCGCCGGCTTCACCGCCGGCTCCATGCCGACCACCGGCAGCTCGGGATGCAGCTCGCGCAGCTCGGCCACCGCCGCCGCGGTGGCGGTGTTGCAGGCCAGCACCAGCGCCTTGGCACCCCGCTCGAGGAGAAAGGCGGCGATCGTCCGGCAGCGCGCGCGGATGTATTCGGGACTCTTCTCGCCGTAGGGCACATGACCGCTGTCGGCGACGTAGAGCAGGGATTCGCCGGGCAACCGGGCGCGGATCTCACCGAGCACCGACAACCCGCCGACCCCGGAGTCGAAGACGCCGACCGGCGCCTCACTGGCCATGCCGCCCTCCACACACCGGGCACTGCGGATCGCGCCGCACGCGCAGCTCGCGGAAGCGGCTGGCCAGCGCATCGACCAGCAGCAGGCGACCGACCAAGGGCTCGCCGAAGCCGGCCAACAGCTTGAGTGCCTCCAGGGCCTGCAGGCTGCCGACCAGACCGACCAGCGGGCCGACCACCCCAGCCTCGCTGCAGGTCAACTCGGCCTCGCTGCCGTGACCGTAGAGGCAGTGGTAACAAGGGCTATCGTCGCGGCGCGGGTCGAACACCGAGAGCTGGCCCTCGAGGCGGATCGCCGCGCCGCTGACCAGCGGCTTGCCGGCGGCCACGCAGGCGGCGTTGACCGCCTCGCGGGTGGCGAAGTTGTCGCTGCAGTCGAGCACCAGGTCCACCGCTGCCACCGCTGAGGCCAGCGAGTCGGCGTCCAGGGCGCCGCGCAGCGGGTGCAGGACGACCTCGGGATTGAGCGCCGCCAGCCGGGCCAGCGCCGAATCCACCTTGGACTGGCCGACGCTCGGCGTGTCGTGCAGGACCTGGCGCTGCAGGTTGGTCAGGTCCACGCTGTCGAAGTCCGCCAGATGCAGCTCGCCGACCCCCGCCGCCGCCAGGTAGAGCGCCACCGGCGAGCCCAGCCCGCCGAGGCCGACGATCAGCGCGCGGCTCTGCTTCAGGCGCAGTTGGCCGTCCACGTCGATCTGCGGCAGGAGGATCTGGCGGCTGTAGCGCAGCAGTTCTTGATCACTGAGCATGGGGATGTCCTGGCAAGAAAGGGGAAAACTTGATCGGCGGGCAGCAGGCCTCTGTGCGGCTCACGGCAGCCGTCCCAGGCTGATGCGCTCGTGGCCGCCGAGGTCGCGGCGGCTGTGCACCTCGCCGAAACCGCCGGCCGCCAGCAGCGCGCGCACCGCGCCGGCCTGCTCGAAGCCGTGCTCGAGCAGCAGCCAACCGCCGGCGGCGAGATGGTCGGGCGCCGCGGCGACGATCCGGCGGATGTCGTCCAGCCCGTCGGCCCCCGCCACCAGCGCGCTGGCCGGCTCGAAGCGCAGGTCGCCCAGCACCAGATGCGGATCGTCGGCGGCGATGTACGGCGGATTGCTGGCGATCAGCTCGAAACGCCGGCCATCCAGCGCGGAAAACCAGTCGCTCTGCAGGAACGCGGAGTTGCCCAGCCCCAGCCGCCGGCGGTTGCGCTCGGCCAGCTCGACCGCCTCGGCGACCCGGTCGACGCCGGTCAGCCGCCAGGCCGGGCGCTCCGCCGCCAGCGCCAGGGCGATAGCCCCCGTGCCGGTGCCGAGGTCGAGCACCGCGGCCGGCGTTGCCGGCAGCAGCGCCAGGGCGGTCTCCACCAGCAGCTCGGTGTCCGGGCGGGGAATCAGGGTCGCCGGCGCCACCTCCAGATCGAGGCTCCAGAAGCCCTGGCGACCGAGGATGTAGGCCACCGGCTCGCCGGCCCGGCGGCGCGCCAGGTCGGCGGCGAAGCGCGCGGCCACCTCGGCGGGCACCTCGCGCTCGGGCCAGGTGCGCAGGTAGCTGGCCGGCTTGCCCAGCGCCGCGGCGAGCAGCCACTCGGCGTCCAGCCGCGGGCTCGGCGAGTCGGGCAGCTCGGCACTGTTCAGCAGATTCTCGATGGTCGGCATGCGTCGATTCCGTAGGCGTCGTAGGGCGGGTGAAACACGCCGGCAATGACAAAGGCCCGAGGCAAGGGTCTGCTCCGCAATGGCGGGTTACACCCGCCCTACGGGAAGAAGATCAATCGCCCAGGGCGGCCAGCTGGTCGGCCTGGTATTCGCTGAGCAGCGGCTCGATCACCGCGTCCACGCCGCCGGCCATGACTTCGTCGAGGGCATAGAGGGTCAGGTTGATGCGGTGGTCGGTGACCCGCCCCTGGGGGAAGTTGTAGGTGCGGATGCGTTCGGAACGGTCGCCCGAGCCGACCAGCAGCTTGCGGGTTTCGGAGATTTCCTTGTGCGCGGCGGCGTCCTGGCGGTCCTGCAGCTTGGCCGCCAGCCAGGCCATGGCCTTGGCGCGGTTCTTGTGCTGCGAGCGCTCTTCCTGGCACTCGACGACGATGCCGGTGGGCAGGTGGGTGATGCGGATCGCCGAATCGGTCTTGTTGACGTGCTGGCCGCCGGCGCCGGAGGAGCGGTAGGTGTCGACGCGCAGCTCGGCCGGGTTGATCTCGATCACCGCCTGCTCGTCGGGCTCCGGCAGGACCGCGACGGTGCACGCCGAGGTGTGGATGCGGCCCTGGGATTCGGTTTCCGGCACGCGCTGCACGCGATGGGCGCCGGACTCGAACTTCAGCTTGCCGTAGACGTGCTCACCCTCGACGCGGGTGATGATCTCCTTGTAGCCGCCGTGCTCGCCGGGGTTCTCCGAGAGGATCTCGAGGCGCCAGCCCTGCTTCTCGGCATAGCGCGAATACATCCGGAACAGGTCGCCGGAGAAGATCGCCGCCTCGTCGCCGCCGGTGCCGGCGCGGATCTCCAGGAACACGTTGCGCCCGTCGTTGGGGTCCTTGGGCAGCAGCATGCGCTGCAGGCGGTCCTCCAGGCCGACCAGCCGCTCGCGCGCCTCGGCCACCTCCTCGGCGGCCATCTCGCGCAGGTCCGGGTCGCTGTCCTTGAGCAGCGCCTGGGCACCCGCCAAGTCGTCCTGCACCTTGCGGAATTCGCGGTAGGCGGCGACCACCGGTTCGACCTCGGCATATTCCCTGGAATAGGCGCGGAACTTGGTCTGTTCGGCGATCACCTCGGCGTCGCCGAGCAGCGCAGTGAGTTCCTCGTAGCGGTCGTGGAGCAGGTCCAGTTTGTTCAGCAGGGAAGCTTTCATCGTTTCGACTCACCCTCATCGAGGGCAAAGAGCTCCTGGGCCACGGCCAGCGCATCGAAGCGGCCGTCGGCGGAAAGTTTCTTCAGCTGCACGCTGGGCGCGTGCAGCAGCTTGTTGGTCAGCCCGCGCGCCAGGGTGGCAGCCACCTCCAGCGGATCGGAACCATTGGCCAGCAGGCGCTGGGCCTTGGCCAGCTCCTCGTCGCGCAGGCGCTCGGCCTGCTGGCGGTAGGCCTTGAGCACATCCACCGCGGCCAGCTCGCGCAGGCGCAGCATGAAATCGTCGGCACCGGTGGCGACCAGTTCCTCCGCCGCCCTCGCCGCGCCCTGGCGGCTTTTCAGGTTTTCCTCGATGACCTCGTGCAGGTCGTCGACGCTGTACAGGTAGACGTCGTCCAGTTCGCCTACCTCCGGCTCGATGTCGCGCGGCACGGCGATGTCGACCATGAACATCGGCTTGTGCTTGCGCTGCTTCAGCGCGCGCTCCACCGCGCCCTTGCCGAGGATCGGCAGCTGGCTGGCGGTGGAGCTGATGACGATGTCGCTGCCCGCCAGCTCCTGGCCGATGTCGGCGAGCATGATCGCCTGGCCGCCGACCTGCTCGGCGAGGAGCCGGCCGCGCTCCAGGGTGCGGTTGGCGACGACGATGCGTCGCACGCCCTGTTCGTGCAGGTGGCGGGCGACCAGGGTGATGGTTTCGCCGGCGCCGATCAGCAGCGCCTGACTGCGCTGCAAATCGCTGAAGATCTGCTTGGCCAGGCTGACCGCGGCGAAGGCCACCGACACCGGGTTCTCGCCGATCGCGGTGTCGGTGCGTACCGCCTTGGCGGTGCTGAAGGTGGCCTGGAATAGCCGGCCGAGCAACGGGCCGACGGTGCCGGCCTCGCGCGCCACGGCATAGGCGGTCTTCATCTGGCCGAGGATCTGCGGCTCGCCGAGTACCAGGGAGTCGAGCCCCGAGGCGACCCGCATCATGTGACGCACCGCGGACTCGTCCTGATGCACGTAGGCGCAGGCGCGCAGCTCGTCCAGGCTCAGCCGGTGGTAGTCGGCCAGCCATTGCAGCACCGCATCGACCCCCGGACTATCCTGCTCCAGGTAGAGTTCGCTGCGGTTGCAGGTGGAGAGGATCGCCGCCTCGCGGCTGTCGGTATGCCGGCAGAGCTGCTGCAGCGCCTCGGCGAGCTGCGCGGGAGTGAACGCCACACGCTCGCGGATATCCACCGAGGCGGTCTTGTGGTTGATACCGAGGGCGATGAATGCCATTCAGGTGCGCAGGTCCGAACAGGGGAAGCACGCGATTGTCCTACTTCGCCAGATGGAGGACAACCTCCGCCCGCCTGCCCCGCGCCCCTCCGGCCGCCGTAGCCATGGGCTTGACCGGCGGCTTGTGTCATGATGCCTCCCACTTTCCGGTGCAACCATCGCCTTCCCTTCCCCTATGAATAAAATCTTCGCCTCGCTGGCCGTCATGATGTTTCTCGGCGGCTGCCAAAGCCTCTCCCAGCCGGGCAGCAGACCGCCGGCGAAAGAAGAGGCCGCGCCGCGTCCTGCCCCGGCCAGTCCGCCGCCGCAGCCGGTCGCCTCGTTCAGCGAAGAAACCCTCTACAGCCTGCTGGTCGCCGAACTGGCCGGGCAACGCAACCGTTTCGACATCGCCCTGGACAACTACGCCGAACAGGCCAGGGTCACCCGGGACCCCGGCGTCGCCGAGCGGGCCTTCCGCATCGCCGAATACCTCGGTGCCGACCAGGCCGCCCTGGAGAGCGTGCTGATCTGGGCCGACAACGCCCCGGCCAACCTCGACGCGCAGCGTGCCGCCGCCATCCAGCTGGCGCGCAGCGGCCGCTACGACGACTCGATGCGCTACATGGAGAAGGTCCTGCAGGCCCAGGGCGACACCCATTTCGACTTCCTCGCCCTGGCCGCCGCGGAAAGCGACCCGGAAACCCGCGCCGGACTGCTGCAGAGCTTCGACCGGCTGCTTGCCAAGTCGCCGGAGAACGGCCAGCTGCTGTTCGGCAAGGCGCTGCTGCTGCAGCAGGACAACCGGCCCGAGGAGGCCCTCAAACTGCTCGAGAAGCACCCGGCGAGCGAGCAGGAAATCGCCCCGCTGCTGCTGCGCGTGCGCTTGCTGCAGTCCCTGGAGCGCGGCGACGAGGCGCTCGCCCTGCTCAAGAAGGGCATGCGCCAGCACCCCGACGACAAGCGCCTGCGCCTGACCTACGCCCGCCTGCTGGTCGAGCAGGAGCGCCTCGACGACGCCAAGGACGAGTTCGCCGCCCTGGTCGAGCAGTTTCCCGAGGACGACGACCTGCGCCTGTCCATGGCGCTGGTCTGCCTGGAAGCCAAGGCCTGGGACGAGGCGGCGGTCTACCTCCAGGAGCTGATCGAGCGCGGCAGCTACGTGGATGCCGCGCACTACCAGCTGGGCCGCGTCTACGAGGAGCGCGAGGACCCGGAGAGCGCGCTGATCGAATACGGCCTGGTCGGCCCCGGCAACCACTACCTGCCGGCGCAACTGCGCCAGACCGAGATCCTCTTCGAGCACGGCCGCATCGCGGAGGCTTCGACGCGCCTGGCGCGCTCCCGCGACAGCCAGCCGGACTACGCCCTGCAGCTCTACCTGATCGAGGCCGAGGCGCTGACCAACCGCGAACGCCTCGACGAAGCCTGGAAGGTCATCGAGCGCGCCCTGCGGCAGTTCCCGGACGACCTCAACCTGCTCTACACTCGCGCCATGCTGGCCGAGAAGCGCGGCGACCTGGCCCAGCTGGAGCGCGACCTGCGCTTCATCATCGGGCGCGAGCCGGACAACGCCATGGCCCTGAACGCCCTCGGCTACACCCTGGCCGACCGCACCACCCGCTATGCCGAAGCCAAGGCGCTGATCGAAAAGGCCCACCAGCTGAACCCGGACGACCCGTCGATCCTCGACAGCCTTGGCTGGGTGCATTTCCGCCTGGGCGAACTGGGCGAGGCCGAGCGCCTGCTGCGCCAGGCTGCCGAACGCGTCTCCGACCACGAGATCGCCGCCCACCTGGGCGAGGTGCTCTGGGCCCGCGGCAAGCAACGCGAAGCCCGCAAGGTCTGGGCCAAGGCCCTCGAAGAGCAGCCCGACAGCGCCATCCTGCGCAGCACGCTGCTGCGCCTGACCGGATCCGAGACGTTCTGAGCCATGCCCTCCCCGCTGCGTCGCTACACCCTCCTCTTCGCCCTGCTCGCCCTGCTCTCCGGTTGTGCCGGCCTGACCTCTCGGGAAGCCCTCGAGGGTCAGGGCGATCCCGAGCGCTGGCAGGCCCACAAGCGCGAGATCGGCGCCCTCGACGCCTGGCAGATCAGCGGCAAGGTCGGCATCCAGTCGCCCCGCGAATCCGGCAGCGGCACCCTGTTCTGGCTGCAACGCCAGGACTACTACGACATCCGCCTGTCCGGCCCGCTCGGCCGCGGCGCGGCGCGTCTGACCGGCCGCCCCGGCAGCATCCAGCTGGAGGTCGCCGGCCAGGGTCGCTACCAGGCCGAATCGCCGGAGGCCCTGCTCGAGCAACAACTCGGCTGGCGCCTGCCGGTCTCCCACCTGCTCTGGTGGGTGCGCGGCCTGCCGGCCCCCGGCAGCCGCAGCCAGCTCACCCTCGACGGCGACAGCCGCCTGGCCCGGCTGCGCCAGGACGGCTGGCAGGTCGAATACCAGAGCTACGCCGAGCGCAACGGCTACTGGCTGCCGGAGCGCCTGAAGCTATACGGCCAGGACCTGGTCGTCACCCTCGTAATCAAGGACTGGCAACCACGCCGACTGGGACTCTGAACGTCATGCAACACGCCCAACTGATTCTGCCGGCACCGGCCAAACTCAACCTGATGCTGCACATCCTCGGCCGTCGCGCCGACGGCTATCACGAGCTGCAGACCCTGTTCCAGTTCCTCGACCACGGCGACGAGCTGGGCTTTGCCGTGCGCGAGGACGGCGAGATCCGCCTGCACACCGAGATTCCCGGGGTTCCCCACGACGGCAACCTGATCGTCCGCGCCGCACGCCAGCTGCAGCGCCAGAGCGGCTGCCGGCTGGGCGCCGACATCTGGCTGGAGAAACGCCTGCCGATGGGCGGCGGCATCGGCGGCGGCAGCTCCGACGCGGCGACCACCCTGCTCGCCCTCGACCGCCTCTGGCAACTGGGCTGGAGCGAGGATCGCCTGGCCGAGCTGGGCCTCGCCCTGGGCGCCGACGTGCCGGTCTTCGTGCGCGGTCGCGCCGCGTTCGCCGAGGGTGTCGGCGAACGCCTGCAGCCGGTCGAGCTGGAGGAGCCGTGGTTCCTCGTCGTGGCGCCGCAAGTCACTGTCAGCACAGCAGAAATTTTTTCCGACCCGGAGTTGACACGCAATACACCGGCCATTACAGTTCGCAGCCTCCTTGCCGGAGGCGGTCGTAACGATTGCCAACCGGTCGTCGAGAAGCGCTACGCGGAAGTGCGTAACGCTTTGAACTGGCTGAACAAATTCGTTCCCGCCAGAATGACCGGCACTGGGGCTTGCGTGTTTGGGAGCTTCCCAAACCGGGACGATGCTGATAAAGTCGCCCGCCAACTTCCAGTGACCATGCCGGGTTTCGTCGCCCAGGGTCGCAACGTGTCCATGTTGCACCGCAGGCTAGAAGCGCTGGCGCGGGGAGTGAATGCCTAGCATTCGATGGTTGTGTGCTACAGGGGCGTCGCCAAGCGGTAAGGCAGCAGGTTTTGATCCTGCCATGCGTTGGTTCGAATCCAGCCGCCCCTGCCATCTCCTTCCCAAGATGCGCACACGCCGACCGGGCATTCAAGGATGTAACGCCACAGGGGCGTCGCCAAGCGGTAAGGCAGCAGGTTTTGATCCTGCCATGCGTTGGTTCGAATCCAGCCGCCCCTGCCATATTCCAGGAAGCTGTTCAAAAATGCCGCAATTACGCCGCCTTTTTGAGCAGCTTTTTAATTTCATCGGGTCCACCCTCAGCCGGCAGGTACTGCGCGTGTCCAAGATGATGGTCTTTACGGGGAATGCCAACCCCGATCTGGCGCGTCGCGTCGTACGTCAGCTGCATATTCCCCTCGGCGATGCCTCCGTAGGCAAGTTCTCCGACGGCGAAATCAGCGTTGAAATCAACGAGAACGTCCGCGGCAAGGACGTCTTCCTGATTCAACCGACTTGCGCGCCGACCAACGACAACCTCATGGAGCTGGTGGTGATGGCCGACGCCTTCCGCCGCTCCTCCGCCTCGCGGATCACCGCGGTCATCCCCTACTTCGGCTATGCCCGCCAGGACCGCCGTCCGCGCTCCGCCCGCGTGGCGATCAGCGCCAAGGTGGTGGCCGACATGCTCGATGTGGTCGGCGTCAACCGCGTGCTCACCGTCGATCTGCATGCCGACCAGATCCAGGGCTTCTTCGACATCCCAGTGGACAATATCTACGGCTCGCCGGTACTGGTCGACGATATCCAGGCCCAGCGCTTCGAGAACCTGATGATCGTCTCCCCGGACATCGGCGGCGTGGTGCGTGCGCGCGCCGTCGCCAAGTCCCTGGGCGTGGATCTGGCGATCATCGACAAGCGCCGGCCGAAGGCCAACCAGTCGGAAGTCATGCACATCATCGGCGACGTGGAAGGCCGTACCTGCCTGCTGGTCGACGACATGGTCGACACCGCCGGTACCCTCTGCCACGCGGCCAAGGCCCTCAAGGACCACGGCGCCGCCAAGGTATACGCCTACTGCACCCATCCGGTGCTGTCCGGGCGCGCCATCGAGAACCTCGAGAACTCGGTGATGGACGAGCTGGTGGTGACCAACACCATTCCGCTCTCCGCCGCGGCCCAAGCCTGCCCACGCATCCGCCAGCTGGACATCGCTCCGGTGGTCGCCGAAGCGGTGCGCCGCATCAGCAACGAAGAATCCATCAGCGCCATGTTCCGCTGAGGAACCGGCGCCGATACAACCGCCCCGCCCCGCGCGGGGCCTCAACAACCGCCCGAACGCTGGTCGCAAGCGTTTCGGGCGCGTTGTCATTCTGGAGAACTGCAATGACCGATTTTGCCCTGAATGCCGACGTGCGTTCCGACCTGGGGAAAGGTGCGAGCCGCCGCCTGCGTCGTAACGCCAACCTGATTCCCGCCGTGATCTACGGCGGCGACAAGGCTCCGCAGTCCATCAGCCTGCTGGCCAAGGACGTCGCCAAGCTGATCGAAGACGAAGCCGCCTTCAGCCACGTGATCGCCCTGAACGTCGCCGGCACCACCGAAACCGTGCTGATCAAGGCCCTGCAGCGCCACCCGGCGAAGAGCTTCGTCCTGCACGCCGACTTCGTGCGCGTCGTCGCCGACCACAAGCTGACCGCCCACGTGCCGCTGCACTTCATCAACGCCGAAACCGCCGATGCCGTGAAGCTGCAGGGTGGAGAAGTCTCCCACACCATGTCCGAAGTGGAAGTCTCCTGCCTGCCGCAAAACCTGCCGGAATTCATCGAAGTCGACCTGGCCAAGGTCGCCATCGGCCAGACCGTGCACCTGTCCGACCTGACCGTTCCGGCCGGCGTCGAGCTGGTGGCCCTGGCCCACGGCAACGATCTGGCTATCGCCAACATCCACGCTTCCCGCGTGCAAGGCGAATAAGTCACTCGTTGACTGAACCAAGAGAGCCCCTGTCGTGACTGCCATTCAACTGATCGTTGGCCTGGGAAACCCCGGTCCCGAATACGAACAGACCCGGCACAACGCAGGGGCTCTTTTCGTCGAGCGCGTCGCGTCCGCCCAGGGCGTCAACCTCGCGGTCGACAAGAAGTACTTCGGCCTGGTCGGCAAGTTCAGCCATCAGGGCCGCGACGTTCGTCTGCTCATTCCCACCACCTATATGAACCGCAGCGGCCAGTCCGTGGCGGCGCTGGCGAATTTCTTCCGCATTCCGCCGGCGGCCATCCTGGTGGCCCACGACGAACTCGACATGCCTCCCGGCACCGCCAGGCTCAAGCTGGGCGGCGGCCACGGCGGGCACAACGGGCTTCGGGACATCATCGCCCAGCTCGGCAACCAGAATTCCTTTTATCGCCTGCGGCTCGGCATCGGCCACCCCGGCGACAAGAATCTCGTCTCCGGCTTCGTCCTCGGCCGGGCTCCGCGCAGCGAACAGGAAAAGCTCGAGGCGAGCATCGACTTCGCCCTCGGCGCGCTGCCGGACATGCTCGCCGGCGACTGGACCAAGGCCATGCAGAAACTGCACAGCCAGAAAGCCTGACGCCTCCTCTCCACGACCGAACTCATCTCCGCGAGGGACACACCATGGGATTCAACTGCGGCATCGTCGGCCTGCCCAACGTCGGCAAGTCCACCCTGTTCAACGCCCTGACCAAATCCGGCATCGCCGCGGAGAACTTCCCGTTCTGCACCATCGAGCCGAACAGCGGCATCGTGCCGATGCCCGACGCGCGCCTCGACGCTCTGGCCGAGATCGTCAAGCCCGAACGCGTGCTGCCGACCACCATGGAGTTCGTCGACATCGCCGGCCTGGTGGCGGGCGCCTCCAAGGGCGAGGGCCTGGGCAACAAGTTCCTCGCCAACATCCGCGAGACCGACGCCATCGCCCACGTGGTGCGCTGCTTCGAGGACGACAACGTGATCCACGTGTCCAACTCGGTCGATCCCAAGCGCGACATCGAGATCATCGACCTCGAGCTGATCTTCGCCGACCTCGACAGCTGCGAGAAGCAGCTGCAGAAGGTCGCGCGCAACGCCAAGGGCGGCGACAAGGACGCCCTCGCCCAGAAAGCCCTGCTGGAAAAGCTGATCCCGCACTTCGCCGAAGGCAAGCCGGCGCGCACCCTGATGAAGAACATGAGCAGCGATGAAAAGGCCCTGATCAAGGGCTTCCACCTGCTCACCAGCAAGCCGGTGATGTACATCGCCAACGTCGCCGAGGACGGCTTCGAGAACAACCCGCACCTCGACGTGGTGAAAGCCATCGCCGAGGAGGAAGGCGCCCTCGTGGTGCCGGTGTGCAACAAGATCGAAGCGGAAATCGCCGAGCTGGACGACGGCGAGGAGAAGGACATGTTCCTCGAATCCCTCGGCCTCGAGGAGCCCGGCCTCAACCGGGTGATCCGCGCCGGTTACCAGCTCCTGAACCTGCAGACCTACTTCACCGCCGGGGTCAAGGAAGTCCGCGCCTGGACCGTCAAGGTCGGCGCCACCGCGCCGCAGGCCGCCGCGGTGATCCACACCGACTTCGAGAAGGGCTTCATCCGCGCCGAGGTCATCGCCTACGACGACTTCATCCAGTACAAGGGCGAGGCCGGCGCCAAGGAAGCCGGCAAATGGCGCCTGGAAGGCAAGGACTACATCGTGAAAGATGGCGACGTGATGCACTTCCGGTTCAACGTCTGACCAGACTCTGCTGAACATCGATAGTCCGTACCCCCGTACTCACATAGTGATACGGGGGTTTTCTTATCCAGCAATGTCTATAGCATGGCGCTCGCTATTGCTCGGTTGGCACGCTGCGCGAACTGAGCTCCGCCATCAACTCAGTGGATCGCCGTGATCAGACTGCATCGATTCTGCTGTGCCTCCACGGCGACTGTGCGGATTGGGATCTCGGCCATCCTCGCTTCCGGGAACAGGTACTGGCCTGGGCGCCATTGCCGAGCGACTCAAGGTCCGCCTCGGCATTGCTGATCCGGCTTTGTTAAGCGCCGAGCAAAAGGAAACCCTGGCACTGCTTGCACGTTTGGGTGTTGAGCTACTCGAGCTGGATGCCGCAAATCTGCAAGCTCCCCACCTAGTGTTATGACACATCTAAATCTGCGTCATGCATAATGTCGGCATGGAACATTACAGAATCATCCTCAGTCCTCAAGAAAGAGCGCGGTTGCA
>NZ_FOFJ01000175.1 GCF_900110885.1 Azotobacter beijerinckii | reverse complement strand
GCCTCGGGACGCAGGTCGCGCAGGCGCGCCTCCGGCATGAAGGGAATGGCGCCGGTCACGCTGAGCGCGGCGACGATGGTGCCACCGGCGTCGCGGATCGGTGCGGCGACGCAGCGCACGCCCAGTTCGTTTTCCTCGAGGTCGAAGCTGCCGCCAGCGGCAGCGTACTCGCGCATCTGCACGCGGTACTCGTCCCAGCGCGTGAACTGCTCGCGCAGCCCCGGCTGACCGGCGCGGCGCGCCAGGCCTTCCTCGTACAGCACGTGCCACGCAGCCTCGTCCAGGTCGAGCATCAGCGCCTTGCCGACCCCGGTGAGGGCCAGCGGCATGCGTAGGCCGACCCGCGAGCGCATTTCCAGGCCTCGGGTGCCGGGCAACTTCTCGATGTAGAGCACGTCGCCGCCCTCGCGCACGCCGAGGTGGATGGTGTCCTGAGTCAGCTGCGACAGACGCTCCAGATGGGGCTGGGCGAGCTTGACCAAGGGCAGTTGCTCGCGAGCCTTGAAGCCCAGCTCGATCAGCCGTGCGCCGAGCAGGTAGCCGTTCGACGTGCTGCGCAGGTAGCCGGCCTGCACCAGCGCCGCGGCCAGGCGGTGCGTGGTGCTGCGGGTGCAGCCAATCCGAGCGCCGATTGCCGGCAGGCTGGTATCGCCCTGGGCCACCGCGTCGATCACGGCTAGGCCGCGGAACAGCGCCTGGGCGCCCGGGGGAATGTTGTTGTCGTGTTCGGCCATGGGAAAGCCTCCTGTTGAAGAAACACTAAACCGGATTCTCGATCATTTCAATATGTGAGAATATATCCCATATTATGGGAAATTAAACACTAATGAATAGCCTAGCTGCTGGGCCAAATTGAATGGCAATTCTCATTATATGGGATTTTATCTCATATATTGAAACAAGATGATGCCTAGTTTAAGGTCTTATCCACCCCAGGCTTTCATGCCCGGACATGACAACGCTCCCTCAGGTGCCCAGGCGCTGTTCCGCAGACTGGCCGAGATCAAGAAGGGAAAGTGATTGGTATCTACTTGAGCTTTTACAAAACAACTATTTCCCCGGAGGAATGAACGCCATGCTGCGAAGAACCAAGATCGTCGCCACCCTCGGCCCAGCCACCGAAACCCCCGAAGTCCTCGAAGGCCTGATCCTCGCC
>NZ_FOFJ01000031.1 GCF_900110885.1 Azotobacter beijerinckii | reverse complement strand
CCGGCTCGGTGCGGCTGACTTTGTCGTACAGCGCCGCCAGCGATACGGGCAGGTGGTCCATCTGGCGCGCGGCGGCATGCAGCGAAGGGCGCAGCCCCAGGGAAACCAGCGACATCAGCTCGACGACGGTGGAAAACAGCAGCTCCCGGGGATACTGGCGCTGCCGGTTGGTCTCGAACACTTCGTCGACCCAGGCAGCCGGCATCGCCCGTTCCAACACCAGCCGTGCCATGACGCTGGCCGGTGCCTGCTTCTCGAATCGCGCCAGAATCTCGTCCCACACCGCCTTGCCCTCTTGATGGTTTTAGGGAAGGGAGTTTACGTAAAGACCTTGAAAGGGGTGGGTCATACAGGCCGTGCGGTTCGAGCACGGCGACGAAGGTGGCGTCGCGGGCGTTCTCCAGGCGCTCGATCAGCACCGGCTCGCGGCGCAGGTTGAAGTTCGGGTCGTTGGCGCCGCTCTCGGCCAGGATGAGCTTCGCCCCCGCAGGCGGCAGCAGGCGGTAGGTATAGAAGCGCCGGCCGTTGAGCCAGGTCAGCGTCGCGTTGCCGGCCTCCGGGGTTCCAATCGCATCCACCCAGAGGTGCTGGTAGCCGTTGGCTTGGCCGAGTACCGGCCGCTCCGTCGGCTTGGACTGGAGCGGAAAGCCCACCGCGGTGATCTGTCCCGCGTAGTGCAGGGGCAGGTCGTACTGCGCCGGTCGGCTGCCGCTGACGCGCAGCAGGTCGATCACCACGGGGCCGGCCAGGCCCTCGATCAACAGCTGTGCCAGGGTCCGGCGAAAGCGCACGTCGGGGTAGGCGCCTTCCATGTCCGCAGTGCTCACCCGCGTCGTCCCGTCCGCCGAGAAGAACAGCTGCCGGGGCGCCAGCGTTTCGCCGACTTTCCACTGGCCGTCGAAGTGGCTGGTCTCGTTGACCACCAGGGTGTTGTGGGCAACGGTCTGCTTGGCCCAGCTCTGGTTTTCCTTCAGGTAGCGGCCGCCTTCCTTGGATTCGACGTTGAGAAAGCGCGCCGACCCGTAGTCGGTGACGACCGGGGCGCCCTCGTCGTAGAGCAGCCAGTTCAGCTTGTCGAAATGCCCGTGCCCCATGCCCTGGGCGCTGTTCTTGGCGACCAGCACCTGGTCCCGGTTGCCCGGCCCGGCGCGCAGCACCGCAATGGCCCCCTGGTCGCCCTTGGGACCGTCGCGGAACAACTGCGAGGCGAAGGGAAAGGGCTGTGCCTTGCCCGCTGCCAGGTCGCGGGCGACCAGCAGCCCTTCGGGAGTGAGGGTAGTACGTCCCTGCCGGCGGGCGATGTCGAGGAAGGTCGGGTCGTGGGTCGCGGCGTAGCCGATGGCGATCGCCTGATAAAGCTCGTCGGTCTTCAGGCTCTTGTCGGGCAGGGCGTCGTTGAGCGGGAAGAAGTAGCCGTCGTGGGTGAGCTGGACGGTGGTGCGGATCGCCTTGGGTAGGATGCCGTCCCGGTAGGCGAAGATCCTGCGCTGCGGTTCGTTGGCCTCGATCGCCTGGGCGAAGACCACGAAGGGCAGGAGGGCATAGCGCTGGTAATAGGGGCCTTCGGTGTAATAGCCGTCGGGCGAGAAGAGCTGGTCGATCTGGCGCAGGAAGCCGGTCCGGCCGCTGCGGTCGAGTCCGGTCAGGGCCTTGGCCACCAGTTCGTCGTCGCGCAACAGGTAGCCGGTCATGCCGACCGCGGCGCAGGCCCAGGTCGCGTGGTTGTGGATCAGCTCGAAGACCTGCGGCTGGCCTTCGGAAAGAAAGGCCGCCATCGGGCGAAAAACCCGGTCGTCGATGGTCTGGCGGTCCTCGGCCGAGAGGCTGTCGCGGATCGCGGCGTAACCCTGCACCGCATAGACCAGCCAGACGCTGTCGTTGAGGCTCTGCCAGAACAGCCGCCCCGGCGCGTCGCCGCTCGCGGCCGGGTGCGGCCCGAGGGTCGGATAGAGCGTGGCGTATTCCAGCAGCAGGCGTCGCGCGTAGTCGGCGTAGGCCGCCTCCCCGGTGATCCGGTACAAGAGGCCGGCGCCGTAGAGCGCCATGTAGTTGCGCTTGTGCTGTTCGTGGCTGAAGCCGCCGCCGGGGTCTTTGGGCACCGGCACCGCGATTCCGGCGCGCCTGGCCGCCTCGACCAGCGCGGTCATGCGCTGCTGCTCGCCGGCGAACAGCGGGTAATCGCCGCGGATCGACCGCGCTCCGGCATCGAACGGCACGGGGCCGGCGCTGCCTGCCTCCGGGGCCGTTGCCCGGGCCTGTCCGGAAAGCAGCAGGGCGGCGATCAGGCCCAGCGTGGTTGGCAGTCTTTGCATCGGCGGTCTTCCTTCATGTCGGGTGGTTCAGCCGGTGTCGGTTCGGGCCGGCTGGCGTGACGGCCGTCGGGGCGGCCTTTGCCTTAGAGGGCCACGAGGCATCGGGTTCCCTTGCCGGCGTATCCGGCGGGACGGTCCATCCGCCGGCAATTCGACCTCGCTGCCTCGCTATGGGACGTTCGTGCCGTCAAGGACGGGAATCCCGGGTCCGTTTTCTCCGCTGGTGTGCCATCATGCCGCACCGTAAAGTGCCCACCCCGACCGCCGCGCCCCCGGCTGTCCCGCGTGCCGCTCCCGATTCCGCTGCCGCCGACGATTTCGTCGGCATGCCGGCCATCGCCAGGGCGCCGCGGGATGAGATTCCGCGCGGCGTTCGGGGTATGTTCGGTTCTACAGCCTTCGGGAGCTTCCAGCAGTCATGACCAACCCCCTCCATTTCGATCTGCAGTCGCTGCGGGTGTTTCTGCTGGCTGCCGAGCTGGGCAGCCTGACCCGGGCGGCCGAGCGCGCCCACCTCACCCTGTCGGCGGTGAGCAAGCGGATCTGCGATCTGGAAAAGACCATCGACTGCCCGCTGTTCGTCCGCCAGCCGCGCGGGCTCGAGCTGACCCCGGCCGGCCGGGAACTCCTGGAGCACGCCCGCACCATTCTCGACGACGTCAACCGCATGGCTGCCGACATCGGCGAGTTCGCCGTGGGCGTGCGCGGCCATCTGCGGCTGTGGGCCAACACCTCGGCGGTGCTGCAGTTCCTGCCGCGCGACCTGGCCGCCTTCCTCGCCGAGCGGCCGCAGGTACGCATCAACCTGGAGGAGCGGCTGAGCGAGGAGATCGTCGCGGCGCTGGACAGCGGGCGGATCGATATCGGGGTGCTCGCCGACAACGTGCCGGCGCCGACCCTGGAGCTGCGGCCCTACCGGCAGAGCCGGCTGGTCCTGCTGGTGCCGGTCGGCCACCCGCTGGCCAAGTTCGGCAGGATCGCCTTCGTCGACACCCTGGCCTACGACCACATCGGCCTCGCCCACGGCACCTCCTTGCTGCGGCTGCTGATCGACTCCGCGGTGACCGCGCAGCGCATCCTCCGCCTGCGCATGCAGGTGGGCAGCTTCGACGCGATCAGCCGGATGGTCGAGGCCGGGCTGGGGATCGGCGTAGTGCCCGAGGCGGCGGTGCGCGACGAGCGCCTGGCGGACGGCCTGCGCGCCATCCCGCTGACCGACGACTGGGCCAGCCGCACCCTGTGGATCGGCGTGAAGTCGGAAGAGGCGTTGCTGCCCGAGGCGCGCGAGCTGTGGCGGTTCCTCCTGCGCGAAGAGGCCTGAGGCTTTTGCCGGGCGCCTACAGGGTGCCCTCCCAGCCGCCGCCCAGCGCCTTGTAGAGCGCCACCAGACTGATCGACACCGCCTCGTCGCTGCGAATCCGCTGCTCCTCGGTGGCCAGCAGGTCGCGCTGCGCATTGAGCACGTTGAGAAAGTCCACGGCGCCGGCCAGGTACTGCTGGCGGGCGTTGCCCAGCGCCGTTTCGTTCTGCCCGACCGCCTCGACCAGCTTGAGCTGGCGCTGCTGGCTGGCGCCGTAGGCGCTCAGGGCGTCGTCGACCTCGTGCCAGGCCTTGAGCACCGTGCGCCGGTAGGCGATGGCGGCCTCCTGCTGCCGGGCCTCGCGCAGCGCCAGCCGGCCCTTCAGGCGCCCGCCCTCGAAGATCGGCAGGTAGAGGCTGGGGCCGATGGCGAACAGGTGGTTGGTCCACTCGAAGGGGACGAACTGCGACGACTCGAAGCCGAAGCTGCCGGTCAGGGTGATCTGCGGGTAGAAGTCGGCCTGTGCCGCGCCGATGCCGGCGGTGGCGGCGTGCAGGCGGGCCTCGGCCTCGCGGATGTCCGGCCGGCGGCGGGCCAGCTCCGCGGGCAGGCCGATCGGCACCGCCTGCGGCGGCACCGGAATGCCGCGCACCGGCTGCAGCTCGGCGCGCAGCGCATCGGGCATGCCGCCGACCAGGAAGCTCAGGGCGTTGATCAGGCGCGCCTGCTCTTCAAGGCTGGCCGGCAGGTGCGCCTCGATGGTGGCGAGCTGGCCCGCGGCCTGGGCGATCTCCAGGTTGGTCGCCATGCCGTTGGCCAGGCGGATGCGGGTCAGCTCGAGATGGCGCCGGGCGATCTCCTGGTTCTTGCGGATCAGCGCCTCGTTGGCCTGCTCGCCGCGCAGCCGGATGTAATGGTGCGCCGTCTCGGCCAGCACCAGCACCAACACGTCACGGCGGGTTTCCTCGCTGGCCTCGAGCAGGGCGTCGGCTTCCTCGATGTGCCGGCTGATCCGCCCCCACAGGTCGGGCTCCCAGGAGGCGTCCAGGGTCGCCCGCGAATGGTTGAAGTCCTGCTTGCCTTCCCGGCCCGAATAGTCGACCCGCCCCGAGTTGGAGTTGCGCTGGTGCAGCGCGAAGCCGTTGGCGTCCAGCGTCGGCAGGGCTTCGCCGCCGGCGATCCGGCGCAGCGCCCGGCTCTGCTGCAGGCGGGTGCCGGCGCTCAGCAGGTCGAGGTTCTGCGCGACGACCCGTGCCTGCAGCGCCGACAGCTGCGGGTCGTCGAACAGGTTCCACCACTGGGGATCGAGGGGCTGCGGGGTCGTCCGGCGGTAGACCGAGCGCTCCGGCGCCTCGCTCCAGTCGGCCGTGGCCTCCCCGGGCGGTGCGGAAAAGTCCGGGCCGAGCACCGTGCAGCCGGTGAGCGCCAGCCCGGAGAGCAGCAGGGCGGGCAGGGCCTTCATGGCCGCAGCCCCTGGCCGCCCGCGGGCGTCGTGCCGGTCCGGGTGTCGATGGTGGCGACCACCGACATGCCGACCCGCAGCTTCTCCAGCAGCGGCTGGCCGGGTTCGAGGAGGATCTTCACCGGGATGCGCTGGACGATCTTGGTGAAGTTGCCGGTGGCGTTGCTCGGCGCGATCGGCGCGAAGCTCAGGCCGCTGGCCGGCGCCACGCTGTCCACGTGACCGCGCAGCTCGGCATCGGGAAAGGTGTCGACCCGCACGCTGACCGGCTGCCCGGCCGCCACCTGGGTCAGCTGGGTTTCCCGGAAGTTGGCCACCACGTAGGCGCTCTGCAGCGGCACCACGGCGAGCAGCGCCTGGCCCGGCTTGACGTAGGCGCCGACCCGCACCGCGCGCTGGCCGACCATGCCGTCGAGCGGCGCGAGGATCTCGGTATAGGACAGCCGGAGCCGGGCCTGCTCGAGTTCGGCTTCCCGGCGCTGCAGGTTGCCCTGCGCTTCGTCGCGCCCGGCCTGCAGCACCGCCACCTGTTTCTGCGCGGTGGCCAGCGTCGCCTCGGCCCGGTCGAGCCGGGCCTGGCTGGTGCCGATCCGCGAGCGCGCCTGCTGGGCCAGCTGCAGACTGCCGGCGCCCTCGCGCGCGAGGTTCTCGTGGCGGGTCAGCTCCTGGCGGGCGAAGGTGTGCTCGGCCCGGTCGGCCGCGACCTGGGCCTGCGCTGCGGCGATCCGCGACTGCTGCTGTTCGAGGTCGGCCGCCAGCCGCTGCAACTGGGCGCGGGCGGCGAGCACCGCGGCCGCGGCCGCGGCCTCGGCGGCCTGGTAGTCGCGCGGGTCGATGCGCACCAGCGGCTGGCCCTTGCGGACGATCTGGTTGTCCTCCACCAGGAGTTCGACGATCTGCCCCGAGACCTTGGGCGCGACCAGGGTGAAGTCGGCGCGCACATAGGCGTTGTCGGTGCTCTGCCGGTCGGTCGGGCGCAGCAGGCGGAAGCCCAGGTAGCCGAGCAGGGCAATCGCCAGGACGGCGACCAGCGCCAGGGAGGTCCGGCGCGAAATTTGAAGCGACATGGCAGTACCTCGTTACGAAGCGGGGGCAGCGGAGCGCGGCGGATGGATGCGCAAGGGAAGAATCGAGGTCAGCGCCAGCACCAGCAGCGCCAGACTGCTGGCAGCCAGGAAGATGTCCGCTACGGTGAGCACCGTCACTTGCTCCTGCAGCTGGCGCGACACCACCTCGAGCAACTCGCTCCTGCCGAGGTTCGGCAGGGTTGCCTGCAGTTGGCTCAGGTGCGCCTCCAGCACTTGCATGGAGTCGCCCAACTGCCCCACCAGCACATCGGAATGGAAGCGTCCGCGCTCGGTGAGCAGGAGGTTGACCAGGGCGGTTCCCAGCACCGACGACAGCGCCCGCGTGGTGTTGAACCAGGACGAGGCGAACACCCCCTCGGCCGGCGTCACGGCGCTGGTCGCCAGCATCAGGATCGGAATGATCGCCATCGGCTGGCCGACGATCTGCAGTGCCATCAGCAGGTAGAAGTTCTCCCGCGTCCACTCGCCGGTGACGAAACTGAAGCCCAGGCAGGACGCTGCGCAGCACAGTGCGCCAGCCACCAGCACCCAGCGGCAGTCGATCCGCGGGCTGTTGCACAGTGCGGCCACCAGGACCAGCGCCAGCAGCTGCGGCAGGGCGACCAGCAGGGTCAGCGGAGCGCTCTGCAACGGGCGATACTCGTGCAGCTCGGCCAAATACCTGTTCGGAAGGCCGATGATCACGCTCATCATCACCAGGATGCAGACCAGGGCGATCAGCCCGAAGGTGAAGTTGCGCCGCTTGAGAAGGTCCAGGCGGAAGAACGGCGCCGGATGGGTCCATTCGTTGAGGAGGAAGGCCACCAGCAGGCCGCCGCCACCGATCAGCAGGGTGCCGATCAGGGGCGACTCGAACCAGTCGTACTTGTCCCCCTGCAGCAGCCCGACGACCAGGGCGGCGAGTGCCGGCACTCCCGTCAGCAAGCCGACCGTATCGAACGTCCGGAAGCGCTCCAGGTGCAGCGGGTCCTGCGGCAGGCCGTAGCCGACCGCGCTACAGCAGATCAGGCACAGGGGGATGGCCTGCCAGAAGGCCCATTCCCAACCGGCGTACTCGGTCCACAGGGCCGCCAGCGGCAAGGCGAGGTTCGGCGTGAAGGTGGCGGTCAGCGCATAGGCGCCCAGCCCGTAGAGGCGAACGTCCAGCGGCAGAAAGCGCAGCGCCACGGTCATCAGCATCGGCGGTATGCAGCCGCCCATCAGGCCCTGCAGGATGCGCAGCGCGTACAGGCTTTCCAGGTTGGGCGCAAAGGGGCAGAGCCAGCCGAGAAAGGCGAAGGCGACGATGGCGAACATCGTGAAGCGGCGGATCGAGAAGGTATACGAGCACCACGGCGCGAAGGCCATGCCGATCACCCCGGCGGCCGCATACAGCACGGTCAGCCAGGTGCCTTCGTCGTAACCGATGGACAGGGCACCCTTGATGTCCATCAGGGCGTTCGCCGTCACGTATTCGTTGAGTCCGGCGGTGAACGAGGCGATCAGCACGCCGACCAGCCCGATGGTCAGGCGCAGGTCCAGGGTGTTCGATGCCGCAGCGGGAGCAGCCATCTCGTACCTCCTGAGCGGGCGCCCGCGCTGCTCGCCGGCTCGGCGAGGTCAGACGAAACCCCCGGTGAATCATTGGATTGCGCGAATTCTAGGGGCTCGTCTATGTTGCGAAAATTGAAATAAACAGAACTGACGATTGCGTCTGGCGCACTGATCGATGCAGCCCTCAACGACGGGGATGAACGTGCCCACGCTCCTGCGTGGGCACGTTGCAGGGGACGCTTCGGCGCTCCCGGGGGGCCGGAGCGTCCGGCCCAGGGCTCCCACGCAGGAGCGCAGGAGCGTGGGAGCCATCAAAACGGGTCGGGGCGTCGGAGGCGGCGTCCCGCGCTCAGACGAGCGGGGCGGAGCTGGCGCACAGATCCAGGCAGACCTGGGCGACCGTGCGGCGTAGCCAGCGGTGGGCGACGTCGTTGTCGAAGCGCGGATGCCAGGCCTGGATCACCTCGAAGGGTTTCAGCGGCAGCGGAATGGCGAACTGGCGCAGCCCCAGGCCCAGGCGCTCGAGGCGCCACAGCGCATGCTCGGGGATCGGCAGCAGCAGGTCGGACTCCAGCAGGCAGAAGATGGTGCCGTGGAAGGACGGGGTGACCAGCCGCACGTCGCGCTGCAGGCCGAGCTTTTCCAGTTCCTCGTCGATCGGCCCGCAGGCGCGGCCGCGCCGCGACACGCTGACCTGCGGGTAGGCGGCGAAGCGCTCGGGGCTGATCTCGCCGTCGAACAGCGGATGGTCGCGCCGCGCCAGGCCGACGAAGCGGGTCGAGAACAGCCGCTGGGTCTTCGCCTCGGGCTCCAGCCCCGGCAGCGCGCCGATGAACAGGTCGATGCGGTTGCGGCGCAGCGCCGCGTCGTCGTGCTCGACCTCGGGAACGAAGCGCAATGTGCAGCGCGGCGCCTCGCGGCCGAGTTCCTGCAGCAGCCGGGCGGCCATGTCGCCGACCAGCACGTTGTTGGCGCGCAGGGTGAAGCAGCGCTCCAGGCCGGCCAGGTCGAAATGCTCGCCGCTGTGGAACAGTCGGGTGGCCTGCTCGACCAGCTGGCGCACCTGCTCCTGCAGCTCCAGGGCGCGCGGCGTCGGCACCAGGTTGCGGCCGGCGCGGACCATGATCGGATCGCCCACCGCCTCGCGGATGCGCCCCAGGGTGCGGCTCATCGCCGGCGCGCTGAGGTGCATGCGCCGCGCCGCCGCCACCACGCTGCCTTCTTCGAGCAGGACGTTGAGGGCAACCAGCAGGTTCAGATCGGGCAGGGACATGGCGGACTCCGGGCGGGACGGCCCCCATGCTTGCCAAATCCGCCGCCCCCGGCAAGGATTAAGCCGGGCGCCACGCCCCAGGAGACGCCGATGATCGACCACCTGGACCACTTAGTACTGACCGCCACCGATCCGCAGGCCACCACGTATACGCAGGTACTCGGCATGCACCTGGAAACCTTCGGCAACGGCCGGGTGGCCTTCCGCTTCGGCAGCCAGAAGATCAACCTGCACGTGCGCGGCCGCGAGTTCGAACCCAAGGCGCACCTGCCGGTGTGGACCTGTGCTTCATCGCCAGCCAGCCGCTGGAGGCGGTGATCGCCCACCTGCAGCGGATGAACTGGCCGGTCGTCGAGGGACCGGTGATGCGCACCGGGGCGACCGGGCCGATCCGCTCGATCTATCTGCGCGACCCGGACCTCAACCTGATCGAGATTTCCGAACCGGCGTCCTGACCCGAAGGGGGTGGGGATGGCCACGGGCGACAGCCGCTAGACTCCGGGCAATCCTTCGGACTCTACACAGAGACGACCCCATGACCGCCCGCACCCTGCTGCTGACCGCCCTCGCCATGCTGGCCTTCGCCGGCAACTCGCTGCTCTGCCGCCTGGCCCTCAGGGACACCGCCATCGACGCCGCCAGCTTCACCGGCGTGCGCATCCTCGCCGGCGCGCTGACCCTCTGGCTGCTGCTGCGCCTCGGCTCCGGGCCGGGCCGGGCGGGCGGCAGCTGGTCCGGCGCCGTCGCGCTGTTCGTCTACGCCGCCGGCTTCTCCTTCGCCTACCTGCAGCTGGATGCCGGCGTCGGCGCCCTGCTGCTGTTCGGCGCGGTGCAGCTCGGCATGGTCCTGTACGGCCTGCAGCGCGGCGAGCGCCTCGGCCCCTGGGCGAGCCTCGGCCTGCTGCTCGCCCTCGCCGGGCTGGTGACCCTGCTGCTGCCGGGGGCCCACGCGCCGGCACCGGGCAGCGCCGCGCTGATGCTGCTCGCCGGCCTGGCCTGGGCGGTCTATTCGCTGCTCGGCCGCGGCGCCACCGATCCGCTGGCCGCCACCGCCGGCAACTTCGTCCGTGCCGTTCCCCTGGCCCTGGGGCTCGGCCTGCTCCTGCTGGCGCAGCGCGAGCCGGACCCGCTGGGACTGTTCTATGCGCTGCTCTCCGGCGCGCTGACCTCGGGGCTCGGCTACGCCGTCTGGTACAGCGCCCTGAGCGGCCTCGGCGCCCTGCAGGCGGCGACCGTCCAGCTCAGCGTGCCGATCCTCGCCGCCCTGGCCGGCGCCCTGCTGCTCGGCGAAGCCCTGACCCTGCGCCTGGGCCTCGCGTCCCTGGCCGTGCTCGGCGGCATCGCTCTGGTGCTGACGGCGGAGCGTCCCGTTCCGAGCGTGCAGCGGGAGGCCTGAGGGGCGGGCATCGAGCGGTAGGGTGGCAAAACCCGCGCAGCGGTTTGCCCGCGCTGGATTTCCAGACAAATTCGCGCGGCGCCCCGCTTACCTCGACGGCCCGGCAGGATGGGCGAGGAAGAAGCGCAGCATTTCCTTGCTCGCATCCGGACCCCGAGGATCGGTATAGGAGCCGCGGGCGCTGCCCCCGGACCAGGCATGACCCGCACCGTGAATCGTCCATTGCTCGACGTGCGGCGAGCCGCTCGGGTGATGGTAGAGGGTGCGGGTGTAGGCATGCCCGTTCGGCACCTGGCCCCGTTCCACGTTCACATCCGGGTTCGCGCCGGTTTTCGGCTGGGCGGCGTGGCGGGAAGCGGTCGGCGCAAACTGGACGATCACCTGGTCGCCATTGCCGGGATGCACCGTCGTATCCTGGTCGCCGTGGAAGACGATGATCGGCACCGGACATGCGGGCGCCCGGTCCTTTCCGGCGGGTCCGGCGCCGCTGGCGCCCTGCTGCATGGCGGCGAACGCGGAAGGCAGGTCGTGCGCGGCCGCGTGGGGCAGCCCGGAATGGACGCCGGCCGCGGCATACAGGTCGGGGTGGGTCATCGCCATCGTCGTGGCCATGGCGCCGCCGGCCGACAGACCGGCGACGTAGATGCGCCGCGGATCGGCCTGGTAGCGTGCCGCGACGTCGCGCGTCATGCCGGCGATCAGCGACGGCTCGCCCTGGTCGGCGCGCTGGTCCGCCGGATTGAACCAGTTCCAGCACTTCGAGCAATTCGCCGCGCTCGACTGGGCCGGATAGAGCACCAGGCAGGGCTCCTGCTCGGCGAGTTCGTTCATGCGGGTGCCGGCGGCAAAGTCGTCCGGGCTTTGCGTGCAGCCATGCAGCATGACGATCAGGGGCAACGGCTGCCCCTCATGGCCGCTCGGGACATACAGCTTGTAGCTGCGGGTACCCGCCGGGTTGCTGTACGAGCCGGCAATGAACCGGGCGCCCTCGGGTATCGCCTCGGGTGCTGGCCGGGGGAGGGTCGGTTCGAAGACCGGTGCCGGTCCGCGGAACCTGGCCAGTTTCTCGCGCAAGGCCGCAGCGAGGCGCGACGAGAAGAGCGGTTCGCCGACGGTCTCGGGCGCCTCCCGGCCGCCTGCCGCGTCCCGCTCGGCGTCTGGCGCCGTGCTGGCCGGGGCAAACGGGCCGCTATCGATGACGCGGAAGCTGCCTTCGATCACCGTTCCCCCGGCATTGTCCTGCGGGCAGGCCTGGGCCGCGGGCCGTGGCGCCGGGCGGCCCCCCAGCGTCCGCTGAATGAGCTCGGTGGCTTCGAGGAGCCGGCCGGAGCGCGTCAGTTGTGTGGCTTCGAGCAGGTCGGAATGGCGTTGTGCGTTCATGGTTCGAATCTCCTTGGGCCGCTCTTGCGGTCACCGGATTCGGTCCGCCAGGGCGGCCTTCACCGCGGCGCTGGCATGGAGCGCGCCGAGCACGACGATCGAATCGATCGTCGCCAGCGCGAGTTCGGGAGGCACATCCGTGGCAATGCTGGCCAGTCCCAGCACCTGGATCTGGAGCCGTTGTCCGGCGGCCTGCACGGCCTCCAGGTCGCGGCGGCTGTAGTGCTGCAGGCCGAGGACGAAGGTCTTGCGGGCGACCGTTTCGCGGATCACTTCGGCATGGGTCGCCAACTGATTGCGGATCGCCGTACGAATCAGATCGGTTCGATTCGAATAGAAGCCTTCCTGAACCAGCAGGTCGATCTGCCCGAGGTCGACGACCCCCAGGTTGATCGTGATCTTTTCCGTCGTGTCTCCGGCCTTCGGCCGCAGTTCGTGAATGCTCATCACCATCCCCTTGCCATCTGTATGGATGGTAGATTGGGCTGAACAACGGCCAAGTCAAGGCCGGACTCGAGGAACTCTCCCCAACGGTCGGGGCAGCGGACGAGCGGTACCCGCAGCCTCGGCCCGGCCGGCGCGTCGAGGACTGGATCGGTCCGGGCGCGTGACAGAGGAGCGGCGCCAGGTAATAAAATCCGTCCACTTTTCCCCATCAAGGAGCCCTTTCATGCGCGATCCCTTCCTCGTCCGTCTGTTCGGCGTCACGCTGGCCGCCGGCCTGCTGAGCGTGCTCTGGCGCGGCCTGCCGGACGCTTACGGCTGGCCCGGCGGCGCCCGGGACGCCGCGCCGCGGCTGGTCGAGGCCCGCGGCGACCTGGCGGCGGACGAAAAGGCCACCATCGCGCTGTTCGAGAGGTCCCGCGACTCGGTGGTGTTCATCACCACCAAGGCGCAGGTGATGGACGTCTGGACCCGCAACGTCTTTTCGGTGCCGCGCGGCACGGGCTCGGGGTTCATCTGGGACGATGCCGGGCATGTCGTCACCAACTTCCACGTGGTGCAAGGCGCCAGCGAGGCCACGGTCAAGCTGGCCGACGGGCGTAGCTTCAAGGCCAACCTGGTGGGGGCCTCCCGCGAGCACGACATCGCCGTGCTGAAGATCGGCGTGGACTTCAAGCGGCCGCCGCCGGTGCCTTTGGGGGCCAGTCACGATCTCAAGGTGGGCCAGAAGGTCTTCGCCATCGGCAACCCCTTCGGCCTGGACTGGACGCTGACCACGGGGATCGTCTCGGCCCTGGACCGCACCCTCTCGGGCGAGGGCGGCCCGGCGATCGACCACCTGATCCAGACCGACGCGGCGATCAACCCCGGCAACTCCGGCGGGCCGCTGCTGGACTCGGCCGGCCGGCTGATCGGCATCAACACCGCGATCTACAGCCCGAGCGGCGCCTCCGCCGGGATCGGCTTCGCGGTGCCGGTGGACACCGTCAACCGGGTCGTGCCCCAACTCATCCGGACGGGGAAATACGTGCAGCCCAGCCTGGGGGTCGAGGTGGACTCGGGATTGAACCAGCGCCTCGTCGAACTGAGCGGCATCGAAGGCGTCTTCATCCTCGGCGTGCCGCCGGGCTCGGCCGCCGAAGCGGCCGGGCTCGACGGGGCGAGCTTCACCCGCGACGGCGGCATCGTCCCCGGCGATGTCGTCACCGCCGTCGACGGCAAGACCGTCGCCTCGGTCGAGCAACTGCAGGCGATCTTGGACGACTACCAGGCCGGGAATCGGGTACGGCTTTCCGTCAAGCGCGGCGACAAGCAGCGCGAGGTCGAAGTGGCGTTGCAGCCGGGGGCGTGAGGGGCCGGCCGGGAGGGACAGTCATTATCTCCGAATTCAACCGCAAGCCCCGGAGTGTCCCGCCTTCTCCCGGGCGTTACAGTGCCTGCTGCAAACACGGGATGGGCGGCCACCACGTTGCGTAGGGCCGCAGGCGAGGCGAGATGAAAACCACGAGGCAATCGCGGGCGGCGCAGGTGCTGGGCGATCCGCGCTGGGCGGCGCTGCTGGCGCGCGATCCGCAGGCGGACGGGCGTTTCGTCTATTCGGTGAAGACGACGGGGGTGTACTGCCGGCCGAGCTGTCCGGCGCGGCGCGCCAGGCCGGAGAACGTCGCCTTCCATGCCAGCGCGGCGGAGGCCGAGCGGGCAGGCTTTCGGCCCTGCCGGCGCTGCCGGCCGGAGCGCGGGAGTCCGGCGCAGGCGCGGGCGGCGAAGGTCGCCGAACTCTGCCGCTTCATCGCGGCCGCCGAGCAGCCGCCGAGCCTGGACGAGCTGGCGCGGCAGGCGGGCTGGAGCCGCTGGCACCTGCAGCGCACCTTCAAGGCGCTGGTCGGGTTGACGCCCCGGGCCTATGCCGCGGCGCAGCGGGCCGGGCGGATGCGCCGTGAGCTGGCGCGCGGCGCGCCGGTGACCGAGGCGCTCTACGCGGCGGGCTACGGCTCCGGCGGGCGCTTCCATGCCGAGGCCGACCGGGTGCTGGGCATGACCGCCGGCCGTTACCGGAAGGGCGGCGCCGGCAGCACGATCCGCTTCGCGCTGGGCCAATGTTCGCTGGGGGCGATTCTGGTCGCGCAGAGCGAGCGCGGGGTCTGTGCGATCCTGCTGGGCGACGATCCCGAGGCGCTGCTGCGCGACGTGCAGGAGCGCTTTTCCGCGGCCGAGCTGATCGGCGGCGATGCCGCTTTCGAGCAACTGGTCGCCGAGGTGGTGGGCTTCGTCGAGGCGCCGCGGCTCGGTCTCGAGCTGCCGCTGGACATCCGTGGCACGGCCTTCCAGATGCGGGTGTGGGCGGTGTTGCGGCAGATTCCGCCGGGCACCACCCTCAGCTACGCCGAGGTGGCGCGGCTGGCCGGGGTGCCCAAGGCGGTACGCGCGGTGGCCCAGGCCTGCGCCGCCAACGCCCTGGCGGTGGCGATTCCCTGCCACCGGGTGGTGCGCAGCGACGGCGGACTGTCCGGCTACCGCTGGGGCGTGGAGCGCAAGCGCGCGCTGCTCGAACGGGAGGGGCGGGAATGAGGGACGGCGGGGGAGCTACGCTGTCCAGATCTTCCCCGGCAGGAGCGGCCCATGCCCTGGCAGACCTTCCCCCACGAAGCCGACATCGGCGTGCGCGGCAGCGGCGCGACCCTGGCCGAGGCCTTCGCCGGAGCGGCGACGGCACTGACCGCGGCGATCTGCGATCCGGCCACGGTGGCGCCGCGCGAGGCGCTGGCGGTCGAGTGCGACGCGCCGGACGTCGAGCTGCTATTGGTGGACTGGCTGAACGCGCTGATCTTCGCGATGGCCACCCGGCACCTGCTGTTCTCGCGCTTCGAGGTGGCCATCGACGGCAGCCGGTTGCATGCCACGGCCTGGGGCGAGCCGCTGGAGGTGGCGCGTCACCAGCCGGCGGCGGAGGCCAAGGGGGTGTCGCTCTGCGAACTCAAGGTGGTACGGCAGGCCGACGGCCAGTGGCTGGCGCAGGCGGTGGTGGACGTCTGAGCGGGCGTGGACGGGCGTCGCGGCCTGATGGCCGGGGCGCTCAACAGAGTGCCGAGCTGAATACCGGGTCGTTGTCCCGGTCGAAACGGACCAGCTTGCCGAGCGCATCGTCGGCCGCCTCGGTGGCGTCCGACAGCCGGGGGAAGTGCGCGCCCTCATAGACGAGGTGGAAACGGATCTCCACCGCGGGGATACGGGACTGGATGGCAACGAAGGCCAGGGCGTGGTCCCCGTTCATGCGGGCCTCGCTCCAGGCGACATGGTCTGGAAAATCGCGTCGTTTCATCACGGTTCCTCCGGAGTTGGGCACATCTCGACGTGAGAGTGCCCGTCCACTATCCCCCCTTTGCGGAACTGTGCGGGTGTTTCTGGCCGGGAACCGACGAAGGGGCGGGAAATCGCTCCTGCGGGGCGTTCCAGGTCAGCGAGAGCAGGTAGCGCCGGCCCTTCAGCAGGCCGCCGCTGCCGTAGTGGCGGTTGGGGTCCTGGCGGCTGCGCCCGTCGTTGGCATAGAGGCTGCCGTGGCCGGCGGTGAACACCTCGTCGAGGTACTTCTTCACCGTCCAGGGCGCGCCCATCCACCAGCCGGGCATCTGATAGATCAGGGCGTCGGCCCAGAGGATCTGGCGCACTTCGGCCTCGACGTCGTCGGTAGAAAATCGACGTAGGGCGGGTGCAACCCGCCAATTTCGGCGCGGCTCCACGCCATGTTCGGCGGGTTGCACCCGCCCTACGGGGTGCTCCGGCCGTGGGCGTCGCCGGCTCAGGCCGCGGCCGGCCAGTCGAGCAGGAAGGCGGGCCCATCGCCGTCGCGCAGGCGGCAGTCGAAGCGCGCCGATTCGCGGTTCAGGGTATCGCGCAGCCACTGGCGGTCCGCGTATTCGGCGTACTGGAGGCTGAACCGCCGCTGGCGGGTCGGCACCAGTTCCAGGGCCTGCAGGCGGCCCTCGCCGTCGAGGTCGGCGAAGTACAAGAGGCCCAGGTCGCCGCGCCAGATCTCGTGGTCGTCGATGCCTTCGTAGTCGTCGAGCAGGTCGCCGCAGCCGTAGAGGATCAGTCGCTGGCGGTAGACCTCGATGCCCTTGACGTGGTGCGAGGAGTGGCCGTGCAGCAGGTCGACGCCGGCCGCGTCGATCAGTGCGTGGGCGAAGCGCCGCTGTTCGGCGGGGATGCCGAACCCCCAGTTGCCGCCCCAGTGCAGGGCGACCACCACCCGGTCGCCGGGCCGCTTCGCCGCGCGGATGCAACGGGCCACCCGCTGCAGGCTCTCCGGCGAGAGATCCTCGAGACAGGCGACGCCCGGCTGCTGCTCGCCGGCCGCCCAGTGGAGTGGCACGCCGCAGTCGGGGCCGGCGAAGGCGAACACCAGCAGGCGCCCGCCGTCGGCCAGCGGCAGGATCGCCGGCGCCTCGGCGTGCCGGCGGTCCGTCCCGGCGCCGGCGTGGTACAGGCCAGCGGCGTCGAGGCTGTGCAGGGTGTCGAGCAGGCCCTCTTCGCCCCAGTCCAGCACATGGTTGTTGGCCAGCGTGCAGCAGTCGAGGCCGGCCGCGGCGAGCACCGGCAGGTTGGCCGGGTTCATCCGGTAGTTGATGCCCTTGGGCTGCGGCCAGCCGCGCGCGGTCACCGCGGTTTCCAGGTTGAGCAGGCGCACCTCCGGGCGGCGCCGCTCGAGTTCCGCGAGGGCCACGCCCCACACGTAGGCGAAGTTCGCCTGACGGGGAATCGGGCCGTTGCGCCGTTCGGCCAGCGCCACGTAGTCGTCGGCGGATCTGGCATAAGCTTCGTGGAGCAGGGGATCGCTGGGATGCGGCAGGATGCGGTCGATGCCGCGGGCGGTCATCAGGTCGCCGGCGAGAAAGAGCCTGGTGCGGGACATGCGCGTCTCCCGGATGCAGCGAATCCCTTCAGTCTGGCCCGGCCGCCGCCGGGCCGCGGCGGCCGGCCGTCGGGCCGTCCCCATCCGCGCAAGGAGAACGCCCCATGCCGCTCGCTCCGCCCCGCCTCGCCGCCCCCGGCGCGCTGCTCACCGACCTCTACCAACTGACCATGCTGCAGGGCTACGTCGAGCGCGACATGCTCGACACCGCGGTGTTCGAGTTCTTCGCTCGCCGGCTGCCGGCCCGGCGCAACTTCTACCTGGCCGCCGGGCTGGAGCAGGCGCTCGACTACCTGGAGACGCTGCGCTTCGAGCAGGCGGAGCTGGACTGGCTGAGCGGGCTGGGCCTGTTCCGCCCGGCCTTCCTCGACTACCTGGCCGGGCTGCGCTTCACCGGCGAGGTGCAGGCGATGGCCGAGGGCACGCCGTTCTTCGCCGACGAGCCGATCCTGCGCGTCGTCGCGCCCTTGCCCGAGGCGCAACTGGTGGAGTCGCGGCTGATCAACCTCCTGCACTTTGAGACGCTGATCGCCAGCAAGGCGGCGCGGGTGGTGCTGGCGGCGCCGGGCAAGCGGCTGGTGGACTTCGGCCTGCGCCGCGCCCACGGCGCCGAGGCCGGGCTGCTGGCCGCCCGCGCCTGCTACCTGGCCGGCTTCCACGCCACGGCCACGCTGCTGGCCGGCGCGCAGTTCGGCATCCCGCTGGCCGGGACCATGGCGCACTCCTTCGTCCTGGCCCACGCCGACGAGACCGAAGCCTTCGAGCATTTCGCCCGCAGCCTGCCGCAGTCGGTGGTGCTGCTGATCGACACCTACGACACCGAGGCGGCGGCGCGGAAGGTGGTCGAGCTGGCGCCGCGCCTGGCCGCGGCCGGCATCCGTGTCCAGGGCGTGCGCCTGGACAGCGGCGACCTCGGCGCCCATGCGCGGCGGGTGCGGGCGATCCTCGATGCGGGCGGCCTGAACGGGGCGACCGTGTTCGCCAGCGGCAACCTGGACGAGTACTCGATCCGCAAGCTGGTGGGGGAGGGCGCGCCGATCGACGGCTTCGGCGTCGGCACCCGGCTGGACACCTCGAGCGATGCCCCGGCCCTGGACTGCGCCTACAAACTGCAGGAATACGCCGGCCAGCCGCGCCGCAAGCGCTCGGAGGGCAAGGCCACCTGGCCGGGGCGCAAGCAGGTCTGGCGGCGCTACGACGCCGCCGGGCACTGCTGCGGCGACAGCCTGATGCTGGAGGGCGAGGCGGGCGAGGGCGAGGCGCTGATCCGCCCGGTGATGCGGGACGGCCGGCGCCTGGCGCCCTCGCCGCCGCTGGCGGAGGTGCGCGCCCATGCGCTGCGCCAGCTCGACCGCCTGCCGCCGGCGCTGCGCGGCTCGGAGCCGGCGGCGGGCTATCCGGTGACGGTGAGCGAGACGCTGCGCGCGCTGGCGGAGCGGGTCGACCGGCTGGCAGGGCAGGGTTGAAGGCGACGTCGCTTGTGTAGGGCGGGTGAAACCCGCCCTACCCGACCGCATGACCGGCAGGTGGAAAAGACCTGCGGTCGTTTTCCACCCTACGAGCTGGCGATCAGAAGCCCGAAAGGCATCGCCAGCAAGCTGGCTCCTACGGATTAGCCTGTAGGGGGGCAACCCGCCATTGTGCGTCGGGCGTTGGCCATGTCTGGCGGGTTGCACCCGCCCTACCCGAGAATCTCCACCCCGGCGGCGCGCATGGCGTCCAGCGCCGCGGCCAGCGAGCCGTCGCGGTCGATGGCGCGGCAGGCGTCCAGCAGCAGCATCGTCTCGAAGCCCGCCAGGCGCGCGTCCAGCGCCGTGTAGTGCACGCAGACGTCGGTGGCCAGGCCGGCGAGGAACAGCCGGCGCAGGCCGCGTTCGCGCAGGTAGCCGGCCAGACCGGTGGGCGTGCAGCGGTCGTTCTCGTGGAACGCCGAGTAGGAGTCGACCTCGGCGCGGTAGCCCTTGCGCAGGATCAGCTCGGCCTGCGGGATGGCCAGTTGCGGGTGGAACTCGGCGCCCGGCGTGTTCTGCACGCAGTGCTCGGGCCACAGGGTCTGCTCGCCGTAGGCCAGGCGGACGGTCTCGAACGGGCGGCGGCCGGGGTGGCTGGCGGCGAAGCTCCGGTGGCCCGGCGGGTGCCAGTCCTGGGTCAGCGCCACGTGGGCGAAGCCTTCGGCGAGGCGGTTGATCGCCGGCACCAGCTCGTCGGCGCCGGCTACGGCCAGCGCGCCGCCGGCGCAGAAGTCGTTCTGCAGGTCGATCACCAGCAGCAGGTCGCCCTCGCCAATCGGTGGCAGGCGCGTCATGCCGGCAGCTCCGCCATCGGCGACAGGCGGTAGTCCGCGGCGAGCAGGGCGGCCAGGTTCGCGGTGGAGTCGAGGATTTCCAGACGTTGCGCGGCCAGCTCGGCCGGCAGGCGGAACGGCGGCACGCTGTCGCAGAGCACGACGCGCTCGAACACCGGGCTGTCGAGCAGCTCGGTGCCGCCGGTGAACAGGCCGTGGGCGGCGGCGGCGAACAGCCGGGTGGCGCCGGCCGCCTGGCAGGCCTGACCGGCGCGCAGCAGGGTGCCGCCGGTGCTGATCAGGTCGTCGACGACGATCGCCACCTTGCCGCGTACCTCGCCGACCAGCAGCGAGCCGCTGATCCGGTCGTCGCTGCGGTATTTCTCCATGAAGGCGCTGCCCACCGGGCGGCCGATGCGCGCCTCCAGCTCCTGGCGGAACTGTTCGGCGCGCTTGGCGCCGCCGGCGTCGGGGGACACCGCGACCACTTCCGCCGCGCCGAGCCGCGGGGCGAAGTGCGCGGCGAACAGCGCGGCGGCCTCCAGGTTGCGGCTGGGAATGCGGAAGGCGTTGTCGAAGGCGGCGACGTTGTGCACCTCCAGGGTGGTCAGCCGGTCCACCCCGCAGCTCTCGAGCAGGCCGGCGACGTAGCGGGTGATGATCGGGTCCTGGAACTTGGTGCGGCGGTCCTTGCGCGCGTAGCACAGGTAGGGGGCGACCACCTGCACGCGGCGGGCGCCGGCGTCCTTCAGCGCGGCGCAGAAGAACAGCAGGCGGCACAGCTTGTCGTTGGCGCTGTGCCGGTCGTCGCCGTGCAGCCCGTGGAAGACCACCGCCTGGCGGCCTTCGACCGCCTCCAGCGCCCGGCTCTTGTGCTCGCCGTCCTCGAACTCGCGCTCCTCGTGGGCGGCCAGCGGCAGGCCGAGGTGCCGGGCGACGCGGGCGGCGTAGGCCTCGCTGCCGTGCAGGGCGAAGAGCAGGGGAAGCTGGGTGGGCATGGGGGGACTCCTGGTTCGTTATCGGTAGGCAGACATTGTGCCTGCCCTGTCGCCGGCGCGCTCATGGCAGACCGCCGCCGCGCAGGCAGGCGGCGGCCCGGGCGAGCAGGGCGCGGGCCTGGCGGGCCTTGTCGGCGGACTGCGCCGGGTCGCGCTGGCGGCGGGCGCTGCAGGCCAGGGTGAAGCTGCGGGTGGCGGCGCGCAGGGCGAGGAACAGCGGCAGCGGCCGGCAGTCCTCGGGCTCGCCGGCATGCGCCAGATAGCTGTGCAAGAGGCGCGTCGCCAGTGCGTCGAGGCCGTGGTGCTGGAGGTCGAGCAGCAGGAAGGCGAGGTCGTGGAGCACGTCGATGCAGCTCAGCCGGTCGCTGAACTCGATGCCGTCGAAGGGGGTCGGCCGGCCGTCGAGCAGGCAGACGTTGGCCAGCCGCAGGTCGCCGTGGCAGCGCCGCACCCGGCCGGCGCGGCGGCGCTGCTCGAGTTCCGCGGCCTGGGCGTCGAGGGCGGCCAGGCTGGCGCGGTGCAGGGCGTCCACGGCGCCGGGATCGAGCAGCTCCGGGTAGCGGCACAGTTCCCGGTGGTTTTCCTCGATCACCTGGCGCAGCGCCTGCGGGCCGCCGAATTGCGGGGTGATCTCGGCGCCGGCGTGGAAGCGGGCGACCTCCGCGCCGAGGCGCTCGACCAGCGCCGGGGTCAGGCGACCGGCGACGGCGAGGTTCTCGAACAGCGCCGCCTGGGGAAAGCGCCGCATCACCACCACCCAGTCGAGCACCGGACCTGCGCCGTCGAAGCGCAGGGCGCCGTCCGCCTCGTGGGTGATCGAGCGCACTTCCAGGTAGAGGTCGGGCGCGGTGCGCCGGTTCAGCCGCAGCTCGGCGCGGCAGGCCCGCTCGCGGCTGTCCAGGCGGCGGTAGTCGAGCGCCGCGTAGGCCACCGCGCGCTTGAGCTTGTAGGCGCGCTCGCCGTGCAGGAAGACCTGCGAGCCGTGGGTCTCGATGCGCTCCACCTCGCCGTCCGGCGCGCCGTAGCTGGCGGCCCGGGAGAGAAAGGCGATGACGTCCTGCTGGTCGTTCATGGCGGCTCCGTGGCGGCCGCCCGTCCCGGGACGGGCGTCGCAGCAGTCTGGACCAGCCGTCCGGCAAAGTCCTCCCCGCTCATGCCGTCAGCCAGTGCAGCAGGAAGGCGGCCCCGGCCAGTACGGCGACCGCGCAGGCCATCAGTACGGCGCCGGCGGCGATGTCCTTGGCCGCGCCGATCGCCGGATGCCGGCCGGGATGCAGGTGGTCGAGCAGGGTCTCCAGGGCGCTGTTGAACAGCTCGGCGACCAGCACCAGCCCCGCCGCCAGGGCGAGGATCGCCCACCACAGCGGCGCCGGCCGCGTCGCCAGCAGCACCGCGAGCAGCGCGGCGGCGGCCAGCAGATGAGTGCGCAGGCTGCGCTCCCGCGCCACCGCCAGACGCAGGCCGTGCAGGGCGAAGCCCAGGCGCTTGACGAACGATTGCCCCTTCATGTTCTGCTCTCCGGCCCTTCGCCCCTGCATTCAGTGAAACACGCCACAGCGGAGTTCGCCGCCCGGCGGCGGTTTCCGCCCGCCGGGGCGCGGCGGGATCGCTCGTTGGCTACCCTGATTGCATGACTGCGGCAAGACGTAGCGCCGACCCTCCATGGTTCAGCAGCGGGGAGAAGCCCCATGCGCTCGTCCATCATCGAGAAACCTCCCGCCGACCTGCGCGTCGCCCCCAACTGGTCGGATACCGCGGCAGCCCGTGCCGCCTTCTCCTGGCAGGTCGAGGCGACCGGTCTCTCCGGCCTGTCCGGCGGCGGGCTGAACCTGGCCTTCGAGGCGGTCGACCGGCATGCCGCCGGGCCGCGCCGCACCCATGTCGCCCTGCGCCTGCTCGGACGGGGCGAGCGCCGCCGCGAAGTCAGCTACGGCGAGCTGGGCCGGCTAACCAGCCGCTTCGCCAACCTGCTGACCACGCTGGGGATAAAACCCGGCGCGCGGCTGTTCGTGCTGTGCAACCGCGGCCTGGAGCTGTACCTCGGCGTGCTCGGCGGGCTCAAGTGCGGCTGCGTGGTGTCGCCGCTGTTCTCCGCCTTCGGCCCGGAGCCCCTGGAAACCCGCCTGCGGCTCGGCGAGGGCGAGGTGCTGCTGACCAGCGAGGCGCTGTACCGGCGCAAGGTGGCGGCGCTTCGCGACAAGCTGCCGCTGCTCAAGCACGTGCTGCTTTACGACGAGGAGAACGGCGCGCTGGCGGTGGAAGGCACCCACGATCTGCACCGCTTGCTGGGCGAGGCGGCGGACGAGTTCACGGTCGCCCCGACCACCGCCGACAGCCCCTCGCTGCTGCACTTCACCAGCGGCACCACCGGCACCCCGAAGGGCGCGCTGCACGTGCACGGTGCGGCGCTGACCCACTACGTGACCGGCAAGTACGCCCTCGACCTGCATCCGGGCGACGTGTTCTGGTGCACCGCCGATCCCGGCTGGGTCACCGGCACCTCCTACGGCATCCTCGCGCCGCTGCTGCTCGGCGTGACCAGCGTGATCGACTGCGCCGACTTCGACGCCGAGCGCTGGTACGCCATTCTCGAGCGCGAGCGGATCAGCGTCTGGTACACCGCGCCCACCGCCATCCGCCTGCTGATGAAGGCCGGCGCCGAACTGGCGCGCGGGCACCGCTATCCGGCGCTGCGTTTCGTCGCCAGCGTCGGCGAGCCGCTCAACCCCGAGGCGGTGTGGTGGGGCCAGGAGGTGCTCGGCCTGCCGATCCACGACAACTGGTGGCAGACCGAGACCGGCGGCATCATGCTCGCCAACACCGCGGCCATGGCGATCAAGCCGGGCTCGATGGGCAAGCCGCTGCCGGGGATCGAGGCGGCCATCGTCCAGCAGCGCGAGGACGGCAGCCTGGACATCCTCGGCGAGGAGGCCCTCGGCGAACTGGCCCTGAAACAGCCCTGGCCCGGCATGTTCCGCGCCTACCTCGGCCAGGAGGAGCGTTACCGGCGCTGCTTCGCCGGCGACTGGTACCTGAGCGGCGATCTCGCCCGCCGCGACGCCGACGGCTACTACTGGTTCGTCGGCCGCCGCGACGACGTGATCAAGTCCGCCGGCCATCTGATCGGCCCCTTCGAGGTGGAAAGCGCGCTGCTCGAACACCCGGCGGTGGCCGAGGCGGCGGTGATCGGCAAGCCCGACCTGCTCCTCGGCGAGATGGTGAAGGCCTTCGTCTCGCTCAAGGGCGGCTTCGCGGCCAGCGAGGCGCTGCGCGACGAGCTGCTCGGCCACGCCCGCAAGCGGCTCGGCGCGGCGGTGGCGCCCAAGGAGCTGGACTTCCTGCCGAGCCTGCCGCGCACCCGCAGCGGCAAGCTGATGCGCCGCCTGCTCAAGGCCCGCGAGCTGGGCCTGCCCGAGGGCGACACCTCGACCCTGGAGAATCCGTCATGACGAACACGCCGGTGTCCTATCCGCCCGAGTTCGCGCGGCAACTGCTGCGCGACATGCTGCGCATCCGTCGCCTGGAGGAGCGCGCCGCCGAGCTGTACGGCGAGGCCAAGATCCGCGGCTTCCTGCACCTGTACATCGGCGAGGAGGCGGTGGCGGTCGGCGTGCTGCACGCGCTGAACGCCGACGACGCGGTGGTCGCCACCTACCGCGAGCACGGCCACGCGCTGCTGTGCGGCGTGCCGATGGGCGCGATCATGGCCGAGATGTACGGCAAGCAGGAGGGCTGCTCGCGCGGGCGCGGCGGCTCCATGCACCTGTTCGACGCCGGCACGCGCTTCTTCGGCGGCAACGCCATCGTCGCCGGCGGCATCCCGCTGGCGGTGGGCCTGGCGCTGGCCGAGCGCATGCAGGGCGGCAGGCGGGTGACCGCCTGCTTCTTCGGCGAGGGCGCACTGGCCGAGGGCGCCGCCGCCGAGGCGCTGAATCTCGCCGCGCTCTGGCAGTTGCCGGTGCTGTTCTGCTGCGAGAACAACTACTACGCCATGGGCACCGCACTGGCCCGCTCCCAGGCGCAGACCGACCTGTGCGCCAAGGTCCAGGCGTTCAAGGTGCCGGCCCGCTCGGTGGACGGCATGGACGTGGTCGCCGTGCACGAGGCGACCCGTGCCGCGGTGGAGGCGGTGCGCGCCAGCGGCGGGCCGCAGTTTCTCGAGTTCCGCACCTACCGCTTTCGCGCCCACTCGATGTTCGACCCCGAGCTGTACCGCGACAAGGCCGAGGTGGAGGCGTGGAAGACGCGCGGGCCGATCCACACCTACAGCGCGCGGCTGAAGGCCCAGGAGTTGCTCGACGAGGCGGGCTTCCTGGCGCTGGAGGCCGAGGCGGTGGCCGAGGTGGAGGCCGCGGTGGCCTTCGCCGAGGCCGGCACGCTGGAGCCGGTCGAGACGCTGATGAACGACGTCTACACCCCGGAGCCTCAGCCATGAGCCGGATCACCTACCGCGAGGCGCTGCGCCAGGGGCTGCGCGAGGCGCTCGCCCGCGATCCGCGGGTATTCCTGATGGGCGAGGACGTCGGCCGCTACGGCGGCACCTTCGCGGTGAGCAAGGGCCTGCTCGACGAGTTCGGCGAGCAGCGCATCCGCGACACGCCGCTGTCGGAGCTGGGCTTCGTCGCCGCCGGCGTCGGTGCGGCGCTGGGCGGCATGCGGCCGATCGTCGAGGTGATGACGGTGAACTTCAGCCTGCTCGCCCTCGACCCCTTGATGAACACCGCCGCCGCCCTGCGCCACATGTCCGGCGGGCAGTTCTCGGTGCCGCTGGTGGTGCGCATGACCACCGGCGCCGGGCGCCAGCTGGCCGCGCAGCATTCGCACAGCCTGGAGGGCTGGTTCGCCCACATTCCCGGGCTGAAGATCCTCGCCCCGGCCACCTTGGAGGACGCCCGCGGCATGCTCTGGCCGGCGCTGCAGGACCCCGACCTGGTGCTGCTCTTCGAGCAGGGCGCGCTGTACAACCAAGAGGGCGAGCTGGACGAGAGCGAGGTGGTGGACATCCGCTCGGCGCGGGTGCGCCGCGAAGGCCGCGACCTGACCCTGATTGCCTACGGCGGTACCCTCGGCAAGGCGCTGGCGGCGGCCGAGCAACTGGCCGGCGAGGGCGTTTCCGCCGAGGTGATCGACCTGCGCGTGCTGCGCCCGCTGGACGACGCCACGCTGATGGCCTCGGTGCGCAAGACCCGCCGCGCGCTGGTGGTCGACGAAGGCTGGCGCAGCGGCAGCCTGGCCGCCGAGATCATCGCGCGGATCGTCGAGCAGGCGTTCTACGATCTCGACGCCCCGCCCGCGCGGGTGTGCAGCGCCGAGGTGCCGATGCCCTACGCCAAGCACCTGGAGGACGCGGCACTGCCGCAGGTGCCGGCGATCGTGGCGGCGGCGAAGGGGCTGCTCGGCCTGGCGTAGGGTGTGATCGTGCCCATGCTCCCGCGCGGGCACGCCGCTGGGGACGCTCCGGCGCCCCGAGGGCGCAGGAGTATGGGAGCCATCGCCTAAGGGGGAACCGATGATCGAATTCAAGCTGCCCTCCCTCGGTGCCGACATGGACGAGGGCACCCTGCTGGAGTGGCGGATCGCGCCGGGCGCGGCGGTCAGGCGCGGCCAGGTGGTCGCCGTGGTCGACACCGCCAAGGCCGCGGTGGACGTGGAGTGCTGGCAGGACGGCACGGTGCTCGACCTGCTGATCCAGCCCGGCGACAAGGTGCCGGTGGGCACGCCCATCGCCACTTTGCTGGAGGAGGGGGAAACCGCGGAAACCGTGCAGCGTCCGGCGCATGCCGCGAAACCGGCCCGGCCGGCAGCCGCGCCACGTAGCGCCACGTCTGCCGCATTCGCCGCACCCCCCACCAGCCGCCCGCGCATCTCGCCGGCCGCCCGCACGCGCGCCGCCGAGCGGGGCGTCGATGCCAACCGCCTGAGCGGCACGGGGCCGCAGGGCGCGGTGACCCTGGCCGATGTCGAGGCCGCGGCCAGGCAGGCCAAGCCCCTCGACCGCCACGCCGCCATGCGCCAGGCCATCGCCGCGGCGATGAGCCGTTCCAAGCGCGAGATTCCCCATTACTACCTGGCCGAGACGGTGCCGCTGGGCGCCGCCCTGGCCTGGCTTGCGGCGCACAACGCCGGGCTGGCGCCGGAGCGGCGCTTGCTGCCCGGCGTGCTGCTGCTCAAGGCTGTCGCCCTGGCGCTGCGCGACTACCCGCAGCTCAACGGCTTCTGGCAGGACGGCGCCTTCCGCCCGGCCGCCGGCATCCACCTCGGCGTGGCCGTCGCCCTGCGCCAGGGCGGGTTGATTGCTCCGGCGCTGCACGATGTCGCCGACCAGCCGCTGACCCCATTGATGGAGGCGCTGGGCGACCTGGTGCAGCGCGCGCGCAGCGGCTCGCTGCGCAGCTCGGAGCTGTCCGACGCCACGCTCACCGTCACCCAGCTCGGCGACCAGGGCGTGGACGGCGTGTTCGGGGTGATCTACCCGCCGCAGGTGGCGCTGGTCGGCGTCGGTCGCCTCGCCGAGCGGCCCTGGGTGGAGGGCGGCAAGCTCTGCGTGATGCCCACCGCCCAGTTCAGCCTGGCCGCCGACCACCGCGCCAGCGACGGCCACTATGGCGCACGCTTTCTCGCCGAGGTCCGCCGCCTGCTGCAGACCCCGGACAGCCTGTGAGGAGTTGAAGATGGACGACGCGCAGATCCGCCGCGAAGTGTTCGCCGCCCTGCAGGGCATCGCGCCCGAGGTCGAACCGGAAACCCTGCGCAGCGACCGTCTGCTGCGCGACGAGGTCGATCTCGACTCGATGGACTGGTTGCGCTTTCTCGCCGCCCTGCACCAGCGGCTCGGGGTGAACATCCCGGAGGCCGACTACCAGAAGCTGACCAGCCTGGATGCGCTGCTGGCCTACCTCGCCGAGCGGCTGGCGAGTTGAGTTCAGTCGATGACCGGCCCGCCCCGGCCGCGGGGGCTCACCTATAGTCAGGCGACTGCTTCCTGCCGGAGAGCGACGATGAACCTCGCGCAATTTCGCCAGCGCGGCCCCTTCGAATGGGAGATGCCCAGGCAGGGAGCGATGCGCGTGCCGGGGGTGATCTTCGCCTCGCGCGAGCTGCTCGAGGCGATGGACGCCAAGGTCGGCGAGCAACTGGCCAACGTCGCCGGCCTGCCGGGCATTGTCGAGGCCGCCTACGCCATGCCCGACGCCCACTGGGGCTACGGCTTTCCCATCGGCGGGGTGGCGGCCTTCGATGCCGAGGCCGGCGGCGTGGTCTCCGCCGGCGGGGTCGGTTTCGACATTTCCTGCGGCGTGCGCACGCTGCACACCGGCCTCAAGCTGGCCGACATCCAGCGGGTGCAGGAGCGTCTGGCAGACGTGCTGTACCGGCGCATCCCGGCCGGGCTGGGCAGCACCGGGGCGCTGCGCCTGAGCGGGCAGGCGATGGGCGCGATGCTGCGCGGCGGGGCGCGGTGGGCGGTCGAGCGGGGTTTCGGCAGTCCGGCGGACCTGGCGCGCATCGAGGAATCCGGCTGCATGGCCGGCGCCGATCCCTCCGCCGTCTCGGAGCAGGCGAAAAAGCGCCAGCGCGACGAGATGGGCACCCTCGGTTCGGGCAACCACTACCTGGAGGTGCAGGTGGTCGATGCGCTGTTCGACGCGCAGGCGGCGCAGGCCTACGGCCTGGCGGCGGGCGACGTGCTGGCGACCCTCCACTGCGGCTCGCGGGGCATGGGCCATCAGATCGGCACCGATTTCTTGCGCGAGATGGTGATCGCCGCGCCGCGCGCCGGCATCGCCCTGGCCGACCGCGAACTGGCCTGCGCGCCGCTGAAATCCGCGCTGGGCCAGCGCTACCTCGGCGCCATGCGCGCGGCGATCAACTGCGCGCTGGCCAACCGGCAGATCCTCACCCACCTGGCGCGCGAGGCCTTCGCCGAGCTGTTCCCCGGCATCCATATGCCGCTGCTCTACGACGTGTCGCACAACACCTGCAAGGAGGAGAGCCACCTCGTCGACGGCGAGCGCCGGCGCCTGTTCGTCCACCGCAAGGGCGCCACCCGTGCCTTCGGCCCGGGCCACGCCGAGCTGCCGGCGGAGTACCGCACTGTCGGCCAGCCGGTGCTGATCGGTGGCAGCATGGGCACCGCCTCCTGGGTGCTCGCCGGCGCCGGCCAGGCCCATGCCTTCGCCTCGGCCTGCCACGGCGCCGGGCGGGCGATGAGCCGCCACGAGGCGCTGTGCCGCTGGCAGGGCCGCGGCGTGGTCGACGAGCTGGCTTCGCGCGGCATCCTGATCCGCAGCCCGAGCCTGCGCGGCGTCGCCGAGGAGGCGCCGCTGGCCTACAAGGACGTCGGTGCGGTGGTCGAGGCGGCCGAGCAGGCGGGGCTGGCGCGGCGGGTGGCGCGGCTGCGGCCGCTGGTGTGCGTCAAGGGCTGAGCCGCGGCCCACGCTACCGGGGCTCAGCCCTGGCGGCGGGCAGAAACGAAAAGCCCGAGGCACGGGCCTCGGGCTGAATGATGACCTTGCGGCCGGCTCAGGCCTCGGCTTGCTCTCCCTTGTGGGTGAGCAGGCGATACAGGTACAGGCCGACCACCGCCAGCACCACCACCTTGGACAGCGGATCGACGTAGTCGGCGACCAACGCGTACTGGCCGTGCAGCAGGTAGCCCGCGCAGGTCAGCAGCCCGGTCCACAGCAGCGAGCCGACCGTCGAGTAGAACAGGAAGGCGCGCATCGGCATGGCGACCATGCCGGCGGGCGTCGAGATCAGCGTGCGGACCGCCGGAACCAGCCGGCCGAACAGCGTGGCCTGCCAGCCATGCCGCTCGAACCAGGCAGAGGCGGCGTCCACCTCCCGGGGGGTAACGGTCATCCAGCGACCGAAGCGTCCGGCCAGCCGTTTCAGCCGCGCGTTGCCGAAGAAATAGCCTGCGTAGTACCAAGGCAGCGCGCCGAATACCGAGCCGGCGACGCCCGCCAGCAGCACGCCGAACACGCTCAGCTCGCCCTTGGCGGCGGCGAAGCCGGCCAGCGGCATGATCAGCTCGGAGGGAATGGGCGGGAAGACGTTTTCCAGGACCATCAGGAGGAACACGCCGAGGTAGCCCGTCTGCGCGATGAAATCGACTATGCCTTCAAACATTCGTGGGGGTCTCTTGCGCCTGCGCGCCTGGGTTGTCTATGCGGTTTTCTGAACGGGGTTGCTGCCGAGTCCATGATACATGGGGCGTGCACCGCCCAGGCGAAACGCTCGCACGGCAGAGCGGGAGGCCTCGGCCTAGCGGCGTCGCGCCTGTTCCTGCTCCAGCCGTTCGCGCAGGGCGGCGACCTCGGCCTCGGCTTGCCGGCGTCGTTCGATCTCCGCGTCGAGTCGCTGCTGCAGGACCCGCTCGCCGTCGGTGGCCGGCGGGGTGCGGTTCTGGTTGGCGGCCTGCCGGGCCGCGCCGATCAGCCAGGCGTTGCGCGCCCGCAAGGCGGCGTTGTCGCCGGCCAAGGTGTTGGACTTGGCAGCCAGGGACTCGGCCTCCTGATAATGTCCCTGATGCAGACGGGTCTGCCCCAGGTAGTGCCAGAGGATGGCGTTGTCCGGCTCGATGCGCAGTCCCCGTTCCAGGGCGGACGCGGCCTGATCGGGCCGCCCGGCGCCGAATTCCTCGATGGCGGTTTTCATCAGGGCGACCACCGCCTGGTTTTCCTGCGCGGCCGCGCTGGCGGGCAGAGCCGAGCCGAGGGCCCAGAGCAGCAGGGCCGGCCACAGGCCGGAAATCCCGAAGGGTGTCTTGATCATGGCGGCGCAGGCTCGTCTCTTTTGCGGCTGGCGTGGAAAACGGGCGCGATCATACCGCGCCTGCCGCGCGCCGGCGCTGCCGGGCCGTGCGCTCTGGTATAGTCCGGTTGCAGGCCGACCGGGCCTGGGCTACTGTGCCCCGATAGCAAGGCGAGACATTTCCGTGACATCCAGCAGCACCCTTCTGATGCGAGTCGTCAAGGCCCACGCCCGTTGGCGCTGGCGCGCTTAACCTCCTGTCTTTTCCGGCCAGCCGGAACGAATACGCCGCTTCCCTGTTTTCTGTCGATCCGCACCATTGTCAAACGGCCCAGCGAAAAAAGTAGCGGGTATACAAGCGGACGCGAAATCAGTCAGCGCCTAGTAAAAAGCAGTAATACCAAGGGGTTACGCCTACCATGCTGCTGATGATCGATAATTACGATTCCTTCACCTACAACGTCGTCCACTATCTCGGCGAGCTGGGGGCGGAGGTCAAGGTGATCCGCAACGACGAGCTGAGCATCGCCGAGATCGAGGCCCTGCGCCCGGAGCGCCTGGTGGTCTCGCCCGGCCCCTGCACGCCCAGCGAGGCCGGGGTGTCGCTGGAGGCGATCCGTCACTTCGCCGGCAAGCTGCCGATCCTCGGCGTCTGCCTCGGCCACCAGAGCATCGGCCAGGCCTTCGGCGGCGACGTGGTGCGCGCGCGGGTGGCCATGCACGGCAAGACCAGCCCGGTGTTCCACCATGACCGGGGGGTGTTCGCCGGCCTCAACAACCCGCTCACCGTGACCCGCTACCATTCCCTGGTGGTCAAGCGCGAAACCCTGCCGGAGTGCCTGGAGATCACCGCCTGGACCCAGTTCGAGGACGGCTCGGTGGACGAGATCATGGGCCTGCGGCACAAGACCCTGAACATCGAAGGCGTGCAGTTCCACCCCGAGTCGATTCTCACCGAGCAGGGACACGAGCTGTTCGCCAACTTCCTGAAGCAGAGCGGAGGCGTGCGCTGATGGACATCAAGCAGGCCCTGGACCGGGTGGTCAACCGCCTCGATCTGAGCACGGCGGAAATGCAGCAGGTAATGCGCCTGATCATGACCGGCCAGTGCAGCGATGCGCAGATCGGCGCCTTTCTCATGGGCATGCGCATGAAGAGCGAGAGCATCGACGAGATCGTCGGCGCCGCGCTGGTCATGCGCGAGTTGGCCGCGCCGGTGCGGATCGGCGTCGAGCGTCTGGTCGACACCTGCGGTACCGGCGGCGACGGCATGAACATCTTCAACGTCTCCACCGCGGCGGCCTTCGTCGTCGCCGCGGCCGGCGGCCGGGTGGCCAAGCACGGCAACCGCGCGGTTTCCGGCAAGAGCGGTAGCGCCGACCTGCTGGAGGCTGCCGGGGTCTATCTGGACCTCTCCCCCGAGCAGGTGGCGCGCTGCGTCGAGTCGGTCGGCGTCGGCTTCATGTTCGCTCCCGCCCACCACGGCGCGATGAAGCATGCCATCGGTCCGCGCCGCGAACTCGGCTTGCGCACGCTGTTCAACATGCTCGGGCCGATGACCAATCCGGCCGGGGTGAAGCATCAGGTGCTCGGAGTGTTCAGCCAAGCGTTGTGCCGGCCGCTGGCCGAGGTGATGGCCCGTCTGGGCAGCGAGCATGTACTGGTGGTGCATGCCCAGGACGGCCTGGACGAGATCAGCCTGGCCGCACCGACCCATGTCGCCGAGCTGAAGAACGGCGAAATCGGCGAGTACCTCGTCCAGCCGGAGGATTTCGGCATCAAGAGCCAGAGCCTGATCGGCCTCAATGTGGAGGGGCCGCAGGAGTCGTTGGCGTTGATCCGCGATGCCCTCGGCCGGCGCCGGAGCGAGAATGGCCAGAAGGCCGCCGAGATGATCGTGCTCAATGCCGGCGCCGCGCTCTATGCCGCCGACCGGGCCGGCAGCCTGAAGGAGGGCGTGGCGCTGGCCCACGATGCCCTGCACACCGGGCTGGCGCGCGACAAGCTGGAGGAGCTGGTCTCCATCACCGCCGTCTTTCGTCAGGAGAATCAAGCGTGAGCCTGCCTACCGTTCTGGAAAAGATCATTGCGCGCAAGGTCGAGGAAGTCGCCGAGCGCAGCGCCCGTGTCCCGCTCGCCGAGGTCGAGGCACTGGCCCGTTCCGCCAGTGCCCCGCGCGGCTTCGCCGCGGCCCTGCAGGCGCAGGTCGGGCGCAAGCAGCCGGCGGTGATCGCCGAGGTCAAGAAGGCCTCGCCGAGCAAGGGCGTGCTGCGCGAGCACTTCGTCCCCGCGGAGATCGCCAAAAGCTACGAGGAGGGCGGGGCGACCTGCCTGTCGGTGCTGACCGACGTGGACTTCTTCCAGGGGGGCGACGCCTATCTGCAGGAGGCCCGCGCGGCTTGCCGCCTGCCGGTGATCCGCAAGGATTTCCTGGTCGATCCCTATCAGGTGGTCGAGGCCCGTGCGCTGGGTGCCGATTGCGTGCTGCTGATCGTCGCCGCGCTGGGCGATGCGCAGATGATGGAGCTGGCCGCCACAGCGAAGTCGGTCGGTCTCGACGTGCTGGTGGAGGTGCATGACGGCGCTGAGCTGGAGCGGGCGCTGCAGCTGGAAACGCCGCTGATCGGCATCAACAACCGCAACCTGCACACCTTCGAGGTGAGCCTGGAAGTCACCCTCGACCTGTTGCCGAAGGTACCGCGGGACCGTCTGGTGATCACCGAGAGCGGCATTCTCAACCGTGCCGATGTCGAACTGATGGAGGTCAGCGGCGTGTACGCCTTCCTCGTCGGCGAGGCGTTCATGCGTGCCGAGAAGCCGGGTGCCGAGCTGCGCCGGCTGTTCTTCCCGAGCGCCTGAGGGAAAGGCGGCCCGGCGTGTGGCGCGCCGGGCTGGAGGCGGGTCGTCAGCGGGTGCCGAAGACCACCATGGTCTTTCCCTTGACGTGAACCAGGCCTTGTTCCTCCAGGCTCTTCAGAACGCGGCCGACCATTTCCCGCGAGCAACCGACGATGCGGCCGATTTCCTGACGGGTGATCTTGATCTGCATGCCGTCGGGATGGGTCATGGCGTCGGGCTGCTTGCACAGGTCGAGCAGGGTGCGCGCCACGCGGCCGGTGACGTCGAGGAAGGCCAGGTCGCCGACCTTGCGGGTGGTGTTGCGCAGGCGGTCGGCCATCTGCCGGCCGAGGGCGTAGAGGATTTCCGGGTCCTGCTGGGCCAGTTCGCGGAATTTGGCATAGCTGAGTTCCGCCACTTCGCACTCGGTCTTGGCGCGGACCCAGGCGCTGCGTTCCTTCTCGCTGCCTTCCTTGTCGAACAGTCCCATCTCGCCGAAGAAGTCCCCGGCGTTCAGGTAGGCGATGATCATCTCGCGTCCGTCGTCATCCTCGATGAGGATGGTGACCGACCCCTTGATGATGAAGAACAGGCTTTCGCACCGGTCACCCGCATAGATGATGGTGCTCTTGGCGGTGTAGCGGCGCCGATGGCAATGGGCGAGCAGCTTGTCGTGGGTGTTGGGCTTGGGTGGAAGAAGGGTGAGAGCGACCACGCGGGGTTCCCCTTGGAGTGGAAATAGGTCCTTGTCATCTGGCGGTTTTCTATTTGTGGCTTAAGTGTGCCAGTAAACCGGCGCCAGCTTAACAGGCACGCGTGCCATGCCGGGACCGATTTGTGATGGAGCGAACATCTCCCCCGCTCTTTCCCGTTTTCCGGGCCGCGGCGGTGGGCAAGGGGCGCTGTGCTAGAATTCGCGGCATTTTCAGCAAGGGAGTCTGGCGATGAAAGCGCGCATTCAATGGGCCGGCGAAGCCATGTTCATCGGCGAGTCCGGCAGCGGTCATGCGGTGGTCATGGATGGCCCGCCGGAGAACGGCGGGCGCAACCTCGGCATCCGGCCGATGGAGATGCTGCTGCTCGGTCTGGGCGGCTGCTCCAGCTTCGACGTGGTGAGCATCCTGAAGAAGTCGCGGCAGGCGGTGGAAAGCTGCGAGGCTTTCCTGGAGGCCGAGCGGGCCGGCGAGGACCCCAAGGTGTTCACCAAGATCCACCTGCACTTCGTGGTCAAGGGGCGGGGGCTGAAGGAGGCGCAGGTCAAGCGGGCGGTGGAGCTGTCCGCGGAGAAATACTGTTCCGCGTCCATCATGCTGGGGCGCGCCGGCGTGGAGATCGGCCACGACTACGAGATCGTCGAACTCGGCTGAATCGTCCCAACGATCGCGAAGGCTGTGCGGACGCTGGCATCGCGACGCGCAGCTCTGCATAATTCGCCCCCATTTTCGGGGGCATCTGGCCCCGGCAGCACAACCACAATCGCCAACGCGAAGAGGTGTTAACCGTCCCACGCAGATGCCCTCCTGCGCATCTGACGGGCATGCCCAATCACGCGGCGGGGCCGCATCGACTGAGAGTTTCCAAACGGTGAAAAGCAAACTCAAGCTCCATGGGTTCAACAACCTGACCAAGACCTTGAGCTTCAACATCTACGACATCTGCTACGCGGAAACGCCGGAAGATCAGCAGGCCTATGTCCGGTATATCGACGAAGAATACGATGCCCAGCGGCTGACGCAGATTCTCACCGATGTTGTCGACATCATCGGTGCCAATGTACTGAACATCGCCCGCCAGGACTACGACCCGCAGGGTGCCAGCGTGACCATCCTGATCTCCGAGCAGCCGGTCGAGCCGACCGAGAGTCAGATCGAGGAGTCGCCGGGGCCTCTGCCGGAAACCATCCTGGCGCACCTGGACAAGAGCCACATCACCGTGCACACCTACCCGGAAATCCATCCGGTCGATGGGCTGGCCACCTTCCGGGTGGATATCGACGTGTCCACCTGCGGGGTGATCTCGCCGCTGAAGGCGCTCAATTACCTGATCCACCAGTTCGACTCGGACATCGTCACCGTGGACTACCGCGTGCGGGGCTTCACCCGCGACGTGGAGGGCCGCAAGCACTTCATCGATCATGAGATCAACTCGATCCAGAAATATCTCTCCGCGGATACCCGCGCGGCCTACCAGATGACCGACGTGAACGTGTATCAGGAGAACATGTTCCACACCAAGATGCTGCTCAAGGACTTCGACCTGGACAACTACCTGTTCGGCGACGCCACCCGCAACCTGTCCGGCGAGCAGCGCAAGCAGGTGGAGGAGCGGCTGCGTCACGAGATGCTGGAGATCTTCTACGCGCGCAACATGCCGCACTGAGGCATCCGGCTTCAGGCTCGAACCCAAAAGACCAAGGGCGCCGCGGCGCCCTTTGTCTTGCTCGACAGGTTGTGCCGCTCAGATCCGGTAGGTGGTCTTGGTCATCACCTTGGACAGCAGGCTCATGCCGAGCTTGACCGGCCCCGGGAAGCGCAGGCCGCCGGCCTCGAGGGCGGTGGTGGCGTGCTGCTGCTCGTCGATGCGCATCTGCTCGAGGATGGCGCGGGATTTCCGGTCTTCCTCCGGCAACTGGTCCAGATGCTCGTCCAGGTGCTTGCAGACCTGGTCCTCGGTCGCGGCGACGAAGCCCAGGCTGACCCTGTCGCTGATCATCCCGGCGGCCGCGCCGATGCCGAAGGACAGGCCGTAGAACAGCGGATTGAGCAGGCTGGGCCGGCTGTCCAGTTCGCGGATGCGCTGTTCGCACCAAGCCAGGTGATCGACTTCCTCGTTGGCGGCCTGTTCCATGGCACTGCGCACCTGCGGCAGCCGGGCAGTCAGCGACTGGCCCTGGTAGAGCGCCTGGGCGCAGACCTCGCCGGTGTGGTTGATGCGCATCAGGCCGGCGACGTGGCGGGCCTTGCCGGCGTCGAGCTGGGTTTCCGGTTCGCCCTGCGCCGGTGACGGGCGATAGGGCTTGCCGCTGAAGGGCAGCAGGGTGCGCAGGGCGGCATCGGCCTGCAGCAGCAGACGGTCGACGGCCGAGTAGTGGCGTTCGTTGGCCATGGAACCTCCGGGAGAATTCATGCCGGGCAGTTTAACCCAGGCGGTCGCTGCTTGGGGGAAGGGGCCGCAGGCGCGGCGCAGAGCCTCAGCCCGGCGGCCAGTGCATCTGGCGCTGGCCGAGCACATGCATGTGGATGTGGTAGACGGTCTGTCCGCCTTGCTCGTTGCAGTTCATCACCACGCGAAAGCCCTCTTCGCAGCCCTGCTCCCTGGCCAGCCGCTGGGCGGTGAAGAGCAGGTGTCCGGCAAGCAGTCTGTCCGCTTCGCCCAGGTCGTTGAGGGTGGGAATGTGCCGCTTCGGAATGACCAGAAAGTGCACCGGCGCCTGCGGGCCGATGTCGTGGAAGGCAACGACCTGGTCGTCCTCGTAGAGCTTGCGCGCCGGGATTTCCCCGGCCGCGATCTTGCAAAATAGACAGTCCACGGACGGTCTCCCTGCCTGTTATGAAGGTCCCGAGTTTAACGGGGGCGTTCTGTAGCGGCCAGTGGCGAGTCGATGTGGAGCCGTCCTGTTGGGCTCCGAGGGCATCAGAAGGGCCGCACCACGACCAGGATCACGATGGCCAGCAGGAACAGCACGGGGACTTCGTTGAACCAGCGGAAGAACACATGGCCGTGTGGGGTTTCGCCCTTGGCGAAGCGCTTGAGCTGGGCGCCGCAGGCATGGTGGTAGCCGATCAGCAGAAGGACCGCAGCGAGCTTCGCATGCATCCAGCCTTGGCTGAAGTAATAGCCCGGGTTCAGTGCGATGAGGCCTGCGCCGAGCAGCAGGGTGGCGATCAGCGAGGGGTTCATGATGCCCCGGTAGAGCTTGCGCTCCATGACGCAGAAGCGTTCGCGGCTGGCATGGTCCTCGCTCATGGCGTGGTAGACGAACAGGCGCGGCAGGTAGAAGAGTCCGGCGAACCAGCAGACGACGGCGATGATGTGCAGGGCTTTCAGCCAGAGGTAGAGCATGGGGTACTCCCGATAGCGGTAACCCCGGAATACTAGTGGCTGGCAGCCGTGCACGTCATCCGGGCGGTTGGCCCGCCGCCAGCCGGGGCTTTATCATCGGCACCCTTTCACTGGCTTGAGGCGAGGACGGGTTATGATCAAGGTCGGTATCGTTGGCGGCACGGGCTACACCGGGGTCGAACTGCTGCGTCTGCTGGCGCAGCATCCCCAGGCGGAGGTGGCGGTGATCACCTCGCGCTCGGAGGCAGGGGTGAAGGTGGCCGATATGTACCCGAACCTGCGTGGCCATTACGACGGACTGGCCTTCAGCGTGCCGGACAGCGTCATTCTGGGTGGTTGCGACGTGGTGTTCTTCGCCACGCCGCACGGTGTCGCCCATGCCCTGGCCGGCGAGCTGCTGGCTGCCGGCACCCGGGTGATCGACCTGTCCGCCGACTTTCGGCTGCAGGACGCCGAGGAATGGGCCCGCTGGTACGGTCAGCCGCACGGCGCCCCGGAGCTGCTGCCGGAGGCGGTCTATGGCCTGCCGGAAGTGAATCGCGAGCAGATCCGTACGGCGCGTCTGATCGCCGTCCCCGGCTGCTATCCGACCGCCACCCAGTTGGGCTTCCTGCCGCTGCTGGAGGCCGGTCTGGCCGACAACGCGCGGCTGATCGCCGATTGCAAGTCCGGGGTCAGCGGTGCCGGCCGTGGGGCCAAGGTTGGTTCGCTGTTCTGCGAGGCCGGCGAAAGCATGATGGCCTACTCGGTGAAGGGGCATCGTCACCTGCCGGAGATCAGCCAGGGCCTGCGCCGCGCGGCCGGGGGTGAGGTCGGATTGACCTTCGTGCCACACCTCACGCCGATGATTCGCGGCATCCATGCCACCCTGTATGCGACCGTCGCCGACCGCGCCGTGGACCTGCAGGCGCTTTACGAGAAACGCTATGCCGACGAGCCCTTCGTCGACGTGATGCCGGCCGGCAGCCATCCGGAAACCCGCAGCGTGCGGGGGGCCAACGTCTGCCGCATTGCCGTGCACCGGCCACAGGGCGGCGATCTGGTGGTGGTGCTGTCGGTGATCGACAACCTGGTCAAGGGGGCCTCCGGGCAGGCGGTGCAGAACATGAACATCCTCTTCGGGCTGGACGAGCGGCTCGGCCTGGCCCATGCCGCCTTGCTGCCCTGATCGAGAAGGCCGGTTGCCGAGTGCCCTGCCTTCCGAGAGCCGACCGCCGGCAAGGCCTGCGGGAGGGCGGGGTCGGGACCGTCGGTTGACCGGGTTTTCCGAGCGGGTGGATAATCCGCCGTCAATGAAAGTTAGGGCGCATGGCGCCGGGGAGTCACCAGCATGACCGTCGAAACCTTCACCCCGACCCCGCTGCTCTTCACGCCGGGGGCTGCAAACAAGGTGAAGACCCTAATCAGCGAGGAAGGCAATCCGCGTCTGAAGCTCCGCGTTTTCGTCACCGGTGGTGGGTGCTCGGGATTCCAGTATGGATTCACCTTCGACGAGGACGTCGCCGAGGACGACACCATCGTCGAGCGTGAGGGCGTCAGCCTGGTCGTCGATCCGATGAGTTTTCAATATCTGGCCGGGGCCGAGGTGGATTATCAGGAAGGGCTGGAAGGCTCGCGTTTCGTGATCAAGAACCCCAATGCCGCGACCACCTGCGGTTGTGGCCAGTCCTTCTCGGTCTGAGACTGCATCTTCAAGTCAAAACGCCACCCGAAGGGTGGCGTTTTTGTTGGCCTGCGCATTGCCTGGGGCTCAAGCGGGATAGATGGCGCCGAGAATCCGCGGCCCTCGTGCGCCGGTCACGCTGGGCCGGTTGGCGGGTATGCCTTCCAGGCAGCAATGCGCCAGCCAAGCGAAGGCCATGGCTTCGATCCAGTCCGGGGGAATCCCGTAAGTCTCGGTGGTGGCCACCTTGCTGGCTGGCAACAGTTCGGCGAGTCGCGTCATGAGCGCCTGGTTATGGGCTCCGCCGCCACACACGAGTAGCTCATCCGTTCGGCTGCGGGCCGTTTGCAGGGAGTCGACGATGCTGCGGGCGGTGAGTTCGAGCAGGGTGGCCTGGATATCCGCTGGCGCCATGGCTGGTAGTCCGGCCAGTTGCTGCTCCAGCCAGACCATGTTGAACAGCTCGCGCCCCGTGCTTTTCGGGCCTTGGGTCAGAAAGAAGGGATCGCCGAGAAGCGCCTTCAGCAATCCCGCCTGCACCTTGCCGCTGGCGGCCCAGTCGCCGTTACGATCAAACTCGAGGCCTTGCTGGCGCTGAATCCAAGCGTCCAGAAGAACATTGCCGGGGCCGCAATCGAAGCCGGAGACCGGCCGTCCTGGTTCGATCAGGGTCAGATTGCTGAAGCCGCCCACGTTGAGGATCGCGCGGTGGCTGCTGTCGTCCGCGAACAGTGCCTGGTGGAATGCCGGTACCAGTGGAGCGCCTTGGCCTCCTGCGGCAAGATCGCGTCGCCGGAAGTCGCTGACGACGCTGATGCCGGTGCATTCGGCTAGCAGGGCTGGGTTGCCGATCTGGATGGTGATGCCCTGCGCCGGATGGTGGCGGATGGTTTGTCCGTGGCTGCCAATGGCGCGAACTTGGGCGGGTTGGATGCGCTGCTGTTTGAGCAGGCTATCGATGCCTTGGGAGGCCAGACGGACCCACTGCTGCTCGGCAAGCGCTGCCCGCACCAGTTCGTCGGGGCCGGGGGAACAAAGAGCCAGCAGATCGGCGCGAAGATCTGCTGGCATGGGCAGATAGAACGTGCCAAGGAGCTGGGTTCGGGTGCCCTGGTCGATAAGGGCGATGTCTAGTCCGTCCAGGCTGGTACCCGACATCACCCCTAGATAAAGTGCCATGTCAGCGCTTGTCCATGGCCAGCATGGTGTTCTTTTCCTGATTCATCTGGGCCATCAGCGGCTGGGTTTGCTGCAGGAAGCGCTGTCTTTCGCCTCGGGCGATCGGATCGGCCATCGGCAGCTTTTGCGACAAAGGGTCGACGTGAGCGCCATTGATCTGGAACTCATAATGGAGATGCGGCCCGGTCGACAAGCCTGTGGTGCCTATGTAGCCGATGATCTGCCCTTGTTTGACGGTGCTGCCGGTGCGGAGTCCTTTGGCAAAGCCCTGCATGTGTGCATAGAGGGTTTGATGGCGGTTGCCGTGCTGGATGATCACGGTGTTGCCGTACCCCCCCTTGCGGCCGGCGAGCTGCACTTTTCCGTCGCCGGTTGCGCGGATCGGCGTACCGTGTGGCGCTGCGTAGTCGACGCCCTTGTGGGCGCGGATCTTGTTGAGAATTGGATGGCGTCGGCCGTTGGAAAAGCGCGAGCTTATGCGGGCGAAGTCCACGGGGGTGCGGATGAAGGCCTTGCGCATGCTGTTGCCGTCGGCGGTGTAGTAGCTGGTTACGCCTTGCTTGTCGGTGTAGCGCACCGCGGTATAGGTCTTGCCTCGATTAACGAAGCGGGCGGCAAGGATGTTGTTCTGGTTCGAGTGCTTGCTGCCGAGAGGCTTTTCCTCGTAGACCACTTCGAACTCGTCGCCGCGGCGGATGTCCTGAGCGAAATCGATATCATAGGCAAAGATGTTCGACAGAGCCTGGGTCATGCTATGGGAGAGACCGGCTTTCTTGGCTGCAAGAAACAGGGAGCTGCCGATCACGCCGCGAGTGTAGACGGTGCGCACCTCTGGTTCGGCAGTCTCGCGCTCGCTGGAGAACCCTTCGGCGGATTTATTGATTCCTAGGGTTTTCAGTCTGTCCAGTGTGGTCTGCAGGGTCTGCAGTTCGCCATTGGCGGAAAGCGTGAACTCGAATTTCTGCCCAGCCTTGAGGTGTTTCAGCTCTCTGGCAGTCTCTTTGCTGCTGCCAAGGATTTCTTTCAAGGTAGCGTCGGGGACTCCAGCCTTGGCAAACACCGCCGAAAGAGTGTCGCCCTTGCTTGCGGTCACCACTTTTTTGGTAGTGGATACGGAGGAGGGCGTCGCTATGGGGAGAGCATCGCTTTCAGTCTGCGGAAGAGATTGCTCCGCAGAGTCGTGCAGGCTATCCGAGGAGCCTTCGATCTCGGCAAAGGGTTGCACCGTCTCGTCGTCGGAGGACAGCTCTGGTTTTTGGTCGTCTGTTTTTTCAATCTGGGTCAAAGCGCTCCCTATCTCCGGATGGATAAAGGGTTTCTTCGCTTCGACTTCGCGTGAGGGGAACACCAGCAGGGCCAGGCTGAGCAACGCTGCTACGCCACTGGCAGCCAAAATATGGCTTTTGGGGTAGAGCGGGGCTTTGGTGTCTTTATGAGTCATGGCTGAGGGTGTTTTGGTTACAGTAACTGCCTAAAATATAACCAAATTGCCTATGAGGCAACCCTGAGAGGCTGTGAAAAAACCACCGAGGCCAGCATGTTGCGAGAATGGGCGCAGGATTTGGACTGGATGCAAAAAATGACAGGCTCAGGTGGCGAGTTATTCGACGATCTACCTATTCCAGATGCACGGCCCGCGCCGCCCCTCAAGGCCAAGGCGGCGGCGCGTGTGCAGCGCCCGAACCGGAATCAGATCGAGCTGCGCCCCAGTGACCTGGAGAGTCTGCTTTCGGAGGATCATCCGGCGCGGTTGGTGTGGGGCTACGTCGAGCAGCAGGACCTCTCGCCGCTGTACGCCGGGATCAAGGCGGTGGATGGCGGATGCGG
>NZ_FOFJ01000157.1 GCF_900110885.1 Azotobacter beijerinckii | reverse complement strand
GCCATCCTGCCGCATGTCGCGCCGAACCGTCGCGGCCTGGCCAGCGGCGCGATCTTCCTCGGCGTCGGCCTGGGCATCGCCGGCTCGGGCAGCCTGGTGCCGTTCCTGCTCTCCTTCGGCCTGTCGCAGGCCTGGCTGGGTCTGGGCGGGGTGGCGCTGCTGCTGACCGCCACCAGTTGGTTCGGCTGGCCTCAGGAGAGCCCGCATGCGCCGGCCAGCTCGAGCGCCGCCGACGTGCGTGGCTCGGCGGGCCTCTACATGCTGTTCGCCCAGTACGCCCTGATGGCCGCCGGCCTGGTGGCGCCGATGATGTTCCTGGTCGATTACGTCAGCCGCGGCCTCGGTGCCGGCAGCCACAGCGGCGCGCTGATCTGGACGCTGTACGGGGTGGGCGCCATCGTCGGGCCGGTGGTGTACGGTTTCCTGGCCGACCGCCTGGGCGCGCGCTCGGCAATCCGCCTGGTGCTGCTGACCCAGGCCGGCGCTCTCGCGGTACTGGTGACGGTCGCCGACCTGCGCCTGCTGGCCGTCGCGGCGCTGGTGATCGGATCGTTTCCGCCCGGCATAGTGCCGCTGGCGCTGGCCCGCGTACACCAGCTGGTTGCCGACCACCACCAGCAGAACGCCACCTGGAGCCGTGCCACCGTGTCCTTCGCGAGCTTCCAGGCCCTAGCCGGCTACGCCTATTCGGCGCTGTTCTCCGCCAGCCACGGCCATTACGCGCTGCTGTTCTCCGTCGCCATGGGCGCCATTGGCCTGGCCCTTGCCTTGGATCTGCTGCTGGTGTTCAAGGAAATATTCCGCCCCTCCACTGGAGCCGACGTGGCACCGGAGGCATAGGAGGGCGTTCTGCCGCCGTTTTCCGGCCTCGCCCTTGTTTCCAAGTCAGTCCGGAGCCAATGGTGCACCGGTGCTCGCCCCCTATCGAATCGAGCCGAAAAATATCGGCTCGGTTTATTGGGCCACATGTATGCTTCAATACGCATTGGCTTCAATGCTTCATTACTTCAATGCGTGAGTGCTTCAATACTTTAATATCATGGGGTCGCAGCCAGAGTGGTAACCGACCTTTCTCGCCCGCCTGGCCCTTTCTGTTCAAGCCCGCCCTTCCCATCCAGGGATGGATGTCCCCGGTTGGGCGCCAGCACTCAATGCAGGGTTATGCCGGCAGGGAGTCAGTTCAGGGCGTCTTTCAGTCCCTTGCCCGGCTTGAAGCCCGGCAACCGGGCAGCAGCAATCTGGATCGCCGCACCGGTCTGCGGGTTGCGGCCTTCGCGGGCGGCGCGCTCCTTCACCTCGAAGGTGCCGAAACCGACCAAGGCGACATTCTCGCCCTGCTGCAAGGCGCTGGTGATGGTCGCGGTAAAGGCATCCAGCACTGCGGTGGCGGTCGTTTTCGGCAGGTCCGCAGAGGCGGCAACGGCGGCGATCAGGTCAGCTTTGTTCATTATTCAATCCAGGTTGGAATTCGGCCCACGAGTATAACCAGACAGGAGCGCGCCTTCTTGCAGACGTGCCAACGAGCAGCCCTCCCATCCAAGGGGATGAGCTGCCCCTGGATGGGCGCCAGCACCCAATTTTCT
>NZ_FOFJ01000090.1 GCF_900110885.1 Azotobacter beijerinckii | reverse complement strand
AAGCCTTGCGCTCCAGGCGTCCGATGACGTCGCTGAGGGTATCGTGCGAGGGAATACCGTTGGGCAGCGGCAGGAACTCGCGCAGCCAGGCTTCGTTCTCGTGGGCGAAGTCCTCGATGCCGACCCAGTCGTCATAACCGCACAGGGTGGCGCAGAGCGTGATCATGACGATGTCCTGCAGGGCGTGCAGCTTGTTGCGGGTTTCGCGCCGTGGGTCGACGAGCTTGGCGAAGTAGGGCTGGGGATTGGGCAGCATGATGGGGCTCGGAAAAGTCTTGTCCGTTACCGCTAATCCTTGTCCAACGCAAGAGCGATGTAGCGCGATTGCCCTGGCTCCGGCGGCCCCGCGGATGAAAAAAACCGTCCGGGCCTATATAGTTGCCGACTTCCCTCGTTTTGCCAGTGCAGCCGATCATCATGCCCGAAGCCCGCCAGATCCTCGTCACCAGCGCCCTGCCCTACGCCAACGGCTCCATCCACCTGGGCCACATGCTCGAGTACATCCAGACCGACATCTGGGTACGCTTCCAGAAGCAGCGCGGCAACCAGTGCGTGTACGTCTGCGCCGACGACGCCCACGGCTCGGCGATCATGCTGCGCGCCGAGAAGGAAGGCATCACCCCGGAACAACTGATCGCCGGCGTGCAGGCCGAACACAGTGCCGATTTCGCCGACTTCCTGGTCGACTTCGACAACTTCCACTCGACCCACGCCGAGGAAAACCGCGCGCTGGCCACCGCCATCTACCTCAAGCTGCGCGATGCCGGCCATATCGCCACCCGCTCGGTGACCCAGTACTTCGACCCCGACAAGGGCATGTTCCTCGCCGACCGCTTCATCAAGGGCACCTGCCCGAAGTGCGGCGCCGAGGACCAGTACGGCGACAATTGCGAGAAGTGCGGCGCCACTTACGAGCCGACCGAGCTGAAGGACCCGCGCTCGGCGATCTCCGGCGCCACCCCGGTGCTCAAGGACTCCAAGCATTTCTTCTTCAAGCTGCCGGACTTCGAGGCCATGCTCAAGCAATGGACCCGCAGCGGCACCCTGCAGGACGCGGTGGCCAACAAGATCGCCGAATGGCTGGACGGCGGCCTGCAGGAGTGGGACATCTCCCGCGATGCGCCCTACTTCGGCTTCGAGATCCCCGACGAGCCGGGCAAGTACTTCTACGTCTGGCTGGACGCGCCGATCGGCTACATGGCCAGCTTCAAGAACCTCTGCGCGCGCCGCCCGGAGCTGGACTTCGACGCCTTCTGGCAGAAGGACTCCAAGGCCGAGCTGTACCACTTCATCGGCAAGGACATCGTCAACTTCCACACCCTGTTCTGGCCGGCGATGCTCGAAGGCGCCGGCTACCGCAAGCCGACGCAGGTGTGCGTGCACGGCTACCTGACCGTCAACGGCCAGAAGATGTCCAAGTCGCGCGGCACCTTCATCAAGGCGCGCACCTACCTCGATCACCTGAATCCCGAGTACCTGCGCTACTACTACGCCAGCAAGCTGTCGCGCGGCGTGGACGATCTCGACCTCAACCTCGAGGACTTCGTACAGAAGGTCAACTCGGACCTGGTCGGCAAGGTGGTCAACATCGCCAGCCGCTGCGCCGGCTTCGTCCACAAGGGCAACGCCGGGGTGATGGTCGACGCCAACCCCGAGCCGGCGCTGTGGGACGCCTTCCAGGCCGCCGCCCCGGCCATCGCCGAGGCCTACGAGCACCGCGACTTCGGCCGCGCCATGCGCGAGATCATGGCCCTGGCCGACCGCGCCAACGCCTGGATCGCCGACAAGGCGCCGTGGGCGCTGAACAAGGTCGAGGGCAAGCAGGCCGAGGTGCAGGAAATCTGCGCCTTCGGCGTCAACCTGTTCCGCCAGCTGGTGATCTTCCTCAAGCCGGTGCTGCCGAACCTGGCCGTCGCCGCCGAGGCCTTCCTCAACGTCGCCCCGCTGAGCTGGCAGGACCACGAACTGCGCCTGGCCAACCACCTGCTCAACCCGTTCACCCCGCTGATGACCCGCATCGAACCCGCGAAGATTGACGCCATGATCGAAGCCTCCAAGGAAGACCTCGCCGCCCAGTCCACCGAAGCCGCCGCCCCCGCGGGCAACGGCGAACTGGTCAAGGAGCCGCTGGCCGCGGAAATCGACTTCGGCGCCTTCGCCGCCGTCGACCTGCGCATCGCGCTGATCGAGAAGGCCGAGTTCGTCGAGGGCGCCGACAAGCTGCTGCGCCTGACCCTGGACATCGGCGACGCCAAGCGCAACGTGTTCTCCGGCATCAAGTCCGCCTACCCGGACCCGAGCCAGCTGGAAGGCCGCCTGACCCTGTACGTGGCCAACCTGGCGCCGCGCAAGATGAAGTTCGGCCTGTCCGAGGGCATGGTGCTGGCCGCCGGCCCGGGCGGCGAGGAGATCTTCCTGCTCAGCCCGGACGCCGGTGCCAAGCCGGGCCAGCGCGTGCACTGAATACCGGCCGACGGAAAAACCCGTCGGCGGTTTTCCAGCCCAGCCCCGGCCTCCAGCCGTCGGGGCGGACAACGCCCCGCGGTTGTCCGCCCCGATAGCTTCCCGGATAATGGATGCCCTTTCCCCTCCGATCCCTGCCCGCACGCGACGGAATCCCGCGATGACCGAACTCGTCCTGATCCTGCTTGGCGCCATTCTGGTCAACAACTTCGTGCTGGTGCAGTTCCTCGGCCTCTGCCCGTTCATGGGCGTCTCGAAGCGGATCGAAACCGCCATCGGCCTCGCCCTGGCCACCACCTTCGTGCTGACCTTGGCGGCCATGTGCAGCTACCTGCTGCAGCGCTACGTGCTCAAGCCGCTGGAACTGGAGTACCTGCGCACCATCGCCTTCATCCTGGTGATCGCCGTGGTGGTGCAGTTCACCGAGATGCTGGTGAACAAGACCAGCCCGCTGCTCTACCGCGTGCTCGGCATCTTCCTGCCGCTGATCACCACCAACTGCATCGTGCTCGGCGTGGCCCTGCTCAACGCCAACAAGGCCGGTTTCGGCTTCCTCGCGGCCACCGCCAACGGCTTCGGCGCCGGTCTCGGCTTTTCCCTGGTGCTGGTGCTGTTCGCCGCCCTGCGCGAGCGCATCGCCATCGCCGACGTGCCCAAACCGTTCAAGGGCGCGGCCATCGGCCTGGTCACCGCGGGATTGATGTCCCTGGCGTTCATGGGCTTTTCCGGGTTGATCAAGCCATGACCGCCGTGCTCGTCCTGCTCCTGCTGTGCCTGGTCTGCGGCGCCCTCCTCGGCTATGCGGCGGTGCGCTTTCGCGTCGAGGGCAACCCCATCGCCGAGCAGATCAACGCGCGGCTGCCGCAGACCCAGTGCGGCCAGTGCGGCTATCCCGGCTGCAGGCCCTACGCCGAGGCCATCGCCGCCGGCGACAAGATCAACAAGTGCCCGCCGGGGGGCGCGGCGACCATCCAGGCGCTGGCCGAGCTGCTGGACCTCGAGCCCGAGCCGCTGGACGCCGCCGAAGGCGAGAAACCGCCGATGGTCGCGCGCATCCGCGAGGCCGAATGCATCGGCTGCACCAAGTGCCTGCAGGCCTGCCCGGTGGATGCCATCGTCGGTGCCGCCAAGCAGATGCACACGGTGATCGCCGCCGAATGCACCGGCTGCGATCTCTGCGTCGAGCCCTGCCCGGTGGACTGCATCGACATGATTCCGCTCGCGGGTTCCTTGCAACACTGGAAATGGGATCTGCCCCTGCCTCCCGGCCGGCTGATCGCCAGCGATCGGGAGCGGGCGGCATGAGCGACGTGAAGCTCTGGGATTTCCATGGCGGCATCCATCCGCCGGAGCACAAGGCGCTCTCCAACCGCACGCCGATCCAGCCGGCGCCGTTGCCTGCGCGTCTGATCCTGCCGCTCGGTCAGCATATCGGTGCACCCGCCCAGCCGATCGTCGCGGTCGGCGAGCGGGTCCTCAAGGGCCAGACGATCGCTGCCGCCAGCGGACGGGTCAGCGTGCCGCTGCATGCGCCGACCTCCGGCACGGTGAGCTTCATCGGCCCACAGCCCTATCCCCATGTATCCGGCATGCTCGCGCCGGCCATCGTCATCGACAGCGACGGCCTGGACGCATGGGCCCCGCTGGCGCCCTGCGCCGACTACCGCGGCCTGGCGCCCGAGGTACTGTTGGAGAAGATCCGCCAGGCCGGCATCAGCGGTCTGGGCGGCGCAGGCTTTCCCACCGCAGTGAAGCTGGCGGCACGCCCCCAGGGAAAGATCCACACGCTGATCATCAACGGCGCCGAATGCGAACCCTATATCACCGCCGACGACCGGCTGATGCGCGAAAGGGCTGCCGAGCTGGTCGCCGGCATCGAGATCCTCGCCTGGCTGATCCAGCCCGAGCAGGTGCTGATCGGTATCGAGGACAACAAGCCCGAGGCCATCGCCGCGCTGCAGGCCGCCCTCGGCGAGCGGCCGTTCGGCCTGCGGGTACTGCCGACCAAGTATCCGTCCGGCGGCGAGAAGCAACTGGTCGAGCTGCTCACCGGCCAGCAGGTGCCGAGCGGCGGCTTGCCGACGGACGTCGGCATGCTCTGCCAGAACGTCGGCACCTGCGTCGCCATCCATGATGCGGTGCTCCAGGGTCGGCCGCTGGTCTCGCGCATCGTCACCCTGACCGGCGAAGCCCTGGCCCGGCCGATGAACGTCGAGGCCCTGCTCGGCACGCCGATAGGCGAGCTCCTGGCCTTCGCCGGGCTGGACGAGGCACGCATGGATCGGCTGATCATGGGCGGCCCGATGATGGGTTTCACCCTGCCCTCGCTCGAGGCGCCGCTGATCAAGACCGGCAACTGCCTGCTGGCACCGACCCGCAGCGAACTGCCGCCTCCGCCGCCACCGCTGCCGTGCATCCGCTGCGGCGCCTGCGCCGATGCCTGCCCGGCCAGCCTGTTGCCGCAGCAACTGCACTTCTTCGCCCTCGGCCAGGAACACGAGCAGCTCAGGGCACACAACCTGTTCGACTGCATCGAGTGCGGCGCCTGCGCCTACGTCTGTCCGTCCAGCCTGCCGCTGGTGCAGTACTACCGCGCGGCCAAGGCGGAAATCCGCGAACTGGAGCAGAAGCAGCACAAGGCCGAGCATTCCCGGCGGCGTTTCGAGCTGCGCCAAGAGCGCCTGCGCAAGGCCGAGGAGCAGAAGGAAGCCGAACGCCAGGCCCGCGCCGAACAGGCCGCTCGGGCCAAGGCGCTGCAGACGGAAAGCGCCGCACTGCCTGATCGGACAGCGCCGCTCGCCGCCCAACCCAGCCTGGCGGCCGGGCTCTTGGAGCAGCAGAAAAAACTGAGGATCGAGGCCAGCATGGCCCAGATCGCCCTGAAAAAGGCCGAGAAACAGCTCGCCGCCCACGCCACGCCGGAACTGGAGGCCCAGGTGGCCGAGCTGCGCGCCGCCGTCGAAGCGGCCAAGAAGGCCCTGGAGGCCGTCACGGCAGCCGCTCCGCCAGCAGTGCCGGCAAGCAATGACGCGGCGCTGAAAAAAGCCAAGATCGAACTGGCGATAAAGCGCACCGAGCTGAAGAAAGCCGAGAAAGCCGGAGCGGACGATGCTGAGCTGACTTGCCTGCGCGAGGCCTTGGCCAGCGCCGAGCGGGCCCTGCACGCTGCCGAGGAAGCCTCGGACAAGCCCGCCCCTCAGCTGATACGCACCGACAAGCGTCCGGTGGACGAAAAGTTGCGGACCCTGAAGACCGAACTCGCCTTCGCCCGCGCCGACCTGCGCAAGCTGGAGCGCGACGAGGCTGCCGATCCGCCCGCGCTGGAGTCGGCACGGACACGTCTGGCCGAGGCCGAACGCAAGCTGGCGGAGCACCAAAGCGAATAACCGGCGGCGGAAATCTCCGGCAATCCACCCGCGAGCTGGATAGCCGTCCCCAGGCAAGTACACAACGGAGCGCCAATGGCCCTGCCCCGCATCACTTCGCCCCATGCCACGGGCAGCACTCGTACCCGCCAGGTCATGCAGCTGGTGCTGGTCGCCACCCTGCCCGGCCTGTTGGCGCTGACCTGGCTGTACGGCTTCGGCACCCTGCTCAACCTGCTCTGGATGAGCGCTGCAGCGCTCGGTTTCGAGGCGGCCGTTCTGCAGCTTCGGCAACGTCCGGTCGGTTTCTTTCTCGGCGACGGCAGCGCCCTGGTCACGGCCGTGCTGCTGGCCCTGGCCCTGCCGCCCTACGCGCCCTGGTGGCTGACCCTGACGGCCTGCGGCTTTGCCATCCTGTTCGGCAAGCACGTCTACGGCGGGTTGGGACAGAACCCCTTCAATCCGGCGATGGTCGGCTATGTGGTGGTGCTGATCTCCTTCCCGCTGGAAATGACCGCCTGGCCGGCACCCCATGCCGTCGGGCTGGTCGAGGGTCTCCAGCAGATCCTTGGCATTGCCGCCCTGCCCGACGGCTGGAGCCAGGCCACCGCCCTGGATGTGCGGAAGGCCAACCGCAGCCTGACCATGGACGAACTCTGGGCGCAGAATCCGGCGTTCGGCTATCTGGGCGGTCGAGGAAGCGAATGGGTCAATCTGGCCTTCCTCGCCGGAGGTCTGTTCATGCTCCGGCGCCGCCTGTTCGGCTGGCATGCGCCGGCCGGCATGCTGGGCGCGCTGTTCCTCATGAGCCTGCTGTTCTGGAACGGCTCGGACTCCGACTCCAACGGCTCGCCCCTGTTTCACCTGCTGAGCGGCGCGACCATGCTGGGCGCCTTCTTCATCGTCACCGATCCTGTGAGCGGTGCGACCAGCAACCAGGGCCGGCTGATCTTCGGGATCGGCGTCGGCATCCTCGTCTACGTGATCCGTGCCTGGGGCGGTTACCCGGACGCGGTGGCCTTCGCCGTGCTGCTGATGAACCTGGCGGCACCAACCATCGACTACTTCAGCCGCCCGCGCACCTACGGTCACCGCAAGGCCGAACGCGGCTTCAAGGTGGGGGACTGAACCATGCCCATGCCTGAAATCGGCCGCTCGATGCTGAAGAACAGCCTGGTGCTGGGGCTGTTCGCGGTGGCCACGGTCGGCGTCGTCACACTGCTCCAACAGGGCACGGCCGCACGGATCCAGGCCGCCGAACGCCAGGCCCAGGTCCGCGCCCTGGGCGAGATTCTCCCGGCCGGCAGCTACGACAACGATCTGCTCGCCAGCAGCATCCTGCTCGACGAGCCGTTGCTCGGCCACCGGAGCCCGCAGCCCGCCTATCTTGCCAGCAAGAACGGTCAGGCCACGGCGGTGATCCTCCAGGCCACGGCCCCGGATGGCTACAGTGGCGCCATCCACCTGTTGATCGGCATCCAGGCCGACGGCAGGCTGGCCGGAGTGAGAGTCATCGGCCACCGGGAAACTCCTGGCCTGGGGGACAAGATCGAGCTGGCCAAAACCCCCTGGATTCGCAGTTTCGAGGGTAGATCCCTCGCCAGCCCCGACGAGTCGGGCTGGGCCGTGAAGAAGGACGGCGGGGATTTCGACCAGTTCGCCGGTGCCACCATCACCCCGCGGGCCGTGGTCAAGACGGTTCACCAAGCCTTGCAGTATTTCCAGGCCAACCAGGCGGCACTTCTGAACGCACAGTTCTCCGAGCGGCAAGGGAGTAAACCATGAACCACCCCAGCTACCGCGAACTGAGCATCAACGGCCTGTGGAAGAACAATCCGGCGCTGGTGCAGCTGCTCGGGCTCTGCCCGCTGCTCGGGGTGAGCAACTCGACGGTCAATGCCCTGGGACTCGGGCTGGCGACCGCGCTGGTGCTGAGCTGCTCTAACATTGCCGTGTCGCTGGTGCGCGGCGTGGTGAATACTGCCGTGCGTCTGCCGGTCTTCGTGATGATCATCGCCGCACTGACCACCTGCATCGAACTCCTGATGCAGGCCTTCACTTACGAGCTCTATCAGATCCTCGGCATCTTCATCCCGCTGATCACCACCAACTGCGTGATTCTCGGCCGCGCCGACGGCTTTGCCGCCAGGCATGCCCCGCTGTTGGCCGGCTTCGACGGGCTGATGATGGGACTGGGCTTTGCCGCGGTACTGGTCGTACTGGGCGGACTGCGCGAGCTGCTCGGTACCGGCGCACTGTTCGCCAACATGCAGCTGTTGCTCGGCCCCATCGCACGCGACTGGCAGATCGTGCTGATCGGCGACTACAAGGGTTTTCTGCTGGCCATCCTGCCTCCCGGGGCCTTCATCGTTCTCGGCCTGCTCATCGCGCTGAAGAACCGAATCGACGAGCACCTTGCCGAACGGGCCAACAAGGTCGAGCAACCGCAGGCCTCTGCTCCGAACCGTCGCGTGCGGGTGACCGGGGTGATCGAATGAAATCCACAACCTGAAGCCTATCCGAACATGAACGCCGCCAAACGTAGGGAAATCTTCCGTCGCTTTCACGAAGACAACCCCACCCCCACCACCGAACTGGTCTACAGCACGCCCTTCGAGCTACTGATTTCGGTGATCCTCTCCGCCCAGGCCACCGACGTCGGGGTGAACAAAGCCACCGCCAAGCTCTTTCCGGTGGCCAACACCCCGGAAGCCATCTATGCCCTGAGCGTGGTAGGACTGAGCGAGTACATCAAGAGCATCGGCCTGTTCAACAGCAAGGCGAAAAACGTCATCGAGACCTGCCGCCTCCTCATCGAGAAGCACCACAGCCAGGTTCCAGACAACCGCGAGGCCCTCGAAGCGCTGCCCGGAGTCGGCCGCAAAACCGCCAATGTGGTACTCAACACGGCCTTCCGACATTCCACCATGGCAGTGGACACGCATATCTTTCGGGTCAGCAACCGTACCCGGATCGCGCCGGGCAAGAATGTGCTGGAAGTCGAGCGCAAGCTGGTCAAGCTGGTGCCCAAGGAGTACCTACTGGACGCCCATCACTGGCTGATCCTGCATGGTCGCTATGTTTGCAAGGCTCGCAAGCCGCTATGCGGCAGTTGCCGCATCGAAGACCTCTGCGAGTACAAGCACAAGACCTCAAACGATTGACTTTTCATTACAATTATTCCTGATCAATTGAAAAAATCTTTTTTACCCATCCAGCCTTTGTCGCTATAAGGTGCGCCATAGCGACCGTAGCTTGGAGCGAACGCATGGCCACCGATAAAGCTGACATTGAACTCGAGGATGACTTCGTCGCCGAGGAGGCAGATAACGCCGAAGCCGAAGTTGAAGTCGCCAAAACCAATCTGACCAAACGTCGGATCATCGATAATTATCTCGAAGAACGCCGCTTGCAGAAGGACCTTGCCGACTACGACTTCGATATCTGAATACGCGTTCAACTCCTTAAATTCCCCTGATTGCCGAGCCAGATAAACTCTTCTTCAGAGGCCTGTTTCAGGCTAAATATCAGCATAGTCGCCAACGATAGCTGCTCTGGATCTAGAAATATTGCTTCACTTCTGGAGAGCAGGCTACCGTGCGTCCATCCTCTGAACTTGGCAAAACCGTAGCCGCACGCACGAAAGGGGTCCTCCCCCTCCGAATCGCATTCGCCTCTGCACGGGCCTTCAAGAGCATAACCAGTCACTGCTTGTGGTGCTGAATTCAACCTCTATGGTTTGCCTCTTGGACATACATCTATCTAGAATCTCCGCTACTCCCTTCCCGACAGGAATTAAACATGCGCTTCCTGCATACCATGATCCGCGTAACCGATCTGGACAAATCGATCGATTTCTACACTCGAATCCTGGGCATGAGCCTTCTTCGGAAACATGACTACCCCGATGGCAAATTCACTTTGGCCTTTGTTGGATATGGAAAAGAAGAAGAAAATGCCGTCATTGAATTGACTTACAACTGGGGCATTGACAAATACGAGATGGGTAGTGCTTTTGGTCATATCGCCATAGCCGTCGATGACGCCTACAAGGCCTGTGAAGACATCAAGCAAAATGGCGGAAACGTGATCAGGGAAGCTGGCCCCATGAAGCATGGAACGACCGTAATCGCTTTTGTAAGCGATCCAGATGGCTACAAGATTGAGCTTATCCAGGAAAATCAAGCTGGGTAAATGCGTATTGGCCTGTGTGGTTGACTGATTGATTCAAGTTCGGAGCTGATTAGCAATGATGCTAAGCCAGAGGCTCTGTAGGTACTCGGGAACACCTGTACTGGATATATAAACAGAAATCAAGGAGGATCAATCCATGTCCATGAACCGAATCCAGTTCCAACCCAGCCTGTCGATGTCCGAATTCCTCAAGTGTTTGCGGTCCCCCGGTGTCAGGATAGTTGTCGCCTGATCGGATTCATCCAAACGGAACATGGGGGCGGAAAGAGCTGTGCAATGCCGCGTTACTCTGCTGAACGAAAAGCCGCCCTGCTGAAGAAGCTGCTGCCACCGCTGAACCTGTCCATGACCGAGCTGGCCCGCTAGAGCGCTTTCATCCTGACCGGCCATAGCCGCAATGGCGGATATAGCGTTCGCATTCGGCGGGCGGAAAGCGCTCCAGCAAGGCGCCGATGGTCGACCACAGGGTATCGACCGTGCGGGCGGCGGCTTTGCGCAGCAGCGCCTTCAGCTTCGCGAACACCTGCTCGATCAGGTTGTAGTCCGGACTGTACGGTGGCAAATAGCGCAGCTCGGCCCCGCGTGCCTGGATGGCCTCCCGCACGCCGGCCACCTTGTGCGAGCCGAGGTTGTCCATCACCACGAGTCTCCGGCGCCCAGGGTTGGCGCCAGTGCCTGCTCGATCCAGGCGCGAAACGCCCGCCCGTTGACCGGCCCGTCGAGAACCAGCGGAGCGACCAGCCCTTCGCTACGCAGCGCACAGACGAAGGTGGT
>NZ_FOFJ01000044.1 GCF_900110885.1 Azotobacter beijerinckii | reverse complement strand
GCTTCGTCACCCACATCCGGCTTGGTCTTGAACCGCTCGGCCTCCAGGCGCTTGAGCCACAGACAGAAGCCGTTGCGATGCCAGTACAGAATTTTCACTTGGTTGCGTGTGCGATTGAGGAAGACGAACAACACAGGGTCGAACACCGCGACCTTGATATCCAACTCGACCAGGGCTGCCAGGCCATTGATGGATTTACGGAAATCGACCGGCTTGGGGTAGAGGTAAACAGCTTTGACGTTGGGGGCGGGACGCATCATGCGGGGCAAGTTCCAGAAGGAATCGGGAGCTCAGCATCAGATCTCAGGGCGCGGTTTCGAAGGTAGGGTTTATGGAGCGGTTACGCATCGTCAACCCGAAGGTGCGTTTCTATCAGGCATCGACGTCCGAAATGTTCGGCAAGGTGCAGGCGATTCCGCAAATCGAGACCACGCCGTTCTACCCCCGCAGCCCCTATGGCGTAGCCAAGCTGTATGCGCACTGGATGACCATCAACTACCGCGAGTCCTACGGCATCTTCGGTACCAGCGGCATCCTCTTCAACCATGAGTCACCGCTGCGTGGCCGCGAGTTCGTGACCCGCAAGATCACCGACTCCGTCGCCAAGATCAAGCTGGGCAAGCAGGACGTGCTGGAGCTGGGCAACATGGATGCCAAGCGCGACTGGGGTTTCGCCAAGGAGTATGTGGAGGGGATGTGGCGCATGCTGCAGGCCGACGAGCCGGATACCTTCGTGCTGGCGACCAACCGTACCGAAACCGTGCGCGATTTTGTCTCCCTAGCCTGCAAGGCCGCCGATATCAACGTGGAGTGGAAAGGCGAGGGCGAGCGGGAGCAGGGTATCGACAGCGCTACTGGCAAGGTGGTCGTGGCGGTCAATCCGAAGTTCTACCGTCCGGCGGAGGTGGAGCTGCTGATCGGCAATCCGGCCAAGGCCAGGGAGAAGCTCGGCTGGGAGCCGAAGACTTCGCTGGAGGAGCTGTGCCGCATGATGGTGGAAGCCGATCTGCGCCGCAACGAGCAGGGCTTTTCGTTCTAGGGAATGAGCGCGCGAGGAGAGCGCTTCTCTCCTCGGCTTGATTCATGGCGCTGTTCTTGTAGCGACTGGCCCCTTTCGGTCTTTCCGCACTGTGGCTTGTCAAAGCATTCGACAGGCCCGGTGCCAGTACGCTGCGCCTCCTCGACAAAGCCACAGTTTTCAAAGGAAAAAAGCAATGAATCATGTTTTGCTGACCGGAGCGAACGGCTTCGTGGGCAAGGTGTTGCGGACGAAGCTGTGCGAGGCCGGGTATCGAGTGACCGGCACGGTGTCCTCGGAGCCTCTGCTGCGGGATGGCGTCGACCATGTGCGCCTGGATATTCGTAACGCGGCGGAGGTCGAGCAAGTCGTGCAGCAGATTCGGCCGACCCATGTGGTTCACCTGGCGGCGATTTCCCATGTGCCGACCAGCTTTCGCGACCCTGTACTGACTTGGCAGACCAACGTGATGGGGAGCTTGAATCTGCTCGAGGCCGTCAAGAGCCATGTGCCCGAGGCCTTCGTGCTGTTCGCTAGCTCTTCCGAAGTCTATGGCGAGGCATTCAAGGCGGGGGAGCCGCTGGACGAGGGCAGTGTCTGCCAGCCGATGAATCCCTATGCGGCCAGCAAGCTGGCGGCCGAGCTGGCCTTTGTCCAGTATTTCCGCCAGGGGCTGCGCGGAGTCATCGCCCGCCCCTTCAATCACATCGGGCCGGGCCAGTCGCCCGATTTCGTCACGGCATCCTTCGCCAAGCAGATTGCCGAGATCGAACAGGGCTTGCAGCCGCCGGTGTTGCGGGTGGGTAACCTGGAGGCCTGTCGCGATTTTCTCGACGTGCGCGACGTCTGTGATGCCTATGTGAAGCTGCTGGACCTTGCGGACCGGCCCGCCGACCAGCGGATCTTCAATATCGCCTCGGGACAGGCTCGAAAGATTCGCGAACTCCTCGACGAGTTGCTGGCTCAGAGTCCGGCTTCCATCGCCGTGGAGCAGGACCCGCAACGCCTGCGCCCTTCGGACATTCCTTTCGCGGTGGGCGATTGCCGGCGCCTGCAGGCTTCGACAGGCTGGCAACCGGCCCATGCGCTGGGCGAGACGCTTGGAGCGCTCTTGAACGACTGGCGGGAAAAGGCAGCGACTGTTCGATGAAACTTCTGCTCAACACGGAGTCGCTGGTTCCGCCACTGACGGGGATCGGCAACTACACCCTCAACTTGCTGCGCGAGCTGCAAGCTTTCGCGGCCATCGAGCAAATCGATTGCTTTACCGGCAATCGCCTGGTTTCGGCGGCCGAAGTGCTGGCGGCCAGCGATGATGAAGTGGCTGGAGAAGGGCGGGGAGCTTTGGGGGATACGCCGAGCATGCGGCTGCGCAAGCTGATACGCGGCCTGCCGCTGGCCTATCGGGCGCATGCCGCCTTGCGCAAGGCCCGCTTCCGGCTGGCCACGCGTGCAAGCCGGGACTTTGTCTACCACGAGCCGAATTTCATCCTGAAAGATCACGAGGGTCCCTGTATCACGACCATTCACGATCTTTCCTGCATGCGCTTTCCCCAGTTCCATCCAGCCGAGCGGGTGGCCTGGTTGGACCGCGAGCTACCGCGAACCTTGAGCCGGGCCGACTTCATCGTTACGCCTTCGGAACTGGTTCGCCATGAATTGATCGAGCAGTTCGGCGTGCCGGCCGAGCGGGTCCGGGCGACCCATCTGGGCGCGGATGCGCGCTTTTTTCCGCGCACGGCGGAGCAGACCCAGGCCGTGCTGGCGCGCCATGGCTTGCAGCATGGGCGCTATGTGGCCTTTGTCGGGACGATCGAGCCGCGTAAAGGGGTCGATCAGTTGCTGGCGGCCTGGATGCAGCTGCCGGTTTCGTTGCGACGAGCCTATCCGCTGATCGTTGCCGGCGCCTCGGGTTGGCGGAACGACGAGTTGATGGCGAACATCCAGTCTCTGCAGGCCTCCGGCGAGATCCGCTATCTGCGATTCGTCAGCGCTGCCGACCTGCCATTCCTGTATTCGGGGGCTGCGGCCTTCGTCTATCCATCGCTCTACGAGGGCTTCGGTTTGCCGGTGCTGGAGGCCATGGCCAGCGGGACGCCGGTGATCTGCACGGCCGGTACCTCGATGGCCGAGTTTGCCGGCGAGGTGGCCATGCTGTGCGAGGCGAACGATACGGAGGGACTGGCGGCGAGCCTGCACGAGCTGCTCGAAGATGAGCCGTTGAGGGAGCGCCTGATCCGCCGGGGCCTGGAGCAGGCGCGCCTGTTCTCTTGGACGCGCTGTGCTCGCGAGACCTTGGAGGTCTACTCCAGGGTTACGTGATTGCGTTTCACCACATACCGTCCGCGCATCTCCAGAAAGGGCGCCTCGATCGTCCGGTAGCTCAAGCTCGCCACCCCCCAGGAAAGCGCCAGTACACCGGCGCCCACCAGCAGCGCATTCAAGTGCGAGCTGGCGAACCAGTCCGGGGTGCCGAGCAGCCGCATGCCGAGGAAGATCACCAGTCCGTGCCACAGGTACAGCGAAAAGCTGATCTCCCCGCCGCGCTCCAGCAGTCGTCCCAGCCAGCCCCACAGATTGCCGCGCCAGTGGGCATAGCTCAGGACGACCAGCGCCCAGGCCAGGGCCTCCACCGTCGGCCAGGCCAGCCAGGCAACCTGTACCGGGTCGGGTGAAAAGAAGCTCGCCGCGTATTTCTGCACCTCCAGCAGCGCCCATACCGCCAGCCCGGCGCCGACCACCCAGGCGCCGTGCAAGGGACGCAGAATGTACAGCGCCGCATACTGTGCGGCGAGCATGCCGATCAGGAACTGGTCCAGGCGTCCGAGCAGCGTCGAATAGATCATGTGGGTCGGGCGCTCGCTGAGCAAAAAGGCGCCCAGCTTGAACAGCAGCAACAGAGCGATCAGGCGCAGCAGATAGCCCGGCCCCTGGGCCAGCGCGAAGCGCGCCAGGAAGGGAAAGATCAGATAGAAGGTGAACTCCACCGATATCGTCCAGGCGGCTCCGGTCATGAGCTGCTTGCTGGTCGGCGGATCGCCGATGTTGGAAAAGAACAGGTACAGGACATCCTGAGGGCGAAAGGCATCCCGGTTCACCGACACCGCCACCATGAACACCACCACGAACAGCGGGAAGATCCGCAGCGTCCGGTTTTTCAGGAAGCGGCCGTAGTCGAGAGCGCCTTCGGCCCGCAGGGCGATGCTCATGAACAGGTAGCCGCTCAACACGAAGAACAGGCTCACGCCCGTATGCCCCTCCACCAACCAGCCGAAACCGAAGGCGTCGGGATGGGGCTGCCAATTCCCGAAAAACGCGTGGAATACATGGAACATCAGCACCAGCAGCGCCGCCAGGCAACGCAGATGGGCCAGCCGCGGGTTCCAGGGAAGATTGCTTGAAGGAGTGGTTGGGAAAGGAAGAGACATGCCAAACCTGCGCAATGCAAAAACGCGCAGTCTGCGCATGCGTATGGGGCGTGGCAAGTCGCAAGGGCGGGGCAGACCGGAAGGCCTGACCCACTAAGGGCAGCACAATTCGGCAGGGTGGGTAAAACCTGCAGCTTTTCAGGCTTTCCGGGGTACACGGCGGGTTTCACCCGCCCTACGAGAGCCGCTGGGGGGCTTGGGTAGGGCGGGTGAAACCCGCGCGGATTTTCCGGGAGCTGTTGCCAGATCAGTCGAAGGTCTCGGCCTGTTCCAGGAGAACGCCATCCCGATCCTTGGCCGACAGCGAGGGTTCGCCATCCAGCGGCCAGGGCAGGTCGAGGGTCGGGTCGTTCCAGAGGATGCTGCGTTCGTGTTCCGGCGCCCAGTAGTCGGTGGTCTTGTAGAGGAATTCGGCCGACTCGGAAACCACGACGAAACCGTGGGCGAAGCCCTCGGGTATCCACAGCTGGCGCTTGTTCTCGGCCGACAGGGTGACGCCGACCCACTTGCCGAAGGTCGGCGAACTGCGGCGCAGGTCCACCGCCACGTCCCACACCTCGCCGGAAACCACCCGCACCAGTTTTCCCTGCGGCTGGCGGATCTGGTAATGCAGGCCGCGCAGCACGCCCTTCACCGAGCGGGAGTGGTTGTCCTGCACGAATTCGGGATTGGCGCCGGTCAGCTCGGCGAAGCGGCGGGCATTGAAGCTCTCGAAGAAGAAGCCGCGCTCGTCGCCGAACACCTTGGGCTCGATGATGAAGACGTCGGGAATCTCGGTCTGGATCGCGTGCATCAGTACACCTTCTCCTGCAGCAGGTTGAGCAGATACTGGCCGTAGCCGTTCTTCGACATGGGGGCCGCTAGGGCCTGCAGGGCTTCGTCGCCGATCCAGCCCTGGCGCCAGGCGATCTCTTCCGGTGCGGCCACCTTCAGCCCCTGGCGGTGTTCGATGGTCTGAATGAACTGGCTGGCCTCCAGCATGCTGTCGTGGGTGCCGGTATCCAGCCAGGCATAGCCACGGCCCATCAGCTCGACGTGCAACTGCTCGCGCTGCAGGTAAAGCATGTTGAGGTCGGTGATCTCCAGCTCGCCGCGAGCCGAGGGCTTGACCTGCTTGGCCAGCTCCACCACCTGCTCGTCGTAGAAGTACAGACCGGTGACCGCGTAGCGCGACTTGGGCTGCTTGGGCTTTTCCTCGAGGCTCAGCACCCGGCCGTCCGGGGCGAACTCGGCCACACCGTAGCGCTCCGGGTCATGGACCGCATAGGCGAACACCGTGGCTCCGCTGCGGCGGGTGTCGGCGTTATGCAGCAGGGCTGCGAAGTCATGGCCGTGGAAAATGTTGTCGCCCAGCACCAGGGCGCAAGGCGCGCCGGCCAGGAACTCCTCGCCGATCAGGAAGGCCTGAGCCAGGCCGTCCGGCGAGGGCTGCACCGCATAGGAAAGCTGGATGCCCCACTGGCTGCCGTCGCCGAGGAGTTGCTGGAAGCGCGGCGTGTCCTGCGGTGTGGAAATGATCAGGATCTCGCGGATGCCGCTCAGCAGCAGGACCGACAGCGGGTAATACACCATCGGCTTGTCGTAGATCGGCAGCAGCTGCTTGGAAACCGCCAGGGTGGCAGGGTAGAGGCGGGTGCCGGAGCCGCCGGCGAGGATGATGCCTTTTCGATTTTGCATGATAAATCAGTCCTTTGTCGTTTCAGTCAGCATGCGCGCCACACCGTCCTGCCAGTTCGGCAGGTGCAAGCCGAAGGTTTCCTGCAGCTTGGTCGTGTCGAGACGCGAATTGAGGGGACGCTGCGCCGGGGTCGGATAGGCGCTGGTGGGGATGGCCTCGATCTGCTCGTGGCCGACCTTGAGAACCTCGCCGGCCTGCTCGGTCTGCAGCAGCACGAAGCGGGCGTAATCGAACCAGGAGGTTTCGCCAGCCGCTGCCAGGTGATAGACGCCCCCCAGGGGGGAGGCATCGGCGCTGCCCAGTACCTGGCGCAGCGCATGGGCGGTCACGTCGGCGATCAGCTCGGCGCCGGTCGGTGCGCCGATCTGATCGGCGATCACCCGCAGTTGATCGCGTTCCCGGGCCAGGCGCAGCATGGTCTTGGCGAAGTTGCCGCCGCGTGCCGCATAGACCCAACTGGTGCGAAACACCAGCGCCCGGGCGCCACTGGCGGCGATCGCCGCCTCGCCGGCCAGCTTGCTGCGACCGTAGACCGACAGCGGCCCGGTCGGCGCGTCCTCGCGCCAGGGCTGTTCGCCGCTACCGTCGAACACATAGTCGGTCGAGTAATGCACCAGCCAGGCGCCCAGTCGGGCGGCCTCCCGCGCCAGCACGCCGGGTGCCTCGCCATTGATGCGCAGCGCCAGTTCCGGCTCGTTTTCCGCCTTGTCCACCGCCGTGTAGGCCGCGGCGTTGACGATTACGTCCGGATCGAGCGCGCGCAGGGTGGCGGTCAGACCGTCGAGGTCGGCCAGATCTCCGCACAATCCCTGCTCGCCGTGGCGATCCAGCGCCACCACTTCGCCCAGCGGCGCCAGAGCGCGCTGCAGTTCCCATCCGACCTGACCATTCTTGCCCAGCAGCAGAATCCTCATGCCTTGGCCCCGTATTGCGTCTGCACCCAGTCGCGATAGCTACCGTCCAGCACGCCGGTCACCCACTCTTGGTTGGCCAGGTACCACTGCACCGTCTTGCGGATTCCGGTCTCGAAGGTTTCCGCCGGCTTCCAGCCGAGTTCACGCTCGAGCTTGCGGGCGTCGATGGCGTAACGGCGGTCATGGCCGGGACGATCGGTGACGAAGGTGACCAATTCGGCATAGTTGCTCAGCGGCTCGCCGCTCTGGGCATGGCGAACGCCCCGCTTGCCGGCCGGCGCCAGTTCGTCCAGCAGGGCACAGACGGTCTGCACGATGTCGATATTGGCCTTCTCGTTCCAGCCGCCGACGTTGTAGGTCTCGCCCGGCGTGCCGGCGTCGAGCACGCGACGGATGGCTGCGCAGTGGTCTTCCACATACAGCCAGTCGCGGATCTGCTGGCCGTCGCCGTACACCGGCAGCGGCTTGCCGGCCAGCGCATTGACGATCATCAGCGGGATCAGCTTCTCCGGGAAGTGATAGGGCCCGTAGTTGTTCGAGCAGTTGGTGGTCAGCACCGGCAGCCCATAGGTGTGATGATAGGCGCGGACCATGTGGTCGGAGCCCGCCTTGGACGCCGAGTAGGGGCTGTTCGGCGCGTAGGGCGTGGTTTCGCTGAAGGCCGGATCGTTCGGCCCCAGGGTGCCGTACACCTCGTCGGTGGAGACGTGCAGGAAGCGGAATGCCGCCTTGTCCGCGGCCTCCAGGCCATTCCAGTAAGCGCGTGTCGCCTCCAGCAGGCGGAAGGTACCGACCACGTTGGTCTCGACGAAGGCTTCCGGGCCGATGATCGAGCGGTCCACATGAGATTCCGCGGCGAAATGCAGCACCGCCCGTGGCTTGTGCTCGGCGAACAGCTGCTTCAGCAGCTCTGTATCGCGAATATCGCCTTGCACGAACCGATGCTGCGGCGACTGTTCCAGCGACTGCAGGTTGGCCAGGTTGCCGGCATAGGTCAGCGCGTCCAGATTCAGAACGGTTTCATCGGTGTTGCGGCACCATTGCAGAACGAAATTCGAACCGATGAAGCCGGCGCCGCCTGTTACGAAGATCATGGTATTCCCTTATATAACGAAAAGTGGAGAGGGTAGTGGTCAGGTAATTATGAAAAATAGAGCAGGTGAGCACTGTCTTGTTTTGATATTGAATATAGGCTGGCTACGGAGTTTCTCCTTTGGCACACTGCTAACTCGCTGTTATGACTGCTTGTTTCTTGACTAGACCGATTTGATTAAAAAATCAATTCTTTGAGTCTCGTTGGGGGCAGGATTGGGCGCTCTCTTTAAAAAGAGAGCTGTCAGGCGATCAGTCGAGATGGTTTAGTCATCATATGATCAGTCTTGGTCAGCGTGTCAGCAACGAAGATGCTTGGAGTGCTGTTGGTAAAAAGTACTTTGCTGTTTGTAGCCTGCAATAAAATTGTTAAGAAATGATGCATTATTGATTCTTTATGCGGCTGTCTTATTCGTGGTGCCCATCTGACGCCAGTCGTAGGCGAACTCGCCGACCGATGGGCGCCCAAGAGTCATAACGACTCCACGCATCCGCTAGAGACAACAAGCTCCTTTAGCAAGGCCAGTTGGCTTTCTGCACGCAGGAGCTGTTCGTACTGTTCGTGTTGGTTTTTTTCGAGGCGCTGGATGCGCTCCTTCTGGCTGGCGATCAGTCGGTCCTTCTGGTCGAGCCTGGTATTGAGCTGTTCGGCCATGATTCTAAACTCTGCCGCTAGCGCACCCGACTGGGCGAACACCCGAGGAAGCTGGCTGGCCAGCGTATAGGGGGTGATGTCGAGCAGAAGCGAGCAGCCCGGTCGAATGGCAGCCAGCGTCTCGTCAGGCAAAACGAGTTCAAATCGCGGGTCGTCGTTCAACGCGAAGAGGGTACAGGGTTCGCCATCGCCATCGCGAAAAAAGGCTATTCCACCCACTTTGGCAAGGGCATTCGTATAGCCCGACCACTGCCAGAGCTCGTGGCCATCCGAATCGACAAGACGCATTCCATGCAGGATGATCGCCGCCAGGTCATCCGATATGTCCAGGCGCAGACTATCGAGCAGTCCCACAGTATCTGGGAATAGGAGGGTAAGCGTTTGGCGCTCGCCATCGGTTGAATATTTGGCTGCACTACTACGTACTTCGGAGTAGCCTGAAGCAGCATTGCCCTGTTTTTCGTGCCAATAGATTTTGGCCGCGAGACTAAGAGGGCGATTCCGAGGGGTTTTCTTTGGTGGAGTTTGATCGTTATTGGCTATTTTGCTTATGGAAAACTTATTTTTATCTTGGGATGGAACGCCGATGTATGTTCCATGAGTGTTTTTGATGTCGCATACTAGCGCGGATTTTCCCGCGATATAGCGCTTTCCGAGGCGGTTGCTCGCTGCGGGATGTTTGGTGATGATGCACATGGAGTTGACGAATTCAATCGAATGGATTTCTGCAAGTACCACCTCGCCGAGTGGTGCCGAGATGCCGAATGCCTGCAGCAGCTTTACTCGGCTGTGTTCTATACCCCAATGCTCGAAGTTCAAAACATCCGCCAGCGCCTTGAAGAAGGCCATGGACGAGCGTGGATGGTGCAGACCACCCTCATAGTCTTCCCAGTAGCTGCAGTGCAAGTCCTCGGCGATATAAAGGCCACCATGCTTCAAGCGTGGAAAAAAGTTACAGAAAGTACCGATAATGTCGCTGCTGGTATGGGACCCATCTTCTATAACGATATCAAATTCCTGCGTTATGGAAAATATCTTTTCCAATGTCTGAGGCTGATTGATATCTCCAATGACCAAGTGGGTCTTGTCGGAGGTATAGGTAATGTTTTCGCAGCGTGGATTAATATCGCAGCCGATGATCGTCGATGCATTGGGGAAATACTTTTCCCATATTTCCAGTGAGCCGCCGTTCTGAACGCCAATTTCCAGAATCGTCACGGGCGCCTGTCTCTGGGAGCGAAACAGGCGCTCATATTCGGACAGGTAGATATCCCATTTGTCCGATAGGAGTCCTTCGTGTTCGACGTAATGGTCTTTCAGCGTTATCGAAGGCATTTCAGCAGGGCCTGTGCAGAGTGTGAGAAATTCTTTTATCTTGTCAATCTTGCCCGAACAAGTCGCGTGTGTAGACTTTGTCTCGTATGTCTTGAATGTCATCCGACAATCGATTGGCCACGACTATATCGGCAATGCGCTTGAACTCGTCGAGACTCCCGACGACCCGTGAATTGAAGAACGATTCCTCTTTCAAGACCGGCTCGTAGACTACCACTTCGACCCCTTTGGCCTTGATGCGTTTCATGATCCCCTGGATCGACGAAGCACGAAAGTTATCCGATCCTGCCTTCATGATCAGCCTGTAGATACCGACCACCTTCGGTTGTCGTTTCAGGATCGCTTCGGCGATGAAGTCCTTGCGGGTGATGTTGGCCTCCACGATGGCGCGGATCAGGTTGTTGGGGACGTTGGCGTAGTTGGCCAGCAACTGCTTGGCGTCCTTTGGCAGACAGTAGCCGCCATAGCCGAATGAGGGGTTGCGGTAGTGGCTGCCAATGCGTGGGTCCAACCCGACGCCTTCGATGATCTGCCGTGTGTCCAGCCCGTGTATCTCGGCGTAGGTATCCAGTTCGTTGAAGTAGGCCACCCGCATCGCCAGATAGGTGTTGGCGAACAGCTTGATCGCCTCGGCTTCGGTGGAGTCGGTGAGCTGCACCGGAACGTCTCTTTTCAAGGCACCCTGCAGCAGCAGGTCGGCAAAGCCCCGTGCCCGCTCCGAGCGTCCTCCGACCACGATGCGCGACGGATGGAGATTATCGTACAGCGCCCGACCTTCGCGGAGAAACTCCGGAGAAAAGAGAATGTTGTCACAACCGAACTCCTGTCGCATCCGTTCGGTAAAGCCCACCGGAACGGTCGACTTGATCACCATCAACGCCGTCGGATTGATCGACAGCACATCGCGGATCACCGCTTCGACCGAACGGGTGTTGAAATAGTTGGTTTCCGTATCGTAATCCGTGGGGGTAGCGATGATCACGCAATCGGCATCCCGATAGGCCTCCTCCTTGTCGAGCGTGGCGCGCAGATTCAGCGGCTTGTCGCGCAAGAACTCTTCCAGTTCCGGATCGGCGATAGGGGACAGACGCCGATTAAGGGCTTCGATTTTTTCCGGGACGATGTCCAGCGCCACGACGTCATTGTGTTGGGCGAGCAGTACGGCATTTGAAAGGCCGACATATCCTGTGCCGACAATTACAATTTTCATCGTTGGGTCTTCATGGGAAAAATTGAAATATATAATTATCTTGCAAGTTTGGTAGTTTCTGGTAGTGGGTATTGATAGCTGGAGCCTGCAGGTATTCGATACGATGCTCCTGTTGTGGTGGCGTTGAGATAGATTTCTTTATGTAATAAGTTTCGTGGAATTTCACTTAAAGAAATAGATGTTCTGAATCCGCAGTCTATGGGGGCACCTAGGATCTTGCGTTTGACATCCGGTCGGAATATTTTTGTAGTTGCTTTCGTTTCGAAAATGAAATTATCAATGCTTGCGTGGAATGTGACAGGGCTATTGTCATCAAAAAATGCCCACCCTAGGAACTCCAAATCTGATCCTATAAGCTTTGCGTAGTCCATGCATCCAATAAGCTTGGGGGCCTTTGGAAATGGTAGTTCAATGATGTTTTTATCTGTTTTTATTTGAATTAGCTGCTGTTTCAGTCTGTTGATTTCATTTTTGATCAACTCTAGTAGGTTGCTGTTTATAGTTTCTTTTTCATCGTTGCGGTCATGTCCTTGAAAAAATGAGTTGTTTCGGTTCAATCCTGCGGCAGCAGCTATAGTAGCTCGGCCGCGATTCTTTTTGAGTGTGAATTCTTCAAATGACTTAACAATATAATGATTAATTCTGAATGGTTCCCAACATGTTTCTTGGCTAAGGCCAATTATTTCCTGGTTGTATTGTGTTATGTTGCGATTATTGGCATGAACATAGCGCAGACCCTCCTTGATCTTGAAGAGATGGGGGTTTTCATGTGTGTCCACATAAGCATCAGAGCGAACGATGGATTTATAGTGCCTATTTACGCCAAAGTCCTTTGTGGCGCGGTAATTGAAGCGCTCAACTACAAGGTCGGCAGAGTATTCCTTATGATGAGAAGATCCATATGTGGCCCAGTTTACAGCAATTGCCCCTATACTGTTATCTTCTGTGAGGCGCTGTAATGCGGGTTTAATGGAGGTCTCTCCATCTGTTGGTAGTAGGAATTCGTCGGCGTCAATAAAAGCAAACCACTGAGCCTCAGAGATATGCTCGTTGATGATTTTCTTGTAAGCGGAGAGTTGTGGTGGAACCCCTGGAGTAGACGGAAATGGAATATATGTGATGATCCCAAGTTTTTCGAGGGCTTGGAGAAGATCAGAAGAGCCGTCCGTGCTTCCATTGTCTGCAATGAAAAAATTATCAACACCAATGGTGCGATGAAATGCTATCCATTCTAAGATATATGGGCCTTCGTTTTTAAAGATGGCTGCTATAGCTAATTTTTGTTTGTCATTGATTTTTTTCATGGCCGACTATTGGGTGAGCTTGTGTGAGAGATTCTTGAAGACTTTAGTGATTAATAATTACTATGTCTAATGGAAAAATCCTCCTTGATTTTAGTTAGGTTTTGGTTGTAGTAAGGATCTATCTCAAGTTCCTTATTCCATTTTTCTTTCATGAACTCTATTTCTTTTCGGAATCGTTCAATTTTCTCCGGAGAGTCCTCGGCACCACGGCTGATGGACTCATGATGATATAGCTCTGCGTAGGGTGTCCAGAGGTTTCGATAGCCGGCAGTGCGTACTTTTAGGCAGAAATCAACATCATTGAAGGCAACCTTTAGGTGTTCCTCATCCAAACCATTAACTTCATCAAAAATACTTCGGCGGATCAATAGGCAGGCTGCCGTGACGGCAGACAGTGTCTGGACCAGTTGTAGCCTGCAGAAATAGCCAGGATGATCCCGTGGGAAATGCTTATGGCTATGACCGGCAACCCCTCCAATAGAGCATATGACTCCTGCATGCTGAATGGTGCCGTTGCTGTAATACAGCTTGGCTCCAACGCAGCCGATATCCGCTCGCATCGCATGGGAAACCATTTCGCCCAGCCATTCCGGGGCGATGACTTCGATATCGTTGTTGATCAGGCCGATGACTTCACCGTGCGCGTGTTGCACGCCGAAATTGTTGATCGCCGAATAATTGAACGGATGATCGTAGCGTAGCACCCGAACCCGCCGGTCTTCCTGCTGGATCTGTTCGAAGAACTCCAGAGTCTCGGTCTCGACGCTGCCGTTGTCCAGGATCAGGATTTCATAGTTCGTATAGGTCGACTTCTCCAGGATGCTACGCACGCAGGTCTCGGTCAGGGCGCGGCGGTCGCGGGTCGGGATCAGCAGGCTGACCAGCGGCGCCGGTTCCGGCAATGGCCAGCGTACTCGATAGGTATTGGGTAGCTGTCCCGGTTCGACACGCACGGCCGGGTGTGCTTCGGCAAAGTAGTCCGTCAATGCCTTGACCCCTGCTTCGGTGGTATAGCTCTTTTCCCCCGAGGCGAGAGCGGTGGAGCCCTCGACGGTACGCCAGTGATATAGCACGCGGGGAATATGCACAATCTGCGGGCCTTTCACATACAACAGGCAGCGCAGCAGCAAATCCTGATCCTGGCTGCCTTCCACGCCAGCGCGGAAACCACCGATTCGTTCGAGCAGCGACCGCCTGTATACGCCCAAGTGCGAAACATAGTTCTGGGAGTAGAACAGGTCCGGATTCCAGTCGCTCTTGAAGTGCGGGTCGAAGCGTTGGCCTTCGGCGTTGAGCTTGTCTTCGTCGCTGTAGAAGATCTGCGCATCCGGGTGTCGAGTGATCGCTTGGGCCATGAAGAACAGGGCATGTTCGGGCAAGGCATCGTCATGATCCAACAGTGCGACGAAGTCACCACCGGCCAAGCTTAATGCCGAGTTCGAGGCGTGCGAGATATGGCCGTTTTCCGTTCGGAATACGACCTTTATACGTGGATCTTGTGCCTGGTACGCCTCCAGCAGCTGGCGTACATGGGGTTTGGGCGATGCGTCGTCGGCGATGCACAGTTCCCAGTGCGGGTAGCTCTGGGCGATGACCGAGTCGATGCAGGCACGCAAGTATTCTTCGCCGGTATTGTAGGTCGGCATGGTCACCGAGATGAGCGGCTTGTATTCAAACCCCGCAAGCATGGTCCGGATCTCGCCTGCACTGGGCAGGCTGGGTTTTTCGATGTTCTCGATCCAGTCTTCATAGCTGGCTTGTCCTGGCGCGACGATGAAAAGCTCGTTGTATTTGCGCGCCAAAACTTCGGACAGCGAGGTTTTCCTCTCGTATACCTGTCGCTCCAGGTCTATACGTAATTGCTTTAAAGAAGCTGGGGTGGATTTGCCTTTACCATAAGCGATCTGCGTCAGTATCTGCCTCTTGGCCGTGCCCTCGTCGATGCGCGTCCACTGCAAGGCCAGTATGCGGAATCGTCCCTTGAGTTCCTTCGGATCAAAACGAGCGGATCGAATCGGTTTGGAAAAAAAGCAAACCCGTGTCGCAAGAGTTTCTGTCTGATAAGGCAAGATAAAAGTATCAGCCTCCGAATAACCCTGGCCATGATCAAGGTAGAATTTGGCCGAGTTTTGCGGTCTGGAGGCATCGATCAGCAGGTCGATACGATACCAGCCCGCCTGCAACTCCGTGATGGATTCGAATTCAAGCTGGAAGTGCGGATCTTCGCCGAGGGATTTCCAGTACTTATCGTTGTCGCCATCCTGTTCCAACTGGCTGAGTGGAGTCAGTTTCAGCTTGATTCGATTGCCAGAAGATTCCTGCAGCTGTATCAGCGGCTTGAGCGGTGGCAAGGCCGCTTTGCAAAACCTTCCAAGCGCTGGCGCGAATGGCTTGTGAATGGCGCTATCGACAGCGTACCGTAGCTTCGATGCATTTTCCTGGTCTGAGGTAAGGGCAATAAGGATGCCGCCGAAGCGTTGCTGGACTGCAGCACTGGAAACCGTGACTCCATCCAGCTCATGCGCCAGCGTCAGGGCGATCTGGCTCCATTCCTGGGCGTTTGCGGCGGAAAAGTCGCGTTCCCGAAGGTGGGTATCGGTCAAGCGCGGCAATCTTTCTTGTGGGGCTTCGAGGACGCCATCGTCGAGATCGATCAGCACTTTCGCATCCCAGACGAGCTTGTAAAGCATGCCAGTCAAGAGCTGCCGAGGGCAGGGACTGGTAAGGTGCACGACATCGAATGGTGATTGGGCGACGAAGTCGATGAGCCGTGACGTTGCTTCGTTGGAAAGAGGGGACAGAGCATCATGATCAGCTATCAGCTGGTCGATAGTAATTGTCTCCACATCGGAAAATGCCCGGTAAAGCGTGGCGACTACCTGACTCCGGCTGTTCGGATCATTGCTGAATTGTGGTTCGAGAATTGCCGTATGGAGTTTTGCGGCGAGTGCTCGTTGAGTACGGTACTTACGCCGTGCGATCTGAATGTTGAAATGAAGTGTTTGGGGAGACCCCGAAAAGGGTAATGCACGAATATAATAGCTGATTGCTGTGACGTAGTCCTTGTTGCGCACTGCGATGTTGCCTTGTTTTAACAAGGAAGTGTGATGAGAATTGACCATAGAATTTTGAAAACTCTCCTTAAGTGTGCGCGCAGTGTTACCACTAAGGAATATCTGAAAAAAGCCCTGTTTTCAAGAGATCACATGCCCTGTGAGTCGCATAGTTACTGGCTTATGATTTTCAGAAAAAGTCTTTTTCAGACCATCCCTAATAGAATAGATAGTCAGGTTGACTATTTTTCTTTTTGGTAATAATTAGGTTGGGGTAGTCATAAATTATGGTGCTGCTTGATCAAGTTTGAGTGTGATGGATTTGTTATTTGAGTCTTAAGGTGTTGCACTCGTTTTCTTGATGGCTGTTTTAGTGGTTATTCTAGCGAGATAGCAATTTTTGACAATGTCTACTGCTCCGAACAAGTCAATTTTTGAGCCTTAGAAAAAAGCCAGATCGAGTGTTGGTGTGGCTTTCGTGATTTTTCTGTAACCCAGAAAGGACTTGCCCGGAGTTTTTCACATTACGCTAATTTAGCTTTTTTATGTCTCGCTTAAGTGCGATTTATATCGGCAAGAAATAACTACTAAAAAACAAGTCCATTACTTTCTCAACGATTGCTTGGCGGACATGCACACCGTCTTTTTCAAAGGCGTTTTCCTTGCTTGAGTTAACAACTAGCTCGTAGCTGGGAAAATAATCTATATGTTCATTCTCGTCGGAAATTTGTTGGGCGACGGTGCGGAGAACGGATTTTGAAAGTTGATTGGCTACAACTACATGGCTTTCCGTAAAGGTTGATCCTAGGGGGACTGGCGATACAGTCAAAATGATCTTACATTGAGGAGCTATCTCTTTGAGTCGAGATATGGACTGGTTTAAAAGGTCATATACATTATTGTAGGAAAGAACTGAGAATGAAAAGTCCTGAATTTTTTTGCGTAACGAAATATGTGATGGTGTTTGGTTGATGAATGATTTGGAAGGTATATGATACCATGCTTCGTTGTAGCCAAGAGTTATGACCAATATGTCCGCTTCTTGGATTTTTTTAAAACCAGATACCAATCCATTTCGTACTTCAGTGATTTTCTCAAAAGGGAGTGGGCGTAAGCCAGATGTTAATAGGTCGAAGTAATTATCGCCCTCACCGATGATAGATTGGTAAGGGTCTTGAGTGTTAGCAAGCTTTATGGCTTCTAGAACGGAGCCGGGAGTATAAATGTTCTGATAACCGGTCCGTGCTGTTCCGCCAGTATACTCAAAGTATTCAGCGGGTAGCACAGGGACTTCGCTGAGTAAAGTAATTCTTCGCATGCGAAGAACATTTTCTAGGTTGCGAGCAAAGCAAGATCCGATAGTAAAAAACTTAGAAGTTTCCCGTATATTAAATTTTGGTTTATGACTTATGTTTGCTATGCCGCAGAAATCTTCAGCCCATTTTTGGGTTGCGCGGTTTGAATTATTTTTTGCAGCCTGAAATGCGTTATTCCCGGTTTGAAATCTGATTTGCATGATTAGTCCTTTGTTTATGTTTTGGGTTTCTATAGGTCCGTGTATAGCTGAATAGCAATATTTGCAGTTTATGCTGAAATTGTATTTTTGTTGTCGGCTGGTAAAGCTTTTATCTCTGTATCGTGTTTGGGTGGATTTGTCGAGCTTGGATTTTAGGGAAGCCCTGAAAAAGCCCCTCTCGCCTCAAAGGAGCACTCCTGAAAGTCGCATCATTCCTGACCTTTGGTTTTTTATGAGGGCAAGGAGGAGGGATTTTTTAGGGTTTCCTTAGAAAGATTAGATGATATTTTTATTCGTGACTATTAATGGTTAGCGGTATTCTAACCAGATCTCTGTCAAAGGTGGTTTTACAGCTTGATGCTGGGTTGAAGCGGGTAAAGTATAGAAATCCGTGATTGGAGATGGTGCCAAAATTCATATCCCTCGAGTCGGGATCTAATATTGATGGATAGGCTGCGGCTATTATCATTTTTTTACAATTTTGTGGCGTTTTGATGGTGTATAGTGTTTTGGATTGGCTCCAATTTAAAAGGTCTTTTGATTGAGTGTATTTGAATTGAATGTTTGGGAAGATATCATCTTTGGTGCTTTTTTGGTAGTCCTCATAGATGGCAATATATTGCTTTGTTGTCTCATGCCATAATAGGCTTCTAACTTTGTTCTTGATTTCTGGGATAATTGTACAAGTGTAGTCTTCTGGGTTTTCTGTATCGGGGTGCTCGGGGTTGACAAAATGTCGATTGAAGCCGCTACCATCCCATGTTCTCCATGAAAGTGGATCTGATAGGTTGTCGGTTCTTGTAAGGCAATTTCCTTGCTTCTGCCCCTTGTAGCCGTATGTATATATTAGTGTGTAATAGAAGTTATCCCTGTATATAATGTTTGATGTAGTAAAAAATCCTGCTGGTTTTCCAGGGTTTTTGCTGAATTTATGAGGTGCGCGAGCGATAACATGCTTTGGTGGTGATGCAGTAGAGAATGTATTTCCTCCATCTGTAGAGGTGGCTAAAATTATGGCGCTCCACCAGCAGTCCGAGCTTTCATTTAGAGGTTTGGGGCATATTTTGAATCTAGTGCCATGGTAGTCTGAGCTACCGAGACTATATATTGTGCTTCCGTCTTTAGTATAAAAAGTCTGCAGCCATATTAAGTCATCAAAGTTTTCTGGATTTTGATCGGTTGATGCAAAAAAAGTATGCTTGCAGTTCGGGGTAACATTATTCAGATGTTTGCCGACTAGTGGAGTGTTTTGAGGGTGTGATGTGTATAAAAATACGCTGCCATCTTTCGACTTAAATGCTCTTGCTGGTGAGTCGGGTATATCGCCATCAAAGCATTTATCTTTCTTCCATTCGAAGACGGTTTCTATTTTACTTGTATCTAAAGAGATCTCTAGTAAAGGTGGTGTGGGAGGTGAGCAGTATCCTGCCTTGATATATGAAATCCAGCTGAATAGTATAAGAGAGCTTTTTTTTGATGTTGATATGTTTATTTGTCTTTTCAAAAAGAAACTCCTTGCTCAGAAATGCATAAAGATTTTTTGATGGTTGTCAATGCTTAATTAAGCTAAGGCACTGCGCTCAGTATTGCTACCACCTTCTTCTAGCGTTGATTTTGATTGAAAATTTTTGGTTGAAATTGAGGTGATTGTAGGGCATGGGAGTTATGTTCCCTGCAAAGGGGGTAGCTATGAGAAAGTATGGATTTTTTAGGGAGCTTTTAATTGTTTAAATGGGGTGGGGTCTTTAAGATTTACTCCTCTCCTGATGGGCTTGTTTGGTGTGTAAAAACAAGACTTTCAGATCGCTTTGAGTTGCTATATATGGCAACACCTTATCAAAGAGATTAGGTGCTGCGCTTGGGTCTTGACCGCTGGTCCTATCTTTTTAGCCAGCGATAGGATTTATTTGGGGTTTTATAATCTTGGTCTATTTCCTGTGGTTGGTTTTGGTTACCGCAGAAACTATTGCCATTTGTAAAGAAATTATCGATAAAGCGCTGCCTTGGGCGATGAGGATATGTGGCCTCTATTAAGGAGCGATGAGCCACACTGGTTCGGTCCCATGTTACATCCTGTTTTACTAACTTTGCTGGAATTCCGGCGTAGCAGCAGCTAGCATCAGTAGTGCCGCTAATTACTGCATGTTGTCCAATAATAGTGTCATCAGCTATTTGAGAGCCTTTGTTTATAGTCACATGTCGACCAACCCATACATGGTCCCCAAGTGAGACTGACATGTCGGGATTAAAGCGGTCTCCTGATGAGTATGAAAAAAGACTATGTGAGTCTGACGTTCGAATGTGAACGTTTGTTGAGAACATGCAATCATGACCTATAAATATATAGGTGTTGTCCCCTTGAGTTAGAAAGTTACAGGAATTTATAGTTGTTCCTGCGCCAATGTATATGGCATTTTTTTGGTCGAAGGCTTGAATGGTAAGATTTTTTATTTCGCAGTATGGGGAAAAAAATATTGTAAAATCAGAATTGTATGCAGTAATTAAAACGTTTTCAACTTTGGCTTCCCATCCAAAAACAAGTTTTATATTGGTTTTAGTATTGCCTATAGTGGTCAGTTTTTGGATTGTTGGCTTTCCAGAGTAGTATGTACTGACAGCGCAGGTTCTTTTGTCTATGGTTGCACCTGGTGGCTCTCCAGTTTGACTGAGTAGGTCATTAAAAAAAACAGGCTTTGAGTTGTGTTGCTTGCACAAGGCCAAATACTGTTTGTAAAGACTAATGGCTTGCTGCATGGCTGGTTGTTACTCAGCTAAGGCTTTCAAATATGGGGCGGGTGTTAGTTGATTATTTTGCAAGAAGTTTACATATGTTTTTGCTAGTTTTGTTCGATTCTGATCAAATAGCTCAGGATCAAAGTTAAATAGGTCAGGAAGCATGTCGAGAGTTATACCAGAGGCTATGTCTTGAGCTCTAACATAGGGGACGAGCATGGTTTGGCAAAGCTCGACTGTACGAGAGTCATGTGCCAAGCATAATGCCGGGACACCGACTTGTAGAGCCAACATAGCTCCGTGTATTCGTGTTCCAATAACAAAATCGAATCGGCGGACATATTCCATCCAAGATGCGGCTGAGAAGAAACTATGCGCATGACGAATGCTCCATGTCACAAAATCATCATCGGACATATGCGGTGCAATGTAATTACGGCAGGCATTGCGCGATTCAAGTGACATCAAGGATGCTTCACCACGGCCAAGCATCACCATTTCAAGAGGGCTTTGACAAATATATGCTCCTCCGCCTGTAGAGCTTGCCATTTCTACAAGTGAATTTTCGAGGGTGCTCAGATGGGTCCAGCGCTGATGTCCTGCGGTGATAGCGATATTTGAGGGGGTTTTATTAAAGCGTGTAGCAATAGTTTTTCCTAGTTTTTTGTCTGGGCTGATGAAAAGTGTTGGGCATCCCAGAACAATTGTTCGATCGGCCAGCCCATATCTCTCTAGCGCTCGCTGGCTAAATTCGCCGCGCATTGCAATGTTGGGGTGAGATCCTGGAGCACGCTCTTGTATGTTGCGAATCCAATCAAGCGTTCCTTCCGGGATTTCTGGTTCTTCCTGTAGGCTTCCTGCTTGTGCTCCTAATCCGATGCCTACTAGTTTGCATTTTACATCTTGCAGTGGTTTTGCTGCCCACCCAAGATCAACATGTGATCCAAGTTGGTTAGCCATTGTTATAACGCCAATATCACCCATTGCATCAATCTGCGGGGCTGGGGCATCCCACAGAATTGAATTAAGATCTCCACCAAGAGCACGAGATATCGCATGACAAAAGGCCAGGTTACCAGTGTTTTCACCAGCCAGCCTGTAGGTGGTTTCTGTCGATAGTAGTGCGCTGTTTTCTATCGTAGGGGAAAGACCAAGCAGAAATGGTTTCATTGTTTATAATTCTCTAAATAATAAGTTTTGATGGGGTGTTGTTGTGAGTGGTTGAGTCTGTTATTTATTAAGGATGTAAGATCCGATGTCGGTCGGATACGTTTTGTTGAGTCTTTATATGATGCTCGTAGTGTTGCTGTTTTTCGTGCATGATTGGCGAAGACTCAGGGGGGGTTAGGCGATTTTCTCTAGAAGCTCTACGTGAACCTGGCCGCACTCGGCATATGATAGCGGCCTATTAAGAGTAGTTTTCAAATTTTCCCATAGCTCATTGTTTTGTGCTACTTGGCTGATCGTGCTGGCCCAGGCAAGGATATTTCCTGCAGGAACATGGATTCCATCCAGGTTGTTACGAACTTTTTCGTACATTCCACCTATATTGGAGACTAAAAGTGGGCGTCCATATACCAAGGACTCTTGTATAACCATTGGAGAGTTTTCCCACCAAATCGAAGGAACTATTACCCAGTCAACGCCAGCTATGCGGCTGCTCAATTCATGAGGTTGGTAGGGGCCGACCCACTGAATAACACCCTCTTCTATTAGAGGGGCCCTTAGGCGCTCTATTTTTTCCCTGAACTCGGGTGCTTGATTTTCCAGGTTAGCCCCATGTACTTCCAAGGCAATATTTTTTCGGTCTGACTTAGGGATTTGATAAATTGCTTCTAGCAAAACATCTATCCCCTTGAAGGGGTTGATCTGTCCGAAAAAGCCAAAGCGGTTTCGGGTTTCACCTTTAGCAAGCGGGCGTGCTGGTAAAGGCGGTTCATCGGATTGACCATTTTCAATGACGACAATTTGCTCGGACTTCAAACCCCAGGCAATATAACGCTGCCGAAGAAATTCGGATGGGGATACAAACTGATCTACAAAATCAAAGTGGCTCTTGAAATAGTGCTTTCGTAGCCAAAAGTCTTCAGCTGTATTGTCAGGGAAACATTGGCTGCATTCATCGTAGCTTTCCCTGCTGCAGAGCTTGAAGCTTCCAGCTTTAATCATCTGGCCATTATTTTTGCAAATACCCATGTATTCATGCAGCGTCATCACAATTTTGATGCTGGGATCTATCTGTTTAATGATTCGTAAGTATTCAAGCCCCAAGTGGGCATAATGGTGGGTATGAACAATGGTGGGCTTGAGAGCCCGAATGAGATCGGCAAACCAAGTCGTCAGTGAGTCTTGGTGAGCCGCTTTCATCTTGTGCCAGTCATAGACCGATTGCTCCCACAGATATTCGTTGGGGCGGCGCATGCTGATTGCGCCTGTCAATCCCCGACGCCGATCTGCTCGAGCTAAAAACCAAGCCTGCTCTACATTTTCATTGTCACGGTAGGCTTTATAGAGGTTATAGGCTGCGATCTCCCCACCACCGAGACTGAAATCGGGGTGGGCATGGGACATTACTAGAATTCGGTGTTTACTATTCATTATATTTTGCTCAGTTAAACGATGCCGTTGGTTGACGCTTCGATCAGGTCTCGCCAGCGTGTCTGGTGGCGAACGGCGTTATAGATCACCACACGTGTACGGAAATCGTCTTGTCCAAGCAGTTTGAAGGACTGACGCTCCAGGTGGGTAAGCTGCACAGTAGGTAGGTAGGCTATTTGCAATCCAGCCCTGCGCAGTTTGAGGCAAAAGTCAGAATCTTCGAAATCACCGATAAGATAACTGGTGTCCCAGCCACCTATGCGATCAAAGTTGATGCGGCTAACTGCCAGACAGGCACCGGTAACGGCCGAAACCGTGGTCAATTCTCGGTGAGGGTCAAGCTTGGGATCGAGCCCCATGCGAGGATGATGGTTGATCCATATACCCAACTCCTCGCGCCTGGAAAACTCCATGCTGCAGTGTTGAATGGAGCCGTCGGCAAACACCAGGCGCGGCCCGACTGCGCCGATCTCCGGGTTGTCGGCAAGCACATCCAGCATTTGTTGCAGCCAGCCGGGCTGTTGCGGGAAGGCATCGCTGTTCAGGAACAGAAGATATTCGCTGCTGGCGTGTTGCACACCGAGATTGTTTGCACCGGAGAAGCCGCGGTTGGTGCTGCCCCATACCCAGCGAAAAGGTAGTCGATACAGGCGATACAGCAATTCTGCTTGCGCGGCAAACTCTTCGACCAGCCTGGGGTCGTCGATTACATAAATGATTTCGGCGTGTTGCGCCAGCCAGCTGTCGCGAGTGAACTCTATAAGCTGGTGCTCGACGAAGTCCGTGCGCCCATACAGCGGTATGATGATGCTGACCAATGGTTGTCTGGGCGGTTGGCCCAGTTGGCGGACTTGGACCGGGAGATCGTCCTGAGTGTGTTGCTGGTGTTCCTTGAGGCTATTGATGACGGGAATATCCACCAGCGGGAAGCGTTGGTGAAGTTGTCCCATCGGTGTCTGTATTCCGAACAGCCAGCGGCTGGCGGCGACTGGATCGGTGGGGAGGCTGGTGCATTCCACTTCGCCCAAAACTGCTGGCTCGCCATCCATCATTTGCGCCATCAGCCTCAATTTGTTGCCTGGCTTGACGCCATTGATATGAAGCATGAAGCCGGCCATGCTGGATGTATGGCCAAAGCTGTTTCCGTATGCGTCAAGTACGTCTTGACGGAAAAGCCGGAATGCCCATTGGAGAGAGAAAGGGAATCCTTCCTCGTCTTCTATCCATATGGCGGTGTCTTCGGAGTGCAATGCCCATCCGACCACTACGGCATCGGTCGTGGTATTGGCTACCGCAGCGACTTCAATAAAGCCCAGGGGTTGGGGGGAGTTCGATTTTTTTCCCTGATGGGTGATTGTTTTCTTGATATTTAATGGGAAGTCGTATGTTGTTTCGTACTCATCCATGAGGGTTTGCAATTGAAGCGTATATTCGCCATTTTGGAGCGTGGTCGTCACCGTAAAGCCAAAGCCACTTTCCGGCTCGGAAACCTTCAAGGAGTTCGCAACGTCGAGTCGCCTGTTGCGGTTGATTTCATGTGGAGTGTTCCGCTTGTTGTGCACTAGTTTTATCGTGCACTCGCCGAAGCACCAGCCAATAATTTTCAGTTGGGAGTTTGACGCCTCAAGAGAGTCTATCTTGATGGCGGCATGGCGTTCATTTTTCCGATTGTGGATATGGACTATGGCTTCTTGGGGGGAGCCTAGCTTTTTTTCCGGTGTTTTTTTTCTGGCATGGCCATTGAGCTTGCTAGACGAGTTTTCAAGGGATAGCATGTTGTGCAGCTCGGATTTTGGGGTTGTCAAGGAGGGTTTATTTCACGTTTGATTTGGTCTGTTCCCAGAGCCAGGCGTGCTGAACTATTGAGTCCAGGCTGGTATGGATAGGCTGCCAGCCAAGTTCTTTCTGGATTTTTTTCGAGTCGGCAACCAACGCTTTGGGATCACCCTCTCGACGGCTCCCGTTCTTTACTGGAACCTTGCGCTTGGCAATACGCTGGGCGCTATCTATTACTTCCTTGACTGAATATCCTTCGCCGTTGCCCAGGTTATAGTTGGTGCTGTCACCTCCATTAGACAGGTGCTTCACCGCTAACCAATGTGCTTCGGCCAGGTCCAGAATATGGATGTAATCGCGGATACAGGTACCGTCCGGAGTGTCGTAATCATGTCCAAACACTGTGATATCGGCACGCTGCCCTGAGGCCGCTTGCAATATCAGAGGAATAAGATGGGTTTCTGGATCGTGCCGCTCACCCAGAAGAGCATCGGGGTGTGCACCTGCCGCATTAAAATAGCGCAGGCAAACGGACTTGAGGCCGTATGCCCGGTCATAGTCGGCCAAGGCTTCTTCTATCATCAACTTACTGCGGCCATAAGGATTGATGGGCTGTTTGGGATGTTCTTCGTCGATGGGTATGTATTGCGGTTCGCCGAAAATGGCTGCAGTGGATGAAAATATGAACTTATTCACGCCATGGGCACACATGGCGTTCAGCAAGTTTAGCGTATTGGCTACGTTGTTCTGGTAGTACTTGGCTGGGTCTTGGACGGACTCGCCAACTTGTATGAATGAGGCAAAGTGCATGACCGCATCTATCGAGTGCTTCTTGAAGATCTTGTCGAGCAACAGGCGGTCGGCGATATCTCCGTGTATGAACTCACCGTGTAACACCGCATCGCGGTGACCAGATGACAAATTGTCTAAAGTGATAACGTTTATGCCTTTCTGGCCGAGGAGCCAGACCATATGGGAGCCAATATAGCCAGCACCGCCAACGATGAGAATAGTTTGCGACATTTCAATATGCTCTAGCGTTAGTTTGTCAATGAAAAGTGGCTGATAATCCATGGCAACCCCAGCCGGAACATGGCTGGGTGACATCAATATCTATATGAGGAAACTGTTTTCAGTGTTTTAACTAAGAGATGGTTTCTTTCTGTGGGTAGGTGGCTTCAGATAACTTTGGGTCGTGTTGTAACAGTTCGATAGGGGGCTGGCCGAGCTGGGAGTACTGTTCGAGCGTCCGAGCCCGGGTGACGAGACGAAGGTCGCTACCAGGGGTCACCAGGGAGACGGCGTTGCCGAAGTGCGACATGGCCCGCTCCTTGTCGCCCATGCTTGCTGCGGTGCGCCCCAGGCTGTTATGCACGCCGGCGATCAGCACTTGTCCGAGCAGCCGTTTACTGCAACCCCAGTCCTGAGCCAGTTGGATAAATTGCTTGGCTACAGAGATATTGCCCTGCTGGAAGTGACCCGAGGCTGCGAGCAGGGCGAGTTTGGCGCGATCCGGATGGTGCTGCAGGGTACTGCGTTCGAGCCTGGCAAGGCTTTCCCAATCGCCGAACTGCCATTGGATGCGAGCACGTTCGAGCAGGTTTTCGTCATAAGGGACGACGGTGATGCCTTCCTCGGCGAATGCCGTGACCTTTTTGCCGGTCGAAGATGGCTCTTCGGAGAATGCAAATGTCGCAGCAACATCCTGCTCGGGCTCTTGGGGCTTGGAGCCGAAAAGGTGGCGAATCCATTTCGTTAAGCTGTTCAGCATGGTCAGAGTCCCGGTTCGCGAAGGAGTAGGTCCTTGATGAGTTCGATCTGAGCCTCGCCTTTCACCAGTTCGTCCTGCATCAGTCGGAGTCTCGCGAGGTTCTCGCTGTATTCGGCTTCAAATTGGTGAATTTGGCTATCGCGCTCGGAAAGGATCAGGGTCTGGTTGTCGCGGGTCAGAAGAAGCGCATTGGCTTTTTCGGTTTGCTCCCCGAGCTGGGCGAGAAGTGAGGTTTTTTCCTTGACCAACGCATCACGTATGGCAACCAGCTCGGCCGTTCCCTTGGCGAGTGCGTCGAGCTGGGCCTTACGCTCGTTGGCGAGCTTGGCCTGTTCGTCGCGGGCAGCGATCAAGGCGGTTTTTTCCTTGGCGAGCGCATCGAGCTGGCTCTTGTGCTCGTTGGCGAGCTTGGCCTGTTCGTCACGTGTGGCAGCGAGAGCGGTTTTTTCCTTGGCCAGAGCATCGCGGGCTGCGGCGAGTTCGGTTTTTTCCTTGATCAAGGCGTCGCGGTTGGCGAGCAGGTCGGCTTTTTCCCTGGAAAGTGCATCGATCTGGGCCTTGCGCTCGTTGGCGAGCTTGGTCTGTTCGTCGCGGGCAGCGACAAGGGCGGCTTTTTCCTTGCCCAAGGTATCGCAGCTGGCGAGCAGATTGCTCTTTTCCTGGCGTAGTGTGTCACGCTCGGCCCCAAGTGCACTTTTGTCTAGGAGAAGCGCATCGCGTTCGCCGAGTAGACTCAGTTTTTCCGCGTTCAGTGCGTCGTAGGCGACAGCGAGTGGAGTGTTTAGGTCCCCGGTATCGTGCAGAAAGATGGCTTGGCCGATGCGGGGATGGTTTTCTTCGAAGCAGCCGATGCACCGGTAATCGTGATCGGCTAGATAGCGCTCGATCTCGGCCAGCGTTGTGCCGGGCTCATTATCTTCGAGCGGGGCGAGCAGCACCCGTACCCATAGCACTTTCCATTGCTTCAGCAGCGGGCCGGCACCCTGCAGGATGCGCAGTGCCGGCAGGCAGTCGATGACTAGCCAAGTGTTCGTGGCCGAGGCGAGCGGCGCGAGCTGGGGCTCGGAGAGAAGCGTTTGCAGCGTCTGGGTGGTGCAGGTCCGTTGGCCCTGGGGGCGTAGATTTGCCCAAAGGCTGACGAGTTTTTGTGGGGGAACGAGCCCGTCTTCGCCGGGATTGCTGGCTGAAAAAAACGGGGCCTCGCCTTGGCTTTCGGCGAGTACCGCGTTGCGCATTTGCCAGTCGGAGGCTAGGGCGACGTTTTGCTTGATGCCTGCCAGTGCCTCTTGTTTGGCATCGATGAGTAGAACGTTTTCAGGGGGGATGCTCTGCCAGTCGAGTCGGTTCGGGTTGCTCTGGCTGGCGCCGACGAGAATGGCCGACTGTGGCGGGAAAAGCGCTTGCAGAAGGTTTGCGGTTTGTTGCTGGTTGGGTATTTGCCTGCTTTCGGCGGAGCGTGTTTCGTCCATCGTCATTCCTCGATTCCCGCGGGAGTTCCGCGGAGTGCCGTGGTTCGGATCAGAATGTCTCTGAGGGTATCTCTAAGCATGCCAGCCATGGCTTGCCAGTCTTGCCATGGTCGGCTGGCGGCGGGATAGGCCTGTTTGAGATCTTCGAGCTGAAGGGGAAGGGTCTTGATCAGGGTGCCGATCAGTTGTTGATCGTTCTGGCTCAGCGCGCCCCATACGTTGGTATCCATGGCGTTCGGCCGGGCGAAGCGCAGTTCCAGGCGCGAGCCGTGGCTATCGGTGCTTTCTGCAAACCAGTTTTGCAGGACATTTCGGGAGCTTCCGTCGGGGAACTCCAGGCGGGGATTCTGGCCGAAGGGGTGTGGCTCGATATCGACAGTGGCAAGGCGATAGTCGAATGCGGGCCAGTGACTATGGCCGAAGCATAGGTTACCGAGGCTGATTCCCAGGCGTTCATAGCCCTGGTTGCAAAGCGCTTCCTGGAGTTGGATGCTGTCGTAGCGCAGCATTTTGGGCCAGCCAGCCAAGGTTTTGGCAAAGGCGAGCAGCCCGTTGCGCAGGGCGGCGGAATTCAGTTGCTTGGGCAACCGGTTTTCTGTCGGCTGAGCGAGGAGTCCAGCCAGTTGCTTCGCAAGACGCTGAATGGTGTCCCAATCGGAAGTGCCCAGCCCGCTCAGTGCGGCATTGTTGCCTTGGGTGGAGGGGCCGCGGGTCGGTATGCAAGGCAATTCTTCTGCAGTGGCGAAACCGTTCGGCCAGCGTAGTAGTGGAGCTGGTGAGCCTGTGCCCTCCGTCCGCTGGATGACGATGCCTGCCAGGCCATTGGCGAGACAGGTCTTGAAGCGGATTTCGGGAATCAGCCGCTCGCCGATGTAGAGTTCGGTCAAACGCCACTGGACGATTTGCTGGCTGCTGTCGCTTTCCACCAGGTTGATTTCGAGGGTATTGAAGTCCCAGTAGTCGGGGTGGCGCTGGAGTATTTTCTGCAGACGTGTCTGCTGTTTGCCCAATTGCTCCTGACTGGATTGGTATTGCAAGAGGTAGCGCTCCAGCTCTTCCTGGGTCTGGTGGAGTTGGATGAGCAGTTGCTGGTTTTCATTTTCCGACTCATCAAGCTTACTGTGCTGTTGCTCGTGCTCTTTGGTTAATGCATCCAGGTTAGCCTGAAGAGTTGTCTTCTCGGCTGATAGGATTTTGAGCTGCTTTTGGGTCGTTTCGGTTATCGGGGGGGTTTCTTTCAATAGTGCGTCGCGGGCGACTGTAAGGTTGGTTTTTTCTTTGTGCAAGTTGTAACGAGCAGCGACAAGTTCGGCTTTCTCGTTGAGAAGCTTGTCGATTTGGGCCTTGTGCTCGTTGAGCAGTTTGGCTTGCTCGCTATATGTGGCAATGAGGTTGCTTTTTTCGTTGGCGAGAGCGTTGATCTGTACCTCGCGTTCACTGGCGAGTTTAGCCTGTTCGTCGCGGGCAGCAGCGAGCTGGGTTTTTTCCTTGGCCAACGCGTCGCGGATGGCGATAAGTTCAGCTGCCTCCTTGGAGAGTACTTCGAGCTGTACCTGGCGTTTGTTGGCGAGCCTGGCCTGTTCGTCGCGTGCGGCGGCGAGGGCGGTTTTCTCCTTGGCCAGAGCATCGCGCGTGGCGACGAGTTCGGCTTTTTCTT
>NZ_FOFJ01000107.1 GCF_900110885.1 Azotobacter beijerinckii | reverse complement strand
CGGCGCCCATACCGTCTACCTGGGCCTGCAGCGGGTCAGCGGCGACAGCAAGTGGCTGCGGGTCAACGGCACCAGCGGCGGCACCCTGGCCAACGACAGCTACAACTCCAGCTACGACAACGCCCGGGAGCGCTCCTGGCAGCTGCGCTACGACTACAACTTCGTCGGGCTGGGCGTGCCGGGGATGACCTTCATGACCCGCTACATCTCCGGCTCGAACATCCAGGCTGGCGGCCTCGACAACCGCAAGGAGTGGGGCCGCGAGAGCGAGCTGGCCTACGTGGTGCAGAGCGGCGTGGCGAAGAACCTGACCCTGCGCTGGCGGAACTCGACGATCCGCCGCGACTGGGGCAGCAACAACCAGTTCAACGAGCAGCGCCTGATCGCCCAGTACCCGCTGTCGCTGTTCTGACCGGGCACCGGCGTAATGCCGGGGGCCGGGCGGTCATTGCCCCGTGACCGTCTCGGTCCGGCCCGCGGCCATCCGGCGTTGCCGGGGGCCGGATCAATAGGCAAAGGGGTGGCCCAGCTCCGTCTGCATCCAGGCGAGGAAGCGCCGCACGCGCGGATAGTCGGCATGCGTATGCGGGAAGACCAGGTGATGGGCGCTGACCGGACTGCGCAGTTCGCTGCCGAACACCGGGACGAGCCTGCCCTTGAGGATGTAGTCGTGGGCCAGCAGCGTGCTTTCCAGCGCGAAGCCGAGGCCGTGGGCCGCCGCCTCCAGGCTCATGTAGGAGCGGTCGAAGCTGAGCGGGTAACGACGCTCGGGCATCGACAGGCCTTGCTGCGCGAACCACTGCGGCCACTGCACCAGCGGCGCTTCGGAGAGGATCAGGTCGGCATCGAGCAGATCGCCGGGACTGGCGACCGGCTTTTCCTGGAGCAGGGAAGGGGCGGCGAGCACGGCGATGGTTTCCTGCGGCACGGTGCGGATCTCCAGGTTCGGCCAGTTCGCCAGGCCGTAGCGGATATCCACGTCCATCTTGTCCCGGCTGAAGTGCAGGGACTCGTAGGAACACGACAGGTTGATCTCCAGGTCGGGGTTGCTGGCGCGCAGTTGCTCGAGGCGCGGCAATAGCCAGAGCAGACCGAAGCTGGGGACCGAATGCAGCCTCAGGCACTCCAGGTTGGCATCGGTGGCGGCGCGTTCGGTGGCCGTGCCCAGGCGCTGCAGCGCCCCCGTGATGTCGTGCAGGTACTGCGTGCCGACGGGGGTCAGCTCGATCCCCTTGCTGGTCCGGTGGAAGAGCGGCCGGCCGATCATCGCTTCGAGCTTGGCGATCTGATGGCTCACGGCCGAAGGCGTCAGGTTGAGTTGCTCCGCCGCTCTGGCGACATTGCCGAAACGCGCTGCCTGCTCGAAGGCGAGGATGGCCTTGATGGGCGGAATACGCAGTGGTGTCTTCTCCGATCGGATCATTGTTTTAGTCCTTCGACCTTGCGATTCGGCAAGGCATGCCATCCATTCTAAACAGTGCGTCAAGCCTGCAGGCGTCGCCGCCGGCGTGCTGAATTTTTTTCAGCAACGGCTGAGCGTGGCTGCGTTGTGAGCGGGGCCGTAACAGCCGAACCTTCCGATACCCCGCCAACCACGGCGGTCCTTGAACAAGAACGATATCAGGAGTGTCCAGCATGCTGCTCGAAGGCAAGATCGCGATTATCACCGGTGCCGCCTCGCAACGAGGGATCGGTCGCGCCATGGCCCGCACCTTCGCCCACCATGGGGCCCGGGTCGTCATCCTCGATCTGGATGAAAAGGCGGCACGGGACGCGGCGGAAGACCTCGGCTCCGAGCATCTGGGCCTGGCGGCCAACGTCGCGGACGCCGCCCAGGTAAGCCGCGCCGTCGAGGCGGTGATCCAGCGCTATGGCCGCATCGATGCGCTGGTGAACAACGCCGGCATCACCCAGCCGCTGAAAACCCTGGAGATTCGCGGCTCCGATTACGACAAGGTGCTGGACGTGAGTCTGCGCGGCACCCTGCTGATGTCCCAGGCCGTCATCCCGACGATGCGCGCGCAGAAGTCCGGCAGCATCGTCTGCCTGTCGTCGGTGTCGGCCCAGCGCGGCGGCGGCATCTTCGGCGGACCGCACTACAGCGCCGCCAAGGCCGGCGTGCTCGGCCTGGCCCGCGCCATGGCCCGCGAGCTGGGGCCGGACAATATCCGCGTCAACTCCCTCACCCCGGGCCTGATCCATACCGACATCACCGGCGGTCTGCTGTCCGACGAGCGGCTGAACGGCATCCTCGCCGGCATTCCGCTGGGCCGCATGGGCAACGCGCAGGAGGTCGCCGATGCGGCGCTGTTCCTGGCCAGCGACCTGTCGACCTACCTCACCGGCATCACCCTGGATGTGAACGGCGGCATGCTGATCCACTGACGGCACGCCGCGGCCGACGGCCGAGCCGGAACCGGTTTCGCCCGTCGGCCCGCTACATCCTCCACGCTCAATAACAACAAGAGAGCGAAAGAATGTCGACTATGACCCTCGATGCGGTGTCTACCACCCGTTCCAGCGCTTACCGGAAAACTGCATGGCGGCTCATGCCGTTTCTCATGCTGTGCTACCTGTGCGCTTACCTGGATCGCGTCAACGTCGGTTTCGCCAAGCTGCAGATGATGAACGATCTGGGCCTCAGCGATACCGTCTACGGCCTGGGCGCCGGTCTGTTCTTCATCGGCTATTTTCTCTGCGAAGTCCCCAGCAACCTGCTGCTCCACCGGATCGGCGCGCGGATCTGGATCGCCCGGATCATGATTACCTGGGGGATTCTGTCGGCCCTGTTCGCCTTCGTCGAAACGGCCTGGCAGTTCTACCTGCTGCGCTTCCTGCTCGGCATGGCGGAGGCGGGGCTGGCGCCCGGCATCCTGCTTTACCTGACCTACTGGTTCCCGACCTACCGCCGCGCCCGGCTGACGGTCCTGTGGTTCGTCGCCATTCCCCTCTCGGGCATGTTCGGCGGCCCGCTGTCGGGCTGGATCATGGCGCATTTCGCCGGGCTGCACGGCTGGTCCGGCTGGCAATGGATGTTCGTCCTGGAAGCGATTCCCACCGTCTTGGTCGGCGTGTGGGTGCTGAGCTACCTCAAGGACCGGGTCGAGGACGCCACCTGGCTCGACGACGAGGAAAAGCAGCTGGTCCAGCGCGAGCTGGCCGAGGACAACCAGCAGAAAACCGAGCATGCGTCGGTGCGTGCCTTCGTCAGCGATCGCCGGTTGTGGCTGCTGGCAGGCATTTATTTCTCCGTGGTCATGGGGCAGTACGCCATCACCTTCTGGCTGCCGACCCTGGTGCGCAACGCGGGCGTCGCCGATCCGGTGCACATCGGCCTGCTCACCAGCCTGCCGTATCTCTGCGCGATCGTCGTCATGCTCCTGGCCGGTCGCAGCAGCGACAAACACCGCGAGCGGCGCTGGCACGTGGTGCTGCCGATGTGGGCGGGCGGGATCGGCCTCACCCTGGCGGCGATCTACGGGCACGACGTCGGCCTGTCGATCCTCTGCCTGTCGCTGGCGGCGGCCGGCGTTCTCTCGGCGTCCTCGCTGTTCTGGATGCTCCCCACCTCGCTGCTGGGCGGCGTGAGCGCCGCCGCCGGCATCGCGGCGGTGAACAGCATCGCCAATCTGGCCGGCTTCTGCTCGCCCTACCTGATCGGCTGGATCACCACGTCGACCGGTTCCAGCCAGGTGGGCATGTACCTGATCACTGCCGTGCTGGTCGCCGGTGCGCTGCTGGTTTTCCGCTTGCCGGCCACTTTGACCAACCGTTAATCCTAGGAGCCTCTCGATTATGTCGACCCAAGCTACAGCCCCTGCCGTCCCTCTGGCAGAGCGGGCCTACCGTATTCGCCGCAATGCCCTGCTGATGGGCCAGGTACAGGGCCAGGGCTATATCGGCCAGGCCCTGGGCGCCGCCGACCTGCTCGCCGTCGCCTACTTCCAGGCGATGGACTACCGGCCGCACGAACCCGCCTGGGAAGGCCGCGACCGCTTCTACCTGTCGATCGGCCACTACGCGATCGCGCTCTACGCGGCGCTGATCGAGGCCGGCATCGTCCCCGCCGAGGAGCTGGAAACCTACGGCTGCGACGAGAGCCGCCTGCCGATGTCCGGCATGGCCTCCTACACCCCGGGCATGGAAATCACCGGCGGCTCCCTGGGCCACGGCCTGGGCATCGCGGTCGGCGCCTGCCTGGGACTCAAGCGCAAGCAGTCCGCCTCGTTCGTCTACAACCTGCTGTCCGACGGCGAGCTGAACGAGGGCTCGACCTGGGAGGCGGCGATGTCCGCCTCGCACTGGAAGCTGGACAACCTGATCGCGGTGATCGACGTCAACAACCAGCAGGCCGACGGCCATTCCAGCGAGATCCTCGCCTTCGAGCCGATCGTCGACCGCTGGCAGTCCTTCGGCTGGTTCGCCCAGCGGGTGAACGGCAACGACCTGCAGGCGCTGGTCGCCGCCTTCGACGCGGCCCGCCACCATCCCGGCGCGCAGCCGCGGGTGATCATCTGCGATACCCGCATGGGCAAAGGGGTGCCGTTCCTCGAAAGCCGCGAAAAGACCCATTTCATCCGTGTCGACGAACACGAGTGGGAACAAGCCCTGACCGCCCTGGATGCCGGGAGACCGTAATGAAGCACACCACCGAACAGGCCGCACCGGCCAAGAAGCGCCTGACCACCTCGGCGATGATCGCCTCCATCGCCGGCGAAGGGCAGCCGACCCGCCCGGCCCCCTTCGGCCACGCCCTGGCGGCGCTGGCCCGGGAGCGCCAGGAGCTGGTCGGCCTGACCGCCGACCTGGGCAAGTACACGGATATGCACCTCTTCGCCAAGGAGTTCCCCGAGCGCTTCTTCCAGATGGGCATGGCCGAGCAGCTGCTGATGAGCGCGGCGGCGGGCATGGCGCGCGAAGGCTTCGTGCCCTTCGCCACCACCTATGCGGTGTTCGCCTCCCGGCGGGCCTACGACTTCATCTGCATGGCGATCGCCGAGGAAGACCTCAACGTGAAGATCGTCTGTGCGCTGCCGGGCCTCACCACCGGCTACGGCCCCAGCCACCAGGCGACCGACGACATCGCGATCTTCCGCGCGATGCCCAACCTGATGGTCATCGACCCCTGCGACGCCCACGAGCTGGAGCAGGCGGTGCCGGCCATCGCCGCGCACAAGGGGCCGGTCTACATGCGCCTGCTGCGCGGCAACGTCCCGCTGGTGCTGGACCGCTACGACTACCGCTTCGAACTCGGCAAGGCGAAGACGCTCACCAGCGGCAACGAGGTGCTGGTCATCTCCACCGGCCTGATGACCATGCGCGCGCTGGAGGCGGCCGAACAGCTCAGGGCGGACGGCGTGGAGGTCTCGGTGCTGCACGTGCCGACCATCAAGCCGCTGGACGAGGCCACCATCCTGGCCGAGGCGCGCAAGCCGGGCCGGCTGGTGGTGACCGCGGAGAACCATTCGCGGATCGGCGGCCTGGGCGAGGCCGTGGCCACCCTGCTGATGCTCAACGGCGTCACTCCCACCTTCCGCCAGATCGCCCTGCCGGATGCCTTCCTCGACGCCGGCGCGCTGCCGACCCTGCACGACCGCTACGGCATCTCTACCGAGGCGGTGTGCGCGCAGATCAAGTCCTGGCTGTAAGGCCGGCCCTCCGTGGCCCGGGCAGATAGCCCGGGCCGCTCGAAGCGATTCGACGACAGGCACGGGAGCCGGCCGGCTCCCGAAGACTGCCACGCCCATGGAACGGGCAGCCCCCGGCTCCACGGATATACCGGCGCCCGGTGCCTGCTCCGGCAGGTGCCGGACGCGTTCACCACCGACATCTACTGAAAACAACAACAATGAAGAACAGTACTTTTCACCTCACCCGCCAGCGTCCCCTCGCCATCGCCCTCTCTCTTGCCGGGACGCTTGCGAGTACAGGTGTCCAGGCCGCTCTCCTGGACGACGCCAAGGGCACCCTGACCTTCCGCAACTTCTTCATCAACCGCGACTTCAAGCGCGACAACGCCACCCGCAGCAAGGCCGAGGAGTGGACCCAGAACTTCATCCTCGACCTCAAGTCCGGCTACACTCCGGGCCCGCTCGGCTTCGGCGTCGACGTGCTCGGCCTCTATGCGCAGAAGCTCGACGGCGGCAAGGGCACCGGCGGCACCCAGCTGCTGCCGCTCGACCACGACGGCAAGCCCGCCGACCACTTCGGGCGGATCGCCGTCGCGGGCAAGATGAAGTTTTCCGAAACCGAACTGCGGGTCGGCGAATGGTACCTGGTGCTGCCGATCCTGCGTGCCGACGACGGCCGCTCGCTGCCGCAGACCTTCGAAGGCACCATGCTCACCTCGAAGGAGATCAAGAACCTGACCCTCTACGCCGGCCACATCACCGGCAACAGCCCGCGCGACGACGGCAGCATGGAGGACATGACGCTGTTCGGCACCAACCCCTACA
>NZ_FOFJ01000025.1 GCF_900110885.1 Azotobacter beijerinckii | reverse complement strand
CGGGAAATGCGCGAGTGCCGCTATTTCCTGAGCTCGATCGGCGACCTGGAACGCTTTGCCGGCGTGGTGCGCGACCACTGGGCCATTGAGAACAGCCAGCACTGGGTGTTGGATGTGCAGTTTCGCGAGGATGCCAATCGCAGTCGCAAGGACCACTCGGCCAGCAACCTGGCCGTGATACGCCGTGCGGCACTGAACCTGATACGACAGAACGACAGCAGTCAACTGAGCATTGGCAGGCGGCGCATGCGGGCTTGCACCAATGCGCAGTACCGAACCCAACTGCTGTTTGGCCCGGATGCCTCATAGCGCGATTGCCCTGGGCGCTTGCGGGGGAGCCCCATGAGGTCCGATCGGCTCCGATGGACCACCCGTCGCCGCCGCCGCAGTCCGTCCGCTGGGCACCGCGCACTTGGCAAGTCGTATGCATGACATGCAGGATGCCGACAATAGCTCAAAAAACCGAGGTCCTTGCATGCACGTCTCGCTCATGAACATCTCGCTGCTGAGCCGATACGCCTTCTTCGCCTTCTGCGTAGCATTCACCCTGTGCAGCCTTCCCCTCTGGGCGCACGAATGGCTGCGCCCCTTCACCCTGGCCACCGCCGCGCTGAGCCTGCTCGGCATCGCCGACCTGCTGCAGACCCGTTATGCGGTGCGGCGCAACTACCCGATCCTCGGCAACCTGCGCTACCTGATCGAAAGCATTCGTCCGGAAATCCGCCAGTACCTGATCGAGGGCGACAACGACCGCCTGCCCTTCTCCCGGACCCAGCGCCTGCTGATCTACGCGCGGGCAAGGAACAAGAGCGGGGACAAACCCTTCGGCACGCTGGTCGACGTCTACGAGAACGGCTTCGAGTTCATCGGCCACTCCATGCGCCCGGCGCCGCTGGCCAACCCTGACAGTTTCCGGGTCCTCATCGGCGGGCCGCAATGCACCCAGCCCTATTCGGCCTCGCTGTTCAACATTTCGGCGATGAGCTTCGGCGCGCTCAGCGCCAACGCCGTCCGCGCCTTGAACAAGGGCGCCAAGCTCGGCAACTTCTACCACGACAGCGGCGAGGGCGGCCTCAGCCCCTACCATGGCGAACACGGCGGCGACCTGGTGTGGGAACTGGGCAGCGGCTATTTCGGCTGCCGTACCAATGACGGCCGCTTCGATCCGGACCGCTTCGCCGTCCAGGCCAAGAGTCCCCAGGTGCGGATGATCGAGATCAAGCTCAGCCAGGGCGCCAAGCCGGGCCACGGCGGCATCCTGCCCAAGCACAAGGTCACCCCGGAAATCGCCGCGACCCGCGGCGTGCCGATGAACGAGGACTGCGTGTCGCCGGCATGCCACAGCGCCTTCTCCACCCCGATCGAACTGATGCAGTTCATCGCCCAGCTGCGCGAACTGTCCGGCGGCAAGCCGGTCGGCTTCAAGTTCTGCCTGGGCCATCTCTGGGAGTTCATGGGGATCGTCAAGGCCATGCTGGAAACCGGCATCCTGCCCGACTTCATCGTCGTCGACGGCAAGGAGGGCGGCACCGGGGCGGCACCTCTGGAGTTCGCCGACCACATCGGCGTGCCGATGCGCGAAGCCCTGCTGTTCGTGCACAACACCCTGGTCGGGGCGAACCTGCGCGACAAGATCAAGCTCGGCACCAGCGGCAAGATCGTCAGCGCCTTCGACATCCTCAGCGTGCTGGCCATCGGCGCCGACTGGGCCAACTCGGCGCGCGGCTTCATGTTCGCCCTCGGCTGCATCCAGTCGCAATCGTGCCACACCAACAAATGCCCCACCGGCATCGCTACCCAGGACCCGCTGCGCCAGCGCGCGGTCGTGGTCGAGGACAAGGCCCAGCGGGTCCACAACTTCCATCGCAACACCCTCAAGACCCTGGCCGAAATGCTCGCCGCCGCCGGTCTCGAGCACCCGTCGCAGGTGGATGCCAAGCACCTGGTGCGACGTATTTCCGCCACCGAAATCAAGCTGTTCTCCCAGCAGCACGTCTTCCTCAAGCCGGGCGAACTGCTCGACAGCAAAGCCAAGGGCAAGCTCCATCTCCATGCACGCATGTGGAAAATGGCCCGGGCCGACAGCTTCGGCGCGATGGTGGACTGACCGCTCCGGCCACCGACGACCCCCTATCCACGGGAGAAAGGCTCCATGTGCCTGATCGTTTTCGCCTGGCGCCCCGGCCACGCCACGCCGCTGGTACTGGCCGCCAACCGCGACGAGTTCTACGCCCGCCCCAGCCTGCCCCTGGCGACCTGGCCGGAGGCGCCGGGCGTGCATGCCGGACGCGACCTGGAGGCCGGCGGCACCTGGCTGGGGGTCGGCCCCGGCGGACGCTTCGCCGCCCTGACCAACATCCGCGACCCCGCCCAGGCGCAGGGCCGGCGCAGTCGCGGCGAACTGCCGGCGGGCTTCTTGCTCGGCGAGCTGTCGCCCGCGGCCTATCTGGCGCAGGTGGCGGAGCGCGTGCGGGATTACTCCGGCTTCAACCTGCTGGCCGGCACGGCCGGGGAACTCTGGTTCTACCACGCCCGCGAGGCAGCGCCACGGCGCCTGCCGGCGGGACTCTACGGGCTGTCCAACGCGAGCCTGGACACCCCCTGGCCGAAACTGCGCCGTGCCAAGGCAGCGCTGGCCGACTGCCTGGAAACCCCGGAGGCGGGGTGCCTGCTGGCGGCGCTGCACGATCCACAGCCGGCACCGGACGCGGAGCTGCCGGATACCGGCGTCGGCCTGGCCAGCGAGCGCCTGCTGTCGAGCGTGTTCATCGCCAGTGCGAACTACGGTACCCGCTCCAGCACCGCTCTGATCGTCGCGGCGGACGGCACGCGGCAGCTGGTCGAGCGCAGCTACGGCCCCTACGGCGCTCACCTCGCCGAAGTGAGGCTCGACCTCCCGTGAGCAGGTTGGCTGGACAGTCGCTAGCAGACCACGACGCAATCCCGCTGCTGCTTGGCCAGATACAGCGCATCGTCCAGGCGGCGGATCAGCGCGACCGAGTCTTCGCCCGGGCACATCGCCCCCACGGCGAAGCTGGCGGTGAGCAGCATCGGCAAGGCGGCATCGATCCGCCGCAGGGTCAGGCGCAGGCGCTCCGCCAATGACAGGGCCGCACCGGCGTCGGTGTCCGGCAGCAGCACGACGAACTCCTCGCCGCCCCAGCGGGCGAAGCAGTCCACCTCCCGCAGGTCTTGGCGAACCGCCTCCGCCACCGCGACCAGCACCCGGTCCCCGGCTGGGTGGCCGAGGCGGTCGTTGATTCGCTTGAAATGGTCGAGGTCGAACATCAGCAACGCGCAGGGATGGCCATGTCGCTGCAGGCGATGCCATTCGGCCTGCACCTGCCGTTCGAAGCGGCGGCGGTTGGCGACCTGGGTGAGCGGGTCGGTCTCGCTGAGGCGCAGGGCCAGCGCAGCCTGCTCGGCCAGGGCCCGGTTGGCCTGCTGCAGGGCCTCGGTACGCGCCGCCACCAGGTCCTCGAGGGTCCGGTTGAGTTCCAGGAGTTCCTGATTCTTCTGCTGCAGGGCCAGTTCGGCGAGCTTGCGCTCGTGAATGTTGCGGTGTGCGCCGATCATCCGTGTCGCCCGCCCCTCCTCGTCGAACTCGACGAAACGGCCGTGATCGCTGACCCACAGATAGTCGCCATTGCGGCAACGGCAGCGGTACTCCTCGGCATAGAGGGGCTGCGTCCCGTCCAGATAGGCCTGAAAACCGCGCATGACCCGCTCGAAGTCGTCCGGGTGGATCACCTCGTGCCAGGTCGCGACGTTCTCCGACAAGCCGTCCACGGCATAGCCGAGCATCGAATACCAGCCCGGGCTGCGCTTGACGTGATCGGTGCGGATGTTCCAGTCCCAGATGCCGTCGCTGACGATCTCCAGCGCAAAGCGCAACGTCCGCTCGACGGCCTCCTGGGACGCACCAGGATAGGTGCTGTCGGTAATTTTGCGCCCCTCCATGAGCTTCGCCCCGGCGCGGCGCGGGACTGGCCCCATCGCCGGAGGATCCCCGGCCCAGCACGGCTCCGGGAAGATACAGGCCCGCCGCTTATCCCTGCAGCGAGGCCACCGGATTGATCACCCGGCCGAGGCCGAGGTTGCGCAGGGCCAGTTGCAGTGTGCTGTGGACGACCTGCGCATTGTCGATGGCCATCAGCTGGCCGAGCAGCTCCCGGGCCTTGCCGAGGGTGATCTGGCGCAGCAGCCACTTGACCTTGGGCAGGTTGGTGGCGTTCATCGACAGGCTGTCGAAGCCCATCGCCAGCAGCAGCACCGCCGCCGAGGGATCGCCGGCCATCTCGCCGCAGATGCTCACCGGCTTGCCTTCGGCATGGGCGTCCTGCACCACCTTGTTGAGCGCCTGCAGCACCGCCGGGTGCAGGTAGTCGTAGAGGTCGGCGACCCGCGGGTTGTTGCGGTCCACCGCCAGCAGGTACTGGGTCAGGTCGTTGGAGCCGACCGAGAGGAAATCCACCATGCGCGCCAGCTCGCGGGTCTGGTAGACCGCCGCGGGAATTTCTATCATCACCCCGATCGGCGGCATCGGCACGTCGGTGCCCTCGTCGCGGACCTCGCCCCAGGCGCGGTGGATCAGGTGCAGCGCCTCGTCCAGCTCGTGGACGCTGGAGATCATCGGCAGGAGGATGCGCAGGTTGTTCAGTCCCTCGCTGGCCTTAAGCATGGCGCGGGTCTGCACCAGGAAGATCTCCGGGTGATCGAGGGTGACGCGGATGCCGCGCCAGCCGAGGAAGGGGTTGCTTTCCTTGATCGGGAAATAGGACAGCGCCTTGTCGCCGCCGATGTCCAGGGTGCGCATGGTCACCGGCAGCGGATGGAAAGCGGACAGCTGGTCGCGGTAGATCGCCAGTTGCTCCTTCTCGCTGGGGAAGCGCTCGTTGTTCATGAACGGTACTTCGGTGCGGTACAGGCCCACGCCCTCGGCGCCGCGCTCCTGGGCGCGGGCGACGTCGGCGAGCAGGCCGGTGTTGACCCACAGCGGCAGACGGTGGCCGTCGAGGGTCTCGCAGGGCAGCTCGCGCAGGGCGTCCAGCCCCTGGGTCAGTTGGCGCTCCTCCTCGACCAGTTCGGCGAACTGCTGGCGCAGCAGCTCGCTGGGGTTGGTGTAGACCTCGCCGTGGTAGCCGTCGACGATCAGGTCGATGCCGTCCATCTTCGAATAGGGCAGATCGACCGCCCCCATCACCGTGGGAATGCCCATCGCGCGGGCGAGGATCGCCACGTGGGAATTGCCCGAGCCCTGCACCGACACCAGGCCGGCCAGCTTGCCCTCGGGCACCTCGCCGAGCATCGCCGGGCTCAGCTCCTCGCTGACCAGGATGGTGTTCTCCGCATAGACCATGGCCTGCTGGCGGGCCTGCTGCAGGTAGGCGAGCAGGCGCCGGCCGAGGTCCTTGACGTCGGAGGCCCGCTCGCGCAGGTAGGCGTCGTCCATCATCTCGAAGCGCTTGACGTGCTCGTTGACCACCTGGCGCAGCGCACCCTGGGCCCACTGGCCGGTGCGGATCACCCGCTGCACCTCGCTGCCCAGGGAGGCGTCGTCGAGCATCATCAGGTAGACGTCGAACAGCGCGCGCTCTTCCGGACGCAGCTGGGTGGCCAGCTTGACGGACAGCGCGCGGATGTCGGTGCGCACCGCCTCCAGGGCGTTGCCGAACAGCGCCAGTTCGGCCGGGACGTTCCCCGCCGGCTTGTCCGGCACCACGTCCAGGTCGGCCGGCGGCAGCACCACCACGGCCTTGCCGACGGCGACGCCCGGCGCGGCCGGCACGCCGACGAAGCGCGCCTCCTGGATGCCCTTGCCCTGCCGGCCGAGGCCGCTGATCGAACCGGTCGCCTCGGCATGGGCGATGACCCCGGCAAGCTGCGCGCTCATCGTCACCAGGAAGGCTTCCTCGCCCTCGTCGAACTCGCGGCGCTCCTTCTGCTGGACGACCAGCACCCCCATCACCCGCCGGTGGTGGATGATCGGCGCGCCGAGGAAGGAGGCGTAGCGCTCCTCGCCGGTTTCGGCGAAATAGCGGTAACGCGGGTGGTCGGCCGCATTCTCCAGGTTGAGCGGCTCCTCACGGGTGCCGACCAGGCCGACCAGCCCCTCGTTGGGAGCCATGCTGACCTTGCCGATGGAGCGCTTGTTGAGCCCCTCGGTGGCCATCAGCACGAAGCGGTTGGTTTCCGGGTCGAGCAGATAGACCGAGCAGACCTGGCTGCGCATGGTTTCCCGGATGCGTTGCACGATGATGCCCAGTGCCGTTTTGAGATCCTTGGCGGCATTCACTTCCTGGACGATCTTGCGCAACGTGTTGAGCATGGCTCGGTTCGAGCTCCGTCTGATCAGTCCCGCGCCAGCAGGCGCGGTGCGAGTTCTTTCAAGGCGCGCCGGTAGACCTCGCGCTTGAAGGTGACTACCTGGCCCAGCGGGTACCAGTAGCTGACCCAGCGCCAGCCATCGAATTCGGGTTTGCCGGTCAGGTCCATGCGCACCCGCTGCTCGTCGGAGAGCAGGCGCAGGAGGAACCACTTCTGCTTCTGGCCGATGCACAGCGGCTGGCTGTGGGAACGCACCAGGCGCTGCGGCAGGCGGTAACGCAACCAGCCACGGGTGCAGGCGAGGATGCTCACATCCTGCTGCTCCAGCCCGACTTCCTCGTTGAGCTCGCGGAACAGCGCCTCCTCCGGCGACTCCCGCGCATCGATGCCGCCCTGGGGAAACTGCCAGGCATCCTGGTTGATCCGCCGTGCCCAGAGCACCTGACCGATGTCATTGGTCAGGATGATGCCGACATTGGGGCGAAATCCATCGGGGTCGATCACGGCAATGAACCTTGCGAACGCATGTGGGTGCATTGTTCCACAAAAAGGTTCGCGCCAGAAGCAGGCAGGGCAAGGGCTGAAGAAGCGCCGGGCCTCCAGCTTTTACCGCGGAACCGGTATGCTTCGCCACGGTCTCATTCCTTCCCTTCAGCGAGGTTCTCGCGTGCGTCTGGCTCTATTCGATCTCGACAACACCCTGCTGGCCGGCGACAGCGACCATGCCTGGGGCGACTGGCTGTGCGAACGCGGCATCCTCGACGGCGAGGCCTACAAGGCACGCAACGACGCCTTCTACCAGGACTACCTGGCCGGCCGGCTGAACATCGTCGACTACCTGAACTTCAGCCTGGAGATCCTCGGCCGCACCGAGATGGCCGTGCTCGACGAGTGGCACCGGGCGTTCATGCGCGAGCGCATCGAGCCGATCATCCTCGCCAAGGGCCAGGCACTCATCGAGCGGCACCGCAGCCAGGGCGACCGGCTGGCGATCGTCACCGCCACCAACCGCTTCGTCACCGGCCCCATCGCCGCGCGCCTCGGCGTCGACACCCTGCTCGCCACCGAATGCGAGATGGCCGGCGGTCGCTACACCGGGCGCACCACCGACGTACCCTGCTTCAAGGAGGGCAAGGTCGAGCGCCTGAACCGCTGGCTGAAGGAAACCGGTCATTCGCTGGAAGGCAGCCACTTCTACAGCGACTCGCACAACGATCTTCCGCTGCTCGAGCGGGTCAGCCACCCGGTGGCGGTCGACCCCGACCCCAGCCTGCGGGCGGAAGCCGAACGGCGCGGCTGGCCGGTGATCTCGCTGCGCTGAGCGGACGACCGACCGAATCCCGACGGCGCCGGCGGGCGCCGTTTTCGTCGACGGGCCGAGCGGCTCAGACCGGCTTGGCCACCATCAGGAAGAAGATCACCACGAAGACGCCGAACGCCGGCCAGCCGAGGGCGAACCACCAGGCCATGTAGCGCTCGGCGCAGGCGGGCAGCGGCGTGCCCTCGCGCTCGGCCTGCACGGCCAGGTCGCGCACGCGGATCTGCAGCCAGACCACCGGCAACCAGCACAGCCCGGCCAGCACGTACAGCCCGAGAGTCACCAGCAGCCAGGCCTGGCTCAGCGACCAGCCGGCCAGGTAGACCATGGCCGCGCCGCTGAGCGGCTGGAGCAGCGCGGTGGGCGTGGTGAACAGCCAGTCGGCGGTGACCAGATGGCGGAAGGTGGTGGCGATGGTCGCCACCTGCCCGCTCCTCCACGCGCGCCAGGCGTAGTAGGCCGAGCCCAGGCCGGTGCCGAACAGCAGGGTGGAGGAAAGGATATGCAGCGTCTTCAGCAACAGATAAAGGCTCATGGCCGGCTCCGTGCGTAGGCAGGCTGCAACCACAGCAGCCAGAGGCTAGCGGGCAGCAGCACCAGATTCTTGCCGACGCCCTGGAAGGGGTCGAACCAGTAATGCGGCAGCAGCCAGGTGACGAGGGCGGTGTAGCCCAACATCAGGAAGATCTGCGCCTGCAGCGCGCGGCGTCGCCAGCGGGAGAGCAGCAGGCCGAGGCCGAGCAGCGCATCGCACAGTGCACCGGCAAGCACCGCCAGACGCGCCGGCCAGCCGGCGATGCCGGCTTCGGCAAGGATGCGCAGCCCCCAGTCGAAGCCGGGACCGAGACAGGCCAGCGCAGTGCCCAGCCAGATCGTCACCAGCAGCGCCAGCAGCAGCGGCTGCAGGGCCAGATGCACGCTGTCCGCGGAGGACGGCCAGTCGTGCAGGCGCGCCTCGAGCGGCAGGCAGCGGTGACCGCAGGTGCTCGCCAGCGGCTCGGGCGCGGCCAGGTTGTCGCACCGGGCCAGAGCCAGGGTCTGGCGATTCAGGGCGCGCCAGCCGAAGCGCTCGCCCAGCGCCGTGCCGAGCGTGGTCAGCGGCCGCGGCAGTACCCAGTAGCGTCCCGGCCCCCAACCCTGGGCGGCACGCAGGCGATCCAGCAGTTGGCTCTGGGTCATCGCTTCGGGCCCGACCAGCGCCAGGCTGCACGGCTGCTCCGGCCAGTGCCGCAGCAGGGCCAGCACCGCGGCACAGAGATCGTCGACATGCAGCGGCTGCAGGCGGGCACGATTGTCCAGCAGCGGGATCAGCGGCCAGGGCGACAGACGCTGCAGCCAGCGACTGCTGGCGCCGCCGGGGCCGAGCACCAGGGACGGGCGCAATACCACGGCAGGCATGCCGAACCCGAGCAGATGGCGGTCGGCCGCGGCCTTGCTGGCGAGAAAGTCGGTACCCGCCCCCTGCTCCGCGCCCAGGGCGGAGATCTGCAGCACCCGCGCGCCATGGGCTGCGGCTCGCTCGAACAGGGCGCAGGCGCCGCGGTGCTGGACTTCATGCAGTTGCTTGCCATCCGTCGACAGCAGCCCCGCGGCATTGATCACCAGCTCGACACCCTCGGGCCAGACGAAGGCCTGCGGATCGCGGGCCAGCTCGGCCAGGTCGAGTCGGCACCAGTCGCCCGGCGCCGCGGGATCGGGCCGGCGCGCGCTGGCCAGTACCCGATGGCTGGCCGCATGCAGCGCGGCATGCAGGTGGCGACCGATGAAGCCGCCGGCACCGACCAGCAGAATACGCATCAGGCCCACACCCGGAGTCGGGTGCGACGATTGGGATCTTGTCCGTGGAGCATGGCGATCACCTCCCTGCGAGCGGCCAGCATCCGGCGAAATAGCCTGCAGCCACTATATCGCCCAGCCGGTGCCCGAACGAGGCCAACATCACAACCTGGCGGACCGGCGATCACGCGGCGCCGAGCTTCAGAGCGGCTTGACCACCATCAGGCCCAGACTGGCGGCGAAGCACAGCAGCCCGACCAGCGCCAGTCCCAGGCCGAGCCGGACGCCCGGCTTGCCGCCGACGACCCGGGATGCCAGCCACAGCCCGCAGAGCGAGCCCGGCAAAAACAGCAGCGAGCTGCCGAGCAGCCAGGGCTGCCCCAGCGGCCAGCCGGCCAGGTGCGCCAGCCACCAGCCGCTGACCGGCAGGCCGACCAGGCAGAGCAGCAGCAGGATCGCGCAGAGTGCCGGCCACGGCGACGAACGCCCAGGAACGTCCACCTCCGTGGCCTCTGCGACTTGGGCTTCCTCGGTCGCCTCTACGGCCTCCGCGTCTTCCGCCTCGGCGGTAGGTTCCGCTTCCGCCTCCAAGCCCTTCTCGGCCGCGGCATCCGTCGGCGGCGCCGCGACGCGGCGCGACCGCCAGCAGAATCCGGCGAGCGCGAAGAGGGCGACGAGCAGCAGCACGCCGGCCAGTCCATGGAGCAGCTTGAGCAGCGCGAGGTTTTCCATCAGGCGCACATCCTGGTCGGGTCGGCCGAAGGCCGCCGGCGGCTCAGCCGAGGAACAGCCGGTAGGCCGGGTTGTCGGTCTCGTCCCACCAGGGGTAGCCGATGGCTTCGAGCGCTGCCGGCAGCAGGTGGCGCTCGTCCGCCGGCACCTGCAGGCCGGCCACCACGCGGCCGTCGGCGGCACCGTGGTTGCGGTAGTGGAACATCGAGATGTTCCAGCGCCCGCCGAGCTTGCTGAGGAAGTTGAACAGCGCGCCGGGACGCTCGGGGAACTCGAAACGCAGCACCACCTCGTCGCTGACCGCCGCCGCGTGGCCGCCGACCATGTGGCGGATGTGCAGCTTGGCCAGCTCGTCGTCGGTCAGGTCGAGCACCGGGAAACCCTGCTCGCGCAGGCTGGCCACCAGTTGCTCGCGCGGGTCGCTCTCCGGGTGGGTCTGCACGCCGACGAAGATGTGCGCGTGGTCCGGGCGGTTGTAGCGGTAGTTGAACTCGGTGATCTGCCGCTTGCCGATCGCCTGGCAGAACGCCTTGAAGCTGCCCGGCTGCTCGGGGATGGTCACGGCGATGATCGCCTCGCGCCGCTCGCCCAGCTCGGCACGCTCGGCGACGTGGCGCAGGCGGTCGAAGTTGATGTTGGCGCCGGAGTCGATGGCCACCAGGGTCTGCCCGGCCGCCCCCTCGCGCTCGACGTAGCGCTTGATCCCCGCTACCGCCAGGGCACCGGCCGGCTCGGTGATCGAGCGGGTGTCGTCGTAGATGTCCTTGATCGCCGCGCAGATCTCGTCGGTGCTGACGGTGACCACCTCGTCCACATGGTGGCGGCAGACCTCGAAGGTATAGGCACCGATCTGCGCCACCGCCACGCCGTCGGCGAACAGCCCGACCTGCGGCAGCACCACCCGCTCGCCGGCGGCCATCGCCGCCTGCAGGCAGTTGGAGTCCGCCGGCTCGACGCCGATCACCTTCACCTCGGGACGCAGGTACTTCACGTAGGCGGCGATACCCGCGATCAGTCCGCCGCCGCCGACCGGCACGAAGATCGCGTCCAGCCGGCCCGGCTTCTGGCGGAGAATCTCCATGGCGATGGTGCCCTGCCCGGCGATCACTTCGGGGTCGTCGTAGGGATGGATGAAGGTGTAGCCCTTCTCCTCGACCAGCTTCAGCGCATGGGCCAGCGCCTCGGGAAAGGCATCCCCGTGCAGCACGGCTTTGGCGCCGCGAGCACGCACCGCCTGGACCTTGATCTCCGGGGTGGTCCTGGGCATCACGATGATCGCCTTGATGCCCAGGTGCTTCGCCGCCAGGGCCACGCCCTGGGCATGGTTGCCGGCCGAGGCGGTGACCACCCCGCGCGCCAGCTCCGCCTCGCTCAGCTGGGCGACCTTGTTGTAGGCGCCGCGGATCTTGAAGGAAAACACCGGCTGCAGATCCTCGCGCTTGAGCAGGATCTGGTTGCCGAGCCGTTCGGAAAGCTGGCGGGCGGGCTGCAAAGGGGTTTCGACGGCGACGTCGTAGACGCGCGAGGTGAGGATCTTCTTGACGTACTGTTCGAGCATCGGCGGACATCGGGGCGCTGGGAAGGAATCGGGCAGTCTACCCCTCGCTGCCCTGGCCGGCCACCCATCGGGCGCGGCTATAATCATGCTCTTCCCTTCCCTTCGACGAAGATCCCCCATGACCCAGGACCAGCTCAAGCAGGCCGTGGCCCAGGCCGCCCTCGACCACATCCTTCCGCAGCTCAGCGCAAAGAGCGTCGTCGGGGTCGGCACCGGCTCCACCGCCAATTTCTTCATCGACCTGCTGGCCCGCCACCGGATGGAATTCGACGGCGCCGTGGCCAGCTCCGAAGCCACCGCCGAGCGCCTCAAGGGCCACGGCATCCCGGTGTACGACCTGAACAACGTCGTCGAGCTGGAGTTCTACGTGGACGGCGCCGACGAGTGCAACAAGTACCTGGAGCTGATCAAGGGCGGCGGTGCCGCGCTGACCCGCGAGAAGATCGTCGCCGCGGTGGCCGAGACCTTCATCTGCATCGCCGACGAGAGCAAGCGGGTCGACTTCCTCGGCAACTTCCCGCTGCCGGTGGAGGTGATTCCCATGGCGCGCAGCCATGTGGCCCGCCAGCTGGTCAGGCTGGGCGGCGACCCGGTCTACCGCGAGGGCGTGACGACCGACAACGGCAACGTGATCCTCGATGTGTACAACCTGCAGATCGTCAACCCCCGGCAGCTGGAGGCCGATATCAACAACATCGTCGGGGTGGTCACCAATGGCCTGTTCGCCGCGCGCCCGGCCGATCTGCTGCTGCTCGGCACCCGCAACGGCGTGGAGCGGATCAAGCGCCCGTAACCGACGGAGCCGGCACGGATGCCGGCCCGCACGCAGCCGCGTTCGCACGGCCGCTCAGGGTCGCGCCTTGCGAAACACATAGAAGTGGTTCGGCTCGCCGATCACGTAGAGAGTGCCCGCGCCGTCCATGGCCACGCCCTCGGCCTGGCGGATACCGCGGTGCAGGCCGTTGAAACCGCCGAGCAGGCTGATGAAGCTGAACGGCCGGCCCTCGCGGTCGAACTCCACCAGCAGTCGCGACTCGTCGGAAAGCAGCAGGAGATGGCCGCTGCGCGGGTCGACGGTCAGCGAGGACAAGTCGCGCACCGGCAGCCGCTCAAGGGATAGCCGCTGCAGGTCGCCGGCGACTTCCCCCGCGGCGGAGAAAGCCAGGCCGAACAACGCCGGTGGGCGCTCCCGGGCCAGCAGCAGACGGCTCGTCCGCGCATCCCAGCCCAGCCCCTCGAAGCCCTTGTTGCCGGCGGCGGAGGAACCCAGGTCATGGCGCGGCGCAGCGCCCAGATCGAGGCTGTCCGTGCCCGGCGGAAGACGGAACAGCAGCACCTGGCGGCGGCGCTCGTCGATGATCGCCAGACGCCCGTCGCCGAGCGCCTCCACCCCCTCCGGATCGCTGACGCCGCTCAGGCGGATGCGCCGCAGGACCGCACCGTCGAGGCTGAGCTCCACCAAGTGGGGATGCTTGCCGGTGACGGTGAACAGGGTTCCGGTCTGCGGGCTCCAGGTCAGGCCGGAGGTTTCGTCCTCCTCCAGCCCGTGCAGATCGGTTTCCAGCGCCAGCCGGTAGTCGGGCAGCCAGACGCCGGCAGCCCGCGCCTCCGGGGCCGTCCGGTACTCCTGCCAGGACAGCCGGAGCAGATCGAAGCCGTGCCACTCGCGACCGACCACCAGCACGGCCAGGGCGAGCAGCAGCAGGGCGAGAGTGCACAACAGGCGCCGGCGGGGTACACCGGCAAAGGGCATCGGCATGAAGGGGTTTCCACGGGACCAAGCAGCCCGGGAGCGTGCCAGCGCCGGCTTACGTGAAGATGATGAACACGCCGGGCCGGGCGCCGCGGCGCCCGGCCAAGCCTCAGAGCACCCGGCTTTCGAAGCGGGACAGCCCGCTCAATTCCAGCACCAGGCTGTCGCCAGTCAACAGCGGGCCGACGCCGGCCGGCGTGCCGGTGGAGACCACGTCGCCCGGCTGCAGGCTGAAATGCCCGGCGATGTGCTGGATCAACGCGACGATGGGGTTGAGCATGTCGCGGCTGTTGCCGTTCTGGCGGACTTCGCCGTTGATGGTCAGGCGGATGCCGATGTCGGCGAGATCCTCGACGGCATCGCCGGAGACGAAGGGCGCCAGCACGTAGGCGCCGTCGAAGGCCTTGGCCAGCTCCCAGGGCAGGCCCTTTTCCTTGAGCCTGGCCTGCACGTCGCGCAGGGTCAGATCCAGGGCCGGAGCGAAGCCGGAGATGGCGTCGCGCACTTCCTCGGCGCTCGGCCGATGCGACAGCGGCTTGCCGATCAGCACGGCGATCTCCGCCTCGTAGTGCACCGCGCCGCGCTCCCGGGGAATGGCGAAGCCGCCTTCCAGCGGAACGGTGCAACTGCCCGGCTTGATGAACAGCAGGGGCTCGGTGGGCACCGGGTTGTTCAGCTCCCGGGCGTGTTCGGCGTAGTTGCGCCCGACGCAGACCACCTTGCCCAGCGGGTAGTGGATGCGGGTGCCGTCGAGGTATTGGTGCTGGTAACTCATGCAAGGCTCCTCGTGTTTGTCATGACCTGAAGTCCATGGCGACGACTCTACGGCAAATCCCCACGGCGCCGAAGGCTTTTTCCGGACACGGGAACGGGGAGGAACGCAGGCCGCACGGGCCTGCGTCCGAAGCGGGGGTCAGGCGAAGATCTTGCCGGGGTTCATGATGCCGTTCGGATCGAACACTGCCTTGATCGCCTTCATGCAGGCGATCTCGGCCTCCGAGCGGCTGTAGCCCAGGTAGTCGCGCTTGGTCATGCCGACGCCGTGCTCGGCGGAGATCGAGCCGTGGTATTTCTCGACGATCTCGAACACCCACTTGTTCACCGTGGCGCACTGGGCGAAGAACGCGTCCTTGTCCATGGCGTCGGGCTTCAAGATGTTCAGGTGCAGGTTGCCGTCGCCGATGTGGCCGAACCAGACGATCTCGAAGTCCGGATAGTGCTCGCCGACGATCGCGTCGATTTCCTTGAGGAAGGCCGGCACCTTGCCGACCGTGACCGAGACGTCGTTCTTGTACGGGGTCCAGTGGGAGATGGTCTCGGAGATGTACTCGCGCAGCTTCCAGAGGTTCTGCAGCTGCTGCTCGCTCTGGCTCATCACCCCGTCGAGCACCCAGCCCTGCTCGACGCAATGCTCGAACAGCTCCAGCGCGGCGTTGGAAACCGCCTCGCTGCCGGCCTCGAACTCCAGCAGGGCGTAGTACGGGCAGCCGGTCTCGAACGGCGCCGGCACGTCGCCGCGGGCCAGGACCTTGGCCAGGGCCTTGTCAGAGAAGAACTCGAAGGCGGTGAGGTCGAGCTTGCCCTGGAAGGCATGCAGCACCGGCATGATCGAGTCGAGGTCGGGGGTGCCGAGGACCATCGCGGTGAGGTTCTTCGGCGCGCGCTCGAGGCGCATGGTGGCCTCGACCACGAAGCCCAGGGTGCCCTCGGCGCCGATGAACAGCTGGCGCAGGTCGTAGCCGGTGGCATTCTTGATCAGGTCGCGGTTCAGCTCGAGGATATCGCCCTTGCCGGTGACCACCTTGAGGCCGGCCACCCAGTTGCGGGTCATGCCGTAGCGGATCACCTTGATCCCGCCGGCATTGGTGCCGATGTTGCCGCCGATCTGGCTGGAGCCGGCCGAGGCGAAGTCGACCGGGTAGTACAGCCCCTTGTCGCGGGCGAACTCCTGCAGGGTGGCGGTGACCACGCCCGGCTGGCAGACCACGGTGCGGTCGAACTCGTTGAACTGCAGGATCTGGTTCATGTAGTCGAAGGCCACCACCACCTCGCCATGGGCGGCGACGGCGGCGGCGGACAGCCCGGTGCGCCCGCCCGAGGGCACCAGCGCGACCTTGCGCTCGTTGGCCCAACGGACGATCGCCCGGACCTGCTCTATGCTCTTCGGAAACGCGATGGCCAGGGGGGCGGGGGCGAAATGCTTGGTCCAGTCCTTGCCGTAGGCGTTGAGGGAATCGGCGTCGGTGAGCACCTTGCCGGGCTCCACCAGGGTCTTCAACTCGTCGATCAGGGCTGGGTTGGTCATGGGGCAACTCTCAAAGGATTCATGGCCGTCCTGAGTACCCTTCAAGTCCCAGGGATGGCGGTTTGGCGAGCCCGGTATGCTAGCATAGCCGCCCCGTGAGTCGTGCCTCCCGCCGATTTCCGGGACGGCTGTAGCCTTTTTCGGACAGCACTACCGGCTGCCCGCCTGCATCGCCACACACCTCCAGGAAAACAGGTTTACGTAGATGAGCAAGACCTCTCTCGACAAGAGCAAGATCCGCTTCCTTCTGCTGGAAGGCGTTCACCAGACGGCACTGGATACGCTCAAGGCTGCCGGCTACACCAACATCGAGTACCTGACCGGCTCGCTGCCCGAGGACCAGCTGAAGGAGAAGATCGCCGATGCGCACTTCATCGGCATCCGCTCGCGCACCCAGCTGACCGAGGAGGTCTTCGACTGCGCGAAGAAGCTGGTCGCGGTCGGCTGCTTCTGCATCGGTACCAACCAGGTCGATCTGGGGGCCGCTCGCGAGCGCGGCATCGCGGTGTTCAACGCGCCCTACTCGAACACCCGCTCGGTGGCCGAGCTGGTGCTCGCCGAATCCATCCTGCTGTTGCGCGGCATCCCCGAGAAGAACGCGGTCTGCCACCGCGGCGGCTGGCTGAAGAGTGCCAGCCACTCCTACGAGATCCGCGGCAAGAAGCTCGGCATCGTCGGCTACGGCTCGATCGGCACCCAGCTCTCGGTGCTGGCCGAAAGCCTGGGCATGCAGGTGCTGTTCTACGACGTGGTGACCAAGCTGCCGCTGGGCAACTCCACCCAGGTCGGCAACCTCTACGACCTGCTCGGCCAGTGCGACATCGTCACCCTGCACGTGCCGGAAACCGCCGCGACCAAGTGGATGATCGGCGAGAAGGAAATCCGCGCGATGAAGAAGGGCGCGATCCTGCTCAACGCCGCCCGCGGTACCGTGGTGGACATCGACGCACTGGCCGCCGCCATCCAGGACAAGCACCTGAACGGCGCGGCCATCGACGTGTTCCCGGTGGAGCCGCGCTCCAACAACGACGAATTCGTCAGCCCGCTGCGCGGCCTCGACAACGTCATCCTCACCCCGCACGTCGGCGGCTCGACCATGGAGGCCCAGGCCAACATCGGTTCGGAAGTGGCCGAGAAGCTGGTCAAGTACAGCGACAACGGCACCTCGGTGTCCTCGGTCAACTTCCCCGAAGTGGCCCTGCCCTCTCACCCGGGCAAGCACCGTCTGCTGCACATCCACCAGAACATCCCCGGGGTGATGAGCGAGATCAACAAGGTCTTCGCCGAGAACGGCATCAACATCTCCGGCCAGTTCCTGCAGACCAACGAGAAGGTCGGCTACGTGGTGATCGACGTCGACGCCGAGTACTCGGAAATGGCCCTCGAGAAGATCCAGCAGGTGGGCGGCACCATCCGCGCCCGCGTGCTGTTCTGACCGGGCGGCGCCCTGCGCCGGCAGGGCGCTCCTGACGACAAGGCCCGTACCGCACCGGTACGGGCCTTGTCGTTTTCGGGAACTACAGATGCCCGCTGACGAATACCCACAGCGGCAGGGTCAGCGCGGCCAGCAGGGTCGACAGGGTGATCGCCGAGCTGACCACCCGGTTGTCGTCCTGATGGCGGGCGAAGCCCAGCACATTCACCCCGCTGGGGCAGGCCGCCATGACCGTCAGCACCGAACCGGCCAGCGGCCCCAGTCCGAGCCCGGCGCACAGGAGCAGCACCGCCAGCGGAAACACCAGCAGCTTGGCGAAGACGATGCCGAGCGCCTCGCGGCTGGGCAGCAGGTGGCAGTTCGAGAGATTGGCCCCGAGCACGATCAGCGCGCAGGGCAGCGCCGCCTGGGCCAGCCACTGGACCAGGTGCTCGAAGGGCGCGGGCAGCTGCAGGCCGGAGAGGTTCAGCAGCACGCCCAGCAGCAGCCCGACGATCATCGGATTGGCCAGGTTCAGCAGCAGGGAGCGGACATCCACGGCCTCCTTGCCGGCCAGCGCGCCATAAAGGCTCTGGAAGGAGAACAGCAACAGGCTGTGGAAAGCCAGCACCGCGAACACATAGACGAGGCCCGGACTGCCGAACAAACTGGCGACCAGCGGAATCCCCACCAGCACGTTGTTGGAAAAGCTGGCGGTCAGGCCGAACGGCGTGGGACGCCCGCGCAGGCGGTGGCCGACCGCATTCAGCGCGACGAAGGTGGCCAGGGCCGGCACGAAATAGGCCAGCAGCAGGCCGGGAGAAAAGCCCTCGTCCAGCGAGGCCTTGGCGATGCCGCTGAACAGCAGCATCGGCATGAACAGCTTGAAGGTCAGGTTGCCCAGTTCCCGGGCGGCCTGGTTGCTCAGCCATTGACGGCGACCCAGGACGTAGCCCAGCACGATCAGGGCGAAAATGGGCAGGATTGCTTGCAGGACGGCCACGACTGAAGAACTCCGGCGGCGTGAAGGAAGGACCCGCGGCTAGCGCTGCGCCAGGCGCATGATCTGCCGCGCGAAGAAGGCTCCGGTGAAAATCACCCCGAACAGGCGAAGGGTCTGCATGGCCAGCACCAGACCGGCATCGGAGCGGGTGTCCACGGCGATGATCGCCATGGCGTCCAGCCCGCCGGGCGTGGTCGCCAGGTAGACCGAGAGAAAGTCCTTGCCGAGCAGCAGCGCGATCAGCCAGGCCGACAGCGCGCAGAGCACGATCAGCACCACCGCGCCGACGATCATCGCCGGCAGGCGGCGCCAGACATGGCTCAGCGTCGCCATATCGAAGCGCAGCCCGATATAGCAGCCGATCGCCCCGTAGGCCAAAGGCGGCAGCCAGTCCGGCAGCCCCAGGTGCAGCACGCCGCCCACCTGCAGGGCGCCGCCGGCCAGCAGCGGCAACAGCAGGGCGCCGGCAGGCAGGCGCGCCCCGGCCAGCACCCCGAACGGAATCAGCGCCAGGCTCGGCCCCAGATCGACCGGTGCGGCCGTCCCCGCCAGCGGCGGCAAGCCGAGGGACTCGACGCCGACGCCCGGCGTGCCGGTCAGGTGCCCGACCAGCGCTCCGACCAATACCACGCAGACCACCCGCACGTACTGCATGGTCGCCACCACGCGGCCGTCGGCGCCGTCCTCCTCGGCCATCGAAACCATCGCCGACGCGGCTCCCGGCGCCATCCCCCAGGCTGCGGTGCTGCCGGGAATGTCGCCGAACCAGACCAGCCCCAGGCTCACCAGCAGGCTGAGGGCCAGGGTCAGCCCCGTCGCCAGCAGCATCACGTGCCAGGACTGTGCCAGGGTCAGCAGTACCGACAGGGTCATCGACTGGGCGACCAGGATGCCGACGCAGCCCTGCCCCAGCTTGAAGGCCGGCCTGGGCATGTGGATGGTCGCACCGCCGACGCCGAAGGCCACGGCCACCAGCATCGGCCCGAGAAACCAGGCGGCCGGCAGGCCGCAGCGGCCGAGCAGCCAGCCGCCGGCCCCGGCGGCGGTGAGCAGGGCCAGCCACTGCAGCGCGGCGGGCCAGGTGCGAAGCGGAAAGCGCGGCAACTGCGACAACTCGAATGCTCCATGGCGAGGATGAGCGTCATCTGTACGCAAAGGTACACCCGGAGGGATTATTGACCGCATAATTGATCAGGTCTATCCGGCCGTGGGTAGCCATTGGTGGCAACCAATCAATGGTCACGCCGCGCCGTCGCCCGCCTCCAGCGCCGCCAGAGCCGCGGCCGCCTCTGCCAGCGCCTCCTCGCTGAACACCCGCACGCCATGGCGCCGAAGCAGCGCAGCGGTGACGCCCTCGCCGGAGACCCGCCGGCCACTGAAGCTGCCATCGTAGTTCTCGCGGTTGCCGCAGGAAGGGCTGCGCGCCTTGAGCACGGCGAGCCGGATGCCGTGGGCCTCGACCAGCTGCAGAGCCGCGCGGGCGCCGGCGAGGAAGGCCGCGCCGACCTCCGCGCCGTCGATCGTCAGCACACCGCACGCACCGTCCAGCACCTGGGCGCCCTGCCCGCCGGGAATCTCCGCCGTCGGGCGGGGCGTCGGCAGGCCGCCGGCGACCTCTGGGCAGACCGCCACCAAACGGCCCTGGCGCCGCCACGTCTCGAGTTGGACAAAGGGACCGTGACTGCCGCCGTCGTAGCGGACCGGCTCGCCGAGCAGGCAGCGGCTGACCAGGATCTTCTGCATGGCGGGGGACTCCGCTGGGCCGGCGCGGAGCGCGCCTACAGGGACTTGCCGGCGCGGCGGCGGAACCAGCCGGTCAGCGACAGCCGCTCGCGGGTCGCCGGCAGCACTTCGTGGGGGAAGTCCGCCGACATGAAGCAGGCCAGACTGCCGCCCTGCGGCATCACCTCGTGAGCCCGCCCGCCCGGCAGGTAGAGGCGCAGCTCGCCCCCCTCGTCGGGCTGCCATTCCTCGTTGAGGTAGAGCACCACGGTCACCGTGCGGCTGTCGTCGTCGCGGAAGCGGTCGAGGTGACGCTGGTAGTAAGCCCCCGGCGGGTAGAGCGCGAAGTGGCATTCGAGTTCCTCCAGACCGAGGAACAGCTCGCGGTTGAGGGTCTGGCGCAAGGACTCCATCAGCGCCAGCCAAGCATCGCCCGGGGCGCACTGGCCGGATTCCAGCCAAGCGGTGTAGTCGCCGCGCACCCCCTCCTCCACCTGCTGCCGGTCGCCGCGGCCGATGGCGGCGGGAGCCAGCTCGCCGGCAGCGGCTCGCGCACGGCACTCCTGCGCCAGCTCCTCGGTCAGCGTCGGCGACAGAAAGACGCTCTGCTGCGACCAGCCAGGACCGGCCAGGTCGTCGACGATGCGCAGCAGCAGGGGATTATCGGGAGACGAGTGCATGGACGGCATTCTAGCAGGGCGCCGGTCGCCAGGGTGCGCGGCCCCTCGACTTTTGCGCACGGGGCCGCCGACAATAACGCCACGAACGACCGGAGTTCCCATGCGCGCCCTCGCCTTCCTCGTCCTCGCCCTGCTCAGTCCGCCCGGCTTTGCCGACGACTACCTGCAGCTCTACCGGAGCGGAGGCTGGCCAGAACAACGCGAACACTTCCACGCCGCCCTCGCCGCCGCCCAGCAGCGCTACCGGGCCAACCTGCCGCCGGCGATCTACCAGGCCCTGGTCGACAACAGCAACCAGCGCTTCGCCGCCCAGGCCATGGATCGCCGCGCCCTGGCGGCGCTGCGCGCCCGGCTGGCCCAGCCGGGGCCGGCGCTGGCCTTCTTCGAGAGTCCGCTGGGGCGCAAGATCGTCGCCGCCGAACTGGCCGCCACCCGCAGCGAGCAACTGGCCAGAAACGCCAAGGGCCTGCCGCGCATGCAGGCCGAGGCCACCCGGCGCCTGCTGATCCGCCACCTGGCCCAGGCCATTCCGGCCGGCGAGGCCGGTGCCGAGCTCAGCCTGGCGCTGGCCGGCGTGGCGGCCGACAGCCTCAGCCAGATGGTGCCCGGCTTCGGCCTGTTCGGCGGCGGCGACCAGACCCTTGGCATGCTCGACAACCAGCGCCAGCGCATCCGCGCGGAGATCGAGCGGGACCTGGACAACACCCTGATGTACGTCTACCGGGAGCTGTCCGACCCGGAGCTGGAGGAGTTCGCCGGCTTCGCCCAGTCCCCCGCCGGCCAGGCCTACTACCAGGCCGCCCTGGCCGCCCTGCGCGCCGCCCTGGCGGTCGGCCAGCAATAGAAGCCCTACTCCAGCCGCTCGCGGAGAAAGTCGAAGTAGCGCTGGCGCACCGCCTCGCGCTCGTTGGCCAGGTGATGGCGCGCACTCGGCAGCATCAGGAGCTGCGGATCGCGGAACTTGTCCCGCAGGACGTCCAGATTGTGCCGCCAGTCGACGGTCAGGTCGGCATCGCCCTGGATGATCAGCGGACTGCGTTCGCTGCGCGGGGCGGCCTCGATCCGCGGAATCCAGCGCGCCAGCGCGCCGACCCAGGCGGTGGGCAGGATGCGCGCCTGCAGCGGATCGCGCTGGATGAACGCGAGGAAGGCCGCGTCGCCGGAGTTGTCGCTGAAGCGCCGCGGGATCGACTCGACGAACGGCCTGAGTGCCCGGTAGCTGAGCTTCGACAAGCCCCAGCTGCGCGGCCGCACCAGGGGGGCGCTGAGGATGGTCTCGCCCACTTCGGGCCGTGGCGCGCCGCTCAGCAGGTAGTCGAGCAGGATCGCGCCGCCGGTGCTTTGCCCGAACAGATGCCAGGGCTTGGGCAGGTCGAGCACGGCGGCCTCGGACAGGAGTCCCCGGAACACCGCCTGGTACTCGGCGAAGTCGTCGATGCTGGCCGGCGCGCCGCTGGACAGCCCGTGCCCCGGCAGGTCGCAGGAGAGCACGGCGAAGCCCATGCCCAGCGCCCAGTCGAGCACGTGCCGGTAGAGGCCCATGTGATCGTAGTAACCGTGCATCAGCAGCAGCGTCGCGCGCGGCCGCTCCGGCCACCAGACCTGGGCGACGATCCGGTAGGTGCCGACCGAGAAGCAGCCGAGACGGCCCTGCACCCCCGACCGCCGCTCGCCCAGGTCGAGCCCGTAGTAGCGGCGGTAGGCCTGGACCTGCGGCAGCTCGTCGCCGCCCGCGGCCAGAGGCTGCAGCAGGGGACGCAGGAGATCGGGGTGAAAAGACTCTGACATGACACGGCTCGTCCGGAGAGGAAGTTACGCCCCGCGGCCCGCCGCGCTTCATTCGACGGACACGGCATGGCAAGCTGGGGCACCCTGTTCCCGTCTTTACGCCATGCTCTCCCCGAAGCGCAAGACCTTGCTCGCCGTCCTGTTCGGCCTCCTCTGCCTCGCCGCCCTGGCCGCCGCCTACGACTGGTACCGCGGCCGCTACCAGCGGACCGTGCTGTTCGACGCCGTCGACCTGCGCCTGCCGCCCGGACTGGAGGGGCCCGGGCCGATCCGCCTGGTGCACTTCCACGATCCGGCCTGCCCCTGCAACGTCGGCAACCAGCAGCATCTGGCCGAACTGGCCGAGCGCTACGCTCCCCTGGGAGTGACCTTCCATGCCCTGCAGCGGCCGAGCAGCCGGGGGCGTCTGCCGCCAGCGCTGGCCGCGCTGCAGCCGCTGGCGGCTCTCCCCGGCAGCGAAGGGCTGCCGGGGAGCCCGGCGCTGGCGATCTGGGACCGCCAGGGCCGCCTGGCCTATTTCGGGCCCTACAGCGAAGGGGCGACCTGCACTGCGGCCAACAGCTTCGCCGAGCCGGTCCTCGACGCCCTGCTCAAGGGCCGTCCGGTGCGTGCCGGCGGCACCCTAGCCGAGGGCTGCTTCTGCGCCTGGCAGGCGCCCTGACTCAAGACTCGCCCAGCAGCGCCGCATAGCCCTCGCGGTAGCTGGGGTAGTCCGGCGCCCAGCCGAGGGCGCGGACCCCGGCATTGCTGCAGCGCTTGCTGCCGGCGCGCCGGCCGAGGCCCTCGCCGCCCTCGCCGACCACCCCCAGCCGCCCGCGCAGCCAGGCCACCACCTCGTGCAGCGGCGCCGGCGCGTCGTCCACGCCCAGATAGCAGTCGGCCAGCGGAACGCCGCGGGCATCGGCCTCGAGCAGGAAAGCCAAAAGACTCGCGGCGTCGTCGCGGTGGATGCGGTTGCCGTAGAGCGGCGGCTGCGGATCGATGCCAGCGCCGCGGCGCACCTGCCCGATCAGCCACTCGCGGCCGGGACCGTAGATGCCGGCCAGCCGCACCGCGCTGGCCGGCAGGCCGCTGCCCAGCGCCAGTCGCTCGGCTTCCAGCAGGACCCGCCCGGAGAACCCCAAAGGCTCGGTGGGCGAGCGCTCGTCGACCCACTCGCCGTCCTGCTGGCCGTAAACCCCGGTGCTGGAGACGAACAGCAGCCGTCGCGGCCGTTGGCCGTGGAGCGCCAGCCAGTCCAGCACATGGCGCAGACCCTCGACATAGGCGGCGCGATAGCCGGCCTCGTCGTGGCGGCTGGCCGCCGCGCAGTAGACCAGGTAATCGAGCGGCCCGCCCGGCCAGTCCGGCGGGCACTGGGCGGCCTCGAGATCGCCGCGCAGCGGCAGGATCGCCGGCGGCAGGGCCGCCACCTGCCGGCGCAGGCCATGCACGCGCCAGCCGGCGGCGGCCAGCCGCTCGCCGAGTCGGCTGCCGACGTCGCCGCACCCGGCGATCAGCAGCACGGGATCTGTGGTTTCCATCCGCCTCTCCCCCCGTGGAGTCCACGGGCATGGTTGGTTCTCGGCCAAGCAAAGGCTATTCTTGCTGGTGAGCTAATGGAAATTCGCTATGACCCTCACCGAACTGCGCTACATCGTCACCCTCGCCCAAGAACAGCATTTCGGACGCGCCGCCGAACGCTGCCACGTCAGCCAGCCGACCCTCTCGGTGGGCGTGAAGAAGCTCGAGGACGAACTCGGCGTGCTGATCTTCGAACGCAGCAAGACCGCCGTGCGCCTGACCCCGGTCGGCGAGGGCATCGTCACCCAGGCGCAGAAGGTGCTGGAGCAGGCACAGAGCATCCGCGAACTGGCCCAGGCCGGCAAGAACCAGCTGGCCGCGCCGCTCAAGGTCGGCGCCATCTACACCATCGGTCCCTACCTGTTTCCGCACCTGATCCCGCAGCTGCACAAGGCGGCGCCGCAGATGCCGCTGTACATCGAGGAAAACTTCACCCACGTGCTGCGCGACAAGCTGCGCACCGGCGAACTCGACGCGATCATCGTCGCCCTGCCGTTCCACGAGGCGGACGTGCTGACCAAGCCGCTCTACGACGAGCCCTTCTACGCCCTGCTGCCGGCCGACCACCCCTGGACCAAGCTGCAGACCATCGACAGCGAGATGCTCAACGACAAGAGCCTGCTGCTGCTCGGCGAGGGCCACTGCTTCCGCGACCAGGTGCTGGAAGCCTGCCCGTCGCTGCGCAAGGCCGACGAGGCGCACCGCCACACCACGGTGGAGTCCAGCTCGCTGGAAACCATCCGCCACATGGTTGCCTCCGGGCTCGGCATCTCGGTGCTGCCGTTCACCGCGGTGAACAGCCACCACTATGCCCCCGGCGTGCTCGAGGTTCGCCCGCTGACCTCGCCGGTGCCGTTCCGCACCGTGGCCATCGCCTGGCGCGCCAGCTTCCCGCGGCCGAAGGCGATCGAGCTGCTGACCGACTCCATCCGCCTGTGCTCGGTGAGCCATTCGCCGGCCGGGCCCGCCCAGCAGAGCGCATGAGCGAGCTGGCGGCGGTTCCGGTCACGGCGCTCAAGGGCGTCGGCGCGGCGCTGGCCGAGAAACTCGCCCGGGTCGGCCTGGAGACCCTCCAGGATCTGCTGTTCCACCTGCCGCTGCGCTACCAGGACCGTACCCGGATCACCCCGATCGGCGCCCTGCGTCCGGGCCAGGATGCGGTGGTCGAAGGTACGGTGGCCACCGCCGACGTCGTCACGGGCCGGCGCCGCAGCCTGCTGGTGCGCCTGCAGGACGGCAGCGGTACCCTGTCCCTGCGCTTCTTCCACTTCAGCCCGGCGCAGCAGGATGGCCTGAAGCGCGGCACCCTGCTGCGCTGCTACGGCGAGGTGCGCCCCGGCGCCTCGGGCCTGGAGATCTATCATCCGGAATACCGCGCGCAGAATGGCGACGAACCGGCACCGGTCGAGCAGACCCTGACGCCCATCTACCCGACCACCGAGGGCCTCACCCAGCAGCGCCTGCGCGGCCTGACCGGGCAGGCGCTGGCCCGCCTCGGCCCGCACAGCCTGCCGGACTGGCTGCCGGCGGAACTGGCCCGCGCCCACCGCCTCGCGCCGCTGGACGAGGCGATCCGCTACCTGCACCGGCCGCCGCCGGACGCCGATCTCGCGGAACTCGCCGAGGGCCGCCACTGGGCCCAGCATCGCCTGGCCTTCGAGGAGCTGCTGACCCACCAGCTGTCGCTGCAGCGCCTGCGCGAGAGCATCCGCGCCCAGCACGCGCCGCGACTGCCCAGAGCCCAGCGTCTGCCGATGCAGTTTCTCGCCAACCTCGGCTTCGCCCCCACCGGTGCCCAGCGCCGGGTCGGTGCCGAGATCGCCCACGACCTCAGCCAGTCCGAGCCCATGCTGCGCCTGGTGCAGGGCGACGTCGGCGCCGGCAAGACGGTGGTCGCCGCGCTGGCCGCCCTGCAGGCCCTGGAAGCCGGCTACCAGGTGGCGCTGATGGCGCCCACCGAGATTCTCGCCGAACAGCACTACCTCAACTTCGCCCGCTGGCTGGAACCGCTGGGCATCGATCTCGCCTGGCTGGCCGGCAAGCTCAAGGGCAAGGCGCGCGCCACGGCGCTGGAGAAGATCGCCGGCGGCTGCCCGATGGTGGTCGGCACCCACGCGCTGTTCCAGGACGAGGTGCGCTTTCGCAACCTGGCCCTGGCGATCATCGACGAGCAGCACCGCTTCGGCGTCCAGCAGCGCCTGGCCCTGCGCCAGAAGGGCGTCGACGGCCGCCTCTGCCCGCACCAGCTGATTATGACCGCCACGCCCATCCCGCGTACCCTGGCGATGAGCGCCTACGCCGACCTGGACACCTCGATCCTCGACGAGCTGCCGCCCGGTCGCACCCCGGTGAACACCCTGGTGATCGCCGACAGCCGGCGCCTGGAGGTGGTCGAACGGGTCCGCGCCGCCTGCCTCGAGGGCCGCCAGGCCTATTGGGTGTGCACGCTGATCGAGGAGTCCGAGGAGCTGACCTGCCAGGCCGCGGAAACCACCTTCGAGGAACTCGACGCCGCCCTCGGCGAACTGCGCGTGGGCCTGATCCACGGACGCATGAAGCCGGCGGAGAAGGCCGCGGTGATGGAAGAGTTCAAGGCCGGCCGGCTGCAGCTGCTGGTCGCCACCACGGTGATCGAGGTCGGCGTCGACGTGCCCAATGCCAGCCTGATGATCATCGAGAACCCCGAGCGCCTCGGCCTCGCCCAGCTGCACCAGCTGCGCGGGCGGGTCGGCCGCGGCAGCGCCGCCAGCCACTGTCTGCTGCTCTACCACGCGCCGCTGTCGCAGCTCGGCCGCGAGCGCCTGGCGATCATGCGCGAGACCTCGGACGGCTTCGTCATCGCCGAGAAGGATCTGGAGCTGCGCGGCCCCGGCGAGATGCTCGGCACCCGCCAGACCGGCCTCTTGCAGTTCAAGGTCGCCGACCTGATGCGCGACGCCGATCTGCTGCCGGCGGCGCGCGAGGCGGCGCAGAGCCTGTTGGCGCGCTGGCCGCAGCATGTCGGCCCGCTGCTGGAGCGCTGGCTGCGGCATGGCCAGCAGTACGGGCAGGTCTGAGCCGTCATTGGCGCAGGTCAGTGCAGCGACCGGCCGACTGATTATACTCCCCTGATTTCGCCCCTCCGGCAGAATGCTTCATGCCCGACACCGTGCCGACCGCCGCCGAGTTGCTGAAACCCCAACTGCCGCCGATCATCCGCGACCTGCTGACAAGCCTCGGGGTTCCCGTGCGGATCGTGCACGAGCGGCCCGGCTCCGGCCTGCCGCGGGTACAGGCGGCGCTGCTCGAAGATGCCGCCGGCAGCCTGCTGGTGCTGTTCCCCGGCGACCAGCTGCTTGACCTCCACCGCCTGAAAACGGTCGTCGGCCGCGACCTCGTCCCCGCCGAGGCACGCCGGCGGCAGTTGCTCGACAGCGCGCGGCTGAGCGCGCTCCCCGGCCTGCCGGCGCTGATCGACGTCCCCTGCCTGTACGACGAACGCCTGTTGCAGGAGCCGAGCCTGCTGCTCGACTCCGGCCAGCCCCACGTGCTCCTGGAAATCGACCGCGAGGTCTATCGCAGCCTGCTCGCCGATGCCCACGGCGCCCGTTTCGGCATGCCGCTGGTCCGCCTGCGCCACAACCTGCAGAGGCACGCCGCCGAGCCGATGGAGGCGGTGCAGGGCTTCACCGCCCGGCGCATCCGTCAGCGCCTGGAGCGCCGGGTGGAGATCCCGCCCCGGCAGAACACCGTGCGCCGGATCCACCAGCTGTACGGCAATCTCCGCGGCTGCAGCGACGACGACGTCACCGACCTGATCGAGACCGATCCGGCCCTGGCCGCCCAGGTGGTCAGCTGGGCCGGCTTGAGCGGCACCGCCCATCATCCGGCACCGGAAAGGGTGCTCTCGGTGGAGGACGCCATCGTGCGGGTGCTCGGCTCCGAGGTGGTACTCAACCTGTCGCTCGGCTTGTCCGAGGGCAAGCCCCCCGAGCCCCCCGACGCCCGGGACGACATGACGTCCTACTGGGAAGCGGCCCTCTACACCGCCACCCTGATGGACGGCCTGTGCCGGGCGATGCCACGCGGCACACGCCCGGAACCGGGCCTGGCCTACCTGGCCGGACTGCTGCACAACTTCGGCTACCTGACCCTCGCACACATCTTCCCGCCCTACTTCAAGCTGCTCAGCCAGCACCTGCAGATCAATCCGCACATCCCGCACGCCCTGGTCGAACACCACCTGCTCGGCGTCACCCGCGAACAGATCGGCGCCTGGCTGATGGAGCACTGGCAGATGCCCGAGGAGCTGACGGTCGCACTGAACGGCCAGCACGATGCCGACTACCGCGGCCGGCACGCGGTGTATGCCAATCTGGTCTATCTGGCGGTCAACCTGCTGCGCAACCGCGGCATCGGCGACACGCCGCAGGAGGAGATTCCCCCGCGGCTGCTCGACGACCTGGGGCTGACCCGGGCCAGGGCCGAGGAGGCGCTGGACCGGGTGCTGGCGGCGGAAACGGCGTTGCGCGTGCTGCTCGCGCAGCCGGAGTGAGACGGTGCGGCCGTCCATCACGAATTGAACGATGGCGCGCAAATCCCAGTCAGGGAGAGTTCATCGCCCGAACCCTTCCCGTTCGGGCGACACGGGCCTGCGCTCGATCAGTTGACGGCATCCCGGAGCGATTTTCCGGGCTTGAAGGCGACCGTGTTGCTGGCCCTGATGTTGACCGGCTGGCCGGTCTGCGGATTCTTTCCGGTCCGGGCACCGCGATGGCGCTGCAGGAAAGTGCCAAAGCCGACCAGGGTGACGCTGTCCTTGCGGTTCAGCGCGCCGGTGATTTCCTCGAGCATCGCATTGAGTACCCGGTTGGCCTGATCCCGGGTGAGATCGGTCTTTTCCGCGATGGCGGCAGCAAGTTCCGGTTTACGCATGATTACCTCTTCGACGTTTCTTGTTGTTGTATCCGTACGTTTGCTCTTCCCACTGCCACAACGGCTCCATGTTGCAGCCAACACAGGGAGGATGGCATGCCATCCGGCTCTCCGCCAGTCGCCCCGCGGCCTTGAGCGGTGCGAGCCGATGGAGCGCCCTGCCCGGCCGCCGCGCCCGGTCAGGGAAAAACGCGCGCCCAACGGCTAGTTGCCCAGAAAATTCTGGAAAAACAAGGGAATTAGCGTCAAACGATCTCGATCATCTCGAAGTCCTGCTTTCCGGCACCGCACTCGGGACACAGCCAGTCGGAGGGCACGTCCTCCCAGGCGGTCCCCGGCGCGATGTTCTCCTCCGGAAGGCCGTTGGCCTCCTCGTAAATAAAGCCGCAGACGATGCATTGCCACTTGCGCATGGCTCACCTCCCGATGCCCCGACCAATACCCCACGCTACTGCAAGTCGCCGACAGCGCCAAGAGCGGCGCCGGCCGGCACGCATGCCAGCGTGGAAACAATCGATGGCAGGCCCTAGACTCGCCCCCCTGTCCACTCCTCCGGAATGCCCCTGTGACCGCTGCTCCCGCTTTCCACTGGCTCGGCGCCGACCAGTTGCACCCCGCCCCCGCAGCCTGCCTGGCCGACTGGCTGTTCGATACCGGCTCGCTGACCCGCCGGCTGACCGCCCTCTCCGCCGGGCGCTTCGCCGTGACCCTGCTGGAGGAAGGCTGGCAGACCCTGCGCGACGACGAGTGCGCCGCCCTCGGCGTGGCGCCCGGCAGCGCAGGCTGGGCACGCGAGGTCTACCTGCTCGGCGAGGAGCGCCCCTGGGTGTTCGCCCGCAGCGTGGCGGCGCTCGAGGCCCTGGAAGGCTTCGCCCCGGTGCTCGCCGAGCTGGGCCTCCGGCCCCTCGGCGAGCTGTTGTTCAGCGATCCGGCCTTCGCACGCGGCCCGCTCCAGGCGACCCGCTATCCGCCGGCCGACCTGCCGGCCGCGGTGCGCCGCAGTGGCCTCTGGGGGCGCCGCTCCTGCTTCCGCCGCGGAGCCCTGAAGGTGCTGGTGGCGGAGGTCTTCCTGCCGGATCTCTGGCGATACCAGGGAATCGACCCGGACGCCTTATAATCCGCCGGAGCCGTCCGGGAGAGCCGACCATGTACACCGCCCTGCTGCACTCGATGAACCGCCTGCACCCCCGCGCCTGGGACTTCATCCAGCTGATGCGCCTGGACCGGCCGATCGGCATCTACCTGCTGCTCTGGCCGACCCTCTGGGCGGTATGGATCGCCGCCGATGGCGCGCCCAGCCCGAAACACGTACTGATCTTCGCCGGCGGCGTGATCCTCATGCGCTCGGCCGGCTGCGTGATCAACGACTTCGCCGACCGCCACTTCGACGGCCACGTCAGCCGCACCCGCCAGCGGCCGCTGGCGACCGGCCGGATCACGACGCGCGAGGCCTTGACCCTGTTCGCCGTGCTGGTGGCGCTGAGCTTCGGCCTGGTGCTGCTGACCGACCCGACGACCGTCGCCCTGTCCTTCGGCGCCCTGGCGGTGGCCTCGCTCTACCCCTTCATGAAGCGCTACACCCACCTCCCGCAGTTGGTACTCGGGGCGGCCTACTCCTGGGGCATCCTGATGGCCTTCACCGCCGCGACCGGCCGCCTGCCGCTCGAAGCCTGGCTGATCTTCATCGCCAACCTGGCGTGGACCGTGGGCTACGATACCTACTACGCGATGACCGACCGCGAGGACGACCTGAAGATCGGCGTGAAGTCCACCGCCATCCTCTTCGGCGCCGCCGACCGGGCGATCATCCTCGCCCTGCAGGGCCTGACCCTCGGCCTCCTGCTGGTGGTCGGGGCGCGTCAGGGGTTCGGCCTGTACTTCCACCTCGGCCTGCTGGTCGCCGCGCTGTGCTTCGCCTGGGAATTCGTCGCCACCCGCCGGCGCGAGCCGCAGGCCTGCTTCCGGGCCTTCCTGCACAACCACTGGGCCGGCCTGGCGGTCCTGCTCGGCCTGGTCCTCGACTACGCGCTCTAGAGCCGGTCCGCACCGGCCTCCCGCAGGCATTTATCTGTCATACGGCTGCAATAATTCCGTTATCTAATGCGCTGCACTGACAGGAACTACAACGGGACAGCTGCCCATGGCCGGCAAGACAATCCTTATCGTCGACGACGAGGCCCCCATCCGCGAGATGATCGCCGTGGCCCTGGAGATGGCCGGCTACGAGTGCCTCGAAGCGGAAAACACCCAGCAGGCCCACGCCGTCATCGTCGACCGCAAACCCGACCTGATCCTGCTCGACTGGATGCTGCCCGGCACCTCCGGCATCGAGCTGGCCCGCCGCCTGAAGCGCGACGAGCTGACTGCCGGCATCCCGCTGATCATGCTCACCGCCAAGGGCGAGGAGGACAACAAGATCCAGGGCCTGGAAGTCGGCGCCGACGACTACATCACCAAGCCCTTCTCGCCGCGCGAGCTGGTCGCCCGCCTGAAGGCCGTGCTGCGCCGCACCGGCCCCAGCGACCACGAAACGCCGATCGAGATCGGCGGCCTGCTGCTCGACCCGATCAGCCACCGGGTGACCATCGACGGCAAGCCGGCCGAGATGGGACCCACCGAATACCGCCTGCTGCAGTTCTTCATGACCCATCAGGAGCGCGCCTATACCCGCGGCCAGTTGCTCGACCAGGTCTGGGGCGGCAACGTCTATGTCGAGGAGCGCACCGTCGACGTGCACATCCGCCGACTGCGCAAGGCCCTCGGCGAAGCCTACGAGAATCTGGTGCAGACGGTGCGCGGCACCGGTTATCGTTTCTCCACCAAGAGCTGAACCCGGCGCCGAAGCGGCGCGAAGGTCAAGGATGCCCCTGTGAAACCCACCTGGCTCGGCCCGCTGCTGCGCAGCCTCCTGCCGCCCACCGCCGTCGGCCTGCTGCTCGGCCTGATTGACGGCGACTACGGCTGGTCGCTGGCCATCGGCCTGGCTACCTACCTCGCCTGGCACCTCTACCAGCTCATCCGCCTGCACCAGTGGCTGAAGACCTACCAGCCCGAGGAGCCGCCGCCGGACGGCCACGGCCTGTGGGGCGAGGTGTTCGACGGTCTCTACAGCATCCAGCGCCGCGACCAGCGCGTGCGCGGCCGCCTGCAGGCGGTGATCGACCGCGTGCAGGAGTCCACCGCCGCGCTCAAGGACGCGGTGATCATGCTCGACGCCGAGGGCAACCTGGAATGGTGGAACCGCGCCGCGGAAACCCTGCTCGGCCTGAAGACGCCGCAGGACAGCGGTCAGCCGATCACCAACCTGGTCCGCCATCCGCTCTTCAAGACCTACATGGCGCAGGACAACTTCAAGGACGCCCTCGAACTGCCCTCGCCGCTCAACGACCGCCTCCACCTGCAACTGCAGATCACCCGCTACGGCAACGGCGAGCAGCTGATGCTGGTCCGCGACGTGACCCACGTGCGCCAGCTGGAACAGATGCGCAAGGACTTCGTCGCCAACGTCTCCCACGAGCTGCGCACCCCGCTGACGGTGATCGCCGGTTATCTGGAGCCCCTGCTGGACAACGTCGAGGACGTGAATCCGCGCTGGCGCCGCCCCCTGCAACAGATGCAGCAGCAGGCCGAACGCATGAAGAACCTGCTCGACGACTTGCTGCTGCTGGCCCGGCTGGAGGCCAGCGACAGCCTCCAGGACAAGCAGCCGGTCGCGGTGGAGCCGCTGCTGCAGGCGATCTCCAGGGATGCCCGGGCGCTCTCCGGGGAAGGCAACCACCAGATCCTCCTGGAGGCCGATCCCCGGCTCGAACTCCAGGGCAACGAGGCAGAGCTGAACAGCGCCTTCTCCAACCTGGTGTTCAACGCGGTGAAATACACCCCGGCCGGCGGCGAGATCCGCATCCGCTGGTGGGCCGACCCGGCCGGCGGACACCTGAGCGTGCAGGACACCGGCATCGGCATCGAATCCCGGCACCTGGCGCGGCTGACCGAACGCTTCTACCGGGTCGACGCCAGCCGCTCGGCCAGCACCGGCGGCACCGGCCTGGGCCTGGCCATCGTCAAGCATGCACTGATCCACCACCACGGCCGCCTGGAAATCGCCAGCGAGCCAGGCAAGGGCAGCCTGTTCACCTGCCACTTCCCGACGACGCAGCTGGCGACTCGCCGGGAACTCGGCAACGCCTCTTGAAAGCGCGGCCCGGCGCCCTCATATGCCCCCCTTTGCCAGCCACTTTACAAAGACTTCATGGACCCCTCTCCCAGTTCCGACTTCGCCTACCTCGCCGACCTCGGCCTCATTCTCTTCGCCCTGTTCCTGGTCCTGCTGAACGGCTTCTTCGTCGCCGCCGAATTCGCCATGGTCAAGCTGCGCGCCACCCGCGTCGAACTGATCGCCGGCCAGAATGGCTGGAGCGGGCAGATCCTGCGCCGCGTGCACAGCCAACTGGACGCCTACCTCTCGGCCTGCCAGTTGGGCATCACCCTCGCCTCGCTGGGCCTCGGCTGGGTCGGCGAGCCGGCCTTCGCCCACCTGCTCGAGCCGCTCATGGTCAAGCTCGGCATCGACACGCCGGCGCTGGTCCACGGGGTGTCCTTCTTCAGCGCCTTCTTCGTCATCTCCTACCTGCACATCGTGGTCGGCGAGCTGGCCCCCAAGTCCTGGGCGATCCGCCAGCCGGAGCGGCTGTCGCTGTGGACCGCGGTGCCGCTGTACCTGTTCTACTGGCTGATGTACCCGGCGATCTGGCTGCTCAACGCCAGCGCCAACACCATCCTGCGCATCGCCGGCCAGGGCGGCGCGGGTGCCCACCACGAGCACCAGTACAGCCTCGACGAGCTGAAGCTGATCCTGCACTCCAGCCGCGCCCATGACCCCAGCGACCAGGACATGCGCGTGCTCGCCTCGGCGGTGGAGATGGGCGAGCTGGAGGTGGTCGACTGGGCCAACTCCCGCGAGGACCTGATCTACCTGGAGCGCAGCGCGCCGCTCGACGAGGTCATGAGCACCTTCCGCCGGCACAAGTACAGCCGCTACCCGGTGTATGACGAACGCGCCGGGCGCTTCGTCGGCGTGCTGCACATCAAGGATCTCCTGATGCACCTGTCCCTGCTGGAGATGCTGCCCTCGGCGCTGAAGCTCGACGAACTGATGCGTCCGATCGAGCGGGTCGACCGGCACATGCCGCTGACCGAACTGCTCGAGCGCTTCCGCCACGGCGGCTCGCACTTCGCCCTGGTCGAGGAGTCCGACGGCAAGGTGGTCGGCTACCTGACCATGGAGGACGTGCTGGAGGCGCTGGTCGGCGACATCCAGGACGAGCACCGCAAGGCCGAGCGCGGCATCGTCGCCTACCAGCCGGGCAAGCTGCTGGTACGCGGCGACACCCCGCTGTTCAAGGTCGAGCGTCTGCTGCAGATCAGCCTGCCGGCGGACATCGAGGCCGACACCCTGTCCGGGCTGATCCACGAGACCCTCAAGCGCCTGCCGGAAGAGGACGAGGTGCTGGAAGCCCAGGGCCTGCGGATCATCGTCAAGAAGATGAAGGGGCCCAGGGTCGTTCTGGCCAAGGTGCTGAAGCTGAGCTGAGGAACGTGCCGGGCCGGAAGCGCGCCGGCCCGGCGGAGGGAAACTCAGTCGCCGCCGACCGCGAAATTCGGCAGGGCGTCGACCGGCTGGTTGAACTGGAAGGGAATCGACTCCACCGCCAGACCGACGTTGCGCTGCACCACGAAGTGCAGGTGCGGTCCGGTGCTGCGCCCGGTGTTGCCGGAGTTGGCGATCGGCGTGCCGACCTGGACCCGCTGTCCCTCGCTGACCCGTACCGAACCTTCCTGCAGGTGCAGATAGACGCCCATGGTGCCGTCGTCGTGGAGAATGCGCACCTGATTGCCGCCCGGATTGGGGCTGCGCCCGCGCTGATCGTTCTCGGTCTGCACCACCACCCCGGCGCGGGCGGCGACGATCGGCGTCCCCACCGGCATCGAGATGTCCACGGCATGGCGCCCCTTGGGAGTGTAATGACTGTACTGGCCGTTGGCGCCCTGGGTCAGGCGGAACGGGCCGCCGCGCCAGGGCAGCGGATAACGGTGCGGCAACGGCCGCAGGCGCGGATCGCCGAAGGCATGGCGCAGCTTGGGGGTATAGCGCAGCGGCTTGTCCGGATCGCGCGGCGCCAGGGTGGCCAGACGGATCTGGCTGCGCGGCGGGACGACCCAGCGAATCGGCTCGTCCGGCGCACCGCTGACGTTGCCGAGCCCGTCCAGGCTCAGCTCGACTTCCACCGGGGCGAACGTGTCGTTCTGCACCCTCAGGGTATGGCCGCCGGCATGCTTGAGGGTATCCAGGCGCACCCGGTCGTCCGGCGCATCGCTGCGCGCGGCCGGCATCGGCAGCCGTTCCGGGCGCGGCGACACCGACTGCAGGCCGCGAAAACCGCGGCCGGGCTGGATGACGTGGACAACCCGCGCCCCGGGGCGGGCCTGGTCGCCGTAGCTGACCATGCCGTTGGCGTCGACGTGTTTGTAGATGGTTACGGCCGACACCGGCGCGGCCAGAGCGAAGAGGGTGGCAAAAAGTAGCGGGCGGCCCAGCATCGATGCATGACTCAACAATAGTGGACGAAACGCGAAGACTAACAGCGCCGCACGCTTATCGCGAGACGGTGAGGTCAAGCCTGTGATGAAGACGGCGCCCGAATCGACGAGCGGCAGCCCCTCCCCGACTTCAGTTCTGGGCCGGCGTTTCGTTGTCGCCGGCCTCGCCCGCCGGCTTCTGGCGTGCCAGTCCGGTATGCCGCACATCGGTACCGTGCACCAGGTAGATCACCAGTTCGGCGATGTTGCGTGCATGATCGCCGATCCGCTCCAGCGAGCGCAGCGCCCAGATCACGTTGAGCACGCGGGAGATCGAGCGCGGGTCCTCCATCATGTAGGTGACCAGTTCGCGCAGGGCGCTCTTGTACTCGCGGTCGACGGTCTTGTCGTATTGCGCCACCGACAGCGCCAGGTCGGCATCGAAGCGGGCGAAGGCATCCAGCGCCTCCTGGACCATCTTGCGCACCTGCTCGCCGATGTGGCGGACCTCCACGTAGCCGCGCGGCGACTCGCCCTCCTCGCTGAGCAGGATGGCGCGCTTGGCGATCTTGGTGGCCTCGTCGCCGATCCGCTCGAGGTCGATCACCGATTTGGAGATGCTGATGATCAGCCGCAGGTCGGAGGCGGCCGGCTGGCGGCGGGCGAGGATGCGGATGCACTCCTCGTCGATGCTGCGCTCCATCTGGTTGGTCTGGGTGTCGATCTCGCGCACCTGCATGGCAAGTCCCGAGTCGGCATCGATCAGGGCGGTGACCGCATCGTTGACCTGCTTCTCGACCAGGCCGCCCATCGCCAGAAGGTGGCTGCGTACCTCCTCCAGCTCGGCGTTGAACTGCTGGGAGATATGCAGGGAAAGATTGTCTTTGTCGATCATGGTTCACTCCGCGCAAAGGCTGAAGGGGTCGAGCCGATTAACGTTGTCTCCGGACGGCAGGCCGCTGGCGACCTCCGGTCGGCCGCTAGCCGTAGCGGCCGGTGATGTAGTCCTCGGTCTGCTTCTGCGCCGGGTTGGTGAACAGGGTGTCGGTGTCGCCGTACTCGATCAGCTTGCCCATGTACATGAACGCGGTGTAGTCGGACACCCGCGCGGCCTGCTGCATGTTGTGGGTGACGATGACGATGGTGTACTTGGACTTCAGCTCGAAGATCAGTTCCTCGACCTTGAGGGTGGAGATCGGGTCGAGCGCCGAGCAGGGCTCGTCGAGCAGCAGCACCTCGGGCTCCACGGCGATGGTGCGGGCGATCACCAGACGCTGCTGCTGGCCGCCGGAGAGGCCGAGGGCCGAGTCGTGCAGGCGGTCCTTGACCTCGTCCCACAGCGCCGCGCCCTTCAGCGCCCACTCCACCGCGTCGTCGAGCGTGCGCTTCTTGTTGATGCCCTGGATGCGCAGGCCGTAGACCACGTTCTCGTAGATGCTCTTGGGGAACGGGTTGGGCTTCTGGAACACCATGCCGACCCGCCGGCGCAGCTCGGCGACGTCCACCCCCTTGCGGTAGATGTTCTGCCCGTCGAGGTTGATCGCACCCTCCACCCGGCAGCCGTCGACCAGGTCGTTCATCCGGTTGAAGCAGCGCAGCAGGGTCGACTTGCCGCAGCCGCTCGGGCCGATGAAGGCGGTCACGCGATGCTTCGGAATGTTCATCCGGACATCGTGGAGCGCCTGCTTGCTGCCATAGAACAGGCTGAGGCCGGGCACCTCGAGGGTCACCGGCTCGCTGGCCAGGTTGAAGGCCTGCTTCTTGCGGCCGAGGGCGTCGAGGTCGATGCCGTGGCTGGGGGATTCGTGTCGCATGACTCACTCCGTTCAAGCTGGGAACCCGGAGCCGGCCGCCGGAAACCCCTCGCGGGCCCGAGCCGCCGGCTCCCGGCCGGTGTTTAGTGGTCCAGCGCCTTGTACTTCTCGCGCAGGTGGTTGCGGATGAACACCGCACTCAGGTTGAGCAGGGCGATCACCAGCACCAGCAGCAGCGCGGTGGCGTACACCAGCGGGCGGGCCGCCTCGACGTTGGGGCTCTGGAAGCCGACGTCGTAGATATGGAAGCCCAGGTGCATGATCTTCTGGTCGAGGTGCAGGTACGGGTAGTTGCCGTCCAACGGCAGCGAGGGCGCCAGCTTGACCACGCCGACCAGCATCAGCGGCGCCACTTCGCCGGCGGCGCGGGCCACGGCGAGGATCATGCCGGTCATCATCGCCGGACTGGCCATCGGCAGCACGACCTTCCAGAGGGTCTCGGCCTTGGTCGCGCCGAGCGCCAGCGAGCCTTCGCGCAGGGCGCGCGGGATGCGCGCCAGGCCTTCCTCGGTGGCGACGATCACCACCGGCACGGCGAGAATCGCCAGGGTCAGCGAGGCCCACAGCAGGCCCGGGGTGCCGAAGGTCGGCGCCGGCAGGGCCTCGGCGAAGAACAACTGGTCGATCGAGCCGCCCAGCACGTAGACGAAGAAGCCCAAGCCGAACACGCCGTAGACGATCGCCGGCACCCCGGCCAGGTTGTTCACCGCGATGCGGATCATCCGGGTCAGCGGGCCCTGCTTGGCATACTCGCGCAGGTAGATCGCCGCCAGCACGCCGAACGGGGTGACCAGCAGCGCCATGATCAGGGTCATCATCACGGTGCCGAAGATCGCCGGGAAGATCCCGCCCTCGGTGTTGGCCTCGCGCGGTTCGTCGCTGACGAACTCCCAGAGTTTGGCGAAGTAGAAGCCGAACTTGTCGAAGGTCCCCATGGCGTTCGGCCGGTAGGCCCGCACCACCTTGCCCAGGCTGATCTCCTCCTCGCGACCGTCGACCGTGCGCACCAGGATGCCGTCGCGGTTGAATGCCTGCCGCAGACTGACCAGCTGGGTTTCCAGCTGCTGGTATTCGGCGTCCCACTGGGCGCGCTCGGCAGCCAGGTCGGCCTGGGCAGCGGCATCCAGCTCGCCGTCGAGTTCCAGCCCGCGCTCCTTGAGGCGCAGCCGCTCGAGGGCGTGGTTGATGCGACCGATGTCCTTCTTCTCCAGACGGGCCAGTTGCTCGTGCAGCTCGGCGACCCGCTCGATGCGCGGCTGCAGCTCGGCCCAGGCGGCCTCGCCTTCGGCGACCAGCTGGCCGCTCTCCTTGACGCCCAGCAGGTAGCCGTAGAAGTTGCCCCACTCGCGGCGCTCGAGCGCCACCAGGTTCGCCGGCTTGCGCAGGTTATCCAGCCACTCGCCGACCACCCAGCTGAAGTCGGCGCCATACAGCTCGCGGTTGCCGACCTTGAGCAACTCGCGGGTCATGAACTCGCCGCCCGAGACGCTCACCGGCAGGCCGCTGGCGGCCAGTTGCGCGCGCGGCACCTCCTCGGCCTCCACCAGCTCGCCGGCGAGCACCTGGGCCGGCTGGCCGGGGATGCGGTAGTCGCCTTCCAGCACGTCGGCCGGCCAGAAGTGGCCGAGGCCACGCACGGCGATCAGCGTCAGCAGGCCGATGGTCATGATCACCGCGATGGACACCCCGCCCCCGGTGAACCACACCCAGGGCGAGCCGCTCTTGAACCAGGTCTTCAGATTTTGCTGTTTCACGGTCTTCTACCTTTCTCGGCGCTCAGAGCGACGCATATTTCTTGCGCAGGCGGGTGCGGATCAGCTCGGCGGCGGTGTTCATCACGAAGGTGAACATCAGCAGCACCAGCGCGGAGAGGAACAGCACGCGGTAGTGGCTGCTGCCGACCTCCGACTCGGGCATCTCCACCGCCACGTTGGCCGCCAGGGTGCGCAGGCCCTCGAAGACGTTGACGTCCATGATCGGCGTGTTGCCGGTGGCCATCAGCACGATCATGGTTTCGCCGACGGCGCGGCCGAGGCCGATCATCAGCGCCGAGAAGATCCCCGGACTGGCGGTGAGGATGACCACCCGGGTCAGGGTCTGCCAGGGCGTCGCGCCGAGCGCCAGGGAGCCCAGAGTGAGACTCTTCGGCACGCTGAACACGGCGTCCTCGGCGATCGAGAAGATGTTCGGGATCACCGCGAAGCCCATCGCCAGGCCGACCACCAGGGCATTGCGCTGGTCGAACTTGATGCCCAGGTCGTTGGTCAGCCAGAGGCGCATGTCGCCGCCGAAGAACCAGTTCTCCAGGTGGCCGCTCATGCCCAGGGCGAAGGCGCCGACGACGAGGATCACCGGGATCAGCAGGGCCGCCTCCCAGCCGTCCGGCACCCGCAGGCGGATGCGCTCCGGCAGGCGGCTCCAGCCGTAGGCGGCGGCGAGAATGCCCAGCGGGGTCAGCAGCAGCAGGCTGAAGATCCCCGGCAGGTGGGACTCCACGTAGGGGGCGAGGAACAGCCCGGCGAAGAAGCCGAGGATCACCGTGGGCAGCGCCTCCATCAGCTCGATCACCGGCTTGACCTTGGTGCGCATCGCCGGGGCCATGAAGTAGGCGGTATAGATCGCCGCGCAGATGGCCATCGGCGCGGCCAGCAGCATGGCGTAGAAGGCCGCCTTGAGGGTGCCGAAGGTCAGCGGCGCAAGGCTCAGCTTGGGCTCGAAGTCGGTGTTGGCGGAAGTCGATTGCCAGACGTACTGGGGTTCGTCATAGCTCTCGTACCAGACCTTGCCCCACAGGGCGCTCCAGGAGACTTCCGGGTGCGGGTTGTCCAGCGCGAAGCTCTGCAGCCGGCCGGCGGACTCCAGCAGCAGTTGGTCGGCACGCGGCGACAGGGCGGCCAGCGCACCGGCGCCGGCGACCGGCTCGACGAGCAGGGTGCGGTGCGCGGTGCTGTGGAACACGCCCAGGTTGCCGGCGGCATCCAGGGCGAGGAAGCCCTTGCGGCGCTCTTCCGGGAGGATCTGGACGATCGGGCTGCCGGCCAGCTGAAAGCCGCGGACGTGCTTCAGCTCGGGGCCGGTTTCGCCGCGCGCCATGAACCACTGCTCGATGCCGCCCTTGGAGTCGCCGACCATCAGCGAGAGACCGCCGAGCAGGGCCGTCACCTCGGTCACTTCCGCCTGGGGATCGGCGAGCAGCTTGTAGCGGCCGTTCAGCTCCTGCCGGCGCAGATCGAACACATCGGCGGTGGAGCGCCCGTTGATCACGTACAGCCAGAGCTGGCGCGGGTCGATCAGCAGCGCCTTGACCGGCTCGGCGAGCTGCGGCAACTCCAGGCGCCGCTCGCTCAGGGTGACCTCGCCGGTCATCAGGTTCTCCTCGCGGCTCAGCTCCAGGGCCAGGACCTGATTGCCGGTCGAAGCGGCCAGCAGCAGCCCGTCGCTGCCGACGTTCATCGCCACCTGGTGCAGCGGGCGGCCCTGCGGGTCGAGCGGGATCGGCGTCTCGCCGAACGGGTAGTCGATGCGCGGGGTGACGGTCTTCACGTTGCCCGGGTAGGTCACCTGATAGGAATGGCCGAACACCAGCGCCTGGCCGTTGGAGAACCCCAGCACCAGACGGTTGCTGCCGGGCAGGTCCCGGCCCAGGGAGACGATCTCGGCTCCCGCGGGAATCGGCAGCGCGACCTGGCCGAGCAGCCTCTCGCCGGCCGCCTCGAAGAACCGCACCTGGCCGCGGGCGTCCAGGCGCATGGCGACCTCGTTCTGTTCCTCGACCGCCAGCAGCAGCGCCTGGCCCTGCTCGGCCAGCCAGGCCGGCCGCTGCGGCTCGCCCTGCGCGCTCAGCTCGGCACCCTGGAACATCGGCAGGACCACCTGGATCAGATAGAAGAAGATCAGGGTGATGGCGCCCAGCACGGCCAGACCGCCCACCGTGACATACCAGCGCGCCAGGCGGTCCTGCAGGGCACGCCGGCGGCGCTTGCGCTGCAGGGCGGGAGTGTTGAAGTCCAGCCGCGGCGTCGGGGGAGCGGCGGTCGTGAGGTCTTTGGCCATGTCGGTCATCGTTCGGGCTCGGTTGCATGGGCGTTCGGCGGGCCGTCGCTGAGCGGCTGCACCGGCCTTGCGACCCGGCCTTCGCTCGCCGCTGTTTGGCGACCCCCGGCCGGGGGCACTCTAATCGCCATCTATGACAGAAAGATTACAGCGCGGTGACGTGCCAATGCCCATCACCCCCTGAGGAGTGACGGGCATGGCGCTCCCGCCTCCAATCCCCGGCGTCCGTGCCGGGCGGAAAGCCCCGGATTAGAGGCCGAGCTCCTTCAGGGTCTTGTCCACGACCCGCTTGGGCAACGGAATGTAACCGTCCTTGACCACCACTTCCTGGCCCTGCTTGGACAGGACCAGCTTGACGAACTGCGCCTCCAGCGGGCTCAGCGGCTTGTTCGGCGCCTTGTTCACGTAGACGTAGAAGAAACGCGCCAGCGGGAACTTGCCGGACAGGGCGTTGACCTCGTTGGCCTCGAAGGGCTCGCCGCCCTTCTTGGACAGCGGCACGGCGCGCACGCTGGAGGTCTTGTAGCCGATGCCGGAGTAGCCGATGGCGTTCAGGCTGCTGGACACCGACTGCACCACCGAGGCGGAACCCGGCTGCTCGTTGACGTTGGCCTTGAAGTCGCCCTTGCAGAGCGCTTCCTCCTTGAAGTAGCCGTAGGTGCCGGACACCGAGTTGCGGCCGAACAGCTGGATCGGCTTGGCCGCCCACTCGCCGGTCAGGCCCAGGTCGCCCCAGGTCTTGAGGTCCTTGGCGCCGCCGCACAGGCGGGTGCTGGAGAAGATCGCGTCGACCTGGGCGATGTCCAGGGACTTGATCGGGTTGTCCTTGTGCACGAACACCGCCAGGGCGTCGATGGCCACCGGCACGGCGGTCGGCTTGTAGCCGTGCTTGGCTTCGAAGGCCTGCAGTTCGTTGTCCTTCATCATGCGGCTCATCGGACCGAGGTTGGCGGTGCCCTCGGTCAGGGCCGGCGGCGCGGTGGAGGAACCGGCGGCCTGGATCTGGATGTTGACGTTCGGATACTGGCGCTTGAACTCTTCGCCCCACAGGGTCATGAGGTTGGCCAGGGAGTCGGAGCCGACGCTGGACAGGTTGCCGGAGACGCCCGAGGTCTTCTCATAGACCGGCAGGGCCGGATCGACGGCGGCAATCGCGCTCGCGGTCACCACACCAGCGGCGACGAAAGTCATGGACGCCATCAAACGCTTCAATTTCATGCCTTGCTCCCAAGCAGGACGGTATTGGTTCGGATCGCGGGCCAGTATCGGCAGGACCCGTGACCACTCTATGAACGAAACATGACAGCTTTGTGACCTTAGATGATCCGAGGGAACTTTTCCCGCATGGCCCGATACCGCGCGAAATGGGTGCCGAAAACCGCCCCCTTGACATTTCCGAACCGGCCACGCTCGCCTGCTGCCCGCCCTTCCCGTTATAATCGGGGCCTCATTCCTGCCGCCCGACAAGCGCCCGACGAACCTATCCCATGAACGAACTCGAACAGGATGACCCGGTTCCCCAGGGCGATCTGGCCCTGCAGATCACCGCGCTGCCCCGCGACGCCAACGGCTTCGGCGACATCTACGGCGGCTGGCTGGTCGCCCAGATGGACCTGGCCGGCACCGCCACGGCCAGCCGGCTGGCCGGCGGACGGGTGGCCACGGTGGCGATCGACCGCATGGCCTTCATGGTGCCGGTGGCGGTCGGCGCCCAGCTCTCCTTCTATACCAAGCTCCTGCAGCAGGGTCGCAGCTCGATCCAGATGCTCGTCGAGGTGTGGAGCGACGACCCGCTGTCCAGCGAATGGCGCAAGGTGACCGAGGCGATGTTCGTCTTCGTCGCCATCGACGGCGGCGGCCGTACCCGCGCGGTACCGCGCCGCTAGAGGCCCCCCTTCCGCGTGATGGAGCTTTTCCGCCGCGCGCGATCTAATGGGCCATCTGCATCGAGAGGACCCTGCCATGAACCACGCCGCCACACTCCCCCAGGTCGAACGGGTCGAGATGGACGAACTGCCCTGCTGGCGGATCAGAACCGCCTCGGCCGAACTGCTGGTCGCCGAACAGGGCGCCCAGATTCTCAGCTACCAGCGCGACGGCGAACCGCCGCTGATCTGGCTCAGCGAACAGGCGGAATTTCGCCGCGGCCAGTCGGTGCGCGGCGGCGTGCCGGTGTGCTGGCCCTGGTTCGGCGACCTGGCGCGCAACCCGGCCGGCGTGCGCGCCATGCGCGAGGGCGAGGGCCCGGCACCGGCCCACGGAGAGGTACGCGGCCGCGACTGGCAGCTGCTGGACATCGCCAAGGAGAACGGCGCGGTGACCCTGGCCTTCAGCCTGCTGCAGCCCAGCAGCGGACTGCCCGACTGGCCCCACGCGCTCGACCTGACCCTGGCCATCCGCCTCGACGAACGCCTCGACCTGCGCCTGACCACCCACAACCGCGGCAGCTACCGGGTCGCCCTGAGCCAGGCGCTGCACACCTACCTGGCGGTCAGCGACATCCGCGAGGCGAGCATCGAGGGCCTCGACGGCCTGCGCTACATCGAAACCCTGGAGGGCTGGGACGAGCGCCAGCAGAGCGGCATCCTGCACTTTGCCGGCGAGACCGACCGCATCTACCTGGACACCCCGCCGCGGCTCGACCTGGTCGACCCCGGCTGGAAGCGGCGGATCTGCCTCGAAGCCAGCGGCTCGCACTCGGCGATCGTCTGGAACCCCTGGATCGACAAGGCCGCGCGCCTCTCGCAGTTCGCCGACGACGCCTGGCAGCGCATGCTCTGCATCGAGACGGCCAACGTGCTGGACGACGCCGTGGAGCTCGCCCCCGACCAGTCCGCCATCCTGGCCCTGTGCCTGTGGAGCGAGCCGCTGTAGCGGCCGGCGCGAACCGAACGGGCGGATGCCGGAGACGCCCGCCCTCTGCTAAGGTCGGGGCGTTTCCGCCGCCGAGCGCTCCGCCATGACCGAACCCCGCCCGTTCAAGGACCATTTCTCCACAGCCGCCGCCGGCTATGCGGCACATCGCCCGAGCTATCCCGCCGCGCTGATCGACTACCTGGCCGACCTCGCGCCGGCCACCGCCTGCGCTCTGGACTGCGGCTGCGGTACCGGGCAGCTCTCGGGGCCGCTGGCCGGGCGCTTCGCCCGCGTGCTGGCGACCGATGCCAGCGCGGCGCAGATCGCCAATGCCGAGCCGCATCCGGGCGTGGACTACCGCGTGGCGCTCGCCGAGGACAGCGGCCTGCCGCCGGCCAGCGTCGACCTGATCACCGTCGCCCAGGCCGCCCACTGGCTCGATCTCGAACGCTTCTATGCCGAAGTGCGCCGGGTCGCCCGCCCCGGAGCGGCGCTGGCGCTGATCAGCTACGGCGTGCTGCAGGTGGAAGGCCCGCCGACGCCGCTCGTCGAGCACTTCTATTACCGGGTGCTCGGCCCCTGGTGGCCGGCCGAGCGGCGTCATGTCGAGGAGGGCTACCGGAGCCTCCCCTTCCCCTTCGCGGAGCGTCAGGCGCCCGCCCTGGCGATCGAGGTGCAGTGGGGCCTGGCCGAGCTGCTCGGCTACCTCGATACCTGGTCCGCCGTGCGTGAACTGGAAAAGGCCCAGGGCCGCGCGCCCGTGGAGCGCTTTGCCGCCGAGCTGGCCGCGGCCTGGGGCGATCCGGCAGCGCGCCGCACGGTCCGCTGGCCGCTGGCGCTGCGCGTCGGCCAGGTCGACGCCCCCTGATCCGGCGGCCCGGTACGGAGCGGAAACGGGCGGATCAGTCCAGCACGCCGTGCAGGACCTCCTGGACCGTACCGCGGCGGCTGTCGACCAGCACCAGGCTGCTGCCGGCGCGGCGCCACTCGTAGCCGCGGTACTGCGGCAGGTGATGCAGTTGCCCGGCGCTCAACCGGCTGCCCCAGCCGGACGGCAGCCGCTTGCCCCTGACGATCCGCACATGCGCCGGCAGCGCCGGGCCGCGACCGATGTCGTGGCGGTGCTCGCGGATCGACTCGCGCAGCGGGCCGAAATCCGCCGGCGGGCGCTCTTCGGCGTAGCTGTCGCGAGCGGCAGGCCCGCGGGCGTCGCGGTAGCGCCAGTCGTCCTGCTCATGGGAGGGGCCGGCCAGCACCAGGGAACTGCCCAGGCAGAGTGCCAGGCCCAGGCCGGCGAGTAGACGGGTCGATTGCATGGGATGACCTCGGAACGGTGCGATGGATAACGGCGCCCGGCAGCCGGGCGTGACGACATCCTAAGCGTGCGGGGCACGGAAAAACCGTTGTCAACCCGGCTTTACCCGGACCTTTACACAGGACCGGGCTTTGTCAGCCAAACCTTACGTTGCCCCCGCGCAATGCACCGATTTCGCCCCTTCGACCTGTCACAAAGCCGACAATGTCGCACCGCCGACCCTGCCGGTAAACCGCAGCAGCCCTTGCCAGACGGGCAATCTGCAGTCTGGTACTGCTCTTGCAAGTACACTCCCCCGGCCTACAAGAATTCCATCAGACCATGCCGACCTCGACTCCGCCCGCCCCCGCCGCCCTGGCGGCCGTGCTGGACTATCACCAGCGCACCAAGCACCGCTTCGAGGCCTACGCCTCCGGCCCCGGCACCCTCGACTGGGACGCCCAGCCGGCGCCGTTCCGGCATTTCCAGGGCGCCCCGCAGATCGCCCTGCCCAGGCTCTCGGCCGTGCCGCCCGACAGCGCCCTGCACGCCGCGCTGCAGCGACCGTTCGCCCGGCTCGACGAGCCGCAGCAGGCGCCGCTGCCGCCCGATCTGGCGAGCCTCGGTGCCCTGCTGCAGCTGTCGCTCGGCCTCACCGCCTGGAAAAGCTACGGCCCGGACCGCTGGGCGGTACGCGCCAACCCCTCCAGCGGCAACCTGCACCCCACCGAGGCCTACCTGCTGATCGCCGGCATCGACGCGCTGCAGGACGGCCTGTACCACTACCGTCCCGAGAACCACGCACTCGAGCTGCGCGCCGCGCATCCCACCGCCGGCCGGGAGCCGAGCCTGGCCATCCTGCTCACCTCGGTGATGTGGCGCGAGGCCTGGAAGTACGGCGAACGCGCCTTCCGCTACTGCCAGCTGGACACCGGCCACGCCGCCGGCGCCCTGCGCTACGCCGCCGCCGTGCTCGGCTGGCGGCTCGCCGAGCAGGCCCACGTCGGCAGCGACACCCTCGCGCGGCTGGCCGGCATCGACCGGCTCGCCGAATTCCCCGCCCGCAAGCGCGCCGAAACCGAGCTGGAGGAGGCCGAGATCCTCCTCGCCGCGAGCTTCTGTGCCGCGCCGCCGAAGCCGCTGGCGAGCACCGAACTGCAAACCCTGGCCGAGCACGCCACCTGGCACGGGGTGGCCTCGACCATCGACCGCTACCCCATGTACAGCTGGCCGGCGATCGCCCAGGTGGCCGCCGCCACCCGCCGCGCCGACGGCGAGGCGCAGCCTGCCGCCACACTGCCCGCACCGGCGCCGCGCGCGCCCGGCGAGGCTGCCAAGCCGGTGCAGGCGCTGCTCGGCGAGCGGCGCAGCGCCCAGCGCTTCGACCGCCACCATGTGATGGGGCAGGCGCAGTTCGCCGCGGTCCTCGCCCGCCTGCAGCCGGCCGCCGGGCTGCCCTGGGATGTCTTCGCCGAAACCCCGCGCAGCGCGCTGGTGCTGTTCGTCGCCCGTGTCGAAGGACTGGCCCCCGGCCTCTACCTGCTGCCGCGCAGCGCGGCGCAGCGGGACGCCCTGCGCCCGCTGCTCGCCGGGCGCTTCGCCCTCGCGCCGGTGCCCGGCCTCGAGCCCCTGCTGCAGCTGGCCGGCCTGGAGCCGCTCGAACTGCAGCGCAGCACCCGCAGCCTGCACTGCCACCAGGACATCGCCGCCAACGCCTGCTTCGCCCTCGGCATGCTCGCCGCGTTCGACGCCGCGCTGGAAAGCGGTCCGGCCGCCTACCGCAGCCTCTACCGCGAGGCCGGGCTGATCGGCCAGGCGCTCTACCTGGAGGCCGAGGCCCAGGGCCTGCGCGGCACCGGCATCGGCTGCTTCTTCGACGACCCGGTGCGCGCCCTGCTCGGCCTCGAAGGCCACGCCTGGCAGACGCTCTACCACTTCACGGTCGGCCTGCCGGTGGAGGACCCGCGCATCGAATCCGCGCCGGCCTACGCCGACGACGCCGACACCCTCCCCCACTGACTCCTGCGGAGACCCTTCATGGCCCCAGCCGAACGGATTCCCTACCAATGCCTTTCCGCGGTCGAGGCCGCGGCCCTGCTCCGCGCCGAACCGGAACTCAAGCTGTTCGACGTGCGCGACCTGCACAGCTACCAGCAGGAGCACCTCGACGGCGCCATGCACCTGACCGAGGACCGCGTGCCGCTGTGGCTCGGCCGCCTGCCCAAGGACAAGCCGGTGCTGATCTACTGCTACCACGGCAACGCCAGCAAGACCTTCGCGCAGATGTTCAGCGACTTCCGCTTCGCCCGCGTCTACAGCGTCGACGGCGGCTACCGGCCGCTGGCCACGGCCCTGACCGAAGCCGCAGCGCCGGGCGGCGCACCCAGCGCCGAACTGGCCGCCTTCCTCGCCGACTGGCAGTACCCGGCGGACGATCTCGAAGCCCGCGGCCAGCACGGCCTGACCCCGCTGATGCGCGCCGCCCTGCAGGGCCGCCGCGAACTCGTCCGGGAACTGCTGGCCCTCGGCGCCGACGTCAAGGCGCGCAACGACGACGGCAACACCGCCCTCTGGCTCGGCTGCGTGTCCCGCGACACCGCGCTGGTGCAGGATCTGATCGAGGCCGGCATCGAGCTGGACAACCGCAACGACGCCGGCTCCACGGCGCTGATGTACACCGCCTCCAGCGACCGCCCGGAGCTGTTGAAGATCCTCCTGGACGCCGGCGCCGACCCGCAGGTGCGCAACTTCGACGACCTGCGCGCGGTGGAACTGGCCGCCTCGCGGGCCTGCCTGAAACTCCTGCGCCATACCGCCGACTGAGGAGCAACGATGATCGAATTCCCGGTGAAGCTGGCGGTGGCCAGCAAGGAAGGCCAGGCGATCAGCGAGCACTTCGGCCACGCCAAGCGCTTCGCGATCTACGAGGTCACCCCGGAAAGCTGCCGCCTGCTGGAGTCGCGCGAGGTCGAGCACTACTGCCTGGGCAACAGCTCCAACCAGAGCGCGATGGCCGGCATCCTCGAAGCCATCAAGGACTGCCAGGCGGTGTTCGTCGCCAAGATCGGCGACGGGCCGACCGAAAAGCTCGCGGCGATCGGCGTGCGCGCCGTCTCCGCCTACGCCTGGGAGACCATCGAGGCCTCCCTGCTCGACTACGCGCGGCGCAGCGCCGCCGGCGAGGTGCTGGCATGACCGCCGCGCGCGTGGCCCGCTGGGCCGAGGAACATCCGCTGTCGCCGCCCCACGTCGACTGCGCCACCGCGGTGATGCTCAAGATCCTCGACGGCAAGTGCAAGATGAAGCCCACCGAGAAGCTGGTGATGGCGCTGCTCTACGAGCAGGTCAAGGGCCGTCCCGGCGAGAAGCTCGGCGCGGACATCCACCGGCTGATCGCCGACTCCCGCAAGCGCCTGGACGAGGATATGCAATTCCTCCTCTACGAAAAGCGCGTGCTGGCCGAGACCATGATCTCCCGGCCGGTGATGAAGGCGTTCAAGGCGATGATCCGCGAGCAGGGCCTGCTCGAGCCGGAACTCGACTGGGAGGAGACCGAGGCATGATGAAGTTCTACATGACCCCCGGCTCCTGCAGCACCGGCATCCACATCCTCCTCGAGGAGCTGGAGCTGGTGTTCGAGGTCCACCTGGTCAACCTGCTGGCCGGCGACCAGTTCAAGCCCGAGTACCTGGCCCTCAACCCCAAGGCGACCATCCCGACCCTGGTGCGCGACGACGGCACGGCGCTCACCGACTTCCAGTCGATCGCCTGGTGGCTGGCGCGCCGCCATCCCAAGCGCCGGCTGCTGCCGGAGGACGCCGACGGCGAGGCGCGGGTGCTGGAGGCGATGAACTTCGCGGTCGGCACCCTCCACGGCCAGGGCTTCGCGCGGATCTTCACCACCGAGAAGTTCGCCACCGACGCAGCGCAGCACGAGGCGGTCCAGGCCCAGGGACGGGAGATCCTCGAACGCGGCTTCGCGGTCGCCGACCGCCTGCTGGAGGGGCGCGAGTATCTGGCCGGTAGCTTCGGCATCGCCGACTGCGCGCTGTTCTACGTGGAGTTCTGGGCCGACCGCACCGGGATCGCCCTGCCCGCCAACTGCCAGGCCCACTACCGGCGGATGCTCCAGCGCCCGGCGGTGCGCCAGGTGCTGATGGAAGAAGGTTACGCCGCTGCGCTGCGCTGAGCGGATCGCGGCGGCGCCCCGCACGGGACGCCGCCGCAGAGTAGCGGGGTGGACAAGCCTGCGGCGTTGTCCACCCTACGGGCTACACGACTACCGGCCGGCCGGCAGGTGCTGCTCGTCTTCGTGAACCTGCTGCAGGGCCCGCCGCCGGCGGGCCTCGCTGCGGCGCATGAAGAACCAGGCGAGGAAGGTGAACAGCGATACCGCCAGCAGGATCAGGCTGGCCACGGCGTTGATGTCCGGCTTCACCCCCAGGCGCACCGCGGAGAAGATCTCCATCGGCAGGGTGGTCGCGCCGGGGCCGGAGACGAAGCTCGCCAGCACCAGGTCGTCCAGCGACAGGGCGAACGACAGCATGCCGCCGGCGCCCAGCGAGGGGGCGACCATCGGCAGGGTGATCAGCAGGAACACCTTCCAGGGCCGCGCGCCCAGGTCCATCGCCGCTTCCTCGATCGACAGGTCCAGCTCGCGCAGGCGCGCCGAGACGATCACCGCCACGTAGGCGGTGCAGAACGTGGTGTGGGCGATCCAGATGGTGGTCAGGCCGCGCTCAGCCGGCCAGCCGATCAGCTGGGCCATGGCCACGAACAGCAGCAGCAGCGACAGGCCGGTGATCACCTCGGGCATCACCAGCGGCGCGGTGACCAGCCCGCCGAACAGGGTCCGGCCGCGAAAGCGCGGGATGCGGGTCAGCACGAAGGCCGCCAGGGTGCCGAGGACCACCGCGGCGACGGCGCTGCACAGGGCGACCTGCAGGGAGCGACCGAGCGCCCCCATCAGCTGGCGGTTGTCGAGCAGCCCGGCGTACCAGCGCACCGACCAGCCGCCCCACACGGTCACCAGCCGCGAGTCGTTGAACGAGTAGACGACCAGGATGACCATCGGCAGGTAGATGAACAACAGGCCAGCCCACAGCATGAAGCCGGAAAAACTCGGGCGCTTCATAGCCGTCCCTCCAGTTCCTTGGCTTGGTTGCGGTTGAGCAGGATGATCGGCACCAGCAGGATCGCCAGCATCACCACCGCCAGGGCCGCGGCCACCGGCCAGTCGCGGTTGTTGAAGAATTCCTGCCAGAGCACCTTGCCGATCATCAGCGTCTGCGGCCCGCCGAGCAGTTCGGGGATGACGAACTCGCCGACCACCGGGATGAACACCAGCATGCAGCCGGCGACGATGCCGTTCTTGGACAGCGGCACGGTGATCCTCCAGAAGCTCGCCAGCGGGTGCGCGCCCAGGTCGGCGGCGGCCTCCAGCAGGCTCGGGTCGTGCTTGACCAGGTTGGCGTAGAGCGGCAGGACCATGAACGGCAGGTAGGAATAGACCACGCCGATGTACACGGCCAGGTCGGTGTTGAGGATGCGCAGCGGCTCGTCGATCAGCCCGAGCCCCTGCAGCACGCTATTGAGCAGGCCGTTGTTGCCGAGGATACCCATCCAGGCGTAGACGCGGATCAGGATCGCGGTCCAGGTCGGCATCATGATCAGGAGCAGGCAGACGGTCTGCATCTCCTTGCTGGCGCGGGCGATGGCGTAGGCCATCGGGTAGCCGATCAGCAGGCAGAACAGGGTGCCGACGGTGGCGATCTTCAGCGAGCCGAGGTAGGCGGAGAGGTACAGTTCGTCCTGGCCGAGGAACACGTAGTTGTTCAGGTTGGCGAGGATCTTCAGCTGCTGGTCTACATAGGTGAAGATCTCCGTGTACGGCGGAATCGCCACCGCGGCCTCGGAGAAGCTGATCTTCAGCACGATGGCGAAGGGCAGCAGGAAGAACAGCAGCAGCCAGACGAAGGGGATGCCGACGACCAGTTGGCGGCCGGGAAACAGGTGGCGGAGTCTTTTCATGTATGCAGCACCACCCCGCCGTCGTCGAACCAGCTGACGTACACCTGATCGCTCCAGGTCGGGCGCTTGCCGTGGCGCTCGGCGTTGGCCATGAAGGCCTGCACCACCTGCCCCGAGGGCAGCTCGACGTAGTACATCGAGTGGCCGCCCAGGTAGGCGATGTCCTTCACCCAGCCGCTCGACCAGTTGTGCCCCTCGTGCTGCAGCTCGGGCTTGTCCAGGCCGAGCTGGACCTTTTCCGGGCGCAGGGCGTAGGTGATGCGAGTCTCCTCGGCGCGGGTGGAGATGCCGTGGCCGATGTAGATCGGCCGCTCCAGCTGCGGGCAGGCGATCACCGCGTGGTCGGGGCTGTCGTCCACCAGTTCGCCGTCGAACAGGTTGACGCTGCCGATGAACTCGCAGACCAGCCGGCTGGCCGGGCTCTCGTAGATGTCCATCGGACTGCCGACCTGGGCGATCCAGCCCTGGTGCATGATGGCGATGCGCGCGGCCATGGTCATCGCCTCCTCCTGGTCGTGGGTGACCATCACGCAGGTCACGCCGACCCGCTCGATGATCTGCACCAGCTCCAGCTGCATCTGCGAGCGCAGCTTCTTGTCCAGCGCGCCCATCGGCTCGTCGAGCAGCAAGAGCTTCGGCCGTTTCGCCAGCGAGCGGGCCAGGGCCACGCGCTGGCGCTGGCCGCCGGAGAGCTGGTGCGGCTTGCGCCGGGCGTACTGGGTCATCTGCACCAGCTTGAGCATCTCCGCCACGCGCGCGTCGATCTCGGCCTTGGGCAGGCGGTCCTGCTTGAGGCCGAAGGCGATGTTCTGCTCCACCGTCATGTGCGGGAACAGCGCGTAGGACTGGAACATCATGTTGATCGGCCGCTCGTAGGGCGGCAGCTCGGTGATGTCCTGGCCTTCCAGGTAGATGCGCCCCTCGGTCGGCCGCTCGAAGCCGGCGAGCATCCGCAAGAGGGTCGACTTGCCGCAGCCGGAGCCGCCGAGCAGGGCGAAGATCTCGCCCTTGTCGATGGTCAGCGACACGTCATCCACCGCCACCATGTCGTCGAACTTCTTGGTCACCCGGTCGATCCTGACCAGCACCTCCTTCGCCGGCTGGTCGTCGGCGAGAGCATTCTTGTTAGCACCGGCGACAGTCGCCATGGTCACAACTCCACTAATGAACAGGGGGCCTCCGCTCGCCCCGTCGGCCTTCGGCCAACCGTCCAGGCAGCCTCGGGAGGCGGCAATCGGGTTGCGGAGCGCCCGCCGCGGGCGGGGGCGCTCCTCGTGATCTACGGGCCGGCCATGTCTTCCTGCCGGGGCGCGGCGGCCCGCTGCAGGAAGACGCGGCCAGCCGGCGGCGCGACACGTCCGTGACGAGCGCCGGGACCGGGCGGCGACCGCCGGTCCCCTCAAGAACCTCAGGTCCCCGACTTGATCCGGGTCCAGCTGCGGGTCATGGTGCGCTGGACGTCGGGAGCGAGATCCGGGAAGGTGTAGAGCTTCTTCAAGATGGCCTGGCTCGGGTAGATGCCCGGGTCGGTGCGGATCGCCTCGTCGACCAGCGGCGTGGCCGCGGCGTTGCCGTTGGGGAAGTGCACCTCGTTGGTGATCTCGGCGATCACCGGCGGCTTCATCAGGAAATTTATGAAGGCATGGGCCTCTGCCACGTTCTTCGCGTCGGCGGGAATCGCCAGCACGTCGAAGAAGCTGCCGGCGCCCTCCTTGGGAATGCTGTAGGCGATCTTCAGGCCGTTGCCGACCTCCTCGGCGCGCGCCTTGGCCTGGTAGATGTCGCCGGAATAGCCGACGGCCACGCAGGTGTCGCCGTTGGCCAGGTCGGAGATGTACTTGGAGGAGTGGAAGTAGGCCACGCTCGGGCGGATCTTCAGGAACAGCTCCTCGGCCTTCTTCAGCTCCTCGGGCTTGCTGCTGTCCGGCGCGTAGCCCAGGTAATGGAGGGCGGCGGGCAGCATCTCGGTCGGCGAGTCGAGGAAGGACACGCCGCAGGCCTTGAGCTTCGCGATGTTCTCGGGCTTGAACACCAGGTCCCAGGAGTCCAGCGGCGCCTTGTCGCCGAGGACGGCCTTGATCTTGTCGACGTTGTAGCCGATGCCGACGGTGCCCCACATGTAGGGCACCGCATACTGGTTGCCCGGATCGCTCAGCTCCAGCGCCTTGAGCAGGTCCTTATCGAGGTTCGCCCAGTTCGGCAGCTTGCTCTTGTCCAGCTTCTGGAACACCCCGGCCTTGATCTGCTTGGCCAGGTAGGGGTTGGAGGGCACCACCACGTCGTAGCCGGAACTGCCAGCGAGCAGCTTGGCTTCCAGCACCTCGTTGCTGTCGAAGACGTCGTAGACGACCTGGATCGCGCTTTCCGCGGAGAAGTTCGCCAGGGTGTTCTCGCCGATGTAGTCCGACCAGTTGTAGACGTGCAGGGTCTTCCCGGCCGGCGCCGCCGCAGGAGCGGCCGCGCCGGGGGTTTCCTCCTTCTTGCTGTCGCTCTCGGCGGGCTTGTCGCATGCGGCGAGCATGCCCAGGGACAGCGCGAGAAGGGTCTTGCCAAAGTGTTTCATGCGTACCGCTCCTTTTGTCGTTGAGGTATCCGGACGGGGCGTGTGCCGGGACGCACGCGGCCGCCCTGCCCGACCGGTTCGGGGTGGTGCAAAAGCGCGCAGTCTGGCAAGGCTCGGGGCTGCTTTACAAGCACCACGAGGGTGGATAGGCGGAACTTATATATAGGCGCCGCGCAATGGCGTCGAGTTGAACGCTTCAGCGGCGATTGGCAGAGCGGACAGCCCGGCGGGCGGTGAGCCGGGGCTGGATCGGGGCGCGTTCGGCAATACTGAGTCCGTGATGGGACAGGGCAACACCTTGGCGAAACGGTCGGGTGTTGCCCTCAGACGTTGCCACCGCCCGGTATTAGAAGAAAACTAATGAGTATGACGTAGCGCATTTATGCCTGACGTTTAGGTTAAGGGGCCGCGGCATGCGTTTCCAGAGAGCGAAGAGAACCATTTGAACTGCTAGTTAGGGCTATGGGATTTTCGGCGAAAAATGAGAATCGCCCAAAATACAACAAACAACTCAAGCAGAAATGACCAGTGCAAAAGAAAATTCAACCACCACGGCTTATATAAGGATGGAGCGGTAAACAAAGAAAATGGTTGAAAGCCAAACGGCGCAAGCCAAAAGATGTCACCCACTATTGTGTCCAGCAGTATATGGATAAAGCCGCTGACTGAGAAAATACATGCCAGTGCGGCATTGGATTTTTGCCTGGCGAAGTAAAACCAAGAACCGGATACGACAAGGAAGGCCAGCCACACTGCGGGGTAATGAGGCCAGTACATATGGTGATGTGTCTGGCGATTATCAATTAAATAAAAATAGAACATGTCAAAATCTGGCGCGACACCACCAATAATTGCGGCAAGGATTAATATCCTTGCCGGTGCTCCAGCTTTTGCGAATCGCTGATGCAGAGTTTTCCCACAGATGTAGCCTGCTGGAATGTGCGCAATAAACATGCAAGCCCCTAAGAATTAAGCTAACCGGAGAGCAAAAGCGTAGCTTTTGCTACGCCCAGTGAGCAAAGAAAATGGTATTGAGTGTACCATTATAAGCCGAGCTGCCCAAGGAAGGCCATGATAACAATGGCAAAAGCCAGCATTCCGACACATGCGACATAAACTTCCTCTCTTGAGCTTTCTCTCCAGCCCTTCCTGGGATACTTGCCCAAGGTTGCTAGCTTTACGAACGGCCAGCCAAGCCAGTAGAAGAATGTGCCGAGAATTATTTCTGAAATCACATTGCCTATTAGGCGGAATACGAATGTGGCGATTTCTTCCATGGTTCACCAGCTTATAAAGTCCGCGTCGCTGTTGAGCGGCAAGAATACAGGAGTGGTATACCGCCTACTCGATACGTTCTGCTTCGTTGGAAATGCTGCCGTATAAGCCCAGAATAAATGCCCAAGTTAAAAGTGACTCCCTTGTATACCTCCCGAATCGGATGCTGTAGATTTCTAGAACATTGCTCCCTCTGACAGGAATAAAGCCCAAACGATTAACTGCCAAACCAACTGGCTGGATACCCTCAGACACACACATCGCCATAGCACGCGGCAAATGAAACTCTTGAGTGAGCAAAATTCCTTCGGTCGCTAAATGCGCAAAGTGACGACACGTATCTTGAGTATCAATACCTAATTGATCGATCACGATATCGTTAGGTGTCACACCGAGGTTTTTGGCATAGTCGGCAATGGCCTCGGCTTCCCGATTGTGCCGATTATTACCTGAGACATATACCTTTGTAATCACGCCGGTCTTATACAGACTAATCGCGGCCTCAATGCGCTCTCGGGTGACATCCGCTAAGGATAGATCTTCGTTAACCCGGGCACCAAATACGATTCCATATTCGTGGGGCGGTACATCTCTGAGATTGCGATAAATCTGATCTGTAAACTGACTTCTCAGCCACGCTTGCGGTGCGAACACGACCCCGATAGAGCTAACCATCAAGAGAGCAACCCGCCATTTGCGTTTCAACAATTGCTGTACCATAAGTTTAGGTTGAGTGCCGCCCAACCTTCGCCATAACCGGCAGTGAAAAGCGGGGCGACGAAGGCGCGCCGCTTTTCACTGTCTGCGTTGATTGCTGTAATGGACTCTCCCTGCACCACACTTATCCGCACCAGTGGTGCCGCGAGTGGCGTTCGGAGGATTGCAGCGATGCCCAAGCAGATTGCAGTGGATTTGGCCAAGTCCGTTTACCAGGTTGCCGAGAGCGTTTGTGCCAGCCAGGTGAGTCAACGCAGACGGCTGAGTCGCGAGGCGTTTCTCCGGTATATACAGGAGCAGACGGAGCCGGTCGAGTGGCTGATGGAGGCCTGTGGCACGGCGCACTACTGGGGACGATTTGCCCAATCGCAGGGGCATCGGGTGATCCTGCTGCGTGCGCGCTATGTAAAACCCTACCGGCGACGCAACAAGACCGACCGCAACGACTGCGATGCCATTCTCGAAGCCGCGCGCTGCGCCGGCATCCATCCGGTGCCGGTGAAGAGTCACGAGCAGCAACAACTGCAGCAACTGCATGGCCTGCGCGAGACCTGGAGGAAGAGCCGCACCCAGCGTATCAATCTGCTGCGCGACATCTTCCGCGAGATGGGCATCGAAGCCCCGGCGTCGACGGCCGCCTTCCTTCGGGCGGCCAACGAACTGGTCAAGCGCCCCGAGGTCGTGGCCTCGCGGGGCCAGCGGCAGATTGTCCTGGCGGAGATCAACCTGTACGAGCAATGCAGGGTCGAGTGCGAGCAGCAGCTCGCCCGCTGGCATGCCGACGACGCCATCGTGCGCAAGCTGGACGAAGTCAGCGGCATCGGCGTGCTGACCGCCAGCGCCCTGAAAACGGCGGTCGGCCAGCCCGAGCGCTTCGCCAGTGGCCGCCAGCTGAGCGCCTGGCTGGGCATGACCCCGCGCGAATTCAGTAGCGGCGACCGGCGCAAACTGGGGCATATCAGCCGGCAGGGCAACACCTACGTGCGTACCCTGCTGATCCACGGCGCGCGAGCCGCCCTGCTGGCGGCCCAGCATTGTCAGACCAAGACCCCGCAGCGCCTGACCCGACTGCAACGCTGGGTGGTGGCGACGGCGGCACGAATCGGCCACAACAAGGCGGCGGTGGCGCTGGCCAACAAGCTGGTACGGATCTGCTGGGCGGTGTGGTGCCATGAGCGGCGCTTCAGCGGCGAGTGGCAGAGCAGCCGGCCCGCCTGACGGCGGGCCAGGGTAATCAGGCGTCAGTTTTCTCGTGGTTGTGGTGAATAGCGACACTGTCGGAACAGGCGAGTCCTGCAGCGGAGCAAGGCCGATAAAAATACTGATCCTGGTGATCGATTGAGCGCTTGGCCCCCGCTGCGCGAACTATAGAATGGCCCGGGCGGCAACGCCCATGGAAGGCCGGATATACGAATGCAACCGCACTGACGACAGGGTTGAAACAGCATTACTCACTACTTGTGGGGAGAGTCCATATATGAATTGTTAGGCGCAACGGCAACTATCTGCCAATTACGGCAATATCCTTTGCTGTCGCCACACGCCTCAATAACGCCCAATGTGGCAAAAAAAGCCAATAGCATGGCAATTAAGAGGCATATTAAGAAATAAACAAGGCTTGGCTTGGTCGCGCGATATTGCTTAGCGGACAAAACAATACCCGTACAAAAAGATGCTATAGATAAAGCTAAAATCCATGACTTAATAATAAATTCGCCAAATCCACTCGAGCCATCAGATCTTATGATGGTTGTAAAGTGAAAGCATAAAATTAAACCCACCACATTGATGAGGTTGTAAGAAAAAGCAAAAACAATACGCCCCCACTTTTTGTGGTGACTGTATTTCTGGCATGGAAGTTGGTGGATTCATAAGCCTAACGTTGGAATTCAGCGGCCGCCGTAGGTGGTCCGCTGGAATGACTGGTTAGGGCTGGCATGGCACTACTCGAACGACTTCTTGTGCCGTGCGCTAACCCACTGAGTGTCCACGGGCCCATTAAAGCCAACGACTGCATCCACGGCACAGTGTGGACATATGGCAGTCTGTGAGCTGTCTTCGCCATCGCACCATTCGGTGATGTCGCTCGGCTGGAACTGACTGAAGCAGTAGAAGCAAACGGCCACGTCACTGGATAGCAGCGCTTGCCGATTGAATGTGCAATCACAGGTACGACCCATAAGCCCCACCCCTTTCAAGGTCTTTTACTTTTCGAGGCCTTGATGAGGCGGTCGGTGGAGACATGGGCGCGAGCCGTCGCGGCATCGACCCAGGCC
>NZ_FOFJ01000154.1 GCF_900110885.1 Azotobacter beijerinckii | reverse complement strand
AGTACCGAACCCAACTGCTGTTTGGCCCGGATGCCTCATAGCGCGATTGCCCTGGGGAGGAAGGGGGCGCCTCTGTAAAAGGTCTGGCGCCGCCGGTACAATCAGCAACTTTTCGTAAACCCCGTGGAGCTGATGGCATGGCGGACGTGAAAAAGGTTGTCCTGGCGTATTCCGGTGGCTTGGATACCTCGGTGATCCTCAAGTGGCTGCAGGATACCTACAACTGTGAGGTGGTGACGTTCACCGCTGACCTGGGGCAGGGCGAAGAGGTCGAGCCGGCCCGTGCCAAGGCACAGGCGATGGGCGTCAAGGAAATCTACATTGACGACCTTCGCGAGGAGTTCGTCCGTGATTTCGTCTTCCCGATGTTTCGTGCTAACACGGTGTACGAGGGCGAGTACCTGCTGGGTACCTCCATCGCCCGCCCGCTGATCGCTAAGCGCCTGATCGAAATCGCCAATGCGACCGGCGCCGACGCAATTTCCCACGGCGCCACTGGCAAGGGCAACGATCAGGTGCGATTCGAGCTGGGCGCCTACGCGCTGAAGCCGGGCGTGAAAGTGATTGCGCCCTGGCGCGAGTGGGACCTGCTGTCCCGCGAGAAGCTGATGGACTACGCCGCCAAGCACGAGATCCCAATCGAGCGCCATGGCAAGAAGAAGTCGCCGTATTCCATGGATGCCAACCTGCTGCACATCTCCTATGAAGGTGGCGTGCTGGAGGATACTTGGACCGAGCACGAAGAAGATATGTGGCGCTGGACCAAGTCCCCGGAGGCCGCGCCGAACGTGCCGACCTACCTCGAGCTGACCTACCGCAATGGAGACATCGTTGCCATCGACGGCGTCGAGATGACCCCGGCGACCGTGCTGGCCACCCTGAACAAGATCGGTGGCGAGAACGGCATCGGCCGTCTGGATATCGTCGAGAACCGCTATGTCGGCATGAAATCGCGCGGCTGCTACGAGACCCCCGGCGGCACCATCATGCTCAAGGCCCACCGCGCCATCGAGTCGATCACCCTCGATCGCGAAGTAGCCCACCTGAAAGACGAGCTAATGCCTAAATACGCCAGCCTGATCTACAACGGCTACTGGTGGAGTCCGGAGCGTCTGATGCTGCAGCGGATGATCGATGCCTCCCAGGCTAATGTGAATGGCGTGGTGCGCCTGAAGTTGTACAAGGGCAACGTCATCGTGGTCGGTCGCAAGTCCGACGACTCCCTGTTCGATGCCAACATTGCCACCTTCGAGGATGATGCTGGCGCCTACAATCAGGCTGACGCCGCAGGCTTTATCAAGCTCAACGCACTGCGCATGCGCATTGCAGCCAATAAGGAGCGTAAGTTGGTTTGAGTTGAGGGGCGGGGCGAGCTTTCCGGTCTTTGTGTGGCGGTGCTTGCCCTGTCGTCCTTTCGTCGGCCGGTATGGCTGGTATGAGATGGCGCAGTGTGCCTCTGCTATTTTTAAACATAGGTCATGTTCATTGAGTATGAAGGGTGTGATTTTTACTTGATACTGTTGAATAGCTTGATGCTATTCATATGGATATCTTGGTGGGTGCATAGGTGGCTAAAGAAAATTTTCTTGTGCTGCTTGACAGGTTAGAAGGCTGCTGTAGAATGCGCGGCCTCGGTTGAGACGAAAGGCTCAAGCGAAACGCTCTTTAACAAGTTGAATCAAGCAAT
>NZ_FOFJ01000087.1 GCF_900110885.1 Azotobacter beijerinckii | reverse complement strand
GCGACCGTGAATGTGCTCAACCGCAACATCTACTTCAGCCAGGACTTCCGCCATGGCGACACCTTCAACAACCCGCAGACCGGCGAGAAGAAGCACCTGCGCGCCGAGTGGGCGCACGGCGTGATCGCCAACTTCGAGTCCGGCTTCACGCCCGGGGTGGTGGGTTTCGGCCTGGACGTGCGCGGCCAGTTCGGCTTCAAGATGGACGGCGGCGACGGGCGGGTCGGCAACGGCATGGCGGGTAACGGCATCATCCCGCGGCGCGGCTACGACTTCGACGGCAAGCCCAAGAGCCAGTTCGGCCGTGCCGACGTCGCGCTGAAGGTGCGTCTGTTCGACGATACCGTGCTGCGCTACGGCGACGTCCGTCCGGCCACCCCGGTGGTCAACGCCAGCGACATCCGCCTGCTGCCGCAGAGCTTTCGCGGCGGTAACGTGATGAACACTTCGATCAAGGGTCTGACCCTGCAGGCCGGCAAGCTGGAATCCAGTGCCGACCGTACCGCCACCGCCCACGGGGGCGACCTGGGGACCGCCTACGGCGGACGTTTCAAGGACGCCAACGATTTCGTCTATTTCGGCGCCGACTACCAGGCCAACGATCAGCTGCTCCTGCGGGCGCACCACGGCCGGCTCGACGACATCTGGAACCAGCTATTCCTCGGCTTCGACTGGAAGCAGCCGCTGCGCGAGGGGCTTACCGTCAAGGCCGGCGCCAAGTACTACCGCACCCGCGACACCGGCCAGTCGCTGATGGGCGACATCAACAACGACTCCTGGAGCGCCTACGTCGGCCTGAATACCGGTGCCCACGGCTTCACCGTGGCGCACACCGAGATCCACGGCGACACGCCCTTCGACTACGTGTGGAACACCTGGGACTTCTACCTGGATACCGCCTCCCAGTCCTCCGACTTCAATAGCCCCCACGAGCGGGTGTGGATGGGGCGCTACGACTACGATTTCGTCGGCCTCGGGATTCCCGGCCTGACCTTCACCACTCGCTACATGCGCGGCACCAACATCGACGGCACCCATGCCGGGTCGCACTACGCCGCTTACCAGAGCACTAGCCACGGCCGCCACTGGGAGAACGACATCTGGGTCGGCTACGTGGTGCAGAGCGGTCCGGCCAAGGATCTCAACTTTCGCGTCTGGCACGCCACCCACCGGGTCGGCGGCGACCATACCGCCGAGTCCAACCTCAACGAGCTGCGCCTGATCTTCGAATACCCCCTCGGCATACGCTTGTTCTGAACAGGCCCTTGCGCCTGCCGGTTTCCCCGCAGGCGCTTTTTTAAGTTGTAACAGGCACCCCTTTCAAGGTCTTTTGCCTTTCGAGGCCTTGATGAGACGGTCGGTGGAGACATGGGCGCGAGCCGTCGCGGCATCGACCCAGGCCTTGGGCTTATCCACCTTGGTGGCCCCGCTTGCTGGTGGCCACCTGGCGGGGCTTGATATGTCGTGCCAATGCCAACAGGCGCTGTGCCAGTGTGTTGGCCGAATCGTCGGCCCAGGCGGGCCAGTGCTCCACCGCCAGCGCGACGAGCATCCCCTCGTAACGGCTTCTGACCTGCACCGCCAGGTGGTAGGGGGACGCCTCCCAGCCCTCGGGAAGCCGTTCGCGATGTGCCTGTTCCACGCTGCGCTTGAGCACCGCCAGGAGGTTGTAGGCCAGCACCGCCACGGCAAACCCCAGCAGCGCCGCCCGGGGATGGCCCAGGCTGCGGATCTCGCTCTGCAGGACCGACTTCAGGCGCTGGAACATTCCCTCGATACGCCAGCGCCGACGGTACAGGTCGGCAATCTGCCGGGCGTCGATCGTCGCGGGCAGGTTGCTCCACAGCCAAAGGACGGACTCGCCCGACTCGCTCGGCGTATCCAGCTGCAGCTCGATACGCCGCCACGGCGGCAGCCCTTCGTCCACCCCGATGGCCTGCTCGCGCGTTCGCCCCGTTGCCGTCCTCCCGCCGTCCTGCCAGGTGCCTTCCCGAACGAGGGGGGGATGCCTGGCGTGCTGGCGGACGATGAAGGCCGCCTGAGCGTCCTGGCAGCGCTGGAGAATCGCTCGCGTGCAGAAATGCCGGTCGGCTATCCACAGTTGTCCCGGGCCGGCACCATCCAGCAGCGGCAAGACACCGGTGCGCTCGCTTTCATAGGCGTCCTCGCAGGCCTGCAGGTCGACGACCCGATCCAGGTCGGGATCGTAAACCACCCGCGAATGTCCCGGCAGGGCGGCGGCGCGCTGGTTGCGCAGAGGCTTGAGCCGCTTTTCCGTGGCCGGCAGGTGGTTGCCATCGACAATGCGCAGTTGCCAGCCCGGCAGGCAGGGCGCGCCGCCCAGTTCCGAGACGACCGGTGCCAGCCGTTCGGCGCTGCCGCGCACCAACGCCCGCAGCAACGCGGGCTCGGTGCGGCTGACCTTGTCGTACAGGGCCGTCACGGTCACCGGCAAGTTGTCCATATGGCGCGCGGCGGCATGCAGCGAAGGGCGCAACCCCAGGGAAACCAGCGACATCAGCTCGACGACGGTGGAAAACAGCAGCTCGCGGGGATACTGGCGCTGCCGGTTGGCCTCGAACACGTCGTTCCACGCCTTTCGGCGTTTTCCGGGCGCAACTTGCCCTATACATGCAAGCCTCGCCACCAGCCCGACAGGCTCCCCAGGCGGATCAGGTTGTAGACCGAGAAGCCCAGCAGCAGTTGGGCACTCAGCTTCGCCCGGCCGATCAGCTTGGTCTTGCGCAGACCTCTCACCGTCTTCAGCCAGCCAAAACCCTTCTCGATCCGCTTGCGGATCTTCAGGCTGATCGCGTATCCCTCATGACGCGTGGTTCGCCCATCGATGGCGCTGCTCTTGGCTTTCTGTGCCACATGCGGCGCCACCTTCAGTTTGCGCGCACCCTGGACAAAGACCTGCTGGTCATAGCGCTTGTCCGCCCCGACCGTGCTGCCCGGCCTGGCCGTGCGCTCCACCTCGAGTTCGGCATGCCCGCTGAACTCAGGCTACCCCAACGAGTTTACCTGCTCGCCTCCTGCTTGGTTGTCCATACGACCGATACCTTGCCTTGCGGACTGGTGACCTGTTCGCGTTCCCTGTCAATCGAGAAGTTGGGCAGGCCATAGCCGTAATCAGCTCTGGAGGCCCACGTCGACAGGCCTCGCACGGGGGCTTGCAGCGACACGCCGTGGTCACGCTGGCTGCTCACCAACAAATCGGCATCGATGTACCCTGAGTCTACGAAGTGCTCTTGGGGCGGTTCACTTGCCGCGCACTGGAGTTGCTTCATCGGGAAACTCGGGCAAGGGGGCGGGTGTATTTCACCAGAATCGGGAAGTCTTTTTCAGGATTTCCTCTACCGTACGGTATCAAAACTTCAATGATCGAGCAGCGTTCGAAATTCGTACAGAGCATATTGGCCACAATTACCCTTGTACTTAGCAAGTTATTGTATTTAGTGAGAAATTCAAACCAATCCTGATATATACGCATGCCCGGCATGACAATTGCCTTAAAAAATACCAAGCCTACCTATAGACTCCAGGCACAATAAAATATTCAACAAAAAATACACCTCTCAACTATCAGGATGAAAATGAGCAAAAAAATGAAAGCATTGGTGATGCGCGGCTTGAATGACGTCGCAATTCTTGAGCGTCCTATCCCAACCGCCGGACCCAATGACGCAGTTATCAAAACAACTATTGCGATGGTCTGCACGTCGGACGTACATACAGTTTCTGGTGGGCTAGGGGATATCTCCGATAGAATCTTGGGTCACGAAGCAGTAGGCGTGATTCACGAATTGGGTAGCGCTGTAAAAGGATTTAAAATTGGCGACCGTGTTGCCGTGAATGCAATTACACCTTGCTACAAATGCGAGAACTGTCAACGGGGTTTCACCTCACAATGTGGCACAATGCTGGGTGGCTATAAGTTCACAACCCAAAAAGATGGCAACATGGCCGAATATTTCCATCTGAACGATGCTGAAGCCAACCTAGCGCTGATCCCCGATGAGGTATCAGATGAGGCCGCCTGCTACACAACCGACATGATGTCCACAGGGTTTAAGGGTGCCGAAAATGCGCGCATCCCTCTAGGCGGTTCCGGAGTTATTTTTGGAATGGGACCGGTGGGTCTGATGGCTATAGCAGGCACTCGCATGCTCGGAGCTGGCCTTGTGATTGCGGTCGATTGTGTCCCATCTCGGCTTGAGCTTGCCAAGTTCTACGGTGCTGATATAACGATCAACTTCAAAGAGAAAGATCCGATTGCTGAAATACTTAGACTAACTAATGGCCAAGGTACTGATGCCGCCATGGATGCACTCGGCACTCAATCAACCTTTGAGAGCTGTGTAAAGGTGGCTCGCCCCGGTGGTATAATTTCGAACATTGGCTACTTTAGTCACGGCGACTACATAAATATTCCTCGGCTCGACTGGGGAGTTGGCATGGCAGAAAAAACCATTACTACCTTACTCTGCCCTGGCGGTAGCGAGCGAATGAAACGCCTGTTGAGGCTAATTCAGAATGGTCGCATTGATCCAACCAAACTTACAACTCATCACTTTAAATTCTCCGAAGTTTACAAGGCGCTGGAAATGATGACCACCAAGACTGATGGGATCATCAAGCCGGTCATTCATTTCGACTGACTCCCTTCGGTTCTGACCAAAATGGTGAACCACCCGCAATTTTTCCGGAGGCTCCGTAGCCAGGGAGCCGAACCTGATTATCAATTTGGAGATCGTCATGCAAAAACAACAAGAAGTGGTCATCGTCAGCGGGGTCCGCACGGCCATCGGCGATTTCGGTGGCAGCCTGAAGAGCCACCGGCCCAGCGAGCTGGCCGGCCTGATGGTCGCCGAGGCGGTGCGCCGGGCAGGGATCGATGCGGCCAGCGTCGGTCACTGTGTGTTCGGCAACGTCATCCACACCGAGCCGGTCGACATGTACCTGAGCCGCGTGGCGGCAATCCGGGGCGGCCTCTCCGAGCACACCCCGGCGCTGACCGTCAACCGCCTGTGCGGCAGCGGCCTGCAGGCAGTGGTGAGCGCTGCCCAGCAGATCCAACTCGGTCTCTGCGATGTGGCGGTGGCCGGCGGCGCCGAGTCCATGAGCCTGGCGCCCTATCACCTGCCCACGGCGCGCTTCGGCCAGCGGATGGGTGACGGGGCAACCGTCGATCCCATGGTCGGCGCCCTGACCTGCCCGATCAACCGCTATCACATGGGCGTGACCGCGGAGAACGTCGCCGCGAAGTTCGGCATCAGCCGCGAGCAGCAGGATGCACTGGCCGTCGAGAGCCACAACCGCGCCCAGCGGGCCATCGAGCAGGGGCATTTCAAGGATCAAATTCTTCCCATCGAGCTGAAGGGCCGCAAGGGCACTACCCTGTTCGACACCGACGAGCACGTCCGCCACGGCTACAGCCTTGCCGACCTCGAGGGGCTACGCCCGGCGTTCAGGCAGGGCGGTACGGTCACCGCTGGCAACGCTTCCGGACTCAACGACGGTGCCGCCGCGCTGGTACTGATGGAGCGCGCTAGGGCCGAAGCCGAGGGCAGGACCATCATGGCCCGATTGGTCGATTATGCGGTGGTCGGCGTCGATCCCAGCATCATGGGCATCGGCCCGGTTCCGGCCATCCGCCAGTTGCTCGAGCGCAACGGCCTGGGCGTCGGCGACATCGACGTCTTCGAGGTCAACGAGGCCTTCGCCGCCCAAGCTCTGGCCGTCGCCCAGGAACTCGATCTGCCGCGCGAGCGCCTCAACCCCAACGGCAGCGGCATTTCCCTTGGCCACCCGATCGGCGCCACCGGGGCCATGGTGACGGTGAAGGCGCTCTATGAACTTGCCCGCGTCCAAGGCCGCTACGCCATCGTCAGCCTGTGCATCGGCGGCGGCCAAGGCATAGCGGTGCTCCTGCAGCGCGACTAACCCTTCCCGGCCGCGCCCCTTTCTCAAAATCCAACGATCCGGCTGTCGCCGCGGGCGACGGTCCGAGGGAGTGCGGCCCGAGCGGCCGCGAACCAAGAACAACAAAACAAGGAGTTCACGGCATGTACAACGGCAAGGCGATGCGCCTCAAGGCACTGGAGGCGGGACTGGTCGAGCTGACCCTCGACTTGCAGGGCTCCTCCGTCAACAAGCTGGACAGCCTGACCCTGGGCGAGCTGGCCGAGGTCGTCCGGCTACTCGAGCGCCACAGCCATGAGATTGAGGGCCTGCTGATCGCCAGCGCTAAGCCCGCATTCAGCGTCGGCGCCGATATAACCGAGTTCACCGCGGCTTTCTCCCGTAGCGGAGGTGAGCTACTGGAGTGGGTGCGCCGGGGACAAGCGCTGTTCAGTGCCCTAGAAAATCTGCCGTTCCCGACCGTAGCGGCGGTGAACGGCTTGGCGCTGGGTGGCGGCTTCGAGCTGGCGCTGGCGGCCGACTTCCGGATCCTGGCGGCAGACGCCCGGGTCGGCCTTCCGGAGGTGAGTCTGGGCGTCTGTCCCTGCTGTGGCGGCACCGTGCGCCTGAGCCGGCTAATCGGTGCCGAGATGGCGCTCGACTGGCTGCTCACCGGCAATCCGCATAGCCCAGCCCTGGCGCTGGAGCAGGGTGCGGTCGACCGTATTGTCGCTGCCGACAAGCTACGCGGCTCCGCGCTGAACCTGCTGAGAATGGCGGCCAACGGTGAGCTGCCGGTCGCCGTCTACCGCGCCCGCAAGCAGCAGCCCCACCGTGTGACTCCAGAGAACCAGGCGTTGCTGGCCGCTGTGCAGCACCACCACGCAGGGAAGCTTGCCCCTCACTATCCGGCGCCAGAGGCGATCCTCGCAGCGGTCGTCCGGCAGGCTGTGCTGCCGCTAGACGAGGCCCTGGAGGTCGAGGCGCGCACCTTTGCGGCGCTGGCGAAAATCCGATGCCGCCCATGCCTTGGTCGGACTGTTCCTCGGCGACCAGTTAGCACGCAAAAAAACTCGGAATTGAAGGGAGATTTCTGCACCCGCCTAGCCGCCGGTCGGGGGTACTTCTGAGCTGTTGTGCTGATCAACGCGAAAACAACAATGAGTGACCATATCCATCTTTATTGATGGCACGGAGTGTAGCGGCTGGTTTAGGTCAGCTTGGCTCTGTCGCTCAGGAACTGCCGACAACACCCCTCTACACCGAGCAGCTGTTGCCACGCATTCAGGCCCTGCTGGCGGCGATCCGCGCCGGCAGCGGCAGCATCATGGCGCTGGCCGACGAGCAGTTCTGATTCTGCGCCACGGGAACGGCGTCCCGCCGGGACGCCGCTGACAAGAACCACAACAAGAGCGGGCGACCCACGGAGGCCGCCCCAGCGGGGACTTGCGCAATGAAAGTACTGGTAACCGTCAAACGGGTGATCGACTACAACATCAAGGTGCGGGTGAAGGCCGACCAGAGCGACGTCGACCTGGCCAACGTCAAGATGGCCATGAACCCCTTCTGCGAGATCGCCGTGGAAGCGGCCGTGCGCCTCAAGGAAGCCGGCCTCGCGACCGAGATCGTCGCCGTCTCGGTCGGTCCTGCGGCCTGCCAGGAGCAGATCCGCACCGCCCTGGCCCTGGGCGCCGACCGCGGCATCCAGATCGACGTCGCCGAGCAGCCCGAATCCCTGGTAGTCGCCAAGCTGCTCGCCAAGGTGGTCGAGGCGGAGCAGCCCGAGCTGGTGATCCTCGGCAAGCAGTCCATCGACGGCGACAACAACCAGACCGGGCAGATGCTCGCTGCCCTGCTGGACTGGCCGCAGGCCACCTTCGCCTCGGCGCTCGCCCTTCAGGAGGACCGCCTGAGGGTCACCCGCGAGATCGACGGCGGCCTGCAGACGCTGTCGCTGGCCCTGCCGGCGATCGTCACCACCGATCTGCGCCTCAACGAGCCGCGCTACGCCTCCTTGCCGAACACCATGAAGGCGAAGAAGAAGCCGCTGGAGGTGAAGACCCCTACCGAGCTCGGCGTGGCGCTCAAGGCCCATACCCGCCTGCTCAAGGTCGAGGCGCCGGCCGAGCGCCAGGGCGGCATCAAGGTCGGCAGCGTGAGCAATCTGGTGGAAAAACTGAAGAGCAAAGCGAAGGTGATCTGATGGCCATTCTTGTCATTGCCGAACACGACAACCGCACCCTCAAGGGCGCCACCCTGAACACCCTGGGCGCCGCGGCGCTGCTAGGCGGCGAGGTACATCTGCTGGTCGCCGGCCTGGCCTGCGGCGCCGTCGCCGCCCAAGCCGCCGCCATCCCCGGCGTGAGCAAGGTGCTGGTCGCCGATGCCGCCGTCTACGAGCACCAACTGGCGGAAAACCTCTCCCGGCTGGTCGCCGCGCTGGGCAAGACCTATTCGCACCTGCTCGCGCCCGCCGGCTCGGCCGGCAAGAACCTGATGCCGCGGGTCGCCACGCTGCTCGACGTGGCCCAGCTCTCCGACATCGTCGGCGTCGTTTCGCCGAACACCTTCCGCCGGCCGATCTATGCCGGCAACGCCATCGCCACCGTGCAGTCGCTCGACCCGGTGGTGGTCGCCACGGTGCGCGCCAGCGCCTTCGACCCGCTGCCGGCCGAGGGCGGCAGCGCCACCATCGGGAGCCTCGGCACCGTGTACAACGCCTTTGAACCTGCCCCTGTAGCGGATTTTATGATCTGAGGGGCGCGTTATCTTGCGCTTCGCCATTAGAGGAGCTGTCAGATCAGCTCGGTATAGCCAGACCAGAACTGTGTTTAGATCTATCTCAGGAGGCGTGGTGCCGCGCAAGCCGATGGAACTGAGCAAGCAGGAAGAGAAGCTGCTTGATAAGGCAGCTGTTATCGAAGGGACACCGCCAAGCGGCGATGACATGGCATTTACGCATGCTGTCCTATGCCAGGTTGGCCTGCCGCGCTCAAAAGTCGAAGATCGCGAGTTCATGCGCCAGTCCGGTGCAGCCTGGATCAATATTCAGGCTGGCTGGTTGGACGAGGGGAACGGGCCTGTCATGCAGCCGATCCCCTACGGCCCGATGCCGCGCCTGGCTTTGGCTTGGGTCTCTACCTATGCAGTCCGCCACAAGACGCGCGAGATACCGATAGGCAGCAGCGCGGCTGAGTTCCTGCGGCTGATGGGGATGGAGAAGCAGGGCGCACGCTATAAGACCCTGCGCACACAAATGCACGCCTTGGCAGCATGCCATCTGCAGCTTGGCTTCAAAGGGCGGACGTTCAACGGAGCTCCCGTCGAGCAATTCGATACCTGGATAGCCAACCACAATGACCGACAGCCAAGCCTTTGGCCTGGCGTCATGGTCCTGACCGATGCTTACCTGTCATCGCTGCTGGAAAGTGCGGTCCCGCTTGATGCGCGAGCCCTGCAAGCACTCAAAGGGTCAGCCCTGCAGCTCGACGTTTATGCCTGGCTGGCTCACCGCCTGCATCGCATCGAGGGTCGTGGCATGGTGCTGCACTGGAAAGCGCTGCGCGAGCAGTTCGCCCAAGAGTATTCCGGCAAAGACCCAGACAAGGATTTCAAGAAGCAGTTTTTGCCAGCGCTGGATAAGGTGAAGGCGGTTTACCCGAAAGCGAACGTCAAGCAAGTCAATGGCGGTCTTCTGCTAATGGGCTCACAGCCCCCTGTCCCGTACAGGGTGGACTGATATCTGTCGGCACGGTGATAAATCCCCCCCCTGCCTGTGAAATACGTCAATGTGGCTACACCGCATGTTGGGGTAGAATAAGCAGTCGTGTCACCAGCCGCCATCTGAGGGAACTCCTGCATTGGCGCGTGCTGTCGCCAAACATCTGTTTTCCGATACAGACACCTAAGCGAGTCGAAAGCAGCGAGGAAAATCTGTGCAGCAAACACTGTCGGATTGCCTGAACAGCCGGAAACCTGGCTAATTTGGTTTTCCGACAGCGCAACGGCGGCTGGTGACACGACTGCTTGTTCTACCCCATGTTGGATGAAAAGTTACCCACGATAAATCGCACCCCCCTGGGCATAGATTTCGGTGATAAATCACACCCCAATCGGTGATAAATCACACCCTCCTTTTGGTGATAAATCACACCCCCCCTAAACCTGTAAGGTATACCTTTAATTTTTGCCTATAAAAAAGCTCTTGTAATTACCCTATGGACTTGTGGACAAACGCGCTTTGCGCGCTTGCCCACAGGATCAACGGGCCAAGCGGCACTGTCCGCAGCAGATCGTGGCCAAGGCTTGGCAGAAGCACGTCACCCGCGAGGACGGCTCGCTCGACATGAGTGCCTACATGTTCTGCACCCTCGATGCGCTACGCACCGCACTGCGCCGCCGCGATGTGTTCGTCTCGCCCAGTTGGCGCTATGCCGATCCGCGCCTTGGCCTGCTCGATGGCGCCGAATGGCTGGCGGCGCGGCCGATCATCTGCCGCTCATTGGGCCTGACCATCGACGCCGGAACCACTCTGGAGGCGCTGACCGCCGAGCTGGACGCCACCAGGCGGGCGGTGGCCGCCCGCCTGCCCGACAACCCGGCTATCCAACTGAGCGAGAACGCCGAGGGCAAGACCGAGCTGTCGCTCGGCGCGCTGGACAAGCTGGAGGAGCCGAACTCGCTGCTACAACTGCGGGCGGCCGTGGCCGACCTGATGCCGCGTGTCGATCTGCCGGAGATCCTGCTGGAGATCGCCGCCCGCACCGGCTTCGCCGAGGCGTTCACCCACGTGTCCGAACGCAACGCGCGGGCCGACAACCTGGTCACCAGCCTCTGCGCGGTGCTGCTGGGCGGAGCCTGCAACACCGGCCTGGAGCCGTTGATCCGCACCGACAATCCGGCACTGCGCCGTGACCGGCTGTCCTAGGTTAGCCAGAACTACCTTCGCGACGAAACCCTGGCGGCGACCAACGCCATTCTGGTGGGTGCGCAAAGCCAACTGGAACTGGCCCAGCTCTGGGGCGGTGGCGAGGTGGCCTCCACCGATGGCATGCGTTTCGTCGTGCCCGTGCGCACCGTGCATGCCGGTCCCAACCCGAAGTATTTCGGCACCGGCTGGGGCGTCACCTGGTACAACCGTAAGTGATCCATGAACCCCGTCTGTTAACGGCCGAGCCGGTCTTTTACAGTGGCGCCGTCGGAGTGCAGTTCCACGGCAGCAGCGCCTCGTAGTCTTCGACGCTTTGCGCTGCCGGCAACCGCTCGAGGATGTGGCGCAGCCAGGCGTAGGGCTCCTGCCCGTTGGCCCTGGCGGTTTCCACCAGGCTGTAGAGCTGCGCGCTGGCCGTCGCGCCTTTGGGCGTGTCGCTGAACAGCCAGGCCTTGCGCCCGATGACGAACGGGCGAATAGCCCGTTCGGCACGGTTGTTGTCGATCGGCAGGTAGCCCGCCTCGGTATAGCGGATGAGCCGGCTCC
>NZ_FOFJ01000042.1 GCF_900110885.1 Azotobacter beijerinckii | reverse complement strand
GCATGGGGATCGAGCCGCAAGCCCCGGGGCTTGCCCTGTCGGCGGGCGACGAGTTCCCCGCCTTCCCGAAAGCGCCGCACCCAGACGATCGCCGTCGCCGTGCCGACGTCGAATCGCTCGGCGGCCTGCCGAGCCGACAGCCCGCCCATGGCCGCCTCGACGACGCGCCGGCGAAGGTCCGCACTGTATGCCCGAGCCATTCTGGTCTCCTTGTCCGAGCAGGAGAGGAAAACCGAAATGACCAGGAAGAGCAACCCCTGCTTGTCGAATTCGTGTTTTCAAAAAATGCTCTAATCCCGCCTTACGTTGGTTTTTGGTTCCGTTGCTCCCCAAACCCCGGGTACCCCTCGTCACGGAGCGCCGTTACCCGTCACGCTGCCTGCCGCTCCTTCCCCTAAGCCGCACGGCCGCTGATCGACAGCCCGAGCGACAGTCCGGCCGCTACGGCAATCGCCACCAGGGCATCGAGACTGAAGGCATTGATCTTGCCCGCCTTTAGGTTGGAGAAGCGCGGCCCGGTGATGCCAAGGCGGTGAGCTTTCTCGGTGTCGGTGCCCGGCCAGGCGGCAGCCTGCTCGGTGATGGCGCGCATCAGGGCGGCGCGCAGCTTCATGTTCTCAGCCTCGGCCGGGGTGTCCTCGATGGCGTCCCAGACGCTGGCGAAGCGTTGTTGCTCGGTCATTTTCTGTTCCTCAACAGGTCGCGAAGACGGGCGGCCGCCAGATCGATATCGGCCCTTGGCGTAGCCTGGGTCTTTTTCTGGAAGCAGTGCAGCACATAGACGGCATCCGGTAGGGTGGCCAGATAGATCACGCGGAACGCCCCCGAGGCCTCGCGGATGCGGATCTCCCGCACGCCGGCGCCTACGCTCTTCATGGGCTTCCAGTCGGCCGGCTCGATGCCGTTCTGGACGTTGTCCAGCTCGAAACCAGCCTCACGACGGGCATCGGCCGGAAAATCGCGCAGGCGGTCGAGGGAGTCGGCGAGGAATTCAATGGCTTTCATCGGGCGGGGTCCTTGTCGTGCCCGGGCTACTTTATCGGTTCCGATAAGGCTCGCAAGTGAATTTTATCGGAACCGATAAACTCGCTATGCCGCATGGCGTTACCCGTCACGCCGATGGCTTGCTGGTCTGCTGTTCCTGCGCCACCCGCAGTCTGGCCAGCTCCTGCTGCTGCGCCCGCAGCTCCCCGCGCAACTCCGCGGCGTTACCGGCCTCCCGCTTCGCCTCCTCGCGCGCCTGCTGCCGGCCCTCCTCAAGATCGCGGCCGGCACCTTCGAGGCGGGCCAGGGCGGCCTGCAGCTGGGCTGCGGCCAGTCTGGGGTCTGCTCACGAAACAGAATAAATCGCACGCTAAGCCGAAGCAGGCCCTTCAAGCCGATGCTTGGCCAGCAGCCGAACCACGGTGGAGGGATGAACCCGGAACAGCCTGGCCGCGTCGGCTCCAGTCTTTTGGCCGGTGCTCACCAGTGCGACGATTTCCTTTTGCTGTTGTAGCGTCAGTTTGGGACGACGGCCCCCGACACGCCCGTTTTTCCTGGCGGCATCGAGCCCACTCTTTGTCCGCTCGCGCAACATGGCACGCTCGAACTCGGCGAATGAGCCGACGATCTGCATCATCATGCGCCCGCCCGGCGTAGCGGTATCAATGGCTTCGGTGAGGCTTTGGAAGCCCGCACCGGCCTGCTCGATTTTTTCCAGCCAGGACGCGGCGCTGGCCGACGGCGCGGGCAGTTCGGCGGGCGCCCGCGGCGTGGTGAGCGGCCTGAACTGCCTGCTGCATACCCTGGTTGACTGCTCCCCTCCCTGAAGGAAGGGGATTCCCAATTCACCGAGAACAGGACACGGATACTCGACCCATGCCGCTTACGTTCTCTCCAAGGGCTAACACCGCCAGCCCGGCGGCTTTCACGTTGATCGCGGCGTTCACGTCGCGGTCATGCTCGGTTGCGCATTCCGGGCAACTCCAGCGGCGAACATCCAGCGGCAGGCGCTCAAGGATATGCCCGCAGCAGGCACAGCGTTTCGAGCTGGGATACCAGCGGTCGATCTGGACGATCTGCCGACCGGCCCACCCGCCCTTGTATTCCAGCTGGCGAACGAATTCACCCCAGCCTGCATCGGCAATGGCTTTGCTCAGTGTCGGATTGCGGATCAGGTTCTTCACGGCAAGGGTTTCGGCGCAGACCACTTGGTTCTCGTTAATCAGTCTGCGGGACAGCTTGTGCAAGCCGTCCGCTCGGCAATCGGAGATTTTGGCGTGAATACGGGCCACTTTCCGTCGAGCCCTGGCGCGGTTCTTCGAGCCGAGCTGCTTCTTGCTCAGCCGGTGTTGGGCCAGGGCCAGACGGGAGGCGTATTTCGCGGTGTGGCGGGGGTTGCCGAATCGTTCGCCCTCGCTGGTGACGAACAGGTCTTTCAGCCCCAGGTCGATGCCGAGCGTTTTCGGCACAACCGGAAGGGTTTCAGGCTCGAACTCGCACAGGCAGGAGACGAAGTACCGTCCTGCAGAGTCCCGGGAAATCGTGACCGTGGAAGGCTCGCCCGGAAGCGGCCGACTCCAGCGGATCGCCAGGGGTTCGTCGCACTTGGCCAGGAACAGCTTGCCGTCGCGGTAGCGGAAGGCCGAAGTGGTGAACTCGGCGGACTGTCGGTGCCGTTTCTTCTTGAAAGCCGGGTACTTCGCCCGGCCCTCGAAAAAGTTCTTGAACGCGGCCTGCTGGTGGCGAAGGCATTGCTGCAATGGCACCGAACTGACTTCATTGAGAAAAGTCAGCTCCGGTTGCTTTTTGAGCGCGGTCAGGCGACTGCTGGCCGCCGTATAGCCGATCTTCTTCTGCTCCTGGTAGAAGGCATCGGTACGCCAGCGCAGGATGCGATTGTAGACGGAACGCACGCAACCGAACGTCCTGGCAAGCAGTTCTGCTTGTTCTGGAGTCGGGTAGAAGCGGTACTTGTAGGCGCGTTTTGTCATGTCTCACAAAATAACCAAACTAATGTAAAGATAGCAACCGCCTGAGAAGGAGGCAGCGAGAACAGGGGCGCCCTGCGGGCGCCGCGCTATCCCTCCCCGCACTCAAAGTACGGGGTTTCTCGCGCAAATCGGGTAATTAACAAGTGGCATCGACCCGATGAGCAGCTCAACGGCTACTCATGGTGACCGAGCCTTCCAGGTATCCTTTTCTGCCTCGACAGCCAATGAAGCCGGGTCAGCCATCCAACTCCACCTCGAACCCCACCACGCTGCGGCTCTCACGACTGAACTCCACGCCAATCAGGTGGATCGGTTCGCCCCGCGCACGGTACTTCTCGGCATAGCCGCGTTCGCGGATCTGCTGGAGCGCCCTCCCTTCGGGCACCAGCTCCACCACCTTGAACTCGAACAGGTAGACCTGGCCGTTGAACAGCACCGCCATGTCGATGCGCCCGTGGCTGGTGGCGTCTTCCAGGCGCACATCCAATCCCAGCGCGGCGAAGTGGCTGTAGAACACGCTGGCGTAGTAGCCCTCGTACCGGGCAATCGGATTGTTGCGGTACCAGTCGTGGGGGATGCCAGCGAAGAAGGCGGTGAACAGTGCCTGCAATCCACTGAAATCATTGGCCAGCAGCAGACGGTAAAGCTGGCCAGTCTGCCGGCCGGGCAAAAGAGGATCACCGGTCATGCCTTCCAGCAGCGCGCCGTTGAGGCTGGCTTGTACCTCCAGGTTGGGATACTTCAGTGTGTATTCGGTGCGCGCGCCCATGCGCAGCAGGCTGTCGATGGTCAGGTAACCGGTCTGGAACATCAGCGCCTCGACCGGCATGCAGTCGATGTCGAAGCTCGACAGCAGGGTTTCCATCGCCACGACCTGGCTCAGGTCGGGAGTGAAGACGCGCCGTGCCAGCAGTTGCTCGATCAGGAAGGTCGGCGTGCCCGTCTCGAACCAATACGGGTGAAACTCTCGCTTGGCGAACAGCAGCAGCAGATCGAAAGGGTTGTAGACCGAAGTGCCCGTCCAGTTGTAGCCGTTGTACCAGGTACGGATCTCGTTGCGATCCAGTCCTGGCAGCTCCGGCGCGAACACCGTATCGACGTCCTCGTCGGTATACCCGCAGATCGACGAGTAGCGCCCATCCAGCGTGATGTCGTTGAGGTTGTTGAGCCCGGAGAACAGGCTGACCTTGCTGAACTTGGACACCCCGGTGAGCATGGCGAAGCGGATATGGGCGTCGCTGTCCTTGATCACCGAGTAAAAATCACGCAGCCCGCTGCGAATCTCGCGCGCGATCTCAGGACGCTGCAGGTTGTCGAGAATCGGCTTGTCGTACTCGTCGACCAGAACCACTGCTCGCTGGCCTGTATTGCGTTCGGCTTCACGGATCAACTCGGCAAAACGAGCACGGTGATCGGTCAGCGCACAGGTGACACCCAGCGCCTGCTCATTGATGGTCAGCAGCTCGCTGAACTTGCCCTGCAGATCGGCCGCATCGCGGATCACTCCGCCACCGAAGCTGATCCGGATCACCGGATAGATGCGGCTCCAGTCCCACTGGTCATGCACCGCCAGCCCCCGAAACAGCGGCTCGTTGCCCTCGAACAGCTCGGCCAGGGTGTCGATGAACAGGCTCTTGCCAAAGCGTCGCGGACGGGAGAGGAAGTAGTACTTTCCCTCGTCGACCAGCTCAAGGGCGGCCGCCGTCTTGTCGACGTAGTAATAGCCCTCCTCGCGAATCTCGCGGAAGTTCTGGATGCCGATAGGCAACTTCTTGCGGGACATGGCAGGCAACCTGTAGGCAGATGCGGCGATTGTAGCCCAATAAAGCAGGCCAGCTCAGGATAAGACGAACGCCAGACCTTATGCTTCAGCGGCCACATCCCAAATCCGCAGAATGCTCAATCCGATCCGTCTGAACCGGACAAGATCCTTGTCGAGCGAGTAACTCTGAGCCAGCTCACGCTACTCACGGCCTCCCTGAAAGGCTTCCACTGGCAGTGCTGGGCCAATGCAACGTACAGAGCGGCCATGCTGTCCATGGGCGGCATCGGTGACCTGGTCTTGAGAGCGACAGACTCGCCGACCACCAGGTACCTGGGCAGCTCGGCGTAGTGGCTCAGGCATTACGCAAGAGTCGCCTCAAGCGCCGCAGCCTGACCCAGCGCTTCTACGCCGCAGACTTCACCGACAAGTCCAGCGGCGACGATTGCAGCATCGTCCTGACGGCCTGCCTGCTGCGGACCTGAGACGGTGACAGGCCGGCGTCGCACGACGGGACTCCTTGCGGCCCGAGGCGGTTGATGGGTTCTGAGCTGCGAGGGCACGCGGTGTAATTTCGCGACGTCACCCGCGCCCATGTGCTCGCCTGGCGCAAGCACCTGGAGCAGCGCGGCCTCTCCGTGGCCACCCTCCGCCGCAAGCTTGCCGCCCTCACCAGCCTGTTCGACCACCTGCTCGAGTGCAACGCCGTCGCCAGCGGCAATCCGGTGCATGGCGTCAAACGGCCCAAGCTCGAAACGAATGAAGGCAAGACCCCGGCTCTCGGCGATCATCAGGCCCGGGCCCTGCTCGAAGCCCCCGACCCCGCCACCCTGAAGGGCCGCCGCGACCGGGCGATCCTCGCCGTGCGGCTCTATCACGGCCTGCACCGCGAGGAAGCTGCCCGCCTGGCCGTCCACGACCTCCAGGACCGCCGCGGCCTCAAGCACCTGCGCGTCCACGGCAAGGGCAGCAAGCTGCGTTACCTGCCCCTGCACCCGGTCGCCGCCGAGCGTATCCATGGCTACCTGGAGGCCTCGGGGCATCACCTCGTGGAGCCCAGGGCGCCGCTGTTCCTGCCGCTGCGTGGCAAAAGGACCGGCGCTGGGATCTCCGCCGAGGGCATCTATGCCCTGGTCGGCGCCTACGCCAGGGCCGCCGGCATCACGGTCGAGGGCCTCGGCGTCCACGGCCTGCGCGCCACTGCCGCCACCAACGCCCTGGAACACGAGGCGGACATCGCCAAGGTCCAGCAGTGGCTGGGCCATGCCAACATCAGCACCCCCCGGCTCTACGACCGGAGACACCTGCGGGCGGAGGATTCGCCTACCTTCAAGGTCCGCTACTGAGCCACCCGGCAACGGAAAGGCTCGCGCCCGACGCCGGAGCGCGTCGTGCGCGTGGCCTTGCCTGGCGACAGATCGGGGACTGGAAACACTGCCTCCAGGCATACGGACAGTTCAGTGCCGTATCTCGGCGCCTGTCCTCCACCCGGCAAGAAGACTGCGGCTACTGCAGCACGGTTTGTTTTTGTTCAGTACCCCGCTTCTTTCTGATGTCGGAAGGCCAAAACGTACTGCGCGTGCGTAAACATGCGGATGATGCTACATTATCAAAAGGTAATACCTAGTGATAAAAGAGGGGGCTCATGGCGACTTCGATTAAAATCGACGATGAATTGAAAGCGCGTATCCAGCATCTGGCCAGCCAGCGGCAGCGCTCGGCCCACTGGATCATGCGCGAGGCAATCGTGCAGTACGTCGAGCGCGAGGAGGCTCGCGAGAGCTTCAAGCAGGAGGCTTTGGCCTCTTGGGCTGCCTACCGGGAAACCGGAAGGCATCTGACGGGCCAAGAAACGCGGGAATGGCTCAACACCTGGGGCAAGGAAGAAGAAACGGCGGTGCCTGAGTGCCACGAGTAGTCGTCACCGAAGGTGCAGCACAAGGTTTGGAACGCTGTCGCCTGTTCTTAGCTGAGAAAAGCCCGCAGGTAGCTAGCCGTGCCGGCCAAGCCATTGAACGTCAGTTCGCCCTCTTGGAGAAAAGCCCGGACATGGGGCGCCCATTTCCTGAGCTGCCTGAGCTACGCGAGCTGATCATAGCCTTCGGTGACTCTGGCTATGTCGCGCTCTACCGATATGAGCCGGCGGATGACACCGTGTACGTTTTGGCCTTCCGGCACCAGAAAGAAGCAGGGTACTGAACAAAAACAAACCGTACAGCAGTAGTGCTCAGATCGCCACGCGCTACGAGAAGAAAGCCTGCCACTTCCAGTGGGATGCTGGCCTTCGTCGCTGTTCTGCTGTGGTTACGTTGATACATCAACAGATCCTAGCCGTTCGCAATCGCCCTTAGCCTGACCCGAAGCCACTCCCTCTCCTGCTCGGCGATCCGGGCGCACACCCGGCGCTGGTACAGCGACAGACGTTGTCTCCGCTCTACAGCTGAAAGTCCATCCCAGCCGCGGAACAGGCCAACATCGTCCGTCACGTCCTCCATGTCCGTCTTCGCGTCACGCGAGCGACGCATCCAACTCCCCAGACACACGCCAGCCACGAACAGGCCGCAGCAGGCGAGCACAAGAGAAAGTATCGAGTTGATCATCATCGGTGTCCCCTCCTTGGCGCATCAGCATTCCGACGGTAGCAGCTGATAAAAAGCTGCGACATAGCGACGCACAAAAAGTGCGAATTGACTCACACCCTCTCCCCCTCGCGGATGCAGCTCGACGAGATCCGTCGAGCCAGCCGCTATCCCAAGCTCCAGGCCATCCTCCAGCCTGCCAAGGTGGGCACCATGATCAACAACCTGCAACGCGCCGTGGTTTTGGAACGCCTGGATATCCAGGACGAAGCCAACGACCCGGACGATGCCTTCTTGCTGGCCATGGCCATTGTAGGTGAGGCAGATTACCTGGTGACCGGGGATCGCCGCGCCGGCCTGTTGCAACGCGGGCATATCGAGCGCACCCGCATCGTCACACCGGCCGTGTTTTGCGACGAGGTGCTGTGAACGCCCGGGTGCCCACCACCTTCGGCGCAAAACAAAAACGGCGAGGGGATTAGCCTCGCCGTTTCATGTCGTTCAACCGCATCCCTGGGTTCATCATCCTGATGAAGTCGCCGCATCCTGCGACGGTCCCCTTGGCCGCCATCCGTGGTCGGCCTGCGTCGTTCCTTCGACGTCTTGGTGGGATTCAATCTACGCCGGCAGCCGTTCCGAGCCTATTGGGCGAACGCTCGATCTACTGTAGGCGATGGCTTACAGCATGGAAGAATCTGGGCCAGACCTAGCTGTAGCTGGACGTTGAAACACACGCTTAGTTTGTGGACGCGGGGCGTCAGGCTTACTCGGCTTCCGCCAGACGCGAGGCCAGCGTCCAGTAAACCCTGGTTTGATGGACGACCCAAGCGAAGGCCGCTCATTCGCAGAAAGCGTGAGCCGGCGCCGATGGAATGCAGGTCGGCGCGGATCAATGCAGGTTCATTCGCAGTTAATGCTGGTTGGCCGGATCAGTCAGTCGCAGTTAATCCCGGTCGAAAATCGCGATGATTGCAGGTCGGGCCGTTTTCGTTTGCAGGTCGTCACCTACTGGTTCGAGACCGGCACACCGACCTTCCTGATCGACCAGTTGCTGGCCAAGCGCGTCTTTTCTCCCGACCTGGGCCGGCTGGTGGCGATGGAAACGCTGCTCTCCAGCTTTGACGTCGACTGCATGCCGGTCGAGGCCCTGATGTTCCAGACCGGTTACCTGACGGTCGACAGCCTCCTATCCATGGGCGCGCGCACCGAGTACACCCTGAAGTACCCCAACCTCGAGGTACAGGCCAGCCTGAACGGCGCCCTGCTGGAGGGACTGACCGGAGACCCTTCACTTCCTGGGCGACAGACCGGACAGCTCTACCGCCTGCTGCTGGCCAACGACTTCACCGGCCTGCAGCAGCTGTTCACCGCCTTCTTCGCCAGCATTCCCCATGACTGGTATCGCAACAGCCCCATCGCCCAGTTCGAGGGCTACTGGGCCAGCGTGTTCTACAGCCACTTCGCTGCGCTGGGGCTCGACATCCGCCTGGAGGACACCACCAGCCACGGACGCATCGACATGACGGTGCTATTCAACGGCAGCGTCTACCTCTTCGAGTTCAAAGTGGTCGAACTGGTAGCCAGGGGCAAGGCGCTGCAGCAGATCCAAGAGCGTGGTTATGCCGAGAAGTACCGCGCCCGCGGCGAGCCGATCTATCTGATCGGCGTGGAGTTCAGCCATCGGCAGCGCAGCGTGGTGGGTTTCGAGGTACAGCAGGACAAGTAACCTTCTATGCGGGACTCACTCCAGACGGCAAGTGGTCAACTGTCCAACTGGTCGGGTCCCATCCCCATGCGGTACCCCATCGCCCGGTACCCGCTCTGACGTTTCTCCCACATCCGCAGCAGTGCCGAATGCCCAGTATCGACGAAATCGATGATGCGCACATCGGTCTTGCAGGCGTGCTCTCGATGCAGACGACCGGCGTATTGCTGCAGCGTGCCTTTCCAGGAGACGGGCATCGCCAGCACCAGTGTGTCGAGGGGCGGATGGTCAAAGCCTTCGCCGACCAGTTTGCCCGTGGCCAGCAGTACGCGCGGCGCGTCGGGCGGTAAGGCGTCCAGTGCCGTGATCAGCGCTGCACGCTGTTTCTTGGACATCCGGCCGTGCAGCATAAACAGCTCCGGTATTTGTTCTTCCAGTGCAATCCGAATAGCGTCGAGGTGTTCGGTACGCTCGGTCAGCACCAGCACTTTGCGACCCTGCTGAAACGCGTCACGGACTTCGGCGGCAATAGCTTCGGTCCTGGCCTGGTCATCGGCCAGATGCCGGAACACATCCTGGATGCCCGCCTCGTGCGGCAAGTCGATCCGTGAGAAACGTGTTCGCGGCAGCACCTCTAAGTCATGGGGTGCACCTGCCGGCTTAGCCGCTGTGTACCGGATCGGCCCGCACTGCATGAAGATGATCGGTTGTTGACCATCGCGGCGAATCGGGGTTGCCGTAAGGCCGAGCACGAACCTCGCCTTGGTTCGCTTCAGGATGGCATCGAATGACACGGCGCCAACGTGATGGCACTCGTCCACGATCACCTGCCCGTAGTGCTCAACCAGCGGATTGACCTCGCCCTGCCGGGATACCGACTGCATCACAGCGATATCGATCTTCCCGGTGGGTTTGGCCTTGCCACCACCGATGGTGCCGACCACGCCCTTGCCTACGCCGAGAAAGACTTGCAGGCGCTCTTGCCATTGTTTCAACAACTCGGTGCGGTGCACCAGCACCAGGGTGTTCACGCCCCGGCGAGCGATCAGCGCGGCGGCGGTAACGGTCTTGCCGAATGCTGTTGGCGCGCACAGGACCCCGGTGTCGTGATGCAGCATGGCCGAAACGGCAGTTTCCTGGTCAAGGCGCAAGGTGCCAGCGAAGACCACATCGATGATCTCGCCGCCAAATCGCTCGTCATGCAGATCGCAGGCGATGCTGTTGTCGCGCAGCAAGTCCATTGCCGCATCAAGGCAGCCGCGAGGCAGAGCGATGTGTTGGGGGAAGTTTTCAGCATTGCCAATGACTCGCGGCTTGTCCCACACCGACATGCGCATGGCCTGGGCCTTGTAGAACTCGGGGTTTTGGAAGGCGGCCAGCCGGATCAGGCGATTGGCCAGCGCTTGGGGGAGTTGCGCCTTCTCGAAATAGATCAGGTTCGCCAACGTCACCGTGAGCGATGGCGGCATCGCACCGGATAGTTTCTTGGGCGATGCGCTCTCGCGTTTCCACGGCGTAGCCAGGTCCTCATCGTCGATGAAGGTGACATCCAAGGGATGGACGCCACCGGTGGCACGCAGGATGGTCGGCTCGATGTCGTGAGCAGGCATCGGCCGGATCGCCGCCAGGAAAGCCCACTGGTCAGGATGCGGGCGCAGATCGGCATCAACGAACACACTGAAACCGCTCTCCCTGGGCCACTTTTGCAGCGGCAGTGCGATCAAGTTGCCGAAGCCGCCTTTGGGCATAGTGTCCTGGTTGGGGAACAGCCGGTCGTAGGACTCCAGCTTCAGTTGCCGGGTGCGCGTGCAGGTGTGACTGATGATGGCCGTACCCAGTCGCCGGGAATCGCGGGCAGAAACGCGGCTGGCGAAGAATACCCATGCGTGCGCGCCTTGCCCGGAGCGGGAAATTTCCAGCGCAGCCGGCACGCCCAGCTCCTCGCAGGACTGCATGAAAGCACGCGCGTCATCTCTCCAGTCGGCCTCATCGAAATCGACCGCCAGAAAGTAGCAGGTGTCGTCCTCCAGCAGCGGATAGACGCCGACCGTGTGCGCACCGGCCAGATGGTCATAGATCACCGCGTCGGACAGCGGGATCAGCAGTCGCTTGCCGCAGTCACCACACTTGATACGGGGCTTCTCACACACACCGGCACGCCACTCGTTGGCGCAGGCTGGCGCATAGCCCGACTTGCCCGAGGTTTTGCCTTCCCAGCGAACCGGATACACATCCATGCGCCCGCGAAACAGTCGCCGGAACAGGGTCACCTTTTCAGTAGTGGACAGCCTGGACGGCTCCGGCGCTGCTACCCCTGGAGCAGGCTGGGACGGCGAAAGGCGCCACTCGATGCCGTGTGATTCAAGCAGCGCGATCAGGCGAGCGTTCTCGGCCTGCACGGCTGCGAGCGTCTCCTGTTCAGCCATCGACTCCGTGCTCGGTCAGCAATTCGTCCATGTCATCGCCGACGCCATAACCAAAATCGTGGCTGATGCGCCTCACCTCATCCAGCCGCCTCCAAAGGGCTGGTCGCTGCCCATCGGGCAAAGTCGCGATGATCGTCAGCGCTTGCTCAAACATCAGCACCAGCGCATTGAAATAGCCCTCGTCCTGCAGGCCCACGTCGCTGCTGAAACCGGCCGCTTGCTCGCAATAGAACACCATCAGCTCCGCCAAGCCCTCTGATGGGCCGATGGCCTTCTTGTAGTCCGAAATGGCCTTCTTGGCCTTGGCCACCGAGGTGTCCTGGTTCTTGAATACATCAGGCCACAGCCAGCGGGCTATAGTTGTTTTGTAGGGCTTGAGTACATCGCCGCCGAGTGCGAAGCGCGCGTGCAAGAACGCCTGGTTGTCCTTGTTGGCGGCGTACAGGTCTTGTATGAGCCCGATCAGTCCGGCGCGGTCGAAGTCGGCCAGTTTGGCTTTAACGTCGCTCCAACTCGGGGCGGTTTTCTTGGTGGCCATGGGTGTTATTCCCCCTCGTCGCGGGCTTGGCTCCCACCCTCAATCTGTTTGATCGCCCGGTCGAAGTCGCTCTCGAACAGGCGGTCCTGCACGATGCGGTACTTTTCGAACTCGCTCTCGACATGAGCCTTGGTCATCTCGGCGGACACCTTGCCCGCATCCTTCAGGATGTCGCGTTCGGTGAACTCCAGAAACGCATCTAGCCGCTTAGCCCAGTCTTCCATCGTCATCGGTATCTTGCGCCTGCCCTCCACCCGGCAAGAGGGCTGCGGATCAAGCGGCCTTACCAGTCATCTGGACGCTCATTAACCACCAAAATAGACGGCAGCAAACCATTAATTTGGACGATGATGAATCATGCAATTGGACGGATAGCCAAGCCCCTCATTACACTTCGGCCTGTTGATCGTGACAATGAACACTCTGCAACAAGAGATAAGGTTGGAACCGTGAGCGCCCTCAGTCTGCAAGCCAAGAAGGCCTACTGCGCCAAGACCCGTCGTGCTAATTATGTCGCCAGCCTGCGTCTGGAAGGCTATGAGGTCACCTTGGCTGAATCCCAGCGCGAACTGCCTACCCGCGAAGCTATCCTGAGCGCTTACCGCAAGCAGTCCTGAGAAGCAGGCCGATATCTTGACTTTTCGTTTCTACTCGACCTATCTAGTCCCGCGTCCCAGGACACGGGACAAACGATTACCCGAGCACAGGTCGATTGCAATCATTGCCTGTCAACAGGCCTCGTAGAGGGCCTCGGCGTCCACCGCCTTCCTGAAACAACTAAAAGAGGCGATCACCGATGGATAAAGAGCTTGAGCAATTCCAGGTGGACCTGCTCCAGTCCGTACGCCTGATGAAAGCCGGCAAGGCGGTGCGGACCACCCAAGTCAAGCTCACCCCAGCCGCCGAAGCCCGCGCCAAGGTCGGTCTGTCGCAGAATGCCTTTGCCGAGCTGCTCGGCGTCAGCTTACGCACCGTACAAGACTGGGAGCAGGGCCGACGGAAGCCCACCGGCGCCGCACAGACCCTCCTGCGCATAGCAGCACAGCCCCCTGAGGCCCTGCGCGATCTTCACGTCTGATTCAAACGCGCCCCAAAGCACAGCACTTCGGCGCCAAACAAAAACGGCGAGGGGTTAGCCTCGCCGTTTCATGTCGTTCAACCACATCCCTGGGTTCATCATCCTGATGAAGTCGCCGCATCCTGCGACGGTCCCATTGGCCGCCATCCTTGGTCAGCCTGCACCGTTCCTTCGGCGTCTTGGTGGAATTCAATCTACGCCGGCAGCCGTTCCGCGCCTATTGGGCGAACGCCCGATCTGCTGTAGGCGATGGCTTACAGCCTGGGAGAAGCTGGGCCAGCGCCCTGCATGCCCGCTTTGACCCTGGATTTGTTCGACAGCTGATCAGGCCAGCGTACCGTTTTCAGCGTGAGAGACTGCTCCAGAACACCGCCAGGAGAAGCGCCACCCGTTGCTCGTCGAAGCGCACAGGACCGGCGCCGGGATCTCCGCCGAGGGCATCCATGCCCTGGTCGGCGCCTACGCCAAGGCGGCCGGCCTCGGCGTCCACGGCCTGCGCGCCACCGCCGCCACCAACGCCCTGGAACACGAGGCCGACATCCCCAAGGTCCAGCAGTGGCTGGGCCATGCCAACATCAGCACCCCCCGGCTCTACGACCGCCGCCACCTGCGGGCGGAGGATTCGCCCACCTTCAAGATCAGGTACTGAACAGAGCAGAGCAGAGCAGCGTACTGGCCATGATCGGAGCATTCGGCCAGAACCGGGCAAATGACTTATGCCGTTCTGACTTCGTTCAGTAGCTCCGGATGACGATCAAGCACCCTGAGCAGCTTTACCAGCGCCAAGGGCGGCTTGGTCTTGCCCGTCTCATAGCGCGAGAACGCATTGACGCCGCCGCCGAAAATCTCGGCCGCTTCGCGCTGGTCGAGCGCGAGTTTCTTGCGCACGGCAGCGATAAAGCCAGGATCGACAATGGCTGCATTGACCTGCTTCGAGAAAGCGCGCATTTCGCGCATGACGCGATCCGACTCCTCTGCGTCCAGGACAGACTCGGCGCAAGCCGGGCAGAAATCGCCCGTCACCGCCGTCAGGACGGTGGTTTCGCCCTTGTAGGTATAGGGCAGGTCGCGGGTGTCGTGGATCAGCTCCGCCGCGCCGCAGGAGGGACATTTCATGTTCATAGCTCCTTGAAGGACACGATCAGCACGTCATCGATGACCGTCAGCTTCAGATACACGTCGCCCGCCTGCGTGCTTGGACGGTACACGTCTTGCCAGACCCTGTGATCGGCGTGAGTGGTCATGCTCTTGTAGAAAAGCGCCATCACTACGGCCAGCACCAAGCCCCAACTCATTCGCGCCCACTCGCGCAGCGTGCGTGGTGCGTACCTTGCCCACCTCGATCAAGGCTTTGATGACGGATAGCTTGCAGTGGGGCGTTCTTTTCTCCATGACCGCACATCAACCTAATAGGTTATATACGGCAAGTTGGCCAATGGCCTTGGCGTACAATTTTGTCCGCATTCTGCGGGCTCTCCGAGCAGGGAAACCAACCGTCGGATGCCTCTGCAATCTTTCGAATAATTCGAAAATAACAAAATTGCGAAAATTTCGAATATCCTGAATGCGCAAGCAGAGAGGAGCCGCCATGAACCGCCTGCAAGAAACACTGCCCAGCGCCGAAGAGGCCACTCTGGCCAAACTGTGCAGCCAGGAGCTGTCCGCCATTATCGAAACCCGCGCGGAGACGCAGACTCTGTCCATCAGCGATCCCAAGGGAGGGATTCGTTCCGTCAACATCCCGGTCAGCGCCCTGCGTCTGCTGGTCGATGTGTTGACCGAGCTGGGTGAGGGCAACAGTGTCCGCCTGGTTCCCGTCCATGCGGAGTTGACCACCCAGGAAGCGGCCGACCTGCTGAATGTGTCTCGCCCCACCTTGATCAAGCTGCTCGATGAGGGAGCCATCCCCTACCATCGCGCCGGCAATCGCCGGAAGGTAAAATTTGCCGATCTCCGCCTCTACCAGGAGAGGCTTGAACAGGAGCGACTGGCGGCGCTGGCCGAGCTCTCTGCCTTGGACCAGGCACTGGGGCTGGGCTACGAGTGAGCTCGAACTACACGGTCGTCTACGATGCCTGCGTGATGTATCCGGCACCGTTGCGCAGCCTGCTGATGTACCTGGCGCTATCCGGTCAGTTCCGCGCCCGCTGGTCGGAAACCATCCATCAGGAATGGATGCGGAATCTGCTGGCCGATCGTCCCGACTTGTCGCCTGACACGGTCGGGCGTGTACGAGAGCTGATGGATCGTCATGTGCCGGGAGCCCTGGTGACGGGCTTCGAGAGCCTGATCCCTGGCATTACCCTCCCGGATCCGGAGGACCGCCATGTGGTAGCGGCCGCGGTGCAGACGCGCGCCGAAGCGATCGTGACCTTCAATCTCAAGGATTTTCCCGACCAGGATCTGTCTCCCTTCGGGGTGCGGGCCATCCATCCGGACGACTTCATCACAGACCTGATGGAACTGCACATCGGCGCCGTGCTCGAGGCCGTTCGCCGTCACCGGGCATCGCTGAAGAACCCTCCCTTTTCCTCTCGCGAGTACCTGGACTGCCTGTTGAAGCAACGCTTGCCGGAAACCGTTTCCCGGCTTCGCGCGTTCGAGCTGCTCATCTGAATGCCTGCTGAGGCTCTGCGCGATCTTCACGCCGACCCAAAGCACACACAGCACTTCGACGCAAAACAAAACGGCGAGGGGTTAGCCTCGCCGTTTCATGTCGTTCAACCGCATCCCTGGGTTCATCATCCTGATGAAGTCGCCGCATCCTGCGACGGTCCCATTGGCCGCCATCCGTGGTCAGCCTGCGTCGTTCCTTCGACGTCTTGGTGGGATTCAATCTACGCCGGCAGCCGTTCCGCGCCTATTGGGCGAACGCTTGAGCTGCTGTAGGCGATGGCTTACAGCATGGGAGAAGCCGGGCCAGACCTAGCGATAGACCTCGCGCCGATTGCCAAGCTCCAGCACGAGGACGCGCAACGCGCCATCCTGGATCTCGCAAATCACCCGGAAGTCGCCCACCCGGTAGCGCCACAGTCCACCCAATGGGCCGGTGAGCGCCTTCCCGGTACTGCGTGGATCTTCACGCAGGGCGACCCGCTCCTCCATGAAGTCGAGGATGCGCCGGGCGGATGGCTTGTCGAGCTTGCGTAGCTGGTTGAGAGCCGTCTGGGTGTAGTCAATCGTCCAGGCCAAGGTCTTTCCTTACGTCCGCCGACGAATACACCTGCTCCTGCCCCTTGCGGACACGCTCCAGCACTTCGGCGGCGAGGTAGTAGTCCTCCATCTCGTCCAGACCACGCTCGATGATTTCGCGCAGGTAGTACGCTTTGGTGCGCCCGGTGTTGGCGGCCAGGAAATCCAGGCGCTGCTCGATTTCGGGAGCCAGTCGGATTGAGGTGGGCATGGGGCGGCCTCCTTTGAATGCATGTATTCAATGTATCATATCAAGCAGAAATACCGAGGTGATCCCCCCGAACATCCGGAAGGATCAGCAGTAGAATTTTCTCGTTGAGGGCGTTCTACAGCATGAAGAAGTCGAGATTCGCGGACAGGCACTGTCACGTTGTTGGGTGCTCAGTGCCATACCGCTTTCAGCGTGAGAGACTGCTCCAAAACACCGCCAGGGGAAGCGCCACCAGTTGCTCGTCGAAGCGCACCGTCCGCTCGCCGGTGTAGAGCACGATCCCGCGTCTGAACTGCTGAGGAGTAGTTTCGCGCAAGTGGCGCAGACCGTTGAAGTCCTTGCCGCTAATGGTGGCGGCCGCCTTCACCTCGATACCGATCAGCTCACCCCGCCGGTTTTCCAGCACGAAGTCCACCTCGACACCAGTGGAGGTGCGGTAGTGCATCAGCTGGGTGCGTACGTCCGACCAGCCTTGGTGCTTAACCAGCTCGGCATGCACGAAGGCCTCCACCAGATCGCCCGGCAGTCCCAGCGCTGCCTCTATGCCCGCCTGGCTCAGGCCCTGCAGGTGGGCCATCAGGCCATAGTCCGTGACAAACAGCTTGGGCGACTTCTGAAGTCGCTTGCCGAGATTGGAGGACCAGGCCGGCACCAGGCGGACCAGGAACAGGGTCTCCAGCAGGGTGAGATAACGCTTGAGGGTGGTCTGAGGAATGCCGGTCGAGCGTGACAGCTCGGCCGCATTCAGCAGTCCGCCACTGCGGGCGGCCAGGACCTGCATCAGCCGCGGCAGCTCGGTCAGCCCGTCGATCTGGGCCAGGTCGCGCACATCGCGCAGCAAGATCGTGTGCAGATAGCTTTCGAACCAGGCCTCCCGGCGCCGCTCGCTGGAGCGTGTCAGCACCTCCGGATAGCCTCCGCGGTTCAGGCGCTGGATGAAGTCGTTGCGCTCGAAACGGCAGTGATCCGGCAGCTCGCCGCTGAACAGGCCCTCGATCAGCCGGGTCGGCTGGCCGGCGATCTCGCTCTGGGCCAGCGGCCAGAGGTTCAGCACCTCCATGCGCCCGGCCAGGGAGTCGGCGATCTGCGGCAGCAGCAGCACATTGGCCGACCCCGTCAGCAGGAAACGTCCAGGCGTGCGCTCACGGTCCACGGCCGCCTTGATCGCCAGGAAAACCCCGGGGGCGCGTTGCACTTCATCGAGGCAGACCGGCCCCTTCAGCGCATTGATGAAGCCGAAAGGATCGGCCTGCACGGCCGCCAGGACCGCCGGATCGTCAAAGGTGTAGTACACGGCCTCCCGGCCAAGATCCTGGATCAGCGTGCTCTTGCCGGTCTGGCGGGCGCCATTGAGCAGCACGACGGGAGCCTCCTCGAGCGCTTCGAGGAGGAATTGACGGATTCTGCGCAGGTACATGGTGTAATTTCATCCACTTAATGGTTGAAATTACACCATTTAATGGCGGCTATCGCTAGCCCGGTTTGGGCTAGGCAGCGGGATCAACGCCCTTCTGGATCCGCCCGTGGCAGAGCAGAGGATCTCGAAAAGCTCCGCGGTTAGCGCTCGAGCGAGTAGCGGTGCTTTCCTGACGGCCACTCGGCAGCCTTTCAACGCAGGTGCGCTGACGATCCTCGCCTCGAGCCGCGGCTCGCTGGACAACATGCCCTACTGCAACGGGGTCGGGGTCTGCCTACCGTCCGGGCCTCGGTGCTGATCGGCCTTGCGTTTTCCCGCACTCCGGCATCCTGCCGCAGGTCCCTCAGACGGCTGTCTCGGAGCCTTCCTGATTCACGGCATCCTTCAGGCCCTTGCCCGGCTTGAAGCCTGGCAGTTTGGCAGCCGCAATCTGGAGCGCGGCCCCGGTCTGCGGGTTACGACCTTCGCGGGCGGCACGCGCCTTTACGGTGAAGGTGCCGAAGCCCACCAGGGACACGTCGTCCCCCTGCTGCAGGGCCGTGGTAACGCTGGCGGTGAAGGCGTCCAGCGCGCGGGCAGCCGTGGCTTTGGGCAGGTCGGTGGCGGTCGAGATGGCGTCGATGAGCTCGGCTTTGTTCATGGCATGTTCCATGGCGGGGAGGTGAAGGCCTGAAGAGTAGGCCGTGGGGTTATTCGGAGACCTGACGTACGTCCAGCACGGCCCAGACTTCCCAGCCCTTCTGGCGCACGAGCTTTTCGGCCTCGAGCTGGGCATCCAGCGTGCTGAGCGAACGGGACCGGTGCTCGAAGCGAAAGGCGGGACCGCCACTGCCCTTGCGAACACTCAGCTCCACCTGGATATAGGACGGACGCTGTCCGGATCGTTTGGGGGCGGGTTTTGCGGGCGCCAGTCCCAGGGCCTCGCGCATTTCGGCTTCGAGAAGCTGTTTCGTATCCAAGCGGGCGTATCCGTTACGGCATTCCTTGAAGCAACGCATTATCCCGGAGGTCGCTTCCGGGTGCCAAGGTGCAGTCTAGACAGACTGGGTCGATTCGCTTTCGCCAAGCCCTTTCCCCTCCAGGGAGAAACTCGCCTGTGGCCGGCCAGGGTCGATGGGCGGGCGAAGGGGACCGCCTCATCGGGGCGGCCCCCTTTGTCCTCACAGGGCCAGCGTCTGGCGGGTCACCCACAGAATACCGAGCAGCAGGGCGAACGAAGCGCCAAACGGCCAGCGGTACCGGGCGATGACCCGCAAGGCCAGGGTCCAGCCGACGGACACCAGGAGCCCTCCCATCCACAGGAAAAACACCACGACGGCCAGCACACCGGGCGTCAGGCGTTCGGCCGTGCCATAGGCGGCGGCCTCTCCAGCCGGCAAGCGGTCGAGGTACCACCACTCCCAGACGGCGTATCCGCCCACCAGCAGCATGACCAGAGGGAGAAACGCGAACAGGATCAGGCCGATCGCCTCGGCGCGCAGGGGTAATGGGTTCATGAACAGCCTCCTTGGGTTGAGATGCATCTCCTGGGTAACACCGCTACCCGAAAACCCAAGTCCGCCGGCACAGGTTTCTGCGCCGAATCTTCAAAGGACAATTCAAGGGCTGAAGCCGGCGTCGGCAGCGGACATGTGCACAGTGCCAAGACCCCGACTTGGGTTTTGCCCCAGGGATGAGAGCCTCGATGGGGAGTGGGACGTCCACTTCGCCAAAAGACCCATCAGGAGAAAAGAGATGGCAGGCAGTTCTGTGTTGTGCAGGCGTTGTAATCGCTGGATAGTGCCACGCGTCATTTACAGCCGTAGTTTCCCAGGCGTTAATGGATGGAGAATCGGCGGCGGAAAACCCATCTCCAATTGCTGCCCATTCTGTCTGTCCGAATACTGGGACGAGCTGGAGGAGCCCAGTCCGCTGCGCGGCAGTCTCTTCATGAAACTGCTGAGCATACCGTTGACGCTGATCCTGTTCGCGTTGCTGTTCGGCAGCGTGCTCAAACTTTCCGTCTGGCTGGACAGTTCGGAAGTCCTGCTCGCAGGAAATATTCTGTCGGTTTATGCCGTGTATCGCTTCGGACGCTGGTTTGTGAACTGAGGGGGTTCAATCAAGGTTTCCCAGGCTTACCCACCTGGCCCGCATGACGACCCACCATTTAATTATCAGGCCGGACAACGATCACCGGGGAAATATATTTCCCCTCGTTTGACGAGCCCAGCAGGAACGGCCTTCTCGAGCCCGGCATGCCAGGAAAATTATCTGTTGGAATTCCGGCCTTCGGTTTGAAGCCCCCGGACTTTCCAATGGAGAGAATCCTCTCAGACGGGGCTTCTCTTTTTCCAGGATGCCATCGGCGAAACACGCGACGCCGCCTCGAAGGTCAGGCGCGATGGCCTTGCCGTGCACGGGCCAACGCCCTTCTGGTTGGGCAGGCCGATCCAAACCGGGTCTCCCGGGGGAAAAGCCGCAGGCCGTGTTCGGCGAACGCCCCACGCATACACACCGGACGGCGGCCGAATGACGACGGACCGAGCACGGCCCTGCGTGGGGCGGATTGGAGAGCAACGGACGATCGCCAAACGGTCGTCGAATGACGACGATCACCGAGCAAGCGAAAGTCGAACGTCGGCAAACGCCCCGAACGCACACCGGACGGCCGTCAAATGACGACGGACCGAGCACGACCTTGCGTGGGGCGGATTGGCGAGCGACGGACGATCGCCAAACGGTCGTCGAATGACGACGACGGCCGAGCAAGCGGGAGCCCCGCCCATTCAATCGGGCCGGGCCGGTGTCGGAGCGACAGCGAACGGCCCGCCGATGACGACGGGAGGGGCTGTGTTCCTGCCCGACGAGGTTTTCAGGAGATTTGCCGGCAGCGTTCAGAAGACTTTCCGATTTCAGTCTTTGCAGCCCTCCTGAAAAAGGCTGAGCCCAGTGCTGACGGGGCTTTCAGCAGATTCGAGAGGGGCTTTCACGGATTGCTCGAGCCGCTTTCACTGATTAGCCGGCGGCAGGAGGATCCGAGACTGCTGACGACCACTGAAAATGTGCTGAAAGCCAGTCCTGCCGGGGCTTTCAGCCTTTTAGTCAGCCTTTCGCTCAGTCTTTCGCTCAGCCTTTCCGCGGATTCACGCCTCGCCGCCCGCCCCAAAAAAGGCTGAGCCCAGCAACGACGGGGCTTTCAGCACATTTTGGGTCACTGTTGGAAATCTGCTGAAAAACGTCGATTTCCTCTATGTCAGTGAGCTAGCAGACTGAAATAAATAGTTATAGTCCAGTCAGCTGTTTCGACTGATTGTGTGTCGCGCAGCGGGGCGGACAGGCCTCTGCCCAGGGACAGCCCCGTGACAGGCCGCGGGAGTGTGGCCGGGCGGAACGGGCCGGCGTCGACGGAGAAAATTCGCCGGGCTGTGCACAATGGGGCTGTCGCCCGGGCAGGCGCGCGCCGGCCTCACGATGGACTCCTGGTTGCCGGAATTGCCGCTGTAGACGGCGATCACGTTGCTATGGCCCATATCCAGCCCGACTTTTTCCCCAGAGTGGTTCTCCTGGTTCGCTCCTGCGGCACTGTCTGCACACCAGACGGTCGCCCCAATGACACGGCTCATGACGATAAACGGGTGTCAGCTCATCCCCAGTCGTACTCCGGAGTGCCATCCCTGCACAGGACAGTTGCCAAAGGGTCCTTGGATGACAGCGCACCGACGATGATCCTGATCCGAAAAGGGTTTGTGCGGCCCTTTCAGGCCATTTTCTGGCTTGAAAGGGCCGCACAAAGCCGTTGGGCTTGCCGAAAATACCTCCCAGCCATAGGGGGAGATGACCCATGATCGATACCGAGCGAATGACCGAGCTATCCGTTGAATTCCTCGACGCGGCCTACCTGGAGATCGTGGAGCGGGCCAAGCGCCTGGCCGAGCAGTATTTCGAGCAGGCCCAGCAGTTCCTTGGCGAGGAAGGGAAAACCCATGTGCCGATTCTGATCTGGGTTCAGCAGATCAGCCCCAACGCCTGGGGCTTCTACTGGGTTCGGGTGCACTATGTCCGGGAGGACGGAAAAGGGAATGCCGTGGCGCGGAAGATCCCGAAAGGGCCACGCCACAAATACCCAGCCGGGGCGTTCAGCTTCGTGAAAGGCACGCTCCTGCTGCGGGTGAGGAACTACGAAGCCCGACTGGCGGAGCTGCGTCAGCTGGCTGCGGAGAACCGAGCCCTGCGCAAGACCACCTTGGCGTGGGAGGGGCGCTACCAGAAAATCCAGGCCCTCGAGGCCCCATTCTCGAACGTGCTGGCCTGAGCGCTACGTATACCTCTAAAAAAGGCTGAGCCCAGTCCTGATGCGGTTTTCAGCACATTTGGGGAGCGCTTTCAGAACATTTCGAGGAGCCTTTCAGCACATTTTCCGGTCAAGGGCCGATTGGGGGCGGGCCAAGGGCATTGAAAAATGTGCTGAGCCCAGAGCTGACGCGGCTTTCAGCACATTTGTGGGTGGCTTTCAGAAGATTTTGAGGCGCCTTTCAGCACATTTTCCGGTCAAGGACCGATTGGGGGCTGGCCAAGGGCATCGAAAAATGTGTTGAGTCCAGAGCTGACACGGCTTTCAGCACATTTCTGGGTATCTTTCAGGAGATTTTCGGAGGGTCTTTCAGCAAATTGTCAGGCTTCAGACCGGCTCGGGCAACGAAAATGTGCTGAAAGCCAGTCCTGGCGCGGCTTTCAGCACATTTAGAGAGCGTCAGGGAGAATCTGCTGAAATACTGAGTTTGTTATGTCAGTAAGCTGGCAGACTGAAATAGATAGTTATTGTCCAGTCAGCTATTTCGACTGATTTTATGTCGCGAAGCGGGTCGACAGACCACTGTGTCGCGAAGCGCGAGGGTTGCGCGGGATCGGGTCAGTCCGAGGGGTATCCCCCCAGGGGCAGAACAGTGACTGGCAGCAGGATTGTGGCCGACCTGAACGGGCCGGAGTCGACGGGAGAAAATCCGCCGGGCCATTTGGGATGAATGGCGGTAGCCCGGGCAGACGATCGCGTACGGCGGTTGGGTCCAGCGAAGCGAAGGGCCTCCGCTATCGCCGGCACTATTGGGCTCCTTGCAGAGCCGAGCCGCAGCGGCATGGCCCACCTGCAACGGCTATAACCGGCTTGAATGCATGAAAGAAGCGCGCGCATCCAGAGTCTTGAAAAGTGCCTCTGGCAGAATCGGGTCCCCTACTTTCCGAAGAAACAGCATAGGGCCGTTATGAAGTTTCCACGCAGGGACATGAAGTGATTCAAGGTGAACAAGGTGAAGCTGCAGGGAATCTTTTGTGCGGGAGTCAGCGCACGTCTGAAATGACAGAGCGGTTGTTCTCCTCAACGGAAACAGGCGCCGGATTCACCAAAAAAATATTGGCTGGGTAATGTGTTATTCAAGACGCAGGCAACTCTCTTTCCAGCGGGGAAATAAATGCTGAGCGTTTGGAAAATGCCTTATCACGCCCAGGAGAATAAATTTCCCGGAAGTGCCGTGCTATTGGCCGTGTGGCTCCTGTCGTTCAAGAGCTGGGCGAATCGATATCGCGAGCAGGCTGACCTGTTGTCTGCGGGTACTGATCGACAAGGCGACCGAATAGCTACGGTGGTGTTTATTACGCCGGATAAGGTGCGAGCGACAGAGTCGGCAAGGACAAGTGACCTGATAGTTGAATCAACTGGCGTTCGAATCGTTTTTCGAAGCGGAAACTCGTTGCCAATCGGGGCATGGGGAAGTTGATCAGAATGATCAGAAAAGAGCGTCTCGGTCGGTAGTCGATGTACGGGGAGCGATTTCTGCCCGAGGTCGGGCAGTGGGAAATGGAAATAACGTTTTCTGTCAGAGCCCTGCTGCGTGGCCGCGCGGGGCGGCTACCCAGGGGGCAGCCAGGATCTGGCAGTCCAACGGACCGTCACCCTGGGCGGAGGGCCTCTCAGCGGGCCACAGACGCGTTTTCCCGATAACCCTACGGGGGTTGCCATACCTGGTGGCGAACAGCGCGCTCTGCAGCTTCCTAGGGGCCTTGGCGCGTGTATGCCATGCAAGGCACTGGCCGGCCATTCCGTTGCCTGAATGTTCCTGGCCTCAAGCAGGGCGCGCAAGCGCCGCTGGCGAAGCCCTTCCGGGACAGGGTGCCGCTTACTCCTGGTCGGTACCGTACCGCTTGTCGAGCGCTTGGGTGATCTGGTAACCCACGACGGCCACCCTGCCGAGCACCAGGAGGACGCCCGTCACCGCATAGACCCCTTTCATCGCCCTACCCCCTTCCGTCCTGTGTCGCTGTTGGGCTCCATCCGACCACGGCTTCCGCTTCTCGCGTACCGGGGCGGTCTTTCCCTCATCCGTTGCGTGGCGTCTCGCACGGTTTCCTAGCTAGGTATAGCGATCATAGCGCCGATGCCAGGCGGAGCTCATCCGCGTGGCGCTACCGGGCCTCGACGTTTGTCCCCTCCTCTCGCCCCTGACCGCGCTGGGTGCTGGGATTCCCCCGGGTATTCGGTCCCTCGGCGGTCGCCGCTGCGTCGGCGCGGTGCACTGGATACTGCGCAGCAGCGCTCGAGGGCGGATGCCGTCCAGGCATCTACCGCATCGAGCAAGACCCCTGCGCCAGGCCTCTCGACCCGGCGCGTCGCGGGGTCGAGTGCCTGTTCGGCCAGTGGAAGCACTACCGCTGGATCGGAGGCAGGCCAGCCCTTTCCCGGCAAGGCGGGCCTTCGTCGCCACGGAGCCAGGGCGGCGACCTCAACCCGGCCGGGAGGCCACCTCCTCGGGCCGGGCGCGGATATAGAGCGTTTTACGAACCGGGATCCTGACGGCATCGCGCAGGCTCAGCACGGCGGCTTCGACGTCTTCCGGGGAGGCTTTCAGTTGCCGGGCCAGTGCCTCGACCTGACTCTCGCTGATGGCCAGGGTGTCGACGTCCCCCAGCGTTTCGGGCCGCGCCTTCTCCAGGACCGCGGCCAGGTAGCCGTGGTAGCGGGCGATTTTGGCCTCTGGAAGAGAGCCGATGTCGGGAATCCCCCAGTCGAGCTCTCCCAGCTGACAGAACAGCGCGCTCAGCGGAATCGTCAGCAGGAACCCCCGGCGGCGGTTGACCCGTCGGGTGAGCGGCGCTCCCTCTTGCGTGAAGTCCCGCCAGAGCCAGTCGCTGTCGAACAAGAGCTGGAGGTCGCCGTCGTCGAAGGGCGTCTTGTACAAGGGCACGAAGACCCGGTCGGCGACCGGGCGCAGTTCTTCCACCCGATCGAGGCAGGCGACGAACTTGCCGGCCAACACCGGCTGGGCGTTGAGCAAAGCGATTTCCGCCGGCGTCAGCCGGGCCTCCTGGCTGGGTGTCACCCGCCCAGCGGCGTGCCCCTGGAGCTTGAGCCGCGGCCTGTGGGGCTCCGGATGCGGCTGGGGCAGGTTTTGGGGGAGTGGCGGGGGGCTCGGTTCCCCCAGCAGCTCGGCCAGCGAGATCTGGCCACGGGCGTTTTTCCTGGGAAATTCCGCTGGTTGCGGCTCGGACGCGGAGTCCGCGGGGGCGTGGGCCATGGGCAGCGGTTCGGCAACGGGCACAGGCGGGCTCGTTGCCGGCTGCCTCCGTTCCGGGGCCGTATCCGGATCGTTCTCTCCTGGCTGGGCGTTCTGGTTGGCCCATTCGAGGGCGGCAGGCTTGGGCTGTGCCTTGACGGCAGCAGGGTCCGGTGTCGAAGGGATACGGGGCTCGGCCGGCAGGCTGGGCGTCGAAATGACGCTTCGTGTTGGTTCCGGAGCGGGCTCGGCGTTGGGCCGGCTCGGCGTGGCCTCCCCCGCCTCGAGCACGGGCCGCCCGACGGCAACCGCGGTCGGCGCGGAAACCGGCGTCTGGCGATCGAGAAGGCCTTTTTCGTTGGGCGCGATCCGCTCGACCTGCTCGCCTTCCTTGCCGAGGCGGATGGAGGTCGGCGGTGGGACCGGCACATGCGGAAACAGCACCTCCGGGGAGCTGAGCTTCAAGCAGCGCAGAACCGGCCCCTTGCCGTTCCTGCACAGGACGTGCGGGGTGACGAGCCAGTAGAGCTCGCCATCGTCCCGGTGCTGGGCCAGGCCATGATCCGCCAGGATGGCCAGAAGCATTTCCGGCGAGCGCGGGATGGCCACGATCCCGTCCTTCACCAGCAGGCGGACGATCTCCTCGGCGGCGCTGTGCCAGGCGATATAGACGCCATCGGTGGCCACCCATACCCGGCTGCCCGGCGCGTTGACCGTCCAGCGTCCCTGGCCGAGCAGGCGCAGCATGGCGTCGCTGACCAGGCGAATGACCGGCACGCCGGTATCCCCGCCTCGGGCATGGCTCGGCCCCTTGAGCAGGTCGCGCCTGACCGAGGCCGCATCCGACCGGCGCACCCATTCGGTCAGGGGCGCGGGGTTCGCGTTGCCCGCAATCGCATCGAACAGGGCCCCGTAGATGTCCCGCCCGCCTTCCATAAGCCAGGCGACAGTCTCATCGGGGATGAGTTTATGTGCCAGGGCGACCGAGACCTGGATGTGCTTTTCGTGGCGCTGGGCATTCCAGTGCAGGAAGTAGCGATCGAGCTGGTGATGCATCGCCCACTGGTGGAGGGTTTCCCGTCCGGGGTTCCACTCGAGCTTGCCCTCGAAGTCGGTGGCGCGCAGGTCGGTGATGGCCTTGCCGGCATCGTGCAGCAGGGCCGCCGCGACGCCCGCCACATTCCAGCGCCACCGGCGAGTGCTGCGCCGGGCCGGCGTCTCGGCGGTGTCGAAGGCGGTGGTCAGGCACCCATCCAGGGTGAGGTTGGCGACTTCGAGGCTGTGCCGCAGCAGCCCGCCGGGACCGGCGTGGTGATGGTTCTCCGAGGCCGGCAGCAGGTGCGCCAGCTCCGCGAAGTTGATCAGGATCGGTTCGACGTAGCGCTGGTACTCGTCCTTCGGCAGGCCGATGGAGCCTGCGATGCGGTCGATCAGCTTGCGCTGGTAGTGGCGCATTAACCACTCGCCCGTCACCTTGCCGGGATAGCCTTCCTGATAGGGGGGATAGCGCAGGTTCCGCCAGTTATGGTTTTCCAGGTAGGGGCGAAGCTCTGGGGGAATCAGCCGCTCGGCCGGATGGGGCGCCTCGGCGAAGAGCGAGGCGTAGTTGTCGCCGAACAACCAGCGTTTGAGGAAGGACGGGAACATGAGGACTCTCGTAGCAGTGGGTCGAGCCCCCATGATCGGAAATCAAATCGCGCCTATGCGGCCATTTCGCGCCACTTTTTGGCTCGAAAGGAAGCACGAAAAGCAAAAAGCTGCAGGTGGGACGGCTGTTCAGGGGCGACGAATGGGAGGAAGTCCCTGAGGTGTAGGCCGATATGTGGAGAAAAACTTACCGCTCATAGCGGGACGATCGTTCAAATATGTGGAGAAAATCTTACCGCCTTCGACCTCATGAGCTCTTCGGCTTTTCCAAAGTTTTAAAGAAAGCTCTTCTTTTTCCTTTTAATCCTTTTTCCTTTTAAGACCTCTAGAACCCGCGTAATCCGTGGCTTTCAGCCAGAATATGTGGAGAGAAATTTACCAATATGTGGAGAGAAATTTACCCATATGCGGAGAAAAACTTACCAATATGTGGAGAGAAATTTACCCATATGTGGAGAGTTGAACTCGGCCTCCATATATGAGTAGGCTCTGTGCCAGAGGAGCATCCAAGGAGCCACACATGCCTCACAAGGCAGCCACCAATCCTGATTCCGCACAGCCTTCCAAAGCACGCCCCATGGACGAATGGCGCATTTGCAAGTCAAACGCCTTAGTCGAAGCCGGGTACAAACTCACTCTTGGGGAGCATCGGATCATTCTGGCTTGCATTGCCCAGGTTCGACGTGATCAGCCAATCAGTGACCAGATCATCTATACAATCCGAGCTATAGAAATCGCGGAATATGCCGGCATCACCCGACAAGGCGCCTATCAGGAGCTGGCCGCTTCAGCGCAGACGCTGTTTGAACGGTATGTCTCGGTACTCTATGGCCCCAAGGGAGAACGCGCCTCGGTGCGTCGCTTTCGCTGGGTCCAGATGGTCGATTATGTGCCGACCGAGGGGCTGGTACGGTTGCGCTTTGCCGCCGACATCCTTCCGTATCTGGCCGACCTATCTGAGCGCTATACCATCTACCCGATCACCGATGTAGCCAAGATGACCTCCGCCCACGGTATCCGTCTGTACGAGCTGCTGGTGCAATGGCGTGGCGCCGGCCAGCGCGAGATTGAGGTAGCGTGGCTGCGCCGGGCTTTCCAGCTCGAAGACCGCTACCCCTTGCTTGCCGATCTGAAGAAATGGGTCATCGATCCCGCAGTCAAGCAAGTGAACGAGCACAGCCCTCTTCAGGTCAGTTGGACACAGCGCAAGAACGGCCGGACCGTCACTCACTTCATCTTCACATTCACGGTTAAAGCAGCCGCCTCAACAACAGCCAAGACCAAGCCTGGGACCAAGGCAAAAGCTAAGGGCACACCAAAGCAAGTGCTCGACTTGGAGCAACCGCGTCTCCTTACTGAGGCCGAGCTAAGTCGCCTGGCATACCCTGGCGAATCCCGCGAAGGCGCCCTGCGCCGCCTGCATGCTGTTCTTTGTTGAAGCTGATTACGTAATCAACATAATTTATGCAAGCCATGTAACTTACGTAATCACAATAACTGACGTAACTTACTTTTGTTGTGCCTCTTTCATAAGTTGTGCAATTTCTGCCTCATCCTGCGCGGCCAGCAGAGCCACGGCTGCTCGGATCACGTCCGAGCGACTGGCCCGGAAGTCACGGGGGATCAAGCTCAAGCGCTCGATTTCCCGGTCCAACTCATCTGACAGGCTGAAGGTAATGCGTTTGTAGGTCCGCTCACGGGCCGACGCCACCTGCATTGGCTTTTTGCCATCCACCTTCGCTCCATTAATAAAGTCATCTGCGGCGGGCGACGTGGCCGCTGGGTTGATTGGCTTTTTGAGATTACCGACCCCCATCATTCAGTCCCCCACAGTTCGGCAGCGATCTGTTCGATCTCTTCGACCGCCTTGGCATCTGTACCTGCTTCCAGAACCGACGAGCCGGCCTCATCGGCATCGTCATACACATTCCTGGCAGTCGTGAACGACTGCAGCGGCTCGAACCCGTAGCTGGTACAGGCGTCCTTGGAATCCAGGATGCGTTTCACTTGGCTGGGCAGGGAAGGGGCCTGGGTAATCACTGAGCGGGCAATTAGCCCCGGGTTCACCGACCGGGCCAGCGTGATCATCTCTTCGGCATGCGCTAGGGTTTTGAGGTCCCGACGCTTGGGCCGGAAGGGAAACAGGGCATGAGTGGCCACGGTCAAGGCCGAGCGCAAGGCCACCGAGTCGGCCCCGCCGGCATCCACCACAATCTTCTCGTAGCGCTTGATTCGATCCAGCAGAGTCTTGCGGATATCACCTTGGGCGGTCTCGATCCGAAGGTCCGGCAAGTCTGGGTTCTGTTCGCGCTCCCGCGCCCAATCCAACGATGTGCCTTGGGGGTCCGCATCCACCAGAAGCACGTCATGCCCTTGACGCTGCAGCCAGACCGCTAGGTTCTGCGCCAGGCAGCTCTTGCCGCTACCACCTTTCTCCCCACCCAAGACAAGAATCATTACTGAAGCTCCGTAAGTTATGCAGCTGAAACTAGTGATGTAACTGATGATACTTATGTAAGTGCAATCAGTGAAGCAAGCGCCGCAAATTACGTAATGGTCATAACTTGCGCAAGCAAGCGGCCCCCGGCTACCGGATAGACATAGGGCTAAATCAGCGGCTACGTAACCGCTCCATAAACCCTACCTTCGAAACCGCGCCCTGAGATCTGATGCTGAGCTCCCGATTCCTTCTGGAACTTGCCCCGCATGATGCGTCCCGCCCCCAACGTCAAAGCTGTTTACCTCTACCCCAAGCCGGTCGATTTCCGTAAATCCATCAATGGCCTGGCAGCCCTGGTCGAGTTGGATATCAAGGTCGCGGTGTTCGACCCTGTGTTGTTCGTCTTCCTCAATCGCACACGCAACCAAGTGAAAATTCTGTACTGGCATCGCAACGGCTTCTGTCTGTGGCTCAAGCGCCTGGAGGCCGAGCGGTTC
>NZ_FOFJ01000029.1 GCF_900110885.1 Azotobacter beijerinckii | reverse complement strand
CGTGGCCGAGCAGGTCGGCATCGAGGGCCGCTGGGGCTACTTCGACAAGGCCGGCCAGCTGCGCGACATGATCCAGAACCACCTGCTGCAGCTGCTCTGCCTGATCGCCATGGACCCGCCGAGCGACCTGTCGGCCGACAGCATCCGCGACGAGAAGGTCAAGGTGCTCAAGGCGCTGGCGCCGATCGACGCCGCCCAGCTCAGCCAGCAGGTGGTGCGCGGCCAGTACGTGGCCGGCAACATCCAGGGCAAGGCGGTGCCGGGCTATCTGGAAGAGGACAACGCCAACCCGCGCAGCGACACCGAGACCTTCGTCGCGCTGCGTACGGAGGTCCGCAACTGGCGCTGGGCCGGGGTGCCGTTCTACCTGCGTACCGGCAAGCGTATGCCGGAGAAGCTGTCGCAGATCGTCATCCACTTCAAGGCGCCGCCGCACTACATCTTCGCCGCGGAGCAGCGCCCGTTGATCGGCAACAAGCTGATCATCCGCCTGCAGCCGAACGAGAGCATCGCCCTGCAGGTGATGACCAAGGAGCAGGGGCTGGACAAGGGCATGCAGCTGCGCAGCGGTCCGCTGCAGCTGAATTTCTCCGACACCTACCGCAGCGCGAGGATCCCCGACGCCTACGAGCGGCTGCTGCTGGAGGTGATGAAGGGCAACCAGAACCTCTTCGTGCGCAAGGACGAGATCGAGCACGCCTGGCTGTGGTGCGACCGGCTGATCGCCGGCTGGCGCCTGCAGGGCGAGGCGCCCAAGCCGTACGCGGCGGGCAGCTGGGGGCCGCTGGCGTCGATTGCCCTGATCACCCGCGACGGGAGGAGCTGGTATGGCGATTTCTGAACTCGATCTACCCGCCGGGGTAGTGGCCCGGCAACTGGCCGACGGCACCGCCCTGGCCGAGGGGCTTGCCGAGCATGTGGCCGAGGTGTTGCGCCAGGCCGTCGAAGCCGACGGCCTGGCCAGCCTGCTGGTGTCGGGCGGGCGCAGCCCGATTCCCTTCTTCGAGGCGCTGTCCGCCTTTGAGCTGGACTGGAGCCGGGTACAGGTCGGCCTGGTCGACGAGCGCTGGGTGGCACCGGATCAGGAGGGCAGCAACGAGGCGCTGGTGCGCCGCCACCTGCTGCGCGGCCCGGCCGCCGCGGCGAGCTTCCTCGGCCTCTACCAGCCGGCGGCCACCCTGGAGGCGGCGGCGCGCCAGGCGGGCAGGGCGCTGGAGCCCCTCAAGCGGCCGGTCGATATGGTGGTGCTGGGCATGGGCGAGGACGGCCACACCGCCTCGCTGTTCCCCGGCAGCCCGAACCTCGCCCAGGCCCTGGCCGGCACCTGCGCCGAGCCGTGCATGGCGATGCTCGCGCCGGTCGCCCCGCATCCGCGGATCAGTCTGACCTGGCCGCTGCTGGCCCGGGCGCGCCGGCGCTGTCTGGCGATCCAGGGGCCGGCCAAGCTGGAGACCCTGCGCCAGGCCCTGCGTGCCGATCCGCTGCGGATGCCGATCCGTGCCTTTCTCAACGATCCGCTGGAAATCTACTGGAGCCCCTGAGGGCGAAAGCGCAGGAAAGCCCGGCCCTTGCGAGGCCGCGGGCAACGAGTCCGCGAATCCGGGCAGCCAATCGGGATGGCCGCATTCATTACAAGACCAAGACAGATTTAAGGAGGCCGTACGCCCATGAGCTACTACCAGCAACCGTTCGACGTCACCCGCCTGGCTTCCTGGCAGGCGCTGCAGGAACACCGTCAGGCCATGCAGGACTTTCGCATGCGTGAGGCCTTCCAGGCCGATCCGCGGCGCTTCGACGACTTCTCCACCTCCAGCTGTGGCCTCTTTCTCGACTACTCGAAGAACTTGATCACCCAGGAAACCCGCACCCTGCTGGTCGCCCTGGCCCGCGAGGCGGGCCTGGCCGAGGCCGCCCGGGCGATGTTCGCCGGCGAGCCGGTCAACGCCTCGGAAGGCCGCCCGGTCCTGCACACCGCGCTGCGCCGCCCGATGGGCGACAGCCTGGTCATCGACGGCCACAACATCATGCGCGACGTGCACGCCGCTCTGGCGCAGATGACCGACATCGTCGGGCGCATCCACAACAAGCTGTGGCGCGGCTACAACGACAAGGCCATCACCGACGTGGTGAACATCGGCATCGGCGGCTCCTACCTCGGCCCCGAGCTGGTCTCCGAGGCGCTGTTGCCCTACACCCAGCAGTCCGGCGTGCGCTGCCACTACCTGGCGAACATCGACGGCAGCGAGTTCCGCGAGCTGACCGCCCGGCTGAACGCCGAGACCACCCTGTTCATCATCTCCAGCAAGACCTTCGGCACCCTGGAGACCCTGAAGAACGCCCAGGCCGCGCGCACCTGGTACCTGGCCAAGGGGGGCACCGAGGAAAAGCTCTATCGCCACTTCATCGCGGTGAGCAGCAACAAGCAGGCGGCGATCGAGTTCGGCATCCGCGAGAAGAACATCTTCCCGATGTGGGACTGGGTCGGCGGGCGCTATTCGCTGTGGTCGGCCATTGGCCTGCCGATCGCCCTGGCCATCGGCATGGCCAACTTCAAGGACCTGCTCTCCGGCGCCTATGCCATGGACTGCCATTTCCGCAACGAGCCGTTCGAGAACAACATGCCGGTGCTGCTGGCCATGCTCGGCATCTGGTACCACAACTTCTGGGGCGCGCAGACCCACGCCTTCCTGCCCTACGACCACTACCTGCGCAATTTCGTCAAGCACCTGCAGCAGATGGACATGGAGTCCAACGGCAAGAGCGTGCGCCAGGACGGCAGCCCGGTGTCCTGCGGTACCGGCCCGGTGATCTGGGGCGGCGTCGGCTGCAACGGCCAGCATGCCTACCACCAGCTGCTGCACCAGGGCACTCCGCTGATCCCGGCGGACTTCATCGTGCCGGTGGTCAGCCACAACCCGGTGGCCGACCACCACCAGTGGCTGTACGCCAACTGCCTGTCGCAGAGCCAGGCGCTGATGTGCGGCAAGAGCCGCGAGGAGGCTGAGGCCGAGCTGCGCGCCAAGGGCCTGCCGGAAGCGGAAGTGAAGCGCCTGGCGCCGCACAAGGTGATCCCCGGCAACCGGCCGAGCAACACCCTGGTGATGGAAACCCTCAACCCCAGCCGCCTCGGCGCGCTGATCGCCCTGTACGAGCACAAGGTGTTCGTCCAGGGGGTGGTCTGGGGGATCAACTCCTTCGACCAGTGGGGCGTCGAGCTGGGCAAGGAGCTGGGCAAGAACCTCTATGGCCGGCTGACCGCCTACGAGGCGCCGCCGGCCGAGGATTCCTCGACCCAGGGGCTGATCGACTATTTCCGCGGACGCCACCGCGGCTGATCCGAACGAGGTTGTACCCTGCGGGCCACGCCGTACGGCGTGGCCCGCTCGTACCTGAACAATAAATCCAAAAGGAAGGGTTACCGATGAACGTCGAACTCAGTCTGCAAGAGCGGTCGCCAGCCGCGGCCGGGACGAGCGCGCCCATTTCCACGACCTTCGCCTTCGTCCTGGTGACGGCCCTGTTCTTCATGTGGGGGCTGTCCCATGGCCTGCTGGACGTCCTGAACCACCATTTCCAGGAAACCCTGAACATCTCCCGGGCCAAGTCCGGGCTGATCCAGACCGCCTATTTCGGTGCCTATTTCATCATGGCGCTGCCGGTCGGCCTGTTCATGGAGCGCTGTGGCTACAAGGCCGGCATCCTGCTCGGCCTCGCGCTGTTCGCGATCGGCGCGCTGCTCTTCGTGCCAGCTTCCTGGGCCGCGACCTTCGACGCTTTCCTGGTCGCGCTCTTCGTGCTCGCCTGCGGTCTGGCCTGCCTGGAGGTGTCCGCCAACCTCTACGCCGCCGCGCTGGGCAGCCCGGACAAGACCGTGCAGCGCCTGAACTTCGCTCAGTCCTTCAACGGCCTCGGGGTGTTCCTCGGGCCGATGATCGGCGGCGCGGTGCTCTATGCGCCGCCGCTCGAGTTCGCCGGCAGCACCATTGCGCCGACCTCGTTGATCTATGTGTCGCTCGCCGTGCTGGTGGTGATGCTGATGGTGGTCTTCGCCCGCACCGCCTTCCCGGCGGTCGGTAGCGACCAGGCGTCCCATGAAGCCAGCGAGGCGCCGGCCGACGAGGAGGTCTCGCTGTGGCGCCGCAAGAACTTCACCTTCGCTCTGCTGGCGCAGTTCTGCAACATCGGCGCCTATGTCGGCGTCGGCGCCTACTTCATCAACTTCGCCCTGGAGCACTGGCAGGGCAGCACGCCCCAGTTCTGTTCCTTCCTGCTGTCGGTGGCGATGATCGGCTACATGGTTGGCCGTTTCTCCGGCACCTGGCTGATGCGCCGCATCCCGGCCCGCTCTCTGCTGGTGTTCAACGCCATCGCTTGTGCCTTCCTGAGCGTCGTCGCCATGCTGGCGATGGAGAAGGTCTCGGTCGTCGCGGTGATCGCCATGTATTTCTTCATGTCGATCATGTACCCGACGATCTTCGGCATGGGCGTGCAGGGCCTGGGCCGGCAGACCAACAAGGGCGGCTCGATCCTGGTGATGACCCTGGTCGGCGCCGCGCTTCTGCCCCTGGTGATGGGCGCGATCGCCGATGCCGCCGGCATGGCGACGTCCTTCATCGTGCCGTTCGCCTGCTGCGTGGTGGTGGCGCTCTACGGACTTTCCCAGAAGCCGGCCGTGGCCAGCGTTCCCCATTCCACGCTGGCCAGCGAATGAGCCGGTGACGTTGTTTCAGTGACCAAGAGGTGCGCAATGTTTCTAGTATGCGGCGAAGCGCTGTTCGACCTGTTCGTCGAGCCGGCGCACAGTGAATTGCCACGGCAGGTAGGGTTCAAGGCGATTGCCGGCGGCTCTCCCTTCAACGTGGCGGTGGGGCTCAGCCGGCTGGGGGTGGATTCCGCCCTGCTGACCGGGATCTCCACCGATTTCCTCGGCCTGCAGTTGCGTCAGGTGCTGGAGGACGAGGGGGTGTCGACCCGCTACCTGGTCCCGCTCGAGGCGTCCACCACGACCCTGAGTCTGGTCGCCGTCGACGCGCAGGGCGTGCCCCACTACAGTTTCTACGGGCATTCCGGGGCGGATCGCCAGCTGCGTCCGGAGCAGGTGCCCGCGCTGGGCGGCGAAGTCCGCGGCATCCATGTCGGCTCCTACTCGCTGGTCGTGCGGCCGACCGCGGACACCCTTTACGGGCTGGTGGCCAAGTCCTCGCAGGAGCTGCTGATCACCCTCGACCCCAACGTGCGTCTCAACGTCGAGCCCGACCTCGACGTCTGGCGCGAGCGGATTGGCGCCTTCGCCCGGCACGCCCATCTGGTCAAGGTCAGCGAGGAGGATCTGGAACTGCTCTATCCGGGCGAGGACCCGGCGGCGATGGCCGAGGGCTTTCTGCAGCACCAGTGCCGCCTGGTCTTCCTCACCCGCGGCGAGCGCGGCGTGACCGTGTTCAGCCGCGTCTACGGCAGCTGGTCGAGCCCGGCCCACGCGATCGTCCCGGTGGATACCGTGGGCGCCGGCGACACCTTCCAGGCCGCCCTGATCACCTACCTGGCCGAGCAGGGTTTCGATCGTCCGGGCCTGCTCGACAGCCTGGAGAAGTCCCACCTCGAGCAGATGCTCGCCTTCGCCCAGGCGGCGGCGGCGCTGACCTGCCAGCGCCGCGGGCCGGACCTGCCGCGCCGCCACGAGCTGACGGCCGCGGTCGGCCAGCCGGAGCCGGTCGTCTAGCCTGTATTCAGCGCGGCCCGGATCGGTTCGCGCCGACTCCGGAGGGCCGGGGCGAGGGGACGCCGCATGGGCGTCCCCGTTTCCCTTTTCCCCTCGGCCGGCCCGGCCGACAACCCGATCAACCCCAAGGAATCCATCATGAAGAAGCATTCCGGCCTCGCCGGCCCGGGCGCCATCGCCAGCGCCACGCCCGCGCCGGTCCATGAGTTTGTCCTGATCGACAGCGACAAGGCCCCGCAGAACTGGAGCATCGACAGCCGGCAGTTGGGTATCGAGACCGACACGCCGTTCTCGGTCACCCTGCGCACCCTGCACGGCGGGCGCCAGGAGGGTGTCAGCCTGATCGACATCGATACCGGCGCCATGCAGATCACCCTGGTGCCGACCCGCGGCATGAACGTGCTGCGCGCGGTGGCCGGCGACGTCCGCCTGGGCTGGGATTCCCCGGTCGGGGAAGTGGTCAACCCGGCCTTCATCGAACTCAACGGCCGCGGCGGTCTCGGCTGGCTGGAGGGCTTCAACGAGCTGGTCACCCGCTGCGGTTACGAATGGATCGGCCATCCCGGCGTGGACAAGGGCGAGCTGCTCACCCTGCACGGCCGGGTGTCGAACATCCCGGCTTCGCGGGTGGTGCTGAGCATCGACGAGAGACCCCCGTACACCATCCGCCTGCGCGGCGAGCTGAAGGAGCAGGCATTCAAGAAGGTCGACTTCGCCATCGTCACCGAGCTGAGCACCGAGCCGGGCGCGCAGAGCTTCACCCTCGACGACACCCTGACCAACCGCGGCGACTATCCCCGGGAATACCAGGCGCTCTACCACAACAACTTCGGCACGCCGCTCCTGGAGCAGGGCTCGCGTTTCGTCGCCCCGGTCAGGCAGGTGTCGCCGTTCAACGAGCGGGCCCGCGGCGAACTCGCCGAGTGGCAGAGCTATCGCGGGCCGACCGTGGACTACGACGAGACCGTCTACAACCTGATCCCCTACGGCGATGCGCTGGGCGACAGCCTGGCCGTGCTGCACAACCGTGCCGGCGACCGGGGCGTGGCGGTCGGTTTCAACCTCGGCCAGTTGCCGGTGTTCTCCCTGTGGAAGAACACCGATACCGAGCGGCAGGGCTACGTCACCGGCCTCGAGCCCGGCACCAGCTTCTCCTACAACCGCCGCTACCAGCGCCCGCTGGGCCTGGTGCCGACCATCGGCCCGAAGGAGCGGCGCCACTTCCAGCTCAGCTTCACGCTGCTCGCCGACGGCCAGGATGTGGAGCGGGCCCTGCAGCGGGTCGAGGAAATCCAGGCCGGGCGCCCGACCGAGGTGCGCGAAACGCCGCTGGTCGATCTGGGCGGGGAGTGAGCCCGCGCGGCAAGCGGGAGCTTTCGGCGTATTTTGTGCGGCGAGGTCTGACCCGTCGGGGTCTGGATGGCCCCCACAAAAGTCTTCGCGGTCGTCTGGGGTTCAGAGGGCGGGCGTCTCGCGTGCGCCGTCGAGCAGGGCCATGAAGGCCCGTGCCGCGTTGGACAGGGTCCGCTCGGTGTGCAGGATGTAGCCGAGCTGGCGCGACAGGCGGATGCCCGGCAGCGTCAGGGGTTTCACCTGGTCGTCCAGCATGGTGCGCGGCAATACGCTCCAGGCGATGCCGATGGACACCATCATCTTGATCGTCTCCAGGTAGTTGGTGCTCATGGCGATGTGGGGCGCCAGCCCTTCGCCTTCGAACAGGCGCTGGACGATGTGGTGGGTGAAGGTGTTGCCGCCGGGAAACACCGCCGGATGCCGGGCCACGTCGGCCAGGCTCACCCGGGCGTTGCGCGCCAGCGGGTGTTCCGGGGCGGCGACGAAATCCAGCGGATCGTCCCAGACTCTCACCGCCCGCACCGGCGCCGCCGTCTCCGGGGCCAGGGTGATCACCGCCAGCTCGGCACGGCCGTGGAGAATCTCCTCGTAGGCCACCTCAGAATCGAGAAAGTGGATGTCCAGCGTCACCTGCGGATGGGCGCGGGTGAAGGCGCGCAGCAGCGGCGGCAGACGGTGCAGGCCGATGTGGTGGCTGGTCGCCAGGGTCAGCCGGCCGCTGACGTCGCCATTGAGGTTGCTCAGCGCCCGCCGGGTATCCTCCAGCACGCTGAGAATCCGGTAGGCCCGCGGCAGCAGCGCGCGACCGGCTTCGGTCAGGTTCACTTCGCGGCCGAGGCGATCGAACAGGCGCACCTGGAGCTGCTGCTCCAGTGCGGCGATGCGCTTGCTCACCGCCGGCTGGGTCAGGTGCAGCCGCTCGCCGGCCTCGGAGAAGCTGCCGGTTTCGGCAATCGCGATGAAAGCGTTGAGGTTGGCGAGGTCCATGGTGGTTCGGTGCTCCGGGTGGTTGGCCGCTCGCTGTATTCCTTGTGGGAATGCAGTGGATGAAAAATATGAATTTGAGTAATTCATCGCAAGCCCCTAGCATCCCCCCATCGCGCACGGGGCGGGCCGCCCCTGCTGAGACACTGACGAGGAAAGTCCGATGGCCGGCAAAACGCTCTACGACAAGCTCTGGGACATGCACGAGGTGAAGCGTCGCGACGATGGTTCGTCGCTGATCTACATCGACCGGCAGATTCTCCACGAAGTGACCTCGCCGCAGGCCTTCGAGGGGCTGCGCCTGGCCGGCCGCAAGCCGTGGCGCGTGGACGCCAACATCGCCACCCCCGACCACAACGTGCCGACCACCCAGGACCGCCAGTCCGGCGTCGCCGCCATCGCCGACGAGACCTCGCGCATCCAGGTGCAGACCCTGGACGAGAACTGCGACGAGTTCGGCATCGTCGAGTTCAAGATGAACGACCCGCGCCAGGGCATCGTCCACGTGGTCGGCCCGGAGCAGGGCGCGACCCTGCCGGGTATGACCGTGGTCTGCGGCGACTCGCACACCTCCACCCACGGCGCCTTCGGCGCGCTGGCCCACGGCATCGGCACTTCCGAGGTCGAGCATGTGCTCGCCACCCAGTGTCTGGTGGCCAAGAAGATGAAGAACATGCAGGTGCGGGTGGAGGGCACGCTGTCCTCCGGCGTCAGCGCCAAGGACATCGTGCTGGCGGTGATCGGCAAGATCGGCACCGCCGGCGGCACCGGCCACGCCCTGGAGTTCGCCGGCAGCGCCATTCGCGAGCTGTCCATGGAAGGCCGCATGACCCTCTGCAACATGGCCATCGAGGCCGGCGCCCGGGTCGGCATGGTGGCGGTGGACGACAAGACCATCGAGTACGTCAAGGGTCGTCCCTATGCGCCGCAGGCTGCCGACTGGGACAAGGCGGTCGCGCAGTGGAAGGGGCTGGTCTCCGATGCCGACGCCACGTTCGACACCGTGGTCGAGCTGAAGGCCGAAGAGATCAAGCCGCAGGTCACCTGGGGCACCTCGCCGGAGATGGTTCTGCCGGTCGACGCGCGCGTGCCGGACCCGGCCCTCGAGGCCGATCCGGTCAAGCGCGACTCCATCGTCCGCGCGCTGAAGTACATGGGCCTCTCGGCCAACCAGCCGATCGGCGAGATCAAGGTCGATCGCGTGTTCATCGGTTCCTGCACCAACTCGCGGATCGAGGATTTGCGTGCCGCCGCCGAGGTGGCCAAGGGCCGCAAGGTCGCCGCGAGCGTCAAGCAGGCGCTGGTGGTGCCGGGCTCCGGTCTGGTCAAGGAGCAGGCGGAGCAGGAGGGGCTGGACAAGGTCTTCATCGAGGCCGGCTTCGAGTGGCGCGAGCCGGGCTGCTCCATGTGCCTGGCGATGAACCCGGATCGCCTGGAGAGCGGCGAGCACTGCGCCTCGACCTCCAACCGCAACTTCGAGGGCCGTCAGGGCGCCGGCGGGCGTACCCACCTGGTCAGTCCGGCCATGGCCGCCGCCGCGGCGGTCGCCGGTCACTTCGTCGATGTGCGCGAGCTGCTGAACTGAGGAGCGATGAGATGAAAGCCTTTACCCAACACACCGGCCTGGTCGCTCCCCTCGATCGCGCCAACGTCGATACCGATCAGATCATTCCCAAGCAGTTCCTCAAGTCGATCAAGCGCAGCGGCTTCGGCCCCAACCTGTTCGACGAGTGGCGCTACCTGGACGTCGGCCAGCCGGGCCAGGATTGCTCGAACCGTCCGCTCAACAACGACTTCGTGCTGAACTTCCCGCGCTACCAGGGGGCCAGCGTGCTGCTGGCCCGCGAGAACTTCGGCTGCGGCTCCTCCCGCGAGCACGCGCCCTGGGCGCTGGAGGAATACGGCTTCCGCGCGGTCATCGCACCGAGCTTCGCCGACATCTTCTTCAACAACAGCTTCAAGAACGGCCTGCTGCCGATCATCCTGCCGGAAGCGGAAGTGGACGAGCTGTTCAAGCAGGGCGAGGCGACCGAGGGCTACCGGCTGACCGTCGACCTGGCTGCACAGACGGTGACCCGTCCGGACGGCAAGGTGCTCGGCTTCGACATCGATCCGTTCCGCAAGCATTGCCTGCTCAACGGCCTGGACGACATCGGCCTGACCCTGCAGGACGCCGACGCGATCAAGGCATTCGAGGCCAAGCACCAGCAGAGCAGCCCCTGGCTGTTCGGCGCGATCAAGTAATCCCTTTCCCGGTGGTGGCGGGTGCGTCCCGCTCCCACGCTTCGACATTCAAGGACATGCAATGAGCAAGCAGATTCTGGTTCTTCCGGGCGACGGTATCGGTCCGGAAATCGTCGCCGAGGCGATCAAGGTCCTGAAGCTGGCCAACGAGAAGTACCAGCTGGGCTTCGCGCTGAGCTACGACGAGCTGGGCGGCGCGGCCGTCGACAAGTACGGCGTACCGCTGGCCGACGAGACCCTGGAGCGCGCCCGCCAGGTCGATGCCATCCTGCTCGGCGCCGTCGGCGGGCCGAAGTGGGACAGCATCGATCCGGTCATCCGTCCGGAGCGCGGCCTGCTGAAGATCCGCTCGCAGCTGGGCCTGTTCGGCAACCTGCGCCCGGCGCTGCTCTACCCTCAGTTGGCGGCGGCTTCCAGCCTGAAGCCGGAAATCGTGGCGGGCCTGGACATCCTCATCGTTCGCGAGCTGACCGGCGGCATCTACTTCGGCCAGCCGCGCGAAAGCAAGGTGCTCGACAATGGCGAGCGCATGGCCTACGACACCCTGCCGTACAGCGAGAGCGAGATCCGCCGTATCGCCAAGGTTGGCTTCGACATGGCCCGCGTGCGCAACAAGAAGCTGTGCTCGGTGGACAAGGCCAACGTGCTGGCTTCCAGCCAGCTGTGGCGCGCGGTGGTCGAGGAAGTCGCCAAGGACTACCCGGACGTCGAGCTGTCGCACATGTACGTCGACAACGCCGCCATGCAGCTGGTGCGCGCGCCCAAGCAGTTCGACGTGATCGTCACCGACAACATGTTCGGCGACATCCTCTCGGATGAGGCCTCCATGCTCACCGGCTCGATCGGCATGCTGCCGTCGGCTTCGCTGGATGCCGACAACAAGGGTATGTACGAGCCGTGCCACGGCTCGGCGCCGGACATCGCCGGCAAGGGCATCGCCAATCCGCTGGCGACCATCCTCTCGGTGTCGATGATGCTGCGCTACAGCTTCGCCCAGGTCGAGGCGGCCAACGCCATCGAGCAGGCGGTCAGCAAGGTGCTGGACCAGGGGCTGCGTACCGGCGACATCTGGTCGGAAGGCTGCCGGAAGGTCGGCACGGCCGAGATGGGCGATGCGGTAGTCGCGGCGCTCGTCACGTTGTAAGCTTTCGGCTCGCATGTAGGCGGGCCACTTTTATATAGGTGCAGTTGCAATGAAACGTGTAGGTCTGATCGGTTGGCGCGGCATGGTCGGTTCCGTGCTCATGCAGCGGATGCTGGAGGAGCGGGATTTCGACCTGATCGAGCCGGTGTTCTTCACCACTTCCAGCGTGGGCGGCGAGGGGCCGGCCATCGGCAAGGAAACCGCGTCGCTGAAGGATGCCTACAGCATCGACGAGCTGAAGGGCCTCGATGCGATCATCACCTGCCAGGGCGGCGACTACACCAGCGAAGTCTTCCCCAAGCTGCGCGAAGCCGGCTGGCAGGGCTACTGGATCGATGCCGCTTCCAGTCTGCGCATGGCCGACGATGCGGTCATCGTCCTGGACCCGGTCAACCGCCGGGTGATCGACCAGTCGCTGGATGCCGGCATCAAGAACTACATCGGCGGCAACTGCACCGTCAGCCTGATGCTGATGGCCCTGGGCGGCCTCTACGAGGCCGGCTTGGTCGAGTGGATGAGCGCCATGACCTACCAGGCCGCTTCCGGCGCCGGCGCGCAGAACATGCGCGAGCTGATCCGCCAGATGGGCACGATCAACGCTGCGGTGGCCGCCGAGCTGGCGGATCCGGCCAGCGCGATCCTCGAGATCGACCGCAAGGTTGCCGAAACCCAGCGCAGCGCCGAGTTCCCGGTGGACCATTTCGGTGTGCCGCTGGCCGGCAGCCTGATCCCCTACATCGACAAGGAGCTGCCCAACGGGCAGAGCCGCGAAGAATGGAAAGGGCAGGCCGAGACCAACAAGATCCTCGGCCGCATCAAGAACCCGATCCCGGTCGACGGCATCTGCGTGCGCGTCGGCGCCATGCGTTGCCACAGCCAGGCGCTGACCATCAAGCTGAACAAGGACGTGCCGCTGGCCGACATCGAAGGGCTGATCAGCCAGCACAATCCCTGGGTGAAGCTGGTGCCCAACCATCGCGACGCCAGCATGCAGGAGCTGAGCCCGGCGGCCGTTACCGGCACGCTGACGGTTCCGGTCGGTCGTCTGCGCAAGCTCAACATGGGTTCCCAGTATATCGGCGCCTTCACTGTCGGCGACCAGCTGCTGTGGGGGGCGGCCGAGCCGCTGCGGCGCATGCTGCGCATCCTGCTGGAGCGTTGACGGACTGCCTGCCGATACGGCAGACGAAAAGCGCCGCGGCCATCCCGCGGCGCTTTTCGTTGGGGCTTTCGCAGTCCGTTCGGGGAGAGTCGCCGTTTGTCGGTGCCCCCCTTCGTCAATTCCCTGTAGAGTGCGCACCCGTTCCAGGAGAGTCCTCATGCATCCAGCCATCGATATCGCCGTGGTCGGCGCCACCGGCACCGTCGGCACCGCTCTCGTCGAGATTCTCGAGGAGCGCGACTTTCCCGTCGGCCAACTGCACCTGCTGGCCAGTGCGGCCTCGGCAGGCAAGTCGGTGCCCTACAAGGGCCGGAACCTGCGGATCAGGACGGTCGAGGCATTCGATTTCGCTCAGGTGCGCCTGGTCTTCTTCGCCGCCGGCGAAGCGGTGACCCGTCAGTATGCGCCGCTGGTCCGGTCCGCCGGCTGCGCACTGATCGACCTGAGTGGCGGCCTGCCGCTGCAAGAGGCGCCGCGGGTGGTGGCGGAGGTCAATCCCCAAGTGCTGGAAGGGCTCGATGGGCCTTGCCAACTGAGCAGTCCGGCCTCCCAGGCAATTGCGCTGGCGTTGGTGCTGGCGCCTTTGCGTTCGCTGATGCAGTGGCGGCGCCTGTGCGTCACGGCCTGTCTGCCAGTGTCCAGCCTGGGGCGTGAGGGGGTGGCGGAGCTGGCCCGCCAGACCGCCGAACTGCTCAATGGGCGCCCGCCCGAGCCGCGCCTGTTCGATCGGCAGATCGCCTTCAATCTGCTGGGGCAGGTCGGCGCGGTCGACGCGGCCGGGCATGCCGGACTGGAAAGGCGCCTGGCCGAAGAGCTCCGGCAGGTACTGGATGCGCCCGAGCTGAGGGTCGCTGCCACCTGCGCGATGGCGCCGGTGTTCTTTGGCGACAGTCTGAGTCTTGCCGTGCAGGCGGCGCAGGCGATCGATCTATCCGCCGTGCGGACTGCTCTGGAGCAGGCCGAGGGCGTCGAACTGATCGCGCCGGACGATTATCCGACGGTGATCGGCGATGCGGTCGGCCAGGATGTCGCCTATGTCGGCCGACTGCGCGGCGGGCTGGACGACGCGTGCGAACTCAATTTGTGGATTGCGTCAGATAACGTACGTAAAGGCTCCGCACTTAATGCCGTGCAACTGGCCGAGTTATTGATAAAACGGGGTCTCTAAAAGATACTGCCCCAAATTCGAAGACCTATTCCTGCGTGGCACAACCGCTGTGGCCGGCTCGCTGTCGGACGTAACCGGGGGTGCGCGGGTATCAAGTATCAGGCTCCTTTCTCCGCTCAGGAAATCACTCAAGGGATGCGTTATGGTTCGGGTTCGCAAACTGGCACTGGCAATCGCAGCGGCCTCGGCGCTGTCTTCTGGTGCGGCCCATGCATTGGGCCTTGGAGAGGTGACCTTGCGCTCCACGCTGAATCAGCCGCTGGATGCCGAAATCGAACTGCTGGAAGCGCGTGACATCGGTTCCGAAGAACTTGCCCCGGCGCTAGCTTCTCCGGCGGAGTTCAACAAGGCGGGAGTCGACCGGCAATACTTTCTGAGCGATCTGAAGTTCACCCCGATAATCAAACCCAATGGCAAGAGCGTCATTCGGGTGACTTCCAGCAAGCCGGTGCGCGAGCCTTATCTGAACTTCCTGGTGGAGGTTCTCTGGCCCAGCGGTCGACTGCTGCGCGAATACACCCTGCTGCTCGATCCGCCGCTGTATTCCTCGCAGACCGCCATGTCTGCCGCACAAAAGCCCCTGACCGAGCAGCGGGTCGATGCCATCCCGCGTGCTCCGGCCGCGAGCCCCCGCCCGATCCCTCCTCGCCCGGAAGCGTCCGGCAGGTCGACGGCCAAGGAATACAGGACCACCGCCAGGGATACGCTGTGGACGGTCGCCGAGCGTGTGCGCACCTCGGGTACCGTCCATCAGACCATGTTGGCGATTCAGGATCTGAATCCGAATGCTTTCCTCGATGGCAACATCAACCGCCTGCTGAGCGGACAGGTGCTGCGTCTGCCTGACGAGCAGCAAATTCGCCGTCGTTCGGAAAGCCAGGCGCTGGCTGATGTCGCCGCTCAAAACTCCGCTTGGCGCGAACGGCGTGCCCGTCCGGCCGTCGCCTCGACCCGGCAGTTGGATGCGACCCGCCGCAGCGATGCGGATGCCGTGCCCGCGCGGGTGGAGACTGGCGACAACCTGCGTCTGGTCGCAGTCGACAGCGGCAAGGCTGTCGCCGGCAGCGACAAGGGGGGGGATGGCAAAGCCTCCGCCGACAAGCTGGCACTGGCCAAGGAAAACCTGGATGCGACCCAGCGTGAGAACACCGAACTGAAGAGTCGCATGGACGATTTGCAGGGCCAGTTGGACAAGCTGCAGCGCCTGATCTCGCTCAAGGACGAGCAACTGGCCAAACTGCAGACGAGTCTGGCGCAGCCGGGCAAGGTGGCCGGGGGAGCTGCTAGCTCGGCCGCCAGCATCCCGCCGGTGGTGCCGGGCGTGCCGGAGCCGGCGGCAGTCGCCCAGCCGGTAGCCGCGACTGTTGCTCCTGCGCCGGCGGCAGCCGGCGTGGCTCCAGCCGCTCCGACTGTTGCGCCAGTCGCTCCGCCCGAGACGCCCTCCGCCCAGCCCGCAGTAGCGGCGGCTCCCGCCCAGCCCGCTGCCGCCGCGGAAGCTCCCGCCCAGCCGGTGGTCGAGCCAGTAGCCACCGCCGCGCCTGCAGCGCAGCCGGTCCCATCCAAACCCGAGCCGGCGCCGGCCAAACCGGCGGTTTCCAAGCCCGTGCGTTCCGCCGTCGAGCCGGAGCAGCCGGTTGGGCTGGTCGACTCGATCCTTGGCAGTCCGTTGCTGCTTCCGTCGCTGGGCGGTAGCGCTGCGGCAGCTCTGCTGCTCGGTTTGCTGGCGGCCCGTCGCCGGGCTGCGAAGCAGACCGATCTGGAAAAGGATGACGAAGATGATGCGCCGGAGGCCGACGCCCGGCCGGATACCGGCTTGTTGCGGGCAGCCATCGATGTTTCCCTGGCGGACGAGGGGTCTCGGACCGAGCCGGGCTGGGATGCGCTGGTCGAGGCGGAGGACCATCTCGCTCACGGCCGTCTTAACCAGGCTGCGGAGCTATTGCAGGCGGCTTGCAAGGCCGAGCCCAAGCGCAGCGACTTGCGCCTCAAGCTGATGGAGGTCCAGGCCGAGCTTGGCGACCGCGAGGGGTTCGCCCGCGAAGAGAGGGTGTTGCGCGAGACTGCCGGCGCACAGCAACCCCAGGTCGATCACCTGAAGATGAAGTATCCGGCCATGGCCGGTTTCGCCGCCGCCGCCCTGGCGGGTGGCGCCTTGGCTGTCGGGCTGGGCGCGCTTGAAGAGGAGGAAACCCCCTCCGCGGCCACGCAGGAGTTCGAGCCGAGTTCTCCGCTCTCTGAGGCCGATATCGATCTGAGTCTGGACGATCTGGAGGCCGAGTTGGAAAGGGACCTTCAGGGGGTCGGTCAGGATGATCCTTCCCTGAGTCTGGATGATCTGGCGCTGGACGAGTCGTCGCAGCCGACCATGTCCGCGCTGGAGCCTCTTGCCGAGGATTTCTCCTTCGACCTGGAGTTGCCCGAGGAAACCGACAGCTTCGACCTGGAAGACGATCTGAAGGGGCTAGCTCTGGATCTGGAGGCGCCGGTCGAGCCGATTTCCGCTGGGGACAAGGATTTCCTTGGTCTTGATCTGGATGCTCTCGATGCACCCGCCGTCACTCGGTCCGAGGCAGCCTCCTCCGAGGAGGCACTTCTCGAGGAGGGACTGTTCGACAGTTTCGATCTGGCTGCGAATGCCGATGTCTCCGGCGCTTCGGAGCCGATTGCGCCAAGCCTCGAGCTGGCGCCGGCCGACAAGCTGGAGGAGAAAGCGGAGGCGGATGGCTTCATGTCTCAGCTGGACGAGCTGGATGTCGAACTCGAGCAGTTGGCCGCGGGTCTCGGAGGGGAGGTCGGCGAGGGGAAGCCGGCGATGCATTCGCTGGAAGCGCTGGACGCACTTGAGGAGGGCGAGGACTTCGACTTCCTGGCCGATGCCGACGAGATCGCCACCAAGCTGGATCTGGCCCGCGCCTACATCGAGATGGGCGACTCCGAGGGGGCGCGGGATATCCTCGACGAGGTGTTGAGCGAAGGAAACGAAGCCCAGCGACAGGAAGCGCGCGAAATGTCCGTAAGCCTAGCCTGATCGATGACCGACAGCGTACCGAGCGCGGCAGCCGAAGTGGCTGCCGCTGGCTTTTACAGGATCGCTCTGGGACTCGAGTACCGGGGTTCCCGCTATCATGGCTTTCAGCGCCAGAATTCCCGGGTGCCCTCGGTACAGGCGGCTCTCGAGTCGGCTCTTTCCAGGGTGGCCGGTGGCGCTCCGCTGGACGTGATGTGCGCTGGGCGTACCGATGCCCACGTGCATGCCTGCGGGCAGGTCGTGCATTTCGACACCTCGGTCGAGCGCAGCATGCACGCTTGGGTCATGGGGGCCAACATGAACCTGCCGGCGGATATCAGCGTGACCTGGGCCAGGGAAATGCCGGCGCACTTCCATGCGCGTTTCAGTGCGATGGCCCGGCGTTATCGGTATGTGATCTACAACGACCCGATCCGCCCGGCGCACATGGCCGAGGAGGTCACCTGGAACCACCGGCCGCTGGATGTCGCGCGCATGCGCCAGGCCGCCGAGGTGCTGGTCGGCTGCCATGATTTCAGTGCCTTCCGTGCCGGTCAGTGTCAGGCCAAGTCGCCGATCAAGACGGTTCATCACCTGCAGCTGATCCCGTACGGTCGTTTGATTGTGCTGGATATCCGTGCCAATGCCTTTCTGCATCACATGGTGCGCAACATCGCCGGGGTGTTGATGACCATCGGTGCGGGCGAGCGGCCTGTCGAGTGGGCGAGGGAAGTTCTGGAGGGCCGCCTGCGCCGCAAGGGCGGGGTGACAGCGCATCCCTATGGCCTGTATCTGGTGCAGGTCGATTATCCGGAAGCGTTCGAACTGCCGCAGCGCTACCTGGGGCCGCATTTCCTGTCGGGCCTGCCGGACTGCCGGCAGGTCTGAGCGGTCGGCTGGGCGGTCGATCGGGCTTGCAGCTGACGATCCTTTTGTTACCATTCGGGGCCTTTCCCTGGGTGTAGACAAATTGGCAGCCGTTCGCAGCAAAATCTGTGGGATTACCCGGGTCGAGGACGCCCTCGTTGCCGCCGAGGCCGGTGCCGACGCCATCGGGCTGGTGTTCTACCCCCCAAGCCCGCGTGCGGTGACGCTGCGGCAAGCGCAGGCGATCGTCGCCGCCTTGCCGCCGTTCGTGACCACGGTCGGACTCTTCGTCAATGCCAGCCGCTGTGATGTTGGCGAGATTCTCGATGCACTGCCGCTGGATCTCCTGCAGTTCCACGGGGACGAAACGCCGGCCGATTGCGATGGTCATCGCCGGCCCTACATCAAGGCGCTGAGGGTTCGTTCCGGAGAGGATATCGCCGCTCGCTGCCTGGAATACCGCAATGCCAGCGGAATTCTGCTGGATGCCTACGTTCCCGGTGTGCCGGGAGGAACCGGCGAGGCCTTCGACTGGTCACTGGTGCCGCGGCTCTTGTCAAAGCCGGTGATCTTGGCTGGCGGGCTCAACGCGCAGAACGTGCACAGTGCAATCGCCCGGGTCGCGCCTTATGCGGTGGACGTCAGTGGCGGTGTCGAAGCGGGCAAGGGGCTGAAGGATGCCGGGAAGGTTCGCGCCTTCATCCGCGCGGTGCGCGGTGCCTGACGGCTGCGGCAGGGACTGCGCTTCCCGCTTCCGGGAGTCGTGGGGGAGGGAGGTTGGGCTGCCATGTGACGGCAGGCGATCCACCGCCGTCCACTAGCGAGCTGCCGATGCGGCGAGACTGCCTTCCGCCGCGCATCGGCTCTGCTGTCCATGACGGCGCCCTCTGGCGCCTGTCGCTCAGGTGGCCGCCGGCTGGCGCGGCAGTGGGGTTCGGCCCGGCGGAATTCCGTCAGGGTACAGATCCCGCCGGCGGGCGGGTACATTCGTGAATTTGCTCAAAAACAGGCGTGGGGCCATGGGACGTCATGTGTCGGGTCCCCAGAGCTGCGGAGAACATCAAGCATGAGCAACTGGTTGGTAGACAAGCTGATTCCCTCGATCATGCGTTCCGAGGTGAAGAGAAGCTCGGTGCCGGAAGGCCTCTGGCACAAGTGCCCGTCTTGCGATGCGGTGCTGTACAAGCCCGAGCTGGAAAAGACCCTGGAGGTCTGCCCCAAGTGTGACCATCACATGCGCATCGGTGCGCGTACCCGGCTGAACATCTTCCTCGACCTCGAGGGGCGAGAGGAGATCGGTGCGGAACTGGAGCCGGTGGACCGGCTGAAGTTTCGCGACAGCAAGAAGTACAAGGATCGTCTTTCCGCGGCGCAGAAGCAGACCAGCGAAAAGGATGCGCTGATTTCCATGAGCGGCACCCTGCAGGGCATGCCGGTGGTCGCCTGTGCTTTCGAGTTTTCCTTCATGGGCGGTTCCATGGGGGCCATCGTCGGCGAGCGTTTCGTGCAGGCGGCCAATGTGGCCCTCGAGCAGCGCTGTCCGTTCGTCTGTTTCGCGGCATCCGGCGGCGCACGCATGCAGGAGGCGCTGATCTCGCTGATGCAGATGGCCAAGACTTCGGCGGTCCTGGCGCGTCTGCGCGAGGAGGGTATTCCGTTCATCTCGGTGTTGACCGATCCCGTCTATGGCGGCGTTTCCGCCAGTCTGGCCATGCTCGGCGATGTCATTGTCGCCGAGCCCCAGGCGCTGATCGGCTTCGCCGGTCCGCGGGTGATCGAGCAGACCGTGCGCGAGAAGCTGCCCGAGGGCTTCCAGCGCAGCGAGTTTCTGCTGGAGCACGGCGCCATCGACCTGATCATTCCCCGTCAGGAACTGCGCTCGCGTCTAGCTCGTCTGCTGGCCCAACTGATGCGCCAGCCCGTTGCCACGACTGCAAGCGCAGACGCCGCCAGGGAAGTCGCCACCGACATGGTCACGGATACCGCACCGGCATGAGCGAGCGCAGCCTCGCCGACTGGCTCGCCTATCTCGAGCGACTGCACCCCACGGCCATCGATATGGGCCTGGAGCGCTCGCGCAAGGTGGCGCGCCGGCTGGGCCTGGGGCGGCCGGCGCTGCGGGTGGTGACGGTTACCGGAACCAACGGCAAGGGCTCCACCTGTGCCTTCCTCGCCGCGCTGATGGGGGGGCAGGGGCTGAAGGTCGGTGTCTACAGCTCTCCCCATCTGCGGCGCTACAACGAGCGGGTGCGGATCGACGGCCGCGAGGCTGGCGATGCCGAGTTGTGCCGGGCCTTTGCTGCGGTGGAGGCGGCGCGCGGCGAGATTTCCCTGACCTATTTCGAGATGGGTACCCTTGCGGCCTTCTGGTTATTCGAGCGTGCCAGGCTGGATGCCGTCGTGCTGGAGGTGGGCCTGGGTGGGCGTCTCGATGCGGTCAATCTGGTCGATGCCGACGTAGCGGTGGTCACCAGCATCGCTTTGGATCACGCCGACTGGCTGGGCGATACCCGCGACTCGGTGGCCTTCGAGAAGGCCGGAATCTTCCGTGCCGGTCGGCCTGCGGTCTGTGGCGAATCGGACCCGCCGATCCCCCTGTTGGAGCGTGCGGCGTCGCTGGGCACGCCTTTTTACAGGCGCGGGCGCGATTATGAGCTGACACCCGGAAGGGACGCCTGGGATTGGCGTGGCTGCAGTGCGGCAGGCGACAGGCTCGAGCTGCCGGCGTTGCCGCCGCTCGAGCTGCCGGTGGAAAATGCGGCTCTGGCGCTGCAGGCCTATGCCTTGCTCGACCTGCCCTGGCAGGCTGGGCGTATCGCGGCGGCGCTGAGCGCCACGCGCCTGAGCGGGCGTCTCGAGCGGCGCCATATTCGCTGGCAGGGCAAGCGATTGCCCTTTCTGCTGGACGTCGGGCATAACCCCCATGCTGCGGCCTATCTGGCCGAGCGCCTTGCCAAGCGGCCTCTCGCAGGGCAGCGCCTGGCGGTTTTCGGCCTGCTCGCCGACAAGGATCTGCCCGGCGTGCTGGAGCCCTTGCTGCCTGAGGTCCGGCACTGGGCTGTGGCGCCGTTGCCGACCCCGCGGAGTCGCTCAGCCCAGGAGCTTGCCGCAGTCCTGCAGGGGCGCGGAGCGCTGGTTGTGGCCTGCGCCGATGTCGCAGAGGCGTTGCAGGCACAATGCCAGCGGGCAGTCGAGGGCGATGAAATCCTGGTGTTCGGCTCGTTCTATTGCGTGGCCGAGGCTCTGGAGTGGTTGAGTCGACAGGAAGAGGAGAGGCGAGATGGCGTGGCTGGATAGAGGGCTCAAGCAGCGGATGGTTGGTGCCTTGGTGCTGCTGGCGCTGGCGGTGATCTTCTTGCCCATACTGTTCACGCGCGAGGACGAGGTGCGGCAGGTGGTGGTCGAGGCTCCGCCCATGCCGGAGACTCCACCTGCACCGCGCGTCGAGCTGGAGCCGGTCGCGGTTCCGGAGCCAGTGATCCTGCCTGAGGACCTGCAACCCTCCACGGTGATCGCCGGCACGTCGGCCGCCGTAGCACCGACTGCTCGGGCTGCATCGGCAGCTGTCGCCGGTACGACGCCCAAGACCCCGGCGGCCAACCCGGTTCCGCCGCCGGCACAGGCCAAGGCGGCAGAGGCCAAGGCAGCGCAGGCCAAGATGGCGGAAGCCAAAGCGGCAGAGGCCAAGGTAGCGCAGGCCAAAATGGCGGAGGCCAAAGCGGCAGAGGCCAAGGCAGCGCAGGCCAGGATGGCGGAAGCCAAGGCGACAGAGGCCAGGGCAGCGCAGGCCAAGATGGCGGAAGCCAAGGCGGCAGAGGCCAAGGCAGAGCAGGCCAAGATGGCGGAGGCCAAGGCGGCAGAGGCCAAGGCAGAGCAGGCCAAGATGGCGGAGGCCAAAGCGGCAGAGGCCAAGGCAACAGAGGCGAGCCGCCTGGATGCCAACGGTCTGCCGGTCAGTTGGTCGATCCAGCTGGCCAGCCTGTCCAGTACTGCCAATGCCCAGGATTTGCAGAGGACTTTGCGCAGCCAGGGCTACAACGCCTACATCCGTCATGTGGAGGGCATGAACCGCGTCTACGTCGGGCCGGTGATCGAACGGGCCGAGGCCAACCGTCTGTGCGATCAGCTCAAGCGGCAGCATAACCTCGGCGGCTTCGTCGTGCGCTTCCAGCCCGAGCGAGGCTGAGCGGACAGCCCTGCCGGGCAAGGTCGAGAGGGGCTGTAGCAGAGGGCTTGCCTCGGGCCGGTCGATGGACTGGGTTCTTACTCAAGGGGAGGGGCTCTGCTAGAATGCAGCGCCTTTTCCATTCATGGGCTGAGCCGTGGCATTCACCGGGGTCGATTGGGCGATCATCGCGATCGTCGCCGTTTCCAGTTTGATCAGCTTGACACGTGGCTTTGTCAAGGAAGCCTTGTCGCTGGTCACCTGGATCATCGCCGGCGTCATCGCCTGGATGTTCGGCGGGGCGCTGTCGCAGCATCTGGTCGGCTACGTTGCCACGCCCTCGCTGCAGGTCATCGCCGCTTGCGCGATTCTCTTCGTGACGAGCCTGCTGGTCGGTGCGCTGGTCAACTTCCTCATCGGCGAACTGGTGCGTGTCACAGGTCTTTCCGGTACTGACCGCGTGCTCGGCATGGTCTTCGGTGCGGCCCGGGGGGGGCTGTTGGTGGTGCTGCTGGTCGGCCTGCTCAGTCTGGCGCCGGTGCAGCAGGATGCCTGGTGGCAGCAGTCGGCCCTGCTGCCGCATTTCCTGATGGTCGCCGACTGGTCGAAGAATCTCATCCTCGGGTTTTCCAGCCAATGGCCTGCCGGCGGGATAGGCATGCCGCGCTGAGCCTCCGAAAGACAGATGGGGCCGGCCTCGGCGGGCGCCCGGAATTAGCCTGAACTACTAGCAGGGGTTGCGTCACATGTGTGGCATCGTCGGTATTGTCGGTAAGTCCAACGTCAATCAAGCGCTGTATGACGCGCTTACCGTCCTTCAGCATCGCGGCCAGGACGCTGCCGGTATCGTCACCTGCCATGAGGGACGGCTGTTCCTGCGCAAGGACAATGGCCTGGTCCGCGACGTGTTTCAGCAGCGGCACATGCAGCGCCTGATCGGCCACATGGGCATCGGCCACGTGCGCTACCCGACGGCCGGGAGTTCCAGTTCGGCCGAGGCCCAGCCGTTCTATGTCAACTCCCCCTACGGGATCACCCTGGCGCACAACGGCAACCTGACCAACGTCGACCAACTGTCCCGCGAGATCTACGAGTCCGACTTGCGCCACGTGAATACCAGCTCCGACTCGGAGGTGCTGCTCAACGTCTTCGCCCACGAGCTGGCGGTGCGCGGCAAGCTGCAGCCGACCGAGGAGGACGTGTTCGCCGCGGTTTCCGGCGTGCACCGTCGCTGCCGTGGCGGCTACGCCGTGGTGGCGATGATCACCGGCTATGGCATCGTCGGCTTCCGCGATCCCAATGCGATCCGCCCGATCGTCTTCGGCCAGCGCCAGACCGACGAGGGCGTGGAGTACATGATCGCCTCGGAAAGCGTCGCCCTCGACGTGCTCGGCTTCAGCCTGATCCGCGACCTGGCACCGGGCGAGGCAGTCTACATCACCGAGCACGGCAAGCTGTTCACCCGCCAGTGCGCGGACAGTCCGAAGTACTCGCCGTGCATCTTCGAGCACGTCTATCTGGCGCGCTCCGATTCCTTCATGGATGGCGTCTCGATCTACAAGGCGCGGCTGCGCATGGGCGAGAAGCTGGCCGAGAAGATCCTCCGCGAGCGCGCCGAGCACGACATCGACGTGATCATCCCGATTCCAGACACCAGTCGTACCGCGGCACTGGAGCTGGCCAACCACCTGGGCGTGAAGTTCCGCGAGGGCTTCGTCAAGAATCGCTACATCGGCCGCACCTTCATCATGCCGGGGCAGGCGGCGCGCAAGAAGTCCGTGCGCCAGAAGCTCAACGCCATCGACCTCGAGTTCCGCGGCAAGAATGTCATGCTGGTGGACGACTCCATCGTGCGCGGCACCACCTGCAAGCAGATCATCCAGATGGCCCGCGAGGCGGGCGCCAAGAAGGTCTACTTCTGCTCGGCGGCACCGGCGGTGCGTTATCCCAACGTGTACGGCATCGACATGCCCACCGCCCACGAACTGATCGCCCATGGTCGCAGCACCGAGGAAGTGGCCGAGCTGATCGGCGCCGACTGGCTGGTCTACCAGGAACTGTCCGATCTGATCGATGCGGTGGGCGGTGGCAAGGTGAAGATCGACAACTTCGACTGTGCCGTCTTCGATGGCAAGTACGTTACCGGGGACATCGACGAGGCCTATCTGGAGCGGATCGAGAAGGCTCGCAACGATGCCAGCAAGGCCCGCAGCACGGCGGTCAGCGCGATCATCGACCTATACAACAACTGAGCGGCAAGCGAAGGCGCTTGAGGCTTCGAGTGGCGACGGCCGCTCTCATGCAAGGGGAAGGATTATGATGATCGAGTGGGATGCCGGACGGCTGGACAGCGACCTGGATGGCGTGGGTTTCGACACCCTGGCGGTGCGTGCCGGCCAGCGGCGTACTCCCGAGGGAGAGCACGGCGAAGCCCTGTTCATGACCTCCAGCTACGTGTTCCGCAGCGCTGCCGACGCGGCCGCACGCTTTGCCGGCGAGCAACCCGGCAACGTCTATTCCCGCTACACCAATCCCACGGTGCGCACTTTCGAGGAGCGCATCGCTGCATTGGAAGGCGCCGAGCAGGCGGTTGCTGCCGCATCGGGCATGGGCGCGATCCTGGCCATGGTGATGAGCCTGTGCAGCGCCGGCGATCATGTGCTGGTCTCGCGCAGCGTGTTCGGCTCGACCATCAGCCTGTTCGACAAGTACTTCAAGCGCTTCGGCATCGCGGTGGACTACCCGCCGTTGGCCGACCTGGAGGCCTGGGCCGCGGCTTGCAAGCCCAACACCAAGCTGTTCATCGTCGAGTCGCCGTCCAACCCGCTGGCCGAACTGGTCGACATCGCCGCACTGGCCGAGATCGCCCACGCCAAGGGCGCACTGCTGGCAGTGGACAACTGCTTCTGCACGCCGGTGCTGCAGAAGCCGCTGGCTCTCGGTGCCGATCTCGTCATCCATTCGGCAACCAAGTACATCGATGGGCAGGGCCGTTGCCTCGGTGGCGTGGTGGCCGGCGGCGCCAAGCTGATGCAAGAAGTGGTCGGCTTCCTGCGCACCGCCGGTCCCACCCTCAGCCCGTTCAACGCCTGGCTGTTCCTCAAGGGGCTGGAGACTCTCAAGGTGCGCATGCTCGCCCATTGCGCCAGCGCTCAGACCTTGGCCGAGTGGCTGGAGCGGCAGCCGCAGGTGGCGAAGGTCTACTATACCGGCCTGTCCAGCCATCCGCAGCATGAGTTGGCCAGGCGCCAGCAGAGCGGTTTCGGTGCGGTGGTCAGCTTCGAGGTGAAGGGCGACAAGGCGGCGGCCTGGCGGGTCATCGACGCCACCCGGATGATTTCCATCACCACCAATCTGGGCGATACCAAGACCACCATCGCCCATCCGGCCACCACTTCCCACGGCCGCCTGACCCCGGAGGCGCGAGCCGCGGCCGGGATCAGCGACAGCCTGATCCGGGTGGCGGTCGGTCTGGAGGACATCGAGGACATCAAGGCCGACCTCGCCCGCGGACTGGCCGCGCTGTGATCGATCTGAGCCTGGAGACCGACAGGCCGCCGAGTAACGGCAAGGTTGCCTTGGTCACCGGAGCGGGGCGTGGCATCGGACTGGGCATCTCCGCCTGGCTGATAGCAGAAGGCTGGCAGGTGGTGCTGGCCGACATCGACCGCAAGCGCGGCGCCAAGGTGGCCCGAGCGCTGGGCAGCAGTGCCTGGTTCGTCGGTATGGACGTCGCTCAGGAAAGCCAGGTGGCAATGGGGGTGGCCGAGGTGCTCGGGCAATTCGGTCGCCTCGACGCACTGGTCTGCAATGCTGCCTTCGCCGATCCTCGCAATCCTCCGTTGGCGGAGCTGAGGCTCAGCCACTGGAACCATGTGCTGGGGGTGAACCTGACCGGCCCGCTGCTTCTGGCCAAGCACTGTTCCGCCTATCTGCAGGCGCACCATGGTGCCATGGTCAACATCGCTTCGACCCGTGCGCACCAGTCCGAGCCGAACTCCGAGGCTTACGCTGCCAGCAAGGCCGGCCTGCTGGGGCTAACCCATGCCCTGGCGATCAGCCTCGGACCCGATGTGCGGGTGAATGCCGTCAGCCCCGGCTGGATCGATGCGCGCAGTCCCAGCGAGCGTCAGCAAGCGCCGCTGTCTGCACAGAATCACGTTCAGCATCCTGCAGGCCGTGTAGGGTCGGTCGAGGATGTCGCCGCCTTGGTTGCCTGGTTGCTGTCGGACCGTGCCGGTTTCGTCACCGGTCAGGAGTTCGTTGTCGACGGCGGCATGACACGCAAGATGATCTACCTGGACTGATCCCGCTCGGCCGCTCTCCTCTCGGAACTTGTAGGGCATGCACTCTCTTGGTGCCTTGAGGGTGAGTTTCGTGCCATCGCACGCTTTTTCCGAGCCCGTGCCATATGTATCGCACGGCTACGCCGCATTTTGGAAAAGCACATCCACACCCACATCCCCAAGGTTATCCCTCTCGAAGAAAAAATTCAGGCGGGCTGTTGACTTAGCTTCGGTTCGTGGGTAAATTGCGCGCCACCTCGCAAGGCGATGGCTGATTAGCTCAGCTGGGAGAGCACCTGCATCACACGCAGGGGGTCGGCGGTTCGATCCCGTCATCAGCCACCAGAGCTTGCGAGAAATGGACGAAAGTCCAGCCGACGCGCAGCGGTAGTTCAGTCGGTTAGAATACCGGCCTGTCACGCCGGGGGTCGCGGGTTCGAGTCCCGTCCGCTGCGCCATATATGAAAGCCTCCAGATAGCAATATCTGGGGGCTTTTTCATTGGGCCCGCTTTTTAATTCAATGGTCATCTGATTCGTCTAGGCTTTTTTGGCATGGACTTTGTCTGTCTGTTGCCTTTCCAAATTAACCAGTCGATCAGGAGTAGTCCCTATGGATGACTATCAAGAAGAACTTCTCGAATTCCACGCTGCCGAGCGAGATCCCGCAGAGCCGGCGGAAGATGCCACCGAAATGTGAGTACTCGACCGTGTGTCTGCCGTCACCGGCCCTCCGCCGGAAGATCTGTCGAGGATTGTGCGGTGACCCGAATATTCAGCAGATGACTGCCAAGTGCTGCACTTTCCCTTCTCGGTGCATGGGCAGCCGACCATTCGCAGCAGTCCGCCAAGTCTTTGACTGGCCACAGGCGGCCCCGCAGGAACAGCGCAATGCCGGTTTTCATGCCGGTTGTCATCGCCATGCTGTGTGACAGGCACCCCTCGCGGCGGACCAGCACCTTGATTTTCTTTGTTTGTACCTCCTGTACTGTGGCCTGCTCGCGAGCTTTTGTCGTGCACGGTTGCGCATGGGGAGGGCCGAGCAGATGGCCGTCCGGGCCGAAAACCAGGGCGAGGTTGTAGAGCGGACCGTTGCCCGTGTGCAGGTTGCCGTTCTCCAGTCGAGGTTCGGGTAGTAGCACGGAGCCCGCCAGCAGGGTGATGCGATACTCTCGGGCCAGGGCGCCGAACAGTTGCTGGTAGTCGCGGGCCATTCTTTCTGCCTTCATGCGCAACAGGCTTTCCCCCATTCCGGGAAAGCCTTCGCTCTGCAGCCAGCTCCAGGCCAGTCGGTGCGGATTGTCCAGGGCCAGCCATGCACGGACTTCGGAAAAGCTCCGGGCGCTATAGAGTTCGGCCCTTTCGCCGTCGAGTAGCAGCCAGGTCCCGATCTGGTCGGGTAGGGCGACCACGCTGTGCTCGTTCAGGAGGCCGCTGTCACGCGCCCGGTCCAGAATGGCAGCGAGTTTCAGGCGCAGATGCTCCGGGCTCCGGTAGTCGCTGGGATACAGCTCCGGGCGAATGGCCAGCAAATTGGCCTGGGCATCCAGCGCATCCTCTTCGTAAATGAGCGTACTGCGCAGGTCGGCGAGGTAATGTCCGGGCGAGTCAGGTGTGCTCCAGCTCGCACAGGTACCGAGGAGGGTTGCGAGGATCAGTAGCGCCGGGATGGACTGGAGTCTGCGCATGAGCGGGAGGGTGGCGGGGAATCCGCTCAGGGTAGGGAGGGATGCCGGAAATGCCAAGCCGGAGATGGTTTTTGCGGAACGGATAAAGACAATTTCATGTCAAAAGGCTGCTATGCAGTGTTCTTCGGTTTTGCCCCATGGTCGTCGGGCATAGTCGTCGCTCCGAGCGACTGTTGCCGTTCGGCTTCTTTTACCTAGACTTGCTTGCCTTGTGGAGCTGCCAGCCTGTGATCGCGGTATTGCGGGTTGGTGCCATGGATCAGGAAAAACACGACAAGAGACCAAGACCGTGCAGAAAAAACAGAAAATGGTTGAGGCCGTGATGTTCTTCAATGAGGGCGGCGTGTGCCGGGAAATGCTCTTTCCGGAGTTCGAGGCCGTACTCGATGGCGTCGTCGGCCTGCCGGATCTGGCCGATCAGCAGGTGCGTCTTGCCTACTTGCTGATTTCCCCTCGGCGGGAGGTGCGGGCCGCGGTTTTCTTCCACTTGGATTTTGATGAGGACGGTGCGGCCGATCCCGGCTGGAATATTCCCTTGCGGCAATTGTCCGAGCGGGGTGGCCTGGGGATGGATCTCGGTGGCGGACCGATTCGCCTGGTCTGCCGTAGCCAGTGCCCGGTGCCGTGGCATCAGATGCACCTGTGGGATCCCGAGCCGCAGGATCTGCTGGCGTTGCGCGATGCGGCCAAGCGCAATCATCTTGGCTTGCTCGGCGAAGAGGACGAGGCATCGATGGTCGGCGGGGCGCCGTCGCGTTTGAGCATGCCGGGGAGGCAGGGGCCGGTCGCCACTGCCAGGGGCTTGCCCGGCAAGGACTGGAATGACGAGCAGCGCCAGAAGACTGCCCACCTGATCAAGCGGCAACGCCTGCATATCCGCGATCTGAACCATCACCACGAGGCCGCGTTGGAAAGGCTGAAGCAGGCCGCCGAGCGACAGCTCAGGGCCCTGCAGGCCGAGGTGCAGCAGTTGCGCGATCAACTGCGCCGGCAACAGGAACTGAATGCCAGCCTCGAGGTGCAACGGCAAACCCACTCCGAGCCCTTGGAGCGGGCGGAGGCCGAGATGGCTCGGCTACTCGCCCTGCAGGAGCGCGAGCGTGGCGCTCAGGCGGACGAGCAGCGGCGCATTCGGCAGGCTCTGCAGGAACGGGTGGACGAACTCGAAGCCGAGCTGAGCGCCTGCGAAGAGCGGGATAGGCAGGGGCAGGAGGATGTTCTCAGGGTCCGGCATGAACAGGAACAACTGGCGGCCCGGGGTGTCGAGCAGGCCCTCGAGAAGCTGGCCGCCCTCGGTCTGACCTTCGTGGTCTACCATCCCGGTGCGGGTCACCTGACCATTCCGCTGCAGGACATCGCCCGCTATCAGGAGAACCCCATGGCCTACGTCGCGGCTAAGTGCTCGGTCAGCGAAGACAGGTACCGCCAGTGGCTGAGCCATTTCCAGCAGCCGACCTGCGAGGCCGTGTTACCCGGCGGCGGACGTTGCGCGCTGCCGATCGACCGGGTCGACAGCCCCCAGCGTTTCGTTACCGGCGAATCCGGCTGCTGTTCCCGGCACAAACCGGGAGGCCGCCTGCGCACTGCCGGCTGACTGCCGATGCTGGAGATCCGCTGGTCGCCGCCGGTTTCACTCCAGCCCCTCGCGCTCGGCTGGCTGGCCGCTGCCGGCGTCGAGGTCGGTGTGCTCCGGCTTGACCTGATCGACCCGCTGATCTCCGGCAACAAGTGGTACAAGCTGGCGCCCCATCTGGCGGCTGCCGCCCGCCAGGGAGCGGAGGGGCTGATCAGCCTGGGCGGTCCCCACTCCAATCACCTGCATGCGCTGGCTGCGGCCGGGCGGCGTTTTGCCTTTCCTACGGCGGGGCTGCTGCGCGGCGAGCCCTGCGAAACGCCGACCGTGCGCGATCTGCAGGCCTTCGGCATGCGCCTGCACTGGCTCGGCTACGGCGGTTATCGGGCGCGCCACCGGGAGGGTTTCTGGGACGACTGGCGCGAGCGCTATCCCCGTCTGCATCCGGTACCGGAAGGCGGTGGCGGTCTGCCCGGTGCGCTGGGCTGCACGGTCCTGCGGGACATGCTGTTGCCTGGGTTGGAGGCGCTCGGCTGGCCCGACTACCACGGCTGGTGGCTGGCCGCCGGTACCGGAACCACGCTGGCCGGTCTGGTCCTTGCCGAGGCCGGGGCGCATCCGGTCCATGGCGCTTTGGCGGTGCCGGCGAGTCACGGCGTGGCGCCGCAGGTCCGGGCAATTCTCGCCGAGGCTGGCATGGCCGATGTGGGTTACCGCCTGCTGGATGCCAGTCGCGGCGGATTCGCCCGGCTCGATGCGGGTCTGGCGCGTTTCATCCTCGACAGCGAGCGGGAAGGGGGCATTCCCCTGGACCCCGTCTATACCGGAAAGGCCCTGCTGGCGCTGCGTGAGCAGGTCGAATGCGGCGGAATTCCCCGCGGCAGTCGGCTGGTTTTCGTACACACTGGCGGGCTGCAGGGGCGGCGAGCGCTGGCCGAGCGCCTGCAGCGGCTGGGCACGCGGGGCTGATTCTAGGCCGTGTCCGGCCAGGCATCGCCGACCAGGAATACCCGCTCTGCCTCGCACCACTCGCCGGCTTCGCTCGCCGTCAGTCGGATCAGCAGCTGTGCCGGTGCTGCAGGCTCCTGCCCTGCGTACCAGGCATCCAGTCTCTCCTTCGTCCAGAGGTCCGCCGTCTCGAGTCGGGTCGGCGCCAGCCAGGCATGGCGGGGCAGGGGTTGCCAGCGACCCTCGGGACTGGCGGCAAGAAAGTCCGGCCAGTCGTGCCGGACCAGCCAGCGACCGCGCAGATGCGCCGGATTGGCGTCGACGGGGGAGGGGCAGCCATCTGGCCAGGGATAGAACAGATAGCCGCCGAACCAGCAGCTGGCCTGCGGGTCCGCGATGCCGAGTTCGCTCAGAATGGCCTGTGCCGCCGGAGTGCTCGACAGCGGCAGCTGATGCAGGCTGAGGCGCTCCAGCTTGAGGTCGAGCCGGTCATGCTGGCCGGGGCCGATCCATCGGGTCGGATCGCGGCCGGCGCTTGCTGCCAGTCCGAGGTAGAGCTTGACCGTCAGCTCCAGGTGATGCACCCCTTCGGCATCCTGCAGCAGCAGGTCCAGTTCGCCCAGGGTGCTGCTGCCCAGGCGAATCGGCAGATTGGCGGCGAGCAGTCGGACTCCTGGCGCCCGGTCCAGGGCGAACTGCCAGAGCCGCTCGTAGTAGAGGCCCAAGCGGCGCGTTGGGTGCTGTGCCAGCCAGGCGTCCAGCGGAGCGCTACAGGCGTCCAGCGCCCGCAGCCAGTCGGCCAGGCCGCCCGGCTCGCGTGCCCAGCGGCTGGCAGCCAGCGGATGGCGTTGCGGCCAGGGCGCCGCAGCGAGCAGGGGCGGCGACAGCAGGGTCCAGGCCAAGTCGCGCACCTGGGGCAGGCGAAGGCACGCCGGGAGATCGGCGAGACTGCCGAAAGGTCCCGTTTCCCCCCCGTTGGGGGTGGTTTGCCGCTCTGCCCGGCTTTCCCGCATAATCGCCTCTTGCCTGTAATCGCAGCCCCCCGCAGGAGCCCCATGGAGCACTTTCGCAATATTGGCATTATCGGTCGCCTGGGCAGTACCCAAGTGGTGGATACCATCCGCCGACTGAAGAAATTTCTCCTGGACCGGCACCTGCACGTGATCCTCGACGAAAGTATCGCCGAACTGCTGCCCGGGCATGGCCTGCAGGTGTCCTCGCGCAAGCAGTTGGGCGAGGTCTGCGACATGGTCGTCGTCGTCGGCGGCGACGGCAGCATGCTCGGCGCGGCGCGCGCCCTGGCCCGCTACAAGGTGCCGGTGCTGGGCGTCAATCGCGGCAGCCTGGGCTTTCTCACCGACATCCGTCCCGACGAGCTGGAGGTCAGGGTCGCCGAGGTGCTCGACGGCCAGTACACCGTGGAGAGCCGCTTCCTGCTGGAAACCCAGGTGCGCCGCAAGCTGGAGCCGATCGGTCAGGGCGATGCGCTGAACGACGTGGTGCTGCATCCGGGCAAGTCGACGCGGATGATCGAGTTCGAGCTGTACATCGACGGCCAGTTCGTCTGCAGCCAGAAGTCCGACGGCCTGATCGTCTCCACGCCGACCGGCTCCACCGCCTATGCCCTGTCGGCCGGGGGGCCGATTATGCATCCCAAGCTGGACGCCATCGTCATCGTGCCCATGTATCCGCACACCCTGTCGAGCCGGCCGATCGTGGTTGCCGGCAACAGCGAGCTGAAGATCGTGGTTTCGCCGAAGATGGACATCTACCCCCAGGTGTCCTGCGACGGGCAGAACCATTTCACCTGTTCGCCCGGGGACATCGTTACCATCAGCAAGAAGCCGCAGCGGCTGCAACTGATCCATCCGCTGGACCACAACTACTACGAGGTGTGCCGGACCAAGCTGGGCTGGGGTAGTCGTCTGGGCGGTGGCAGTTGATGCTGCTGGATCCTGCGCGCAGCTACGATCTGATCGGCGACGTGCATGGCTGCGGCCATAGCCTGGAGGCCCTGCTCGAGCGTCTCGGCTATCGGCGCCAGGGCGGCGTGTGGCGTCATCCGTGGCGGCTGGCGCTGTTCGTCGGCGACATCGTCGATCGCGGTCCGCGCATCCGCGAGGCCCTGCATCTGGTGCGCGGCATGGTCGAGGCCGGCCAGGCGCTGTGCGTCATGGGCAACCACGAATACAACCTGCTGGGCTGGTCCACCGAGGCGCCGCCCGAAAGCGGCCTGCAGCACGTGCGCGAACACACCCCGCGCAACGAGCACCTGATCCACGAGACCCTGACGCAGTTCGCCAACCATCCGGGCGACTGGCGGGCCTTTCTCGACTGGTTTTACGAGCTGCCGCTGTTCGTCGACGCCGGTCGCTTCCGGGTCGTGCATGCCTGCTGGGACGCCAGCCTGATCGATCCGTTGCGCCAGCAATACCCGGATGGCCGGATCGACGAGCCTTTCCTGAAGGCCTCCGCGCTGCCCGACAGTTTCGCCCATCAGGTCTTCGAACGTCTGCTGCGCGGCATCAACATGCGCCTGCCCCATGGCATGACGCTGACCGGGCGGGACGGGCTCAGCCGTGAGACCTTTCGTACCAAGTTCTGGGCGGACCAGCCGCAGACCTACGGCGACATCGTCTTCCAGCCGGACCCGCTGCCCGAGCCGGTCGCGCAGATGCCGATTTCCCCGGTGCACAGGACCGAGCTGCCCTCCTATGGTCCCGAGCAGCCGCCGCTGTTCGTCGGACATTACTGGCGCCACGGGCAGCCGACGCTGATCCGTCCCAACCTGGCCTGCCTCGACTACAGCGCGGTGATGTTCGGCAAGCTAGTGGCCTACCGGCTGGACCAGGAAACCCAGCTCGATCCCCAGAAGTTCGCCTGGGTCGAGGTGGAGCGCCCGGAGGCTCCCCATGAATACAGCGATTGAAGCTCTGCGCCTGCCACTGGGGACCGATCTCAGTGGTTTCGTCGCCCTGCTGCGGCGCCTGGGCGTGCCTCACCGGGTCAGCGAGGATGGCGGCGAGCAGGTGCTCTGGGTTCCCGATCCCCGTCTGGCCCAAGAGGTGAACCTGCTCTATGCACGCTTTCCCGAGGGCGATCCGCAGGGGCTGACGCCCGCGGCACCGCGTCGCGCGCCCGGTGCGTCCGGCGTTTTCCGCCAGTTGCGTCACAGTCCGCTGACCTCGCTGATGCTGCTGGCGACCCTGCTGGTAGCGGCGCTGACCCTGCTTGGGGAAAACCTCGCCACCGTCGGCTGGCTGAGTTTCCAGGCCTTCCATATCCGCGGCGATTACCTGTATTTCGTGCCCCTGACGGAAAGCCTCGCGGTGGGGCAGTGGTGGCGTCTGCTGACGCCGATGCTGCTCCACTTCGGTTGGCTGCACCTGGCGATGAACTCGCTCTGGTACTGGGAGCTGGGGCGGCGCATCGAGGCGCGCCAGGGCAGCCTGATGCTGCTGCTCCTGACCTTGGCGTTCGGTTTGGCTTCCAACGCCGCGCAATACCTGTTCGGCGGCCCAGGGTTGTTCGGCGGCCTGTCCGGCGTGCTCTACGGCTTGCTTGGACACTGTTGGATCTTCCACCGGCTCTCGCCCGATGCGGCCTATCGTCTGCCGCCGGGGGTGGTGGTGATGATGCTGGTCTGGCTGTTGGTCTGCCTGTCCGGGCTGGTCAGCGCCTTGGGGCTGGGCGCTATTGCCAACGCTGCGCATGTCGCCGGACTGCTCGCCGGCTGCCTGACCGGCGTCATCGGCGGGGCTTGGGCGCGTCGGCGAGGCTGAACGCGCAGCCGGTGCAGCCGGGGGGGCTCTGGCTGCCGGCTATGATGCCGTAGCTAGGCCAGGCTTCGGCGAGACCAACTTAGTGGCACTTACCGCCAGAGCAGTTCCCACAGCTGCCGCGGCCTGCGGCCTTGCGGCGACGCGGCAGATACTTGCGCAGCAGGTACAGTACCGCGCACGCCACCACTAGCCCGACGATGGCATCCTGTATCCATTGACCTGCCATATTTCACCTCCTCTTTCACAGCCAGATTGCCGAGAGTTGCCGCACCAGTAGTGCAGCGACATAGGCCAGCGCAAACAGGTAACCGGTAAATATCAGTGTGGCCCGTACCGAGTTGGTTTCGCGCCTTACCACGGCAATGGTCGACAGACACTGCGGCGCATACACAAACCAGGCCAGATAAGCCAATGCCACCGGAACGGTCCAGCTATGAGCGAGCGAGCTACCCAGCGCATCCTCACCGCCACTGACCGCGTACACGGTAGCCAGCGTGCTGACCGCCACTTCGCGTGCAGCCATGGCCGGAATCAGTGCAATACACATCTGCCAGTTGAAGCCCAGTGGCTCGAACAGCGGCTGTATGAGCTTGCCCAGCATGCCCGCAAAGCTGTATTCGATGGCCGGCAGCGTGGCGTCTTCCGGTGCATGGGGGAAGGTCGCCAGAAACCAGAGCACGATGGACAGCGCGAGGATGACGGTGCCCACGCGGCTCAGGAAAATCCATGCCCGCTCTTTCAGCCCCACTAGAAAGTGGTACAGGTTGGGCCAGCGGTAGTTGGGCAGCTCCAGCAACAGGGGGAAGGAGTTGCCTTCCCCCTGTTGCTGGCGCGTGATCCACGCCACCAGCGCGGCACTGGCGATACCGGCGATATACAGGCAGAACAGGGTGAGCCCTTGCAGATTGAACAGGCCCCAAACCGTGCGGTGCGGTATGAAGGCGCCGATCACCAGCGCATACACGGGCAAGCGCGCCGAGCAGGTCATCAATGGCGCCGTCATGATGGTGACCAAGCGCTCACGCGGGTTGGCGATGGAGCGGGTGGACATGATGCCGGGTACCGCACAGGCAAAACTGGACAACAGCGGGATGAACGAGCGGCCGGAAAGGCCAACGCCACGCATCATGCGGTCCAGCAAGAAGGCTGCGCGTGGCAGGTAGCCGGAGTCTTCCAGCGCCAGAATAAAGGCGAACAGGATGATGATCTGCGGCAGGAAAACCAGCACGCTGCCCATGCCGGCAATCAGACCGTCCACCACAAAGTCGTGCAGGATGCCGGCCGGCAGCAGTGCACCGACCTGCTCGCCCAACCAGCCGACCAAGGTTTCGATACCGTCCATCACCGGTGCTGCCCAAGCGAACACCGCCTGGAACATCAATAGCAGGATGGCCGCCAGAATCGCCACCCCCAGTACCGGATGCATGACCAGTGCGTCCAGCTTGTCTTGCCAGCGCGGTGTGAACTCCGGCGCATCGACGCACTCAGCCAACAAGGCGTCGATGCGTGCGTACACGGACTCAACTGCTTCGCTGCGTTCGGGCAGGCTGAGGTTGCCCGTGCGCGTCTGCACGCTAGCGGCCAGGCTGCGCAGCGCCGTCTGCAGGTCGCCCACACCGTTCTTGCGCACGGCGACGGTTTCCACCACGGGCATGCCCAGGCGTTCGGCCAGCAGTTCGGTACGGATGTTGATGCCACGGCTGCGTGCTGCGTCGGCCAGGTTGAGCACCAGAACCATCGGCAGGCCCAGCGCTTTCAGCTCCAGCACCAGACGCAAGCCCAGTTTGATATTGGTGGCATCGATGACCGCCACCAGCACGTCGGGACGCACCTCGCCGGCCATCTCGCCGAGGATCACGCGGCGCGCTACCTGCTCATCGGGCGAGGCCACGTACAGGCTGTAAGTGCCGGGCAGGTCGATCAGTTCGGCGGGGCGGGACAGGCCCGCCAGTGGGCCGCTACGCTTTTCTACGGTGACACCGGCGTAGTTTGCTACCTTGGCCTTGGCGCCGGTCAGGCAGTTGAAGAGTGCGGTTTTCCCGCAATTGGGGTTGCCCACCAGAGCAAAGTGCAAAACAGACTGAGACATAAGGGCGTCACATGGGGTGAATGGTAGCGAGGACTTTCTCGGCCTCGGCTCGGCGCAAACCAAACTTGGTGCCATTGATGCGTACGGCAACCGGATCGGAGCCAAACAGGCCAAAGCCGATGACTTGCAACATGGCGCCGGGCAAAAAACCCAACTCCTTCAGCCGTAACGTCACCTGCTCATCCATATCGCCAAACACCGCGTGGGAGACGATGTCCACAATCGTGGCTTTAGCGCCTTTGGGGAGCTGATGCAGCGGGGTGTGGGCGGATGGCAAGGCAACTCCTTCAGTGAGTTTACTGTGCATTTTTGCTTACGCCTCATAACTGCAATTGATTCTTATTAGGCTAGCAGCAGTCATCCGTTTGATGCAAGCTTTCTGCCTAATTCATAATTCAATCGATAAATAGTGCGTCCGAAAGAGTTGCACTGCGCTGCTTAGTTCGTGGCAGGCAACACCTGATCGAAGTGGTGCTTCAGAATATGACGCGGGTATGCAGGCCAAATAAGGTTTCGTCGTGTAGCCTGTGGCCTGTTTCTTCGTTCAACACACCACCACCGGGCCTATGGATGTATTGAAAGTCGGGTTGGATAATGAGCCACGGCGTAACCTGTGCTTGATAAGTGACTTCAATATGATGCTCGTCATGACGGATAGGATAATAGCCATCCGCATATGAGCGGGCATCCCGATCGGCATCCCTGGCTTTGCTTCCCGTGTGCCCCATACCCCAGCCAATACCGAAGACATCGTTTTCTCGGTTTTTGAAGGGCGCTGTCAGATTAAACCCTGCGTCCGCCACAAAGCTGACCACATTTCGGTCGCTCCTGTTGCTGGTCACGCGCGCGAATACACCCACCGAAGTGGGGGAGGCCAATGAGGGTCGCCAGATCATTTGATCCATGATGGCGTAAAAGATCCAGTTGCCCCGATGTTCTTTGGGGATGCCCGAGCTATCGGGCGAGGACAGCGGCTTGCCGTCTTTATCGTAGCGCTGATCCGCGAATTGAGCGGTATCGTACATGCCGCCGATTTTGTAGGTGCCGGGCAAGCCGGGGTCGATACTGGCGTTAGTCAGGCCTTCCGGCTGTGGATTGAGGTTGTACTGGGCCTCGCTGATCAGCAGGGCGCCCGTGTCTAGATTGAAGTTGTCGCCGTGTGGATGCACGCTTTGGTTGGAGGGATCTTTTTCGTTATAAAAGCTGTGGCCGGTCGGATTGTCGTTGGCGGCGGCAAATAGCAACGACAGCTGGTCGGTGGGCCGGTAGCGAAAGCGGACGCCCAGCGAGGCCAGCGGCCAGGAGGGGCCGCCCGAATAGAGGTTGATGGAGGGCGCCATGGGCCAGCCGAAGTTGGAGTTGATGAACAGGCTGGCGTAATCGCTGATGAGAAACTCATTATCCAGCGCCTGCTGGCCGATTTTCACGTCCAGTCGGTCATCCAGAAAGCTCTGCTGATACCAGAGCTCGAGCAGGCGATTGGATCGATAGGCCTCGTAGCCACTGATGGGGTTGTAGTCGCCAAGTTGGTCCGCGGTGATGGAGCGGCCGCGGATATTGAGCCAGCTGACGTTGAACACCCCCCCTTCAAGACCGATGAGCCTGTTCAGGTCGACGTCGATCTGCACGGTGCCCACGCCGTCGTAGGTTCCGTGTTGCCGGGTTCCTCCCTTGGTGTTGACCCAGAGCTCATCGTCGCTCTGGATATGCATCGTCACACCGTGCCGGTAGAGCCACTGGCGAAAACCGAGCATGTCCCCCAGCAGGTTCCCGCTGGTATCCAGATGGACTTCTTCGGCCGATTCGGGCGCGACGGTGCCGGTGTGCGCCTGCGCCGGCGTACTCGTGCCGCCCAGAATGCTCAACAGGCCGATGCCCAGCATCCGTGCTACGCGGGAGTTGGGGAGGGCGAATGGTCGATTTGGCCGATGGGGGCGGAGAGCGCCAAGAGTATTCTGCACGCTAAACCTTTTACAGTCGCAGTGAAGCCCTGAGGAGGAGAAGAGTAGTTCTAATCTACCTGCTTATGATTTTTGTTAAAGAATATTTCTTATTTGTGCTTGTGCGCAAGCCGGGTACGTCCGGTGGCGTATGCGGTGTGGCTCCCCGAGCGGTTCCGGGCAAGTTCTGCCGGTCTTATACAGACTTAAGCGTTTGTTAAGGCTGGGGGGACGAGAATGCCTCCATCCCCTACACGTCCCCCGAGGTCCGCAAGATGGAGCTGTCATGGGAGCACGAACCGCTGGCGCTGATCGGTCGCCAGCGACCGCTGAGTGTGCACCTGGTCAAGCAATCTCCTGATTCCGCCCGCCGTCGCGAGCTGGAAGCCTTCATTCGTGCCCGTTTCGTCGACTATTACGCGGCGCGCATCCACCATTTCATGCCCTGCCTGCTAGGGTTCGAAGATGACGTCGGGCAGGTGCAGGCCGTGGTTGGCCTGCGTCCCGCCGACGATACCGAGGGGCTGTTTCTCGAGCGTTATCTGGACGAACCCATCGAAAGCGTTATCAGCAAGCGTACGGGCTTGGCGGTCGCGCGCAGGGATATCGTCGAGGTGGGCAATTTCGCCGCACGGGGCCCCGGTGGGGCGCGTCTGATGATTACCGCCCTGACCGACCTGCTGGATGTCCAGGGCTTTCGCTGGGTCGTCTTCACTGGGACGGCGATGCTGCTGAACAGCTTCGGGCGCCTGGACCTGTCGATGGTCGAGCTGGGGCTGGCGGACCCGGCCCGCATGGGGGCGGACCTGGCCGACTGGGGGCATTACTACGACACCCATCCCCAGGTCATGGCGGCGAATATCACCGATCCTCACAACCGCGCGCAGTTTTTGGGCCTTCACCAGCGCTTCGCTTACCGGCCCTTGTACCAGGAGGTTGCCGATGTCGCCTGTGGTTGAGTCCTTCTGGCAGACCCTGGCGGCCCAGGGCGAGCGACCGGCGCTGCAGGAGGGCGAGCGCCGGCTGGATTACCGCCAGTTGCTCGACGAGGTCGGAGTGCGGGCCGCTTACCTGCGGCGAATCGGTGCCCAGCGCCTGTCGCTGGAGTTGGACAACGGCATCGAGTGGGTGCTGTGGGATCTGGCGGCGCTGCGGGCCGGGGTCGTCTGCGTGCCGCTGCCGGGGTTCTTTTCCCCGGACCAGCAGCGCCATGTGCTGGACAGTGCTGGCGTCGATACGCTGATCGCCGCCGATCCTTCCCGCCATGCGCCGCTGGGCTTCGAGCCGTTGGCCGAGGGGTTCGCGCAGCGTCGGCCGCCGCAGGTCGCCGAACTGCCGACGGGGACCGCGAAGATCACCTACACCTCCGGTACCACCGGCCAGCCGAAAGGCGTCTGCCTCGGCGCCGACCTGCAGTTGCGGGTGGCGACGAGCCTCTGGCAGGTCTGCGGGCCGAGCGGGGTCGAGCGTCACCTGTGCGTGCTGCCGCTGGCGGTCCTGTTGGAGAACGTCGCCGGCTTCTACGCGCTGCTGTTGGGCGGGGCGCTGATCGAGCTGGCGCCGCTGGCCCGGGTGGGTCTCGAAGGAGCCAGCCGCTTCGACCTGCCGTGCTTTCTCGGGGCGCTCGAGCGCAGCCGGCCGAACAGCCTGATCCTCCTGCCGCAGCTGCTGTTGGCCTGGGTGACAGCCCTGGAAAGCGGTCTGCCGCTGCCGGGCTCCCTGCGCTTCGTCGCGGTCGGCGGCGGGCGGGTCGCGCCGCAGCTGCTGGAGCGCGCCGAGGCCCTCGGCCTGCCGGTGTTCGAGGGCTACGGACTGTCCGAGTGCGCCTCGGTGGTTTGCCTGAATACCCCCGAACAGCGCCGCATCGGCACCGTCGGCCGGCCCCTGCCGCATCTGGAGGTGCGCCTGGCCGCCGACGGCGAGGTAGAGGTGCGGGGCGCGCGGATGCTCGGCTACCTCGGCGAGCCGGCACCGACCGGCGACTGGTTGGGCACTGGCGATCTCGGCCATTTCGAGGAGGGCTTCCTGGTCCTGCACGGGCGCAAGAAGCACCAGTTCGTCACCGCCTTCGGACGCAACGTCAATCCGGAGTGGGTCGAGGCCGAACTGGTGCAGCAACTGCCGATCGCCCTGGCCTGGCTGCACGGCGAGGCGCAGGCGGCCAACGTGGCGGTGCTGCAGCCGCGCACGGCCGATACTACCGACGAGGCCTTGGCACAGGCCGTGGCGCGGGTCAATGCCGGCCTGCCGGACTATGCCCGCGTCCACCACTGGCTGCGCGCCGAGCAGCCGTTCGGCGCCGCCAACGGCCTGGCCACCGCCAATGGCCGTTTGCGCCGGGCGGCACTGTTTCAGCATTACCGGACGGCCATCGAGGGAGTGCTGGCCGCCCATGACGTTTGAAGGAGACACCATGGATTTCTATACGAGCTTGCAGGAGCAGACCGCTGCCGAGCGCGACTACCTGCTGGCGGCGCCGCTCATCGGGGAGGCCCTGCAGGGGCGGCTTGCGCTGGCCAGCTACCTGGCGTTCCTCGGCCAGGCCTACCACCACGTCAAGCATACTGTGCCGCTGCTGATGGCCTGCGGCGCGCGTCTGCCGGAGCGGCTGGAATGGCTGCGCGAGGCGATCGCCGAGTACATCGAGGAGGAGTACGGCCACCAGGAGTGGATTCTCAACGACATCCGCGCCTGCGGCGGAGACGCCGAGGCGGTGCGCCACGCCACGCCCAACCTGCCTACCGAGCTGATGGTCAGCTACGTCTACGACCGCATCCAGCGAGGCAATCCGGCGAGCTTCTTCGGGATGGTCCAGGTGCTCGAGGGCACCAGTGTCGCCATCGCCACCCGCGCCGCCGGAGCCCTCCAAGAAACCCTGGGGTTGCCGGCGCAGGCGTTCAGCTACCTGACCTCCCATGGCAGTCTCGATCTCGACCACATCGAGTTGTTCAGGGGGCTGATGAATCGCCTGGACGACGCGCAGGATCAAGCCGCGGTGGTACATACCGCGAAGGTGGTCTATCGCCTGTACGGCGACATGTTTCGCAGTTTGCCGTTGACGGCTTAAGGAGAGAAATATGCAGTTGTCAGATTGTCGAGGATTGATCACCGGAGCCAGTGGTGGCATCGGTCAGGCGCTGGTCACCCGGCTCTGCGAGGGCGATGCCCGGCTGCTGCTGGTGGGCCGCCATGCCGAGCCCCTGCAGGCCCTGCTGAAGCGCTATCCGGCGCAGCTGGAAATCGTCCAGGCGGACATCGCCGAGGCGGAGGGGCGCCAGGCGGTACTGGCGGCAGCCCGGCGTTTCGGTGGGCTGAATACGTTAATCAATGCCGCCGGCGTCAACTGTTTCAGCCTGCTGGAGGATCAGGACGAGGGGTCAATCGCCAATATCATCGGGCTGAACGTCACCGCTACCCTGCAACTCACCCATCGCCTGCTGCCGTTGCTGCGCCTGCAACCACGTGCTCTGGTGGTCAATATCGGATCGACCTTCGGCTCCCTCGGCTACCCCGGTTTCAGTGCCTACTGCGCCAGCAAGTTCGCTGTGCGCGGTTTCTCGGAGTCCTTGCGCCGCGAACTGGCCGATACCGAGGTCAAGGTACTCTACATCGCACCGCGGGCAACCAACACGGGGATGAACGCCAGTGACGTGATCGCGATGAACGACGAACTGAAGGTGGCGATGGACGACCCGCAGACGGTGGCGGAGGCGCTCGCCCAAGCGATCCTGCGAGAGCAGGAGGAGACCTATATCGGCTGGCCGGAGAAGTTCTTCGTGCGTCTCAACAGCCTGTTGCCGCGGGTCGTCGACCAGGCGCTGCGCAAGCAGCTGCCGATCATTCAGCGCTTTGCCCGCGGCAAGTCCTGAGCGAAGGCCCCATCCCTACCGAACGGAGTCACCCCATGAAGAAATCCATCCTGCGCGGCCTGTTGCTGGGCGGCGCGCTGCTCTGCAGTCTGCCCGGCTTCGCTCTCAGCGAGGCGGGCACCCAGAGCCTGCGGCACCTGCAGAACCGCTGGGCCGAGATCAACTACCAGTTGCCCGAGGCGCAACGCGAAGCGGCCTTCGAGCGTCTTGCCGGCGAGGCCGAGGCGGCGCTCAAGAGCGAGCCGAACTCGGCCGAGCTGTTGACCTGGCGCGGCATCGTCCTCAGCACCTGGGCCGGCGCCAAGGGCGGGCTGGGCGCGCTGGACCTGGCCAAGCAGGCCCGCGCCAGCCTCGAGCAGGCCTTGGCGACCGATCCCAAGGCGCTCGACGGTTCGGCCTACACCAGCCTCGGCAGTCTGTATTATCAGGTACCGGGCTGGCCGATCGGCTTCGGCGACGACGAGCGCGCCGAGGCGCTGCTCAAGCAGGCCCTGGGGCTGAACCCGAAGGGCATCGATCCGAACTACTTCTACGGCGATTTCCTGTTCCGCCAGAAGCGCTACCCCGAGGCGCTCGAGGCGCTGCAGAGGGCGTTGGCGGCGGCGCCGCGGCCGGGCCGCGAGGTCGCCGACGCCGGTCGGCACAAGGAAATCGAAACATTGCTCGGCAAGGTCCGCGTCGAGCTGAAATAAGGGAGACGGAGCAAGGGCATGCGCATTCTGCTGGTGGAGGACGACGTGGCGCTGGGCGAGGGCATCCGCACTGCGCTCAAGCCCGAGGGATATACGGTCGATTGGCTGCAGGACGGCGCCAGCGCGCTGCATGCGCTGGGCTGCGAGAGCTTCGACCTCTGCGTGCTCGATCTCGGTCTGCCGCGGCTGGACGGGCTGGAGGTGCTCCGGTGCCTGCGCACCGCGGGCCATCCGCTGCCGGTGATGGTGCTGACCGCACGCGATGCGACCAGCGAGCGTATCGCCGGGCTGGATGCCGGTGCCGATGACTATCTGGTCAAGCCGTTCGATGTCGCCGAGCTGAAGGCGCGGCTGCGGGCATTGTTGCGGCGCAGCTTCAACCGTCCGCAACCGGCGCTGGAGTACCGCGGCATCTGTCTCGATCCGCAGAGCCAGGCGGTCAGCTACGAGGGGCGGGAGGTCGCCCTGGCGCGCAAGGAGTTCCTGCTGCTGCACGAACTGCTCGCGCAGCCGGGGCGGGTTCTGACCCGCGACAAGCTGCAGCAGGCGCTCTACGGCTGGGACGAGGAGGTGGAGAGCAACGCCCTGGAGGTGCATGTCCACCATTTGCGCAAGAAGCTCTTTCCCGAATTGATCCGCACGGTGCGCGGCGTCGGCTACATGGTGGACAAGCCCTGATGCGCTCGATCCGCGCCCGCACCTTGGCCCTCGTGTTGGGCGTACTGAGCCTTTCCCTGCCGCTGATCACCTACAAGAGCTATCGGGATGCCCAGCACGAGATCGAAGAGCTGTTCGATGCCCAGCTGGCGCAGACCGCCCGGATGCTGGCCGGGCTGGTCGGCCGGGGGATGGCCGAGCGCGAGCGCGAGGAGGTGCAGGCCATGCTCGACGAGGCGCTGGGGTTGCAGTTCCTGCCGGGTGGGCACGGGGCGCTGTCGCTGGGCCATCGCTACGAAGGCAAGTTGGCCTTCCAGGTGTTCGACGAACAGGGCCGGCTGCTGCTGCATTCGGCGAGCGCCGCGCATACCCTGTTCTCCGGTCTGCTGGCGGAGGTGCCGGCGGCCCTGGCCGACGAGCGCCTGGTCGGCTATCACCTGCTGGAGACGGAGCCGTTCCGCTGGCGGGTCTTCGCCCTCCATGACCGGATCGACCGGCGCTGGATTCTGGTGGGCGAGCGCGAGGACGTGCGCGGCGAACTGGCGGGCAAGATCGCCCAGCGCAGCCTGCTGCCGGACCTGGTCGGCCTGCCGCTGCTGGCTCTGCTGGTCTGGCTGGCGATCGGCTGCGGGCTGACCCCGCTTGAACGGATGGTCGGTCTGATCCGGGCGCGCGATCCGAACAACCTGGCCCCGCTTCTGCTGGCGCCTTTGCCGCGGGAGCTGGAGCCGGTGATGGCGGCGCTCAATCGCCTGCTGTTGCAGGTGACCCAACTGCTGGAGCGGGAGCGCCAGCTGCTGGCCGCCGCCGCCCACGAGTTGCGCACGCCGCTGGCGGTGCTGCGCATTCATGCGCAGAATGCCCTCGAGGCGCCGGACCCGGCCGACCGCGACGAGGCACTGCGCCAGCTGGGGCCGGGCGTCGAGCGGGCGACCCGGGTGGTCGGGCAGCTGTTGGCGCTGGCCCGGCTGGAGCCGGCGGCGGTGCAGCTCAATATGATCCCCCTCGACCTGGCCGTGCTCCTGCGCGACGAGCTGGCCGAGCTGACGCCACTGGCGCTGGCCAAGCGGCAGGAGCTGACCCTGGAAACCTCCGGTGCGGGAGGGTACGAATTGCGCGGCGACGCGCCCAGCCTGGCGATCCTAGTACAAAACCTGGTCGCCAATGCCGTGCAGTACACCCCGGATGGCGGGCGCGTCCGGCTGCAGCTCGAGGCCGCGGCGGACAGCCTGCTGCTGCGCGTGCAGGACAGCGGTCCGGGGATCCCGCCGGCGCTGCGCGAAAAGGTCTTCGAGCGCTTCTTCCGGGAGGGCGGCGGCCAGGGCGCCGGGCTGGGGCTGTCCATCGTGCGTCGGGCGGTGGAGCTGCACGGCGGCGAGATCGCCCTGGGCGAGTCGCCCCTCGGTGGGCTGGAGGTTTCCGTTTATCTGCCCCGTTAGCTATGCTGCGTAGCCCTTCGAACTGCCCGCTGTGGCGTGATGAGCGGGTACGGTAATTTTCCAACGGCTTGCTAAGATCCAATCGGAAGCCGAACAAGGAGAGCGGTCATGTTCGCCCTGGATTCACGTTTGCAACAGGACACCCTACCCATCGGCGATTTTCCCCTGTGCCGTCTGCTGCTGATGAACGACGCCCATTACCCCTGGTTCGTTCTGGTGCCGCGGCGGGAAGAGATTGTCGAGCTGTTCCAGCTCGATGCCGGAGACCAGCGGACTTTCTGGCAGGAAACCACCGAGCTGGCGGAAACCCTCAAGGATACCTTCGGCGCCGACAAGATGAACGTGGCTGCCCTGGGCAACGTGGTCGCCCAGCTGCACATGCACGTCATCGTGCGCCGGCGCGACGACGCCGCCTGGCCGACCCCGGTATGGGGACGGCATCCGGCGCAGCCCTACTCGGCCGAACAGGTGGCCGCCATTCGCGACAAGCTGCGCCTGGTGCTGACCGGGGACTTCCGCTTCATCGAGGAATGAACATGAATCTGGAAACGCGCATCAACGATCTGGAAACCCGCCTGGCCTTTCAGGACGACACCATTCAGGCGTTGAACGACGTGCTGGTCGTCCAGCAGCGGGTGGTCGAGCGGCTGCAGCTGCAGCTGGAGGCCCTGGCCAAGCGCCAGGAGGAGTTGCTGGGCGAACTCGGCTCGGTGGACGACGACGAGGCGCCGCCGCCCCATTATTGATCCGATCGTTGCTCCCGCGATCCGGCCGGACCGCGGGCTTTTCCTCAGTGCCGGAATCGTGGTTTGGCGACCACGTTCTCGGCCTGCAGTCCTCGGTCGCGCCGAATCACGCTGAACTCCACCTGTTGCCCCTCGATCAGCGCCCGCGGCCCCTCGCCGCGAATGGCGCGAAAGTGCACGAACACATCCTCCCCCGTATCGCGGGCGATGAAGCCGAAGCCCTTGGTGGTGTTGAACCACTTCACCGTGCCGGTTTCGCGCTCGCTCCACTCCCCCTCGTCCGCTCCCTGGACGGCCTGGGAGCGGCCTTGCCGCGCCGTGGCGCGCCGGCCCAGGTCAAGGCCTAGGTGCAGGAGCACGGCGGCCGAGGCGCAGGACAGGCTGAGCAGCACGGCCGGTTGTCCGCCGATGCGCTCCAGCGGCACCAGCAGAATCGACGCCTGGAGCAGCGCGCCCAGCACCAGTAGCGTCGAGACCAGCCGCTGCGCCGGGCGTGCGAGGCGCTCGGCACTGGGCGCCTGGAGCAGGTTGAGCAGGCCGAACAGGTTCAGGTAGACGGCATCGGCCTGTTGCAGGAAGGGCAGGGCGTCGCTGCCGAAGGCGGGAGCGAACGACAGCACCAAGGCCGTGCCCCCTGTCGCGAGGTGAAGGATCTTCAACATGTTCGATGGGCTCACGGTGAGAATGAAAAAGCTCGGGATCGGTAAATAGATAGACGATCGGGGGGCCGGGTTCTGGTTGGAGCGGCCCGCTTTCCGGCCGTTCCGGCCGGGTGAGGTTGCGAAAGAGCGCATGCTGCGCGACGGGTGATTATCGACCTGCCGGAGAGTATGTTTCATGCGCTGCGACAGGGACGGCGTGGCGTTTCCGGCAGTTTTCCGGGCGGCTTCGCCCGGGGCAGCCCGCGCGGCTCTGGGTTAGAATGCAGGCAGAATCCTGCTGGAGCCGTCCATGTCGTCCTTCAAAGAAATGATCGAGAACATCACCCCGGAAATCTACCAGAGCCTCAAGCTGGCGGTGGAGATCGGCAAATGGCCGGATGGCCGCAAGCTGACCCAGGAGCAGAGGGAGCTGAGTCTGCAGGCGATGATCGCCTGGGAGAGCCGGAACCTGCCGGAGGAGGAGCGCACCGGCTACATGGGCGAGCAGAAGTGCAAGTCGAGCGGTGAGCCGATTCCCAACCCGCTGTTCAAGTCCTCGGGCACCCTGCACTGATGGCCGAGCTCGCACGCGGCGCACTGGACAAGATGGCGACGCGCCTCGACGCCCCGGTGCAGTACGCCCTGCGCCTTGGCGAGGCACAGGTGCCGGTCAATCCGCTGATCGGCAGGCCCCTGCGCCTGGAATACCTGGGCGCGATCCATTGCAGCCACTGCGGGCGCAAGACCGCCAAGAGCTTCGGCCAAGGCTACTGCTACCCCTGCTTCAAGAAGCTGCCGCAGTGCGACAGCTGCATCGTCAGCCCGGAGAAGTGTCACCATGCCCTCGGCACCTGCCGCGACCCGGCCTGGGGCGAGCGCTTCTGCATGACCGAGCATGTCGTCTACCTGGCCAACTCTTCCGGGGTCAAGGTCGGCATCACCCGGGCCAGCCAGGTGCCGACCCGCTGGCTCGACCAGGGCGCCTGCCAGGCGCTGCCGATCCTGCGCGTCGCCACCCGCCAGCAGTCCGGGCTGGTGGAGGATCTCCTGCGCAGCCAGGTCGCCGACCGCACCAACTGGCGCGCCTTGCTCAAGGGCGAGGCCGCGCCGGTCGATCTGTCGGGCGTGCGCGAGCAGCTCTTCGAGACCTGCGGGGAGGGTCTCGAAGCCCTGCAGGCGCGCTTCGGCGTGCAGGCGATCCAGCCCCTGGCGGATGCCGAGCCGCTGGAGATCCGCTATCCGGTGGAGGCCTACCCCGAGAAGATCGTCAGCCTCGACCTGGACAAGACGCCGGTGGTCGAGGGGACCCTGCAGGGCATCAAGGGCCAGTACCTGATCTTCGATGTCGGGGTGATCAACATCCGCAAGTACACGGCGTACCAGCTGGCGGTCTCGGCCTGAGCCGGGCCCGGTTTTTATCCCCCACCCCACCCGCTCCCCACGGGGGAGCGGGTATCGATGGAGCCGAACGATGCGTACCGAACAGCCGAAAACCATCCATCTCAAGGACTATCGGGCACCGGACTACCTGATCGACGAGACCCACCTGAGCTTCGAGCTGCACGAGGACCGCACCCTGGTGCAGGCGCGCCTGACGATGCGTCGCAACCCGGCCTGTGGTGCCGGCCTGCCGCCGCTGGTGCTGGACGGTCAGCAGCTGGAGCTCTTGTCGGTGGTCCTCGACGAGCGCGAACTGGGCGCCCACGAGTACCAGGTGAACGACAGCCACCTGACCCTACAGCCGGCGTGCGCCGAGTTTGTCGTCGAAACCCGCGTGTGCATCCATCCGGAAAGCAACACCGCGCTGGAAGGGCTGTACAAGTCCGGCAAGATGTTCTGCACCCAGTGCGAGGCCGAGGGTTTCCGCAAGATCACCTACTACCTCGACCGCCCGGACGTGATGAGCACCTTCACCACCCGGCTCAGTGCGGACAAGCAGCGCTACCCTGTGCTGCTCTCCAACGGCAATCCGGTGGCCAGCGGCAGCGCGGACAACGACCGGCACTGGGCGAGCTGGGAGGACCCGTTCAAGAAGCCCGCCTACCTGTTCGCCCTGGTCGCCGGCGACCTCTGGTGCGTGGAGGACCGCTTCGTCACCCACAGTGGGCGCGAGGTGGCCCTGCGCATCTACGTCGAGCCGGAGAACATCGACAAGTGCCAGCACGCCATGGACAGCCTCAAGCGCTCCATGCGCTGGGACGAGGAGGCCTACGGTCGCGAGTACGACCTCGACATCTTCATGATCGTCGCGGTCAACGACTTCAACATGGGTGCCATGGAGAACAAGGGGCTCAACATCTTCAACTCCAGCGCCGTGCTGGCCAAGGCCGAGACCGCCACCGACGCCGCCCACCAGCGGGTCGAGGCGATCGTCGCCCACGAGTACTTCCACAACTGGTCGGGCAACCGGGTGACCTGCCGCGACTGGTTCCAGCTGTCGCTCAAGGAAGGCTTCACCGTGTTCCGCGACGCCGGCTTTTCCGCCGACATGAACTCCGCCACGGTCAAGCGCATCGAGGACGTCGCCTACCTGCGCACCCACCAGTTCGCCGAGGACGCCGGTCCGATGGCCCACTCGGTGCGCCCGGACTCCTACATGGAGATCTCCAACTTCTATACCCTGACCGTCTACGAGAAGGGCTCCGAGGTGGTCGGCATGCTGCGTACCCTGCTCGGCGCCAAGGGCTTCCGCCAGGGCAGCGACCTGTACTTCCAGCGTCACGACGGCCAGGCGGTGACCTGCGACGACTTCGTCAAGGCCATGGAGGACGCCAATGGCGTCGACCTGACCCAGTTCAAGCGCTGGTACAGCCAGGCCGGCACGCCGCGTCTGGAAGTCAGCGAGCACTACGATGCCGCAGCGAAGACCTGCACCTTGACCTTCCGCCAGAGTTGCCCGCCGACCCCCGGCCAGGCGCACAAAGAGCCCTTCGTGATTCCCGTGGAGTTGGGTTTGCTCGACGCTCGGGGCCTTGAATTGCCGCTGCGCCTGGCCGGCGAGGCCGAGGCCGGTGGCACCAGTCGGGTGCTGGCGGTGAGCGCCGCCGAGCAGTCGTTCACCTTCGTCGATGTTCCCGAGCAGCCGTTACCGTCGCTGCTGCGCGGCTTCTCGGCGCCGGTCAAGCTGCTCTACCCGTACAGCCGCGACCAGCTGATGTTCCTCATGCAGCACGACTCCGACGGCTTCAACCGCTGGGAGGCCGGTCAGCAACTGGCCGTGCAGGTGTTGCAGGAGCTGGTCGGCCAGCGCCAGCACGGCGAGTCCATGGCGCTCGACCGGCGGCTGGTCGCGGCGCTGCAGAGCGTGCTGGAGAACGAAACCCTGGACCCGGCGATGGTCGCCGAGATGCTCTCCCTGCCGGGCGAGGCCTATCTGATCGAGATCAGCGAAGTGGCCGATGTCGACGCCATCCACGCAGCCCGCGAGTTTGCCCGCCGCGAACTGGCTGAAGCGCTGTACGAGCCGCTCTGGCAGCGTTACCGGGCCAACCGCGAGCTGTCGCGGCAAAGCCCCTACGTCGCTTCGGCCGAGCACTTCGCTCGTCGCGCCCTGCAGAACATCGCGCTGTCCTACCTGATGCTCAGCGAAAAGCCCGAAGTGCTGGCGGCCTGCCAGGACCAGTACCAGGCGACCGACAACATGACCGAACGCCTCGCCGCCCTGGCCGTGCTGGTCAACTCGCCGTTCGAGCAAGAGAGGGCCCAGGCGCTGACCCTGTTCGCCGACTACTTCGAGGACGACCCGCTGGTCATGGATCAGTGGTTCGGCGTGCAGGCCGGCTGCCCGCTGCCCGGCGGCCTGGAGCGCGTGCAGGCGCTGATGGAGCACCCGGCGTTCACCCTGAAGAACCCCAACAAGGTGCGCGCGCTGATCGGCGCCTTCGCCAACCAGAATCACGTCAATTTCCACCGCGCCGACGGCCTGGGTTATCGCTTCCTCGCCGACCAGGTGATCATGCTCAATGCCCTCAACCCGCAGATCGCCGCCCGTCAGTTGGCACCGCTGACCCGCTGGCGCAAGTACGATGCGGCCCGCCAGGCGCTGATGAGGGCCGAGCTGGAGCGCATCCTCGCCTCCGGCGAGCTGTCCGGCGACGTTTACGAAGTGGTCAGCAAGAGCCTGATCTAGAGCTTGCGGCCCTGCCTTTCCGGATGCGGGAAGGGCAGGGCCGAAGCGCTTCGCTCGAGTGCGAGCGTTGGTGGTTTTGGCTATTCGACGTTGGTCTGGGCGCGACTTTCGTCTGGAAGCCAAATTGTCGCAAATGGATGAGACTCGGATCGTCGTCAACCTGATTCCGAGAAGCTCCCATGTATTCTGATCGTATTCGCCTGCCTGCCCTGCTTGAAAAAATCATGAGCGCCGACGAAGCCGCAGCGCTGATTCAGGACGGCATGACCGTCGGCATGAGCGGTTTCACCCGCGCCGGCGAAGCCAAGGCAGTACCCCTGGCGCTGGCCAAGCTGGCCACCACCTCGCCGCGCAAGATCTCCCTGGTCACCGGCGCCAGCCTCGGCAACGATCTCGACAAGAAGCTCACCGAAGCCGGTGCGTTGGCCCGCCGCATGCCCTTCCAGGTGGACAATACCCTGCGCAAGGCGATCAACGAAGGCAAGGTGATGTTCGTCGACCAGCACCTGTCGGAAACCGTCGAGCAGATGCGCTCCAAGCAGATCAAGGCTCCGGATATCGCGGTGATCGAGGCCGTCGCCATCACCGAGGAAGGCCACATCGTGCCGACCACCTCCGTGGGCAACTCCGCCAGCTTCGTCGCCGAGGCCAAGCAGGTGATCGTCGAGATCAACCTGGCCCACAACCTGAACCTCGAAGGTCTGCACGACATCTATGTTCCGGTCGCTCGTCCGGGTCGCGGTCCGGTCCCGCTGATCAACGTTGACGACCGCATCGGCACCAAGGCCATCCCGGTCGATCCGGCCAAGATTGCTGCCGTGGTGATCTGCGACACCCCGGACTCCCCGTCCACCGTCACCCCGCCGGACGACGAGACCCAGGCCATCGCCGATCACCTGATCGCTTTCCTGGAGCGTGAAGTGGCCGCCGGTCGTCTGACCAAGAGCCTGCTGCCGCTGCAGGCCGGTATCGGCTCCATCGCCAACGCCGTGATGTGCGGTCTGCTGAAGTCCGACTTCAGCGGCCTGACCATGTACTCCGAAGTGCTGCAGGACTCCACCTTCGAGCTGATCGACGCCGGCAAGATGGACTTCGCTTCGGGCTGCTCCATGACCCTCTCCGAAGAGTGGGGCAAGCGCGTGTTCGGCAACATGGAGAAGTACAAGGACAAGCTGGTACTGCGTCCGCAGGAAATCTCCAACCTGCCGGAAATCGCCCGCCGCCTCGGCATCATCGGCGTCAACACCGCGCTGGAGTTCGACATCTACGGCAACGTCAACTCCACCCACGTGGGCGGCACCAAGATGATGAACGGCATCGGCGGTTCCGGCGACTTCGCCCGTAACGCCCACACCTCGATCTTCGTCACCAAGTCCATCGCCAAGGGCGGCGCGATCTCCAGTGTGGTGCCGATGGTCGGTCACGTCGACCATTGCGAACACGACGTGGACGTCGTGGTGACCGAGCAGGGCCTGGCCGACCTGCGTGGCCTGGCGCCGCGCGAGCGCGCCCGTGCCATCATCGACAACTGCGTGCATCCGGACTACCGCGCTGCGCTGAACGATTACTTCGAGCGCGCCTGCGCCAAGGGCGGTCAGACCCCGCACATCCTGCGCGAAGCCCTGGAGTGGCACATCAACCTGGAAGAGCGCGGCAGCATGCTGGCCAAAGGCTAACGCCTGACGCTCGCTCGACTCCGAAAACCGCGGCCCTTGGGCCGCGGTTTTCGTTTTGCTGGCCAGTGCCGGGAAAGCGCTCTGGAACCGGGCCTCGCTGGCGACCGCTCAGAGGGTGGAGCGAATCCCGGCCGGGCAAATGGCCGGCTTGCGAAACTCCCACTGCAGGCAGCCATCCTCTTCAAGGGCCGGTTCCGCCATGTCGCCTGCCAGCGGCGAAAGTCGAATGACGAAGTCTATGTATGGCCCTTCTTCTTCGAACTCGTCGGTCATCCAGATCGGTGGCGTCTCGTCCGGGCGCGTACGCCGCCAGTATTCGAGTGGTTTTTCAGGTTGTATGCCAGGGTGAGAGCCGAACACCCTTGGGGCGGTGATCTTTCCCCAACCGCTCGAGAGATCGCCTGGGGGGTAGCCGTAGACCTCAACCTGGTATGCGCCTGGTGGTACTGTGATGTATGCGCCAACCCAATACGACCCGTTGGTTTCTGCCGCTGCCATGGTCGCGAACTCTTCCTGGAAGTCAGGCGTGAGCACACCGGAAACCAGGACCTCGCCACAGGGAATGTCGAGCTTCCAGATGACGCGTGAGGTCCACTCGGCGGCTTCCTGCTCGGCCAGGTCTCCGAGAATGAAGCGCACCACATACCCATCATCCTGATACAGAGCCATGGGCATCAGTACTCCCCGTTGGACAAGCTCTTGGAAGGCGACCTCTTGCTGCCCCATCCAGGCTTGTGCCAGGTCATCCGCAGACAAGCCTCCGAGGCTTCTAGGCGCGACCCAAATCAAGCATCCAGCATTCTTCAATGCAGAAATCGAGACGTTTACCGGCCATTGCCTATCCCTACAACTTCGGTGAATTTTCCCAAGGGGGCGGACTTGTCGATCCGTACTCAGGTGCAGTCGGGTACGATTGTCTGCGATCGAAACATTCGACCGCACAAACGCTTCGACATTCAAATGCTAGCGATGCAGCATGGTGCGGCCGGTTCAATTCAGTAGCCGTATTGCGCTCAGCTTCTGCAATCGCCGTCTGATTAATAAGGCTATGTCTGAGTTAGCTGTTGCAGCAGGCTAAGCTGATCATGACGTCTCCGCATGCGGGAGGTGGATTATGAAAGCGAGTCACTTCACGCGATGGATCGCTCAGCTCTCCAGCCTCAGCCCAGAACAGCGTGAGCAGTTGAAGGCATGCCTGTCGGCACCTGGCAGCCTTGCGCAGGACATGATCGCCACGCCCAGCAGTTGCCCGCACTGTCAGTCCAGCGAGTTACAGCCGTGGGGCTCCAATGGCGGCCTGCCACGGTATCGCTGCAAGTTTTGCGGCAAAACCAGCAACCCATTGACGGGTACACCGATGGCGCGACTGCGAAAGC